>CAMHSB010000009.1 GCA_946187695.1 uncultured Bacteroidales bacterium
ATGCGAACGGTTTTGATATCACCATCCCGCAAGTGCTCATGATCACCATTCCGGCATGTATCTGCGGTCTGATGGCAGCGGCAGCAGCGTCCTACAAACGTGGTCTGGACCTCGACAAAGACCCGGTCTTCCAAGCCAAGATCGCCGATCCCGAGCAGCGCGCGTATATATACGGTAATACCGCGACAACCCTCGATCGTGAGATTCCGCAATCGGCCAAGAACAGCGTCTTCATCTTCCTCGGCGCTTTGGCAGTTATCGTAATGTTCGCTATTTTCCCGGAATTATTGCCGAGTTTTGAGGTAGTCAAAGCGGTCAAAGGAGCCGGAGATATCACGCTGGCGAGTGGTGTAACCATTACCGCCAAAGAACTGGCAAAAGCCGGTGTCGTAGCGGAGAACTTCACGGAAATGGGTATGGTGACGCTCAAGATGAACCTTGTCATCCAGATCATTATGATCACGGCGGCAGCGCTGATGATTATCTTCTGCAAGGCTTCGCCCAAGAAAGCGGTAGCCGGCCCGGTATGGCAAAGCGGTATGGTGGCAGTCGTAGCGATCTACGGTATCGCGTGGATGGCAGACACCTATTTCGGTAACTACATGCCGCAGATTCAAGACATACTCGACGATATCGTGACCAAATATCCGTGGTCGATTGCGTTAGTGTTCTTTGCGGTGTCGGTACTGATCAACTCGCAAGGAGCCGTAGTGGTAGCGATGTTGCCGCTGGCGTATAAGCTTGGTATTCCGGGCGTCGTACTATTAGGTGTCCTGCCGTCGGTTTACGGTTACTTCTTCATCCCGAACTACCCGTCGGATATTGCGACTGTCAACTTCGACCGCTCGGGCACGACCGTCATCGGTAAGTACCTGCTCAACCACTCGTTCATGATGCCGGGTCTTATTTGCGTGACCGTCTCCACGATAGTCGCCTACTTGTTGACCCTGCTTATCTTCTAAAATCAAAAATCAACAATCAAAAATCTTATGAACATCAATAATAAATTCATCATCACGATCAATCGTGAATTAGGTAGCGGCGGCAGAACCGTCGGTCGTAAGTTAGCCGAGAAATTAGGTGTCGAGTACTTCGATAAAGCCGTCATCAACGCCCTGCAGGAGCGCTATAACCTCTCCGTGGAGCAAATCGAGCAGCTCAAAGGTCAGGAAACCGGTTGGTGGGAGCAGTTCAAGCGCAAGATGACCTTCTCCGAGTCCGAGTACGAGATCAACCAAACGAACATCGAGACCGAGGATGTGTTCCGCGCAGAGACCCAAGTGCTCAAGGCCCTTGCCAAGGATCACTCCTGCGTCATTGCCGGCCGTACGGCGTGCTACGTCTTCCGTGAGCACCCGAACCATCTGAGTATCTTCATTCAGTCTTCGATGCCTTGCCGCATGGCGCGTGTTGCCCGTGAGCAGAACATGAGCAAAGAGGAAGCGCGTCTCACCATCGAGAAGGTCGATAAAATGCGTGAGAACTACGTGCAGGAGTTCACCGGCACTTCCCGTTACGACACTCGTAACTACCAACTCGTCATCAATATGGACGAAATAAACGAGGACGCGGCTGTTAACCTCATCCTCGCTTATATCAAAAGCATGGCTGCTTGATTAGCGTTCAAACAGACGTAACAGACGCATTTTCGTTTCACCGGCTTTACCGGTATAAGGATGTTCGCGCAACGAGAGATTGAAGCGCGAACTTCCTTTTAGTACGGTCTGCGGGTGTGTGAACTCGCGGAAACCCCATTCGCCGTGGTACGCGCCCATGCCCGAATGACCGGTACCGTTGAATGGAACACCCTTCACCATCATATGTACACACACTTCGTTGATGCAACCGCCGCCAAACTGCTGGGTTTGCATCACGCGATTCGCCCAGCGCATATCGCGCGTGAAGAGGTACATCGCTAAGGGATGTTCGCGGTCGGCTATCACGTCCATGAGGCTATCCACTTCAGCATCTTTATAGGGTACGATCGGCAACAGCGGACAGAAGAGTTCGTGTTGCACGATGTGTTCGTTTCTATCCACCGGATAGATGATCGTCGGGGCATATTTGCGAGCGGCTTTATCCCCTACTCCGCCGAACACAATACGCTCGCGGTACTCGTCCGCCAAGTTCGCGCACTTGTCGTACGCCGTGTCTGTAATCAGTTTCGGGTACTCCTCGTTTTGCTCCGCATGTTCGCCTATCTGGGCTATGAAGGCTGCTTTCAGTTCTTTCAGGAACTCGTCGGCTACTTCTTCGGCAACCGCTATCTGATTGATATTGATGCATATCTGTCCTGCGTTGAGCAACTTAAAGAAGGCTATCTTGCGCGCAGCGTCTTTGAGGTCTGCGTCTGCCCGTACCACACACCAGTTACCTGTCTCGCCGCCCAACTCCAACGCTACCGGCGTCAGGTTCTTCGCAGCTTCGGATAATACATGCTTACCCACCGACGGACTGCCGGTATAGAAAATCTTATCAAAGCGTTGCGCAAGACACATATCCGCCACGTCGTGACCGCCGTCGATAAGCGTGATATATTCCGGCGGGAACACTTCCGCAAAGAACTTCTTGAGTGCTGCCGTGCTGGCTGACGACTTCGAACTGGACTTGATCACCACCGTGTTACCGCCGCACATGGCTGCTGCTACGACGCCTATCGTCAGCAAAATCGGGAAGTTAAACGGACTAATCACCAGCGTCACGCCGTACGGCATTTTATAAACCTTGGTGAAGATACTTGGCCAGCACATCAAACCGCTGAAATGGATCTCCGGCCTACTCCATCTGCGCAGACCCGCAATCATCTCATTCACTTCGGTGATAATCGGACCAATATCACACAGGTAGGCTTCCAACTCACTTCTGCCGAGGTCCTCGCATAGCGCGCCAATCAGTTCATCCTGGTGCGCAATCACCGCCTCTTTGAGCCGCTTGAGTTGTTTGATACGCCATTTAATCGGCAATGTCTCGCCGGTCCGGAAGAACTTTCTCTGCGTTGCCACGATGTCACGAATCTGTGATTCGTCATTTGTGATTGGTGATTGGTCATTGGTGATTTGGTCAAGTATCGCCTTGATATCCGCATTGCAGAGTGTCACCGGCGCCGAATAGTTGATTGAATCGGCGGCAATCATCGGAATCAGTTGTTCGTGATCGCAAGCGCGTACCGGCGAAACGATTTGGTCCATTCCGCATGTTGCCATCAGTTCGCGTATCGCTTGCAGGAAATCAGGCACGTTGCAGTATTTCGCCAAGGCCTCATAGTGCGCCTTGCAAGCTTCTTTCTGAAACTCCAGCACCGGCATCAGCATCAGCGAGATTGCTTGCCCGTGCGAGAGATGATACATAGCCCCTATACTGT
This sequence comes from uncultured Bacteroidales bacterium, assembly GCA_946187695.1. Lineage (GTDB taxonomy): Bacteria > Bacteroidota > Bacteroidia > Bacteroidales > Paludibacteraceae > Colicola. Next base: position 3,362 of record CAMHSB010000009.1, read on the forward strand.
GTGCGAATGCGTGCACATATCCTGCCAGTTGCGTGTTGATGGCGTTACCGCCGTACATCGCTGCCTTCGCCATATTCAACCGGGCTTGCTCTGCTCCTTCACTCGTTAATTCTTTCACTCCTTCACTCGTTAATAACGGCAGATTCTCCAGAATCAACTTCACGCCTTCCATGGACATGCGCATATCTTCTTCATCGACCTCCGTGTCACTCACCGCCCCTTCGATACAATGACTCAGGGCATCGATACCGCACGCCGCAATCACATGCTTCGGTGCATGTTCGGTCAACTCGCTATCATGTACCACATGCGTCACCTTCAGGCCGATCAGCACGGTCGAGCCTTTAGCGCCGTGCTCGTTCGTCACTACCGCACCTACAGTCAGTTCGGCACCGGTTCCTGCGGTAGAAGGAACCATGATCAGCGGGATGGTCTCACCGGGAACCGGCAGGAACTTCAGCAGCAGCGCTTTCACCGGCACATGGGGCATCTTGCAACCCGCGGCTATCATCTTACAACTATCCATCACCGACCCGCCGCCTAACGCTATGATCGCTTCCGCTTTGGTCTCCAATGCCTGCTGACGCCCTGCTTCAATAATGGCGATCGTCGGCTCGGAGTGAATGTCGCAGAAGAGCGAAGCGTTCACTCCCGCCTCATTCAAAGACTCTAATATCGCCTCTTCATAGCCCAAACGGTGTAAGGTCTCGTCGGTTACTACCAGCACTTGCTTGTAACCTGCCTTCTTGCACATTGCGCCGATCTCACGACGCGCGCCTTGACCTGCTGTCACCTCCGGTTCCGGCAGTGGGATGGCGTGTATCACCTTCCCTGGCAATCGGTGAATCTGTTTCCTGAATCGATACGTATCCATAAGTCATTCCATTTTGCTTGCAAAGGTACTACAAATATTTGGAATACACAAGGATTTAACGGTAAAAATCAAAATTAATTTGGATTTTAAACGGGAAATACTTGTTATTTGCACAATTGTGCGAAATAATCGTTCGAGCATATTTGTGCGAGATAAGAACTACTTTCGAAGGGGCCCTTTAGGGTAGCAGGTCGAAAGTACAACAAATATTTAAAATTATTCTGACATATGCAAATGTTTTACTTCTTATGTAAAAAAAATCGGAAGTTTTTTCTTGCGTAATTTGAAAAAAGTTTCATCATCGGTGTCGTCCAAGATTCTGTAGAAACGGCGCTTAACAGCTGCGGCGATGTGTTCTTTACGGCTACTGCAGAGGAGTACGATTGGAAGAGAAAGGGAAATTAGATATAGAAACTATCTCGATTAAAGAGCGCGCACACACGTACGCGTTTTTCATTGATTGTTAGTATTTTAGTCCGATTATACCTCTATCATTCTTCCTAACCTAAATCCATTGCGTAAATACTCGCCGTGCGAGATGTAACCGAGTTGGTTGGAGAGGATCTTCGTCTTGCCGATTTGCGCGTCGATATTGCGATGCGAGTGCCCATAGATCCAATAGTCAATATCCGAATCTGCTATATAATTACCCAACTCTACGGTAAATGCACCATTGATAACACTACCTTGGAACTCTTTCGCGGTGCATTGTTGTGTCGGCACATGGTGTGTAAGCACAATCTTCGTCTTCGCCTTACTCTCCTTCACAGCTTTGCGGATAAAATCAAAACAACGTTCGTGTTCGGCATTGAAATCGTCTGCTGTGAGACGATGTCCATTGTATAAGATTCGGTAGAAATCACTCACGCCTTTCTCTGTCTGATATGCATCAAACGGCTCGATGAACGACCAAAGGGTCGAGACGATGATATCTATGTCTCCTAACGAAACGACCTTATTATAATATGCGTGTACGTTGTGGCGGATCTGCTTGCAATATCCGTTCGGCATGGTCGCCAAGTCGTAATAGCCGTAGAAATCATGGTTGCCGAGACACACGATCACTTGCTTGTAGTGTTCGCTTGCCCAATCCCAGAAAGTGTATTGCGAATAGGTATCATGTCCTCTCTCCTGCACGTCCAGATATGCCGTGTCTCCGGCAATGAGGAGTATGTCTCCCGTAACCTCCAACGGATTCTCTTCAAGCCACATTCGATTCTGCTCAAACTCGAGATGCAAGTCACTCACGAATTGAATCCGCAAGCCTGGTTCCGGCTTATACAACGCGATATCACTCATAATTTGAATCAACATGTCCGTACGTTCAATCTCGTCTGCAGAGATAGCACACTCTATCTCTTCGCTGAAGTTCGGTCGCTGCAACATGGTCGCAAACTGCTCCGAAAGATACTGCTGAACGTCTGTTTCCGACGCACGAAAACGCGCCATGATATCCGTGCAATAATTGAGCACGTAGATGATATCTTCGAAGTCCTTTGCTCCTCGCCAATCGGCTCCTCCACGCGACAGTAACGCTTCTATCTTCGTCGCCAAATAATAAGCGACCGGCAAACGGTAGATCTGCTTTCCGGAAGGTAAGGTATAGATTTCTCGATGTTCGAAGCCCGGCCGATACCAGCGATTGCCGAAACTAAGGCTCTTTTCTTCATAAGACATAACATCCACTACCTCACCGTTATACACCCAACGGCAGATTATTGGAGGCTCGGACTCTGTATCGTTCTGAAAATGCAACTTGCGCAACTGCTCTTCTACTGCCGCATGTTCCGCATAGTTCTTCGAATCCACCACACAATCCACGTCTGTCGTAGGACGCGGCTCAGCAGCTGCAGGATCATTGGCATATGACCCGGCCATCGCACCTCCGACATACACCAGCCGCTCATTCAAACTCTGCATGCCTTCGGCAATCTCCTGCAAACGTTCATTATTGGTTTTCGACATAGCGCTGGATGTATTTATTCAGTTCCGCAATCGCAATCTCTTTCTCACGCGAACGTCCCATGCGCAACGTATCGGCAATAACCAAAAGTTGGTATAACTCCTCGTCGCGCAAAGCTGCTTCCGGCACAGACGGATAGAGCGGCTCTATCAGTTGTCCACGCGCCTTTCCTTTAGCATAACGCCACACGTACTGATCCGTAGCATTGGCCACTTGCTCTTTAATCGGCGAGGCACTCACATATGCAGGTATGCCACGGATAACACGTCCTGTCTCAACAGGAAACACATAAGCCAGGCCATGCTCCATGAACTCTTGCAAAGCCAAGGTGTTTACGCGCTTCTTATTGCGATCCACCAACTGTGCCTTTTTGCTGCGCTCCAGACTCTCACTCACGCTGGACGCACTCATGCCGAGTTCTTCGGCAAGTTTTCTTAAGGAAAGTGAACGTCCTTTGAATGTCAATTTCTTTAATAATATGACTAAATCTTGCTCTTTCATAGCCTTTTAAAATCAATATATTCCATTAAATCGTTCGCAATTCGCGAACACCGAACACTAAATTCGCTGCAAAGGTACAACAAATTTCTGACATAGCAAAATTTTTCTTACATAAAATGCGTAAAATCGCAAAATTTATTTCTCCCAAATGTATCTTATGCGCGAAATTTGATGATAAATGCTGTCGGCTTCAACAGATTGAGGTGTCGTCCAAGATTCTGTAGAAACCGCCCTCAACAGCAGCGGCGATGTGTTTTTTACGGCTACTGCGGAGGAGTTCGATAGGAAGAAAAACAACAAATAAAGCCTTTAAAAAGCGATTACAATAAACGCGGCACTTGAGTAAGTGTCGCGTTTATGGAACTAGCATGGTTTACTGCGAGCACTGAACCCAAATACGTCATCGATAGAAAGTAGTATCGGAGATGATAGAATCTTTTGCCATATTCAAATAGCTGTCAACATCGTACAATAGATATAAATCGCCTTTTTCATCAAACTTGTAGCAATATGTTCCCCATTCACACATACTACTATAAAGGATGTTTGTAATGGTTTTGTTGTCAGGATCAATTGTGGTATTTTCGTCAAAACTAAAGACAAAATTATCTCCTATCGGAGTAATTGAAACAAGTGCGGTATCCGTAATCTCATATGGTTCAGACATCAAACCGCCTTTCGGTCCTCCATGATAGTAATTGAGCAGCAGTTCATTCTCTCCATCGAAGTCTATATCATAAAACTGATACTCTGCATATTTGAAGAATGGATTTTGAGCATTTGCGCTTTGGTGGGTATCGTAGTTAAAAATATATGTGTCGCCATTCTTGAAACCGCTAAACCCTTCGGAATGTACAATGTCATAGACATTCTTGCTCATGAATATATTTTGGAAGCAACTGCACGAATTATCCCAATCTGTCCAAATATATTCTTTTCCTGTTTTGCGAGAGAGAAAGAAGAGTCGAACACCATTCTCAATGTCGCTCCAGCCGCTTTTGCCGGAATAATAAGGATAAAGAATACCGCTGACCTCAAAATCGTTAATGATCGTATCAAAGCGGAAATAGACACTAATGTAGTTAGTGCTATCTTTGAGCGGATTCTTGCTTTCCAACTCTTGCACCCAGTTATTATGGCAAGTACAAGATGAAAGAACGGTTAGCAATATAGGAATTAAACGTTTCACTTATCGCTATTTGGTTTGTAATCGAAATTATATATCTTTTTCAGAAAGATCTGTTTTAATCTTTCCATTTCAGTTTGTTCAGAGGCGGACAACTCATAATCAACATTTCTCTTAGCAGGTTTATCGTATTCCTCATAGTGACGCAAAACAGCCGATTCTTCTTTGACCTCCTCTTTAGGAGTACGCCTACGTGCTTTGATTACATATTCCAACTCGTCTTCAAGTTTTTGTGTAATAACAATCCTGTCTATTTCATTATCAAGTGAAACCAAACTACATGTAATTGGCGTATTTTGATTGAGGTGATATGCATCGCAAATGAAATCTATCATTTCCTCACTATCCAGCCGACGAGGAAATTCACCAGACATATCTACCATACACAGAAATGGATAACCGTCTTCTATTGCTCTCGCGTTTCCTACTAAAAGAAATAATAATTTCCCTTCCAAAAACAACAGAAAAACATTGTAACAATCAAAGGGGTCTTGTTCGTCCTGCAATTCGTAGGCATTCAAATAACCTTCCGATAGTAACAATTGAAATTTCAACGCGTCAATTTTATCTTGACTCAATTGGTATTCCTTAAATGGGATGTCAGTATTTACAAGATTGATAAACATAATTAATCAGAGTGTCTATATTCCATACTAGGATCAAAGTGGTCATAGTGGTGATTACTTTTTGTTTTTGCGCATTTAGCGTTGAATAACATTACCAAACCAATTATCGCAATAATTATAATTATAGCGATTTTATAATTATTCTTGATATCAGTTTTATTATTGATATTGTTAGAATAAATCTGTTTATGGCTTTTGTGATTCCCATTTCCTTCTGTCGCCTCGTATTCGACAAGTTGGTTTTCAAAACCTCTTATTCCTTCCATTTGTAAATAACGAGACTTAAAGTTTTTGGGAATATGAATTATTAAACTACCACAATTAGAAAAAGCCATTTTACCGATACTTGCTATAGACGTTGGAAGATATATATCTGTCATAAATTTGCAATCCGAGAAAGCTTCACATTCAATGTGTGAAACAGAATTAGGTATTTTGATTGACTGCAAACCTTCGCACCCTCCAAATGCAAATTCTCCTATCCGTGTAACTGAGTTAGGAATATAAATAGATTTTAATTTTATACAATAACCAAATGCCGACTTCTCAATCTCTGTAACCTTATTAGGGATGACCAAAGACTCTAGTTTTACACAATTAAAGAATGCACTCTCACAAATTTTTTCCAAAGAACTCGGAAGAATGATTGATGATAAACCACTATATGCGAATGCTCCATTAGCAATAAATTTATGCCCTTTTGGTATTACAATGTGTTTTAGATTTTTACATTCTCTAAAAGCGCTTTCTCCAATAACTAAAACACTATTAGGGAGTGTAACAGAGGAAAGATTTATACAATCCATAAATGCATATGGACCGATTTCTTCTGTCGGATACGGCACAACATATTCCCCAGAAAAATCTTCAGGACACTTTACTAGCGTTTTTTGATCATCAGAAAACTCAACTCCATATTTATCAAAATATGCCATAATATATAAATTATACAATAGGTTTATGTAGTTTTACGACTTTAATATTTGCATATGCTGCATATCCTCTAAATTTGCGTTCTTTATCTTCTGCTAAATTCCATCCTAAATAAAGTCTATCTATTGTTACCGGGAGGAAATCAAACCTCCTTCCGTCTGACACTCTTCTCAATATTCGAGTTTCAAACTCCTTCGAGAAAATAAATAGTTTATGCTTGAGAATCTTTTCGGCAATCTTTTCAGCAGATATATTGTTAAATTGCCATGGCGCAATATAAGGACGCATGTCTTGATAAACTACTTTGAATAATGTAAGTCTGTCCGTGGTATTAGGATGAATAGTTATGCATATCCCGTTTCCATCATTTGCAAACTCATGCCACATGTTAGCATTTCTCATCTTATTGGTCACGCAGCATATCATGAGATTTCTTTTCTCTTGAAGAACTTTTTCACGCAACGATTCTGAGATTGAAGCATCTAACCAGTACTTGCCCTCTGAGTCATCATTTTTGTTCCACATCCCTTGATAATCCGTCATATATAGATGCGAGTTATTGAACACATCTTCTATATGTGTATTGTCAGCAGAATAGAATTTATAGTACTTTTTCATCGTTATATCGGATTTTCTGTTAAAAAATAGTGGTTCACTTGTCGCAGTAGAAGGGCATCGCCAAACGCCCAAGAAACACACAAGCAAACCACTAAACTGGTTTCTCTGTGTTTCTTATATTCAAACTGCTTTGAATTTGGCGATTTCTCTACTGCGTGAATATCAACATGTCTGCGCAACGCTTTGCGCTTGGCTTTGCTGTTTTACGTCGTGCAAAAGACGGTATCTGTCATCAACCTAACTCGTTAGGAATAAAAAATTGTCCAACATCTGTCTTCGAAATGATTCGTGGCGCATCTTTTTGCATATATTCATAAATAGCCGTTACACGCTCTTTTACATTAACTGCATCAATATCTTGAACGTAAATTGTTTTGAGGTTTGGCATACTACTGAAAATATGTCTATCGATTTCTCTATTTACATAGGGAAAAGAGTAGCCAATTATTACAAGAGTTTCGCAATCTGCTCCTCGTTGTTCCAAGTTCTGCTTTATTTGTTCCTTTCCGAAATCTTCCCATGCATAGGATAATTCATTTACATATTCGGGAACTGCAAAAATATTTTTATGCTGACTATTCTCATATATTGAACATATATCTTTAACAAATTGTTCTCCGTCTGTAGATCTCCACATAACATCTTGTAATGTATATCTTAAAGAACGATCATCTGGTTTGGAGGCATGAAACATAGCTGATCCATTAAGTTTTATAAATGCAAATGGATGTTCCACATTGTATTTGGGCAAACTGCCGTTAGATTTACAATACACATTCAATTTGTCCCAAATTTTCCATAAAGCCCTTCCCTCTGTAATATACTTGGAATATGACATTTCAAATTGCATATCATAATTCCATGTTAATATCGTCATAGGAGGGAATTCCCTTGTTTCGGCATCAATCAAGGAAGCAATAAATGCATCATAACGTATATCGTGTTTATGTGATCTTTGCCACATTAAGAAAAACAACGCAATTTGTTCCTTAAATTTCTCATATTCTTCTATCTGCTTTGTGGTGTACAGCATTTTTGCATAAGTATCTATTGTTGGATACTCTTTGCTGACATTAAGAATATGAGTTATTATTTCCGATATTATTTTATTATTGTCATCTTGATTTTTTCCAACTTCATCTTGCATTTGGGCAACCGCTTGTGGAAATTCACTTAGAATAGGCAAGCCACGTATAATTCCTTTGGGAGGTTGCATATTATCGGAACTCATAAAAGGAACCGAAAAGTGCGGCAATACTCCTCGACTTCCATAACTTGCTCCTGCTCCCAATAAGTATATAACCTTACTCATAAATAATGATTCCTTATTTTGCCATTTGCTGGCAATGTACGCGAAAAGATACCAAATGCTTATTCTTTCTTTATAAATTTAACGATACAATCAATACAAATTGGTTTGCCTGATTGCGGGTCAATGAAGACGTTGGCGGAGTGCATGTCTTCAAGGTGCAGACGATCGCTGATATAGTTTACTCCCGTCCCATCTCCATTGTCATGGAAACCTTTCGCGCCTACCATCTCATCTATCTCCGCTTTAGTGGCGAGTCGTTGGCAATCAATATAAGGCTGTGTGAGGATGATTCTAAACAATCCGTCTGAGTCGCGAGTGAAGCCGATAGTAGTCATCTGTGTTTCCGGGAACAAGGCATTGTGGAGCACGATAGCTTCAAATGCTTTATCCAATGTGGAATAGATAGACGTGCGCTCCTTGATGACAGAGGTGTCGCCCGGCTTGTAATACACTTTGGCTTCTGCACCTTTGGCGATCATGGAGCCATAGCCGGACGTGAACACCTTTTCGGGATTCGAGAACCATATACCTTTAGCACGAGCCCATTGTTCAACAGCCTCCTCTTGTTTGGCGTCTATTTCCCAGTTTGCTGGGCTGCCTGTTTTGCATTTAAGAGAAAAGCGACCTGGTTCAAAGCTTGCTCGCGCGTAGCCACATACGGCGTACGCCCCAATGAGCGGCGAATCTGCAAGGCAGAGGCCTGCATGCTCTTGTTGATTAAATCGATCAAGATTTGTTCTTCCATTGAGTATATCGTTTATATAGTTATCAATCAATTGGAGCGTGTGCTCCGAAAAGCCGTTGTAGGTGATAGAGGTGTTGATTTGTTCTTGGCGCGTAGGCCACATGTCATCCCTCATTTCTATCCGATCGGTTGAGTTCCATTCGGCTTCCCCGAAGAGCACTTCATTAACTACCTCAACTATCTCCTTGTCTGTCCATCCAAGACCTGAACGTCTAAACTCCTCCAATAACTGCGGAGCCCAGCGCGGATCAATCAGCTCTGTCCAGCCTCTGTCTTCCAGATAATTGTCGGCTACGCATATCGCTGTCGGATATTGTTCGTTCATGTCTTTGCAACTTTTGGCTGCAAAGGTACTAAAAAAAAATGATATACGCAAGAAAAAAACGAGGAAATATCATTTTTATCACAAAACGGAGGGCAGAAATTTGCATATGTGAAAATTTTGTTGTATATTTGCACAGAATTTGGAAACAGAAATTAAAACCGATAGAGAACTATGAAAGTACAATGGACGAGTTTGGCAGATGAGGTGCGGGGACATGTGGATCAAAGACATTACGCACGGAGGATTCCCGGAAATGGGGAATGGGCAGCTGTGTGCGAAAAGCCGGAGCTGAGCAAGAAAACCAAGAAAAAGAAAGCAAGTCTGCCGCATGTGAAGGAGTTTGGTGCGCTGATTGCGACATGCAAGGAGATACTGCATAATCCGGAGCGCAGGGCGGCATGGCAAGCCAAATATGATGAGGCAAAGCGGAAAGCACGGAAATATAACAAGCCTATTCAAGGGCGGCTGTGCGATTATGTGCGGCACGAGGTGAGCGTAGCACTCAAAAAGGGTGAGGAAATCGCTTAATTCTCAGGTTATTCTTACCTATACTATATACATTTAATGAACGCGCGTACATACGCGCGCTCGTTATCATTTCCACCTTCCTTCCGCCTTGTTCCAATATATGCTGAATATATGCTCAATATATGCTGAATATATGCTTTACCCGACATCCCCCTAACCAAACCATAAGAATGACATAAGGAACTACGTTCCTGGTTATCCCCCGAAATTCGGACGCCGCCTTGCCTGCGGCAATTCCCCCGAAGTTCGATCCACTCATTTTTGCGCATGAGGCTCATGTGACATTACACAAACACCATGCGGTGTCTATACAACAAACACTCGGTCTATCCATGTGCAAGCACCTGATAAACCGAGCGTTGTCATATAAGGGCTTAAGCCCCGTTTGTGTAATGTCACATGAGCCTCATGCGTCCTTATCCTCCGAAGTTATCAAAACGAATATCGGCATCATCCACTCCGAGGGAGTGCAAGAGGTCGAGGACGGTCTTGGCCATCATAGGAGGACCGCAGAGGTAGTACTCGACATCCTCGGGAGCGTCATGCTGCTTGAGGTAGGTGTCGCCCATAACAGGAGCGATGAAGCCCGGGGTGTACTTGATACCCAGTTGGTCTGCCTTCGGGTCCGGACGGTCCAGCGCCAGGTGGAAATGGAAGTTCGGGAACTCCTTCTCCAGCGCGAGGAAATCGTCGAGGAAGAAGACTTCGTCGATCGCACGTGCGCCGTAGAAATAGTGCATCTCACGGTCACGGCAGTTGCGGGTCTTCAGCATGTGCATGATCTGTGCACGCAGCGGAGCCATACCGGCACCACCACCGACCCAGATCATCTCCTTCTTGCTGTCATAGACAGGACGGAACTCTCCGTAAGGACCGCTCATGCGTACCTTATCGCCCGGTTTGAGCGAGAAGATATAGGTAGAAGCGATACCGCAGGGCACATCCATGAACTCCGGTCCGTTGGGGCACTGCTCTTTGGGTTTGAACGGCGGCGTGGCGATACGCACAGTAAGCGTGATGATATCGCCCTCGTCGGGGTAGTTAGCCATGGAGTACGCACGTACGGTAGCCTGGGTGTTCTTCTGTTTGAGTTTGAACAGGCCGAACTTCTGCCAAGCGGGCAGGTAGAGGTCACCGATGAGCGATTTATCCATGTCGCGGTCGTAGTCGATATCGTACTCAGGGATGATGATCTGTGCGTACGAACCCGGCTCGAAGTGCATGTGCTCGCCCGGAGGCAACTGCACCTTGAACTCCTTGATGAAGGTAGCGACGTTCTTGTTGGAGATAACCTCGCATTCCCATTCCTTGACACCCAGAACAGCCTCATCGACCTTCATGGTGATGTCTTCTTTGACTTTGACCTGGCAACCCAGACGCCAGCCTTCTTTCTGCTGTTTGCGGGAGAAATGGACGGTCTCGGTAGGCAGGATCTCGCCGCCACCGGAGAGTACCTGGCACTTGCACTGTCCGCAAGAGCCCTTACCGCCGCAGGCAGAAGGCAGGTGAACGCCGGCTTCGCCGAGTTGGTTGAGAAGCGAGCCACCGGCTGCCACGTCATAGACCTTGTCGCCGTTGATGGTGACTTTGACATTACCCGAAGACACCAAGTATTTCTTAGCCACCAAGAGGATAGCCACTAACAGGAGGATCACAATGAGGAACACTCCTACAGCATATAAAATTGCAGTCATATTCATAGTGTTGTCCTCCTATTAGATTTCCAGTCCGCTGAAGCACATGAACGCCATCGCCATGAGGCCCACGGTGATGAACGTGATACCCAGTCCCTGCAGCGGTTTGGGTACATCGTTATACTCCATTTTCTCACGAATACCTGCGAGGCAGACGATGGCTAAGAACCATCCCATACCCGAACCGAGCGCGTACATGAACGCGTCGAGCAGGCTGGTGATGGCCTTGGCATCCACTGCGGGCAGGCCGATACGCTGCTGCATGAAGAGCGAACCACCCATGATGGCGCAGTTCACCGCAATCAGCGGCAGGAAGATACCCAGACTCGCGTAAAGCGACGGGCTGTATTTCTCCACAACCATCTCCACCAGTTGCACGATAGCGGCAATGACGGCGATGAAGAGGATGAACGACAGGTATTCCAGATGCAGGGGCTCAAGCACGAGCGTCTGCAAGAGGTAGTTAACCGGCAGGGTAACGACGAGCACGAAAGTAACGGCTACGCCCAGACCGGCTGAGGTCTTCACGTTCTTTGAAACGGCGAGGTAAGAGCACATTCCCAAGAAGTACGCGAAAATCATGTTATCCGCAAAAATCGAGCGGACAAATAAACTTAAAGCGTGTTCCATTACTTAGCCTCCTTATCATTAATTGAACGATGTACCCAAATGACACAGCCGACGAGAATGAGCGCCATGGCGGGCATGAGCATCATACCGCAGTTTTCGTAGCCGTGGTCATAGCACCACTGCGGGATCACTTGGAAACCCAGCAGTTGACCCGAGCCGAGGAGCTCACGCACGAAGGCTACGATGACCAGAATGAGGGCATAGCCCAGACCGTTGCCCAGACCGTCCAGCAGGGAATCCCACGCGTTATTGGTCATGGCGAACGCCTCGAGGCGACCCATGAGGATACAGTTGGTGATGATCAAACCGAGATAGACGGATAGCTGCATTGCCACGTCGTACGCAAAGGCTTTGAGCACCTCACTGACGAGTGTCACAAGCGCCGCTACAACCACGAGTTGCACGATGATACGTACACGCATCGGGATGGTGTTGCGGATGAGCGACACGATGACATTCGACATAGCGACGATGATCGTCACAGCGATACCCATGACGAGGGCAGGCTTCAGCTGCACCGTTACGGCGAGTGCCGAACAGATACCGAGTATCTGCACAACGACAGGGTTATTGGCGTTAAGAGGACCTAACAATGTGTCCTTAGTCTTCTGACTCAACATCTTCGACCTCCTTTTCGTTTAAGAATTCAACATAGTTATTCACGAGTTCCTCGTTGAGCATCGTGCTGACGCCGGTCGAGGTGATGGTAGCGCCGGAGATGGCATCTACTTGCTCCTGACCTTCAGCACGTGTACCGGCTTTCAGCACCGCCACGGAAACGACTTGTCCTTCGGCGTTGCGGATATGCTTGCCCTCGAACTGAGCGCGGAAAGGCATGTCCACGATCTTAGCGCCCAGACCCGGTGTCTCGGACTCGTGGTTGAAGTTAACACCATAAATGGTGTTCTTGTCCTCGTCGAGTGCCAGATAACCGCCGATACCGCCCCAAAGACCTTTACCTTCGAGCGGCAGCACGTACTTGATTGCGCCGTTGAGGTTAGCTACATATACTTCGGCGTTCTCGTACTTGAGCGTGTCCTGCACGAGGGTGTAATACACCTCTGCGGGATCAGCCTGGCTGTAGTCCACTTTGAGTGCACCGAGGATCTGTTTCTGCTTGTCGAGCAGGATGTTAGCGTCCTGACGCGGCTTGAGAGCCTGGTTCGCCAGCGCCAGCAGGACCGCTACGATAATTACCACAATCGTCATATAGACGAAGGTGTACACATTCGAATTTGTATTCAGTTTCATAGCGTGTCCTCCTTACTTAATGACGCGTTTAGCGCGACGGTTAATATTTGCTTGAACAACACACCAGTCGATGAGCGGCGCAAAAGCGTTCATGAGCAGGATAGCGAGCATCATTCCCTCGGGGTAACCCGGGTTGAGAACGCGCACGAGTACTGCTACGAGACCGATGAGGAAGCCGTAAATCCACTTACCGCACTCGGTACGAGCCGATGTTACGGGATCAGTAGCCATGAAGACTGCACCGAAAGCGAAACCGCCGCTTACGAGGTGCATGTACCACGGGTACTGCGCTGCGAGGTTAGCCTCACTGCCGCCGATATTGAAGAGCCAAGCGGTCAGACCGCCGCCGATGAAGGTAGCGAGCATGGTCTTCCACGAAGCCACGCCGGTAGCAATCAGCAGACATGCGCCGAGCAGGATGGCCCAGATACAGGTCTCACCGACCGAACCCGGCACAAGACCGTTCACCATGTCCCAGAAGCTCTGCGACACCGGTGTGCCGGTAGCCATCTGCGTCAGCGGCGTTGCACCCGAGAAACCATCGACGAGCGCGTGTCCGCCATCCCAGCCCCAAGTAGCACCCGTGCGGATGAACGGTTCGTCACCGGTCATGTGGCTCGGGTATGCGAAGAAGAGGAACGCACGCGTGATAAGCGCTACGTTGAAGATGTTATAACCTGTGCCGCCGAACACCTCTTTGGCGAAGATCACTGCAAAAGCGACTGCGATTGCGACCTGCCACAGCGGCGTGTTAATAGGCACGATGAGCGGGATGATGAATCCCGTTACGAGGAATCCTTCTGCTACCTCCTCATGCTTGATCTGCGCTACGACGAACTCGATGCCCAGACCGACCGCATAGCTGACGATGATAAACGGCAGTACAGCCAAGAAGCCGAAACCGAACGCTTTCCACCAGAGAGCAGCGGTCATGCCTGCTGCCAACTGACCGGTAGCCAACAGGTGCTGATAGCCGACGTTGAACATACCAAACAGCATCGCCGGAACAAGCGCCATGACCACAAGGATCATCGTACGTTTGCTGTCGCTGCCGTCGTGGATATGCGTACCGTTGCGTTTAGCGGTCGTCTGCGGCGTAAACAGGAAGGTGTCAAAAGCGTCATAGAACGAGCTCAACCAACTCAGCTTACCTCCTGTCTCGAAGTTCTTTCCGAACTTCTTCCATATCTGATAAAGCTTTTCCATTACTCAATCTCCTTCTTTAAATTGTCCAACGCCTCGCGTACGATGGCCTGCAGCGGCATTTTCGACGTGCAGACATACTCGCACAGCGCAAAATCTTCGGGTGCCACCTCATACGCGCCGAGTGCCTCCATGCGGTCGATATTTCCCGCGATCATAGCCTTGATCAGGTACTCGGGGTAGATATCCATCGGGAAGACGCGGTCGTACTCGTTGCTGACGATGATCGCACGGCGACCACCCTTCAGACGGGCATCCCACTGGTACTTCTTCGGTCCGAACAACCAACGCGTGAACCCGTTGTCGAGCATCTTCGCGGGGTCTGTGCAACCTGCGTTGAAAGCTTTGAACCGCGGCAACAGCCAGCCCATGAACTCATGGTTCTCGCTGCCCTCGTCGAGCACGGTCAGTTGGTTGTCGTAAATCGAAATCATGTCATCGAGCGTGATCTGACGGCCACTCAGCACGTTACCTGCGATGTAACGGCAGGGCACTTCCGTGTGTACGTTGCTCGTCAGCACAGCGCTCACCGGCATACCCGGCAGCACGTTGTAATACTGACGTCCGTAAGCGAGCGGACCGGTCAGCGCCACCTTCTTCTGCATATCGACGATGCCCTTCTGGAAGAGCCGGCCGATAAGCGCGAGGTCCTGGATGTTGAGCGTAAAGACCGTCTCACCTTTTGCCAGCGGCGCGAGGTTGTTCAACTGCACACCGACGTTGCCGGCAGGGTGCGGACCAAACACCTCATACAAGGTGCAATCCTTCAACTCTCTAAACTCCGTAGCTTTGGCGCCGCCCTGGATACCGATGAAAACCGGAGCCAACTTACCGAGAGCCGTTACGGCTGCCTGCAAAGTGGGCAACTGACCCTTCAGCACGAACTCGTAGTTCGGGGCACAAGGCGCACTGTCAAAACTCGAAATAAAAATAGCGCGTGGTTGCTTGTTCGGCATCGCGATGCAATCGTACGGACGTTGCTTCATCAATGCCCAGAGGCCGCTCTTCAGCAGCAGCTCCTTTACGTCACCTGTGGTGTCAAATTTCTCGTACGCTATCACGGGATCTGCCGCGATATCGACGGAGAGGATCTTACGACGGTCTCCACGTACGATCTCTTTGACTTCACCCGAGACAGGCGAGGTAAAGAACAAGCTCTCAAACGCCTTGTCGTGAAACAGCGGGCTACCCGCTTTCACGCGATCGCCGACTTTGACATCCATCTTGGGTGTGATGCCGGCGAACTGGTCGGGCACTACGTGAAAGACCTCCGGCCTCCGTACGCTACCTAGCGTCTCAGCCGCCTGTCCCTCAAACGGAATGTCCAATCCACGTTTCAGTTTGATTGTTTGCATAAAATTAGTTAATTATTTATTGTTTTTGTTGTTTTCGAGGTTTCGAGATCACGAGATCACGAGATCACGAGACTTTTCGAGGGGCTTTTTTAGTACCCGCTTCAAAAGCGGGCGCAAAGTTACTACTTTTTTTTGATATACGCAAGCGTGCGCGTACATTTTTTATAAAAAAGTGATTTTTGCTAAATAGGCATGTAAACTCTGAACTGCCAAAAAGACGAAAAACACCGCTTTTGACGACTTGTGAGCGTCAAATGAGCCCGTTTGAACATATTGGGGAAGAACAAGAGGGCATAAAATCGGCATCTCAACCTCAAAAACCCCTCCCAATACCGCCAAAACGGCAAAAAAGATAAAAATATCGCACTTTTTAGCCAAAATATTTGCAAGTGTCAGAAAAAAGCAGTAACTTTGTGCGGTTTTAGAAAAAGATCGCGAGATATCGAGACCACGAAACCACTTCGTCACGAAAGGAAAACATCGAGATCACGAGATCACGAGACGACGAGATCACGAAAATAATAATAACATCAAAAAAAAAACGATATTATAATGAAAATCGGCACGCTGTCCTATTTTTGGCTTGACACGTGGGTGTTTGCGAACATCATTCAGCTTGCGACGCAGGACTTCTGCAAGCGATTCCTGAATCTGAAGAACGACCCGTGCGGACGCCAGTTTGACCAGATGACGCAAGCTGCCCGTTCCGGCACCGCCAACATAGCCGAAGGTGCCTCGCGCCACTACACAAGCCGCGAGACAGAGATGAAACTGACCGACGTGGCACGTGCCAGCCTCGCCGAACTTGCCAACGATTACACCAACTGGATCCTGCAACACGAGCAGACACCGTGGTCTATCCACTCGCCGGAATTGCAGCAGATACAAGCTATCCAACTCGATAAAATACCGTACAATGACGATGTGCTCTACCAAAGCAGCCTGCATATACTCGCGCAGAAACACAAGTTTGACACGTGGCTCATGTCCGAGGATTCGTTGACCGTAGCGCGTTGTATATTAGTGCTGTGCGACCGGCTGATTCTCATGATCAGAAAACAACTGGAAGCCAGCCTGCAATCCTTCAAGGAGCAAGGCGGTTTTACCGAGGCACTGACCGCAGAACGGCTCAAACAGCGGACAGAAGAGAGCCTCTCTGAGGACGCGCCGCTATGCCCCAGATGCGGTAAACCGATGCTCAAACGAATGGCGAAGAAAGGCGTCAACTCCGGCAAACCGTTCTGGAGTTGCAGCGGCTATCCCGATTGTAACGGAACGCGGAAGATCGAATAACGTCGAGACCCCAGAATAGAACCCCTCGAGATCACGAGACCACGAGATCACGTCGTCACGAAATAAAATCCTCGAGATCACGTCATGACGTGACCACGAGATCACGAAAAAAGAAAAATCAAATCAAAAACAACAATAACAATTATTATCATGGCAGACAACAAAGTAAACATGTTAGCGGATTTTGCTCCGGTCTCCACGCAAGTGTGGAAGGACAAAATCATCGCTGACCTGAAAGGTGCCGACTTCGACAAGAAGTTGGTATGGCGCACGCCGGAAGGATTCAACGTGCAGCCGTTCTACCGCCGTGAGGACCTCAAAGGCCTGAAGACCACCGTCTCTGCGCCCGGTCAGTTCCCTTACGTCCGCGGTACGCGTACAAACAACGAATGGGCAATCCGCCAGAACATCTGCGCGTGCAAGAACGCCCGCAAGGCCAATGCGAAAGCGCTGGAGGTGCTCAACAAAGGTATCACGTCCCTCGGTTTCTGTCTGGACAAAGACAAACTGACGTACCATTTCATCAAGACGCTGCTGAACGGCATCTACGCTCCGGCAGTGGCGATCAACTTCTCTATCTGCGCCTGCGCAGCGCCGAAGCTGGCGAACATCCTGGTGCGTTACTACGGTCGCATGGGTTACGACACGAAGGGCCTTATCGGTTCTATCAACGTGGACCCGATTAAGAACATGCTCCTCAAGGGCAAAGCGCTGACGCGTGAGCAGGTAAGCGCTAAGATCGCCGAGACCGTCAAAGCGGCTAAGTCGCTTCCGGGTTACCGCGTAGTAGGCGTCAACAGCGTCATCCTCAATAACTCCGGCGCTTATGCAGCTCAGGAGCTCGCGTACGCTCTCGCTTGGGGTGCCGAGTACATGACGATGCTTACCGAGGCAGGCATCCCGAACTACCGCGCCGCTAACGCTATCCGTTTCAATATGGGTATCGGCGGTAACTATTTCATGGAGATCGCCAAGTTCCGTGCTGGCCGTCTGCTGTGGGCAAAGATTGTCGAGGCATACAAAGACCCGATCTTCACAACCGCTCTCCGCAACGCCGCTAAGATGAACGTCAGCGCCGAGACCAGCCGTTTCAACATGACTATCTTCGACGCGTATGTGAACCTGCTTCGTTCGCAGACCGAGACGATGTCTGCAGCCCTTGCAGGCGTGGATGAGATCACCGTCACGCCGTTTGACGTGACCTACGAGAAACCGACCGACTTCTCCGAGCGTATCGCGCGTAACCAGCAGTTGCTGCTCAAGGAAGAGGCACATTTCGATAAGGTGGTTGACCCCGCAGCGGGTTCGTACTACCTCGAGAACCTGACGGCTTCTATCGCTGCCGAGGCATGGAAGCAGTTCCTCGATATCCAGGAGCGCGGCGGCATGTACCAGCTCGTTTCCGAAGGCAAGGTACAAGAGCACATGGCGGCTAACCTCAAAGCGCGTCTGCAGGATGTGGCTCGTCGCAAGGAAGTGCTGCTGGGCTCGAACCAGTTCCCGAACTTCACCGAGAAAGCCGGCAAGAAGATCAAAGCAGACGCCGGTGCTTGCAGTAGTATTTGCACGTGCAAGACGGATAAGAAACAGGCTGCTTGCGGCTGCGGTAGTTCTTGCGAGCCGCAGATTGCTACGCTGCCCGTAGCCCGTGCTGCCGAAGAGTTTGAACAGCTGCGTCTGGAGACCGAAGCAGCCAAGAAGCAGCCGGTTGCGTTCATGCTGACCATTGGTAACCTCGCTATGCGTATTGCGCGTGCGCAGTTCAGTTGTAACTTTCTCGCGTGCGCAGGATATAAGGTCATCGACAACAACGGTTTTGCGACCGTGGCTGAAGGAATCAAGGCGGCACGCAAGGCGAAGGCGGATATCATCGTGCTCTGTTCGTCCGACGACGAGTACGCCGACCTCGCGCCGAAGGCATGGAAGAAGCTGCAGGGCAAGAAAGAGCTCTTCATCGTTGCCGGTGCACCGGCATGCATGGAGGACCTCCAGAAGCTCGGCATCACCAACTTCATCCACGTCCGCTGCAACGTCCTCGAAACCCTCAAATCGTTTAACCAACAACTTCTTAAAAAATAATCGCTATGAAGCCGAATTTTAAAGATATCAACATTAAGCAAGTTTCGGCCAGCAAGGTTGTTGGCCCGAACAACGCCGACTGGCAGACGCCGGAGCTCATCGACGTCAAGCCGATCTACACCAAAGAGGACCTCAAAGGCATGGAGCACCTCGACTACGTGTCCGGTATTCCTCCGTTCCTCCGTGGCCCGTATAGCGCCATGTATCCTCTCCGTCCCTGGACTATCCGTCAGTACGCCGGATTCTCCACCGCAGAGGAGTCCAACGCCTTCTACCGCCGTAACCTCGCTTCCGGTCAGAAAGGTCTGTCCGTGGCCTTCGACCTCCCGACCCACCGTGGCTACAACGCCGACAACATGCGCGTCGTAGGTGATGTCGGAAAAGCCGGTGTGTCCATCTGCTCGCTCGAGGACATGAAAGTGCTCTTCGCCGGCATCCCATTGAACAAGATGTCCGTCTCCATGACCATGAACGGCGCCGTGCTGCCGATCCTCGCGTTCTATATCAACGCCGGACTCGAGCAGGGTGCCAAACTCGAGGAGATGGCAGGTACCATCCAGAACGATATCCTCAAGGAGTTCATGGTGCGTAACACCTATATCTATCCGCCTAAGTTCTCCATGAAGATCATCGCTGATATCTTCGAATATACCTCGCAGAACATGCCTAAGTTCAACTCCATCTCCATCTCCGGTTACCACATGCAGGAAGCCGGTGCGACGGCAGATATCGAGTTGGCTTACACGCTTGCCGACGGTATGGAGTACCTCCGCGCAGGTGTCAACGCCGGCATGGATGTGGATACGTTCGCTCCGCGTCTGTGCTTCTTCTGGGCGATCGGTATGAACCATTTCATGGAGATTGCCAAGATGCGTGCAGGCCGTATGTTGTGGGCGAAGATCGTCAAGTCTTTCGGTGCCAAGAACCCGAAATCCATGGCGCTCCGTACGCACAGCCAGACCTCCGGTTGGTCGCTCACCGAGCAGGACCCGTTCAACAACGTCGGTCGTACCTGCATCGAGGCGATGGGAGCTGCGCTCGGTCACACCCAGTCGCTCCACACCAACGCACTCGACGAGGCTATCGCGCTGCCGACGGACTTCTCCGCACGTATCGCACGTAACACCCAGATCTACATCCAGGAGGAGACCAAGGTCTGCAAGGAGATCGACCCGTGGGGCGGTTCCTACTACGTAGAGACCCTCACGCAGGAACTCATGGAGAAAGCGTGGGCACACATCCAGGAGATCGAGAAACTCGGCGGTATGGCAGCAGCTATCGAGACCGGTATTCCTAAGATGCGTATCGAGGAAGCCGCTGCTCGTACACAGGCGCGTATCGACTCCGGCAAACAGAAGATCATCGGTATCAACGAGTATCGTCTGGAGCACGAAGACCCGATTGACATCCTCGAGATCGATAACACCGCCGTTCGTGAGCAGCAGGTAGCCCGTCTGGCGGAACTCCGTGCTAACCGCGACGAGAAAGCCGTGCAGGCTGCTCTTGCAGAGATCACCGAGTCCGTACAGAAATGGGCTGACGGCGGTAAGGGTGAGAACCTCTTGGCGCTCGCTGTCAAAGCAGCCGGTCTCCGCGCTTCGCTCGGCGAGATCTCCGATGCCTGCGAGAAAGTCGTAGGACGTTATAAAGCAACCATCAGAACTATTTCAGGCGTGTACGCTTCAGGTACTAAGAACGACGATAACTTCCAGGAAGCTTGTCGTCTCACGGCAGAGTTTGCCAAGAAAGAAGGTCGTCAACCCCGTATCATGATTGCTAAGATGGGTCAGGACGGCCATGATCGTGGCGCCAAAGTGGTAGCCACCGGTTATGCCGATTGCGGCTTTGATGTCGATATGGGACCGTTGTTCCAGACTCCGGCAGAGGCAGCTAAACAGGCGGTGGAGAACGATGTCCATGTACTGGGTGTCTCCTCCCTTGCAGCAGGTCACAAGACCCTCATCCCGCAGGTCATCGAGGAGCTCAAGAAACTCGGCCGTCCGGATATCATGGTCACCGCCGGTGGTGTCATCCCCGCGCAGGACTACGACTTCCTCTACAAAGCCGGCGTTGCCGCCATCTTCGGCCCCGGCACCCCGGTTGCCTATAGCGCGAAAGTGGTTATGCAACTCTTGATGCAAGAGTAAGCGAATCAAAGATTCGATAGATTGTATAAATAAAACCAGAGGCGGGAAGTCTCTGGTTTTATTGTAGATTGTCAATTGGATTAATAATTTTCTGCGAGCAGTTGGAAGTACGCTTGTGCGTGGTGGCAAACAGGGCACTCTTCCGGAGCCGCCTTGCCGACAACGATATGGCCGCAGTTGGAGCACTGCCAGATGCAATCGCCTTCGCGCGAGAAGACCACCTTATCCTCAATGTTCTTGAGCAGTTTGCGATAGCGCTCTTCGTGGTGTTTCTCGATAGCACCGACCATCTCGAACTTCTCGGCAATCTCGTCAAAACCTTCGGCGCGCGCTTCGGCTGCCATGCGTGCGTACATATCCGTCCACTCGGCATTCTCACCGGCAGCCGCGTCTGCAAGGTTGGCAGCCGTGTCGCTGATCTTACCTCCGTTCAGGTATTTGTACCAGAGCTCTGCATGCTCTTTCTCGTTGGCTGCAGTCTCCTCAAAAATCTTGCTAATCTGCACGTAGCCATCCTTTTTCGCCTTCGAAGCAAAGAAGGTGTATTTGTTACGCGCTTGTGATTCACCGGCAAAAGCCTCCATGAGGTTGCGTTCGGTTTTTGTACCTTTTAAATCCTTCATAATAATTGATAGTTTAGTGGGTTAATACTTATCGGCTGCAAAGGTACGAAAAAAAATGTACATATGCAAGTTTTTTAACATTTTATTTGCTTATATCAAAAAAAAGCAGTATCTTTGCAGCGATTTTTGAAAACAAAAAAGATTATTAACATTATAAACATCTATAAAACATATTTATTATGCGTACAACATTTAATCGTCTTCGCGCCGTAAAAGACAGTCTCCCTCACGGAAGTATGGACGCTATCGCTGCAGAGCTGGGAATAACCGGCGACGAGGTTAGAGCCTATTTCAACGGTGAGGGAACAGCAGATTATCATTTGGAGCCGGGCTTCGATGGTGGTATTGTTGATTTCACGAACACCCGCATTTTAGAGATCGCCCTGCGTCGTGCATGGGAGATCCAGAATGCGCTGTAACCCACGGTGAACGGTTCTCGATTAACGGTTATTAAAAAAGTAGTTGCTCTGATGCTATGCATCGGGGCGCTACCTTTTGTGAATACCGCACGCGCGAGCGAGTTCACGTATAACGCGCAAGCGCGTATACAATCGGCTTACCTCTGGCGTGGTTTGTATGCCGGAGGGGCGAATATTCAAGCGAGTGCGAACGTAGGTTACTACGGGGTGTATGTGGACATGTGGTGGAATATAGGGGTGACGGATTGGCGTTTCCGACAGTTCCAGCCGGAGGTTGATTTGAGTTTGGGTTTTCAACGCTGGGGATTGAATGTCTATGCGCTGTATATCCATAATTTCAACTGCGGGTTCTTTGATTTCACGAACTATCAGGACCGCGGCAACCGTTTGGAACTGGATCTCAGTTACACGATCAGCGACAAGATTCCTTTGACCATATCGTGGGCCACACGTGTGGCCGCCGCCGACGGGTATTGGAATGAGCAAGGGGAATGGGTACGCGCTTATTCGAGTTACGCCCAGATCAGTTACACACAGGCTTTGCGAGACGGGTTCAGCGTGTATGGAGCCATAGGCATCACGCCCTGGAAAGGTGTCTATAACCCCAAGGGAGCAGCGTTGCAAAATATTGAAATAAGGCTTCGCAAGGACTGGACGGTAGATGATCGATGTGGCCTGATGTTGCAAGGGCAGTTGAGTGTGAATCCCTTTGCGCTAACGGATGTTATTTTGCCCAATATCGCATTTGGCGTTTATTTGAAATAGAATAAAGTTGAAAGAATTAAAGTTTAAAGATTTAAAGATAAAAGATTTAAAGATAAATGAAAAAGGTATTAGTATTAGGTGCTGCCTTGATGGCAGTTGTTTTTTCTGCTAAAGCAGAAGTAGAGTTTGCGTACGATGCCGGTGCAGAGCTGGTAAGTGCGTATATCTGGCGTGGTCAGTACAACGGCGGTTTGAGTTTCCAGCCGGACGTAGAATTGGGTTTCAATGCTTTGGACGAGGCGGTTCAGTTCCGTGCCGGTGTATGGGCGAACCTCGGAGCGTCGGATTGGAAGTTCAAGAAGAATGGTTTGGCAATTCCGGATGTGTATGATCCCAATACACGTTTTATGCCGGAGGTGGACTTCATGGCCCATGTAACGGCGTACGGTGCAAGTCTCGGTTACAATGCGTATTACTACTGCAATGACGGTAGTGACCACACGTCTGAGTTGTGGATCGGTTATAACTTCAGCCATTTCTTTGGAGACAAGGCCGGCGCGTATATCAACTGGTACACGACCGTTGGCGGTGGCGGAGACCTCAAGTTAGAGACCGATCCCGCGAAGCTCCTGGCCGGTCAATTGGAGCGTCAGGCTTTCTCGACCTATATTGAGTTGGGGTATGACTACACCTGGGAGGATCTGGGTTTGACCTTAGGCGGTCAGTTAGGTATCTCACCGTGGGAGAGCCCGATCTACGGCAATGAGAAATTTGCGGTGACCAATCTCAGCCTCAAGATCAACAAAGAATGGGAGTTCGAGCACCTGACCTTGGATCTGTTTGCACAGGGATCGTTGAACCCAGACGGCATGGTGACGGATAAGAACGATCCGCTCTACAACGTATATATCGATGCTGCAGGCGACGACAAACTGTACAACCAGAAACTGAATGGTACGATTGGCGTAGGAATCTGGTTCTGATGCAAATCAAACGACAACATATCATAAGTTCGTTGTTAGGCCTTGCCGTAGCCGCACTGCTGGTGCTGGAGATGCCAAGCAAGCCCAAGATACAGTATTTTCACAACGAAGGTAAGGTCTTCGGCACGTACTATAATATTCGCTATAGTGCAACCGAAGACTTAAAAGACAGTATCGAAGTGGCGTTGCAGGCTTTTGACAACAGCCTGAGTCTGTTTAACCCCCACTCCGTGCTGAGTGCGGTCAATGCCAATCGCGACACGACGACGGACGCTACGTTTGATGCCATGTGGGCGGAAGCCGAGCGGGTGTATATGCTCAGCGGCGGTGCGTTTGATATTACTGTCGCACCACTGGTAAAGGCTTTCGGCTTTGGGCGCAAGAGTGATCAGTTTGCTGCCATCAGTAGCCAAACGGTCGATTCGTTGCGGGCCTTTGTGGGTTTTGACAAAGTACAACTAATTGACCATAAGGTCATCAAGCAAGACCCGCGGGTGCAGTTGGATGGCGGCGCGGTAGCAAAAGGACAGGCTTGTGACATGGTTGCCGAGATGTTACAACGCCAAGGTTGCGAGAACTGGCTCGTCGATATAGGCGGCGAGGTCGTTTGTCACGGACTCAATGCCAAAGGTGAGCCCTGGCACGTGGGCATCACCAAGCCGAACCTCAATAACGAAGGAGCACAGGAAGACCTGCAGGAGATATTGGCGGTGACGGACATCTGCATGGCTACAAGCGGAAATTATCGAAATTATTATTTCGATGGTGCCGAGCGTCGGAGTCACACGATTGACCCGCGTACAGGCTGGCCGGTGCAGCACTCGGTATTGAGCGCCACGGTGGTGAGTTCCAGTTGTATGCGTGCCGACGCCTTGGCAACGGCCTGTATGGTATTAGGCGAGACCGAGGCCCTGGATATGATTGCACGTGCCGGAGACGCAGCCTGCTACTTATTAGTAGCAAAAAATGACAGTTTAGTGGCTGTTTGTTCCTCGAATTGGGCGGAAACATTGGAAAAATCAAAATAATATTTGCATAATTCAGAAAAAAATCGTACCTTTGCAGGCTATTTTGGCGAAATGCGCACAAGAACGTATTACATATTGCTATTGGTGATGGTGCTTTTCACGAGTTGTGGAGAGTACCAGCAACTGTTGAAATCCCGCGACCCGGAGGAGAAATACCAAGCGGCATTGCGGTATTTCAACGAAGGACAATATGTCAAATCGCAGAGCCTGTTGGACGATGTGTCGAGTTACTACAAAGGAACGGAGCGCTCGGAAGATGTATTGGCTTACCTGGCCCGCAGTTACATGGGACAGAAGAGTTACGAGTCGGCTACCGATTACTACCAGGCTTATGTACGTAACTATCCGAAGGGCAAGTACGCACCGGAGGCCTATTTCCAGATCGGACATTGTCAGTATCTGGACTCCCCGGATGCAAGGCTGGATCAGGAAGTGACGAACAAAGCGATTGACGCGTTCACCAAGTTCGTGGAGTTGTACCCCGAGAGCCCGTACGCCGAGCAGGCCTATACGGAGATGGCGGAGTTGAATGACAAACTGGCCTTGAAGGAGCTTAAGAGTGCCCAATTGTACTACAACCTCGGCACCTATCTGGGCAACAACTATCTCAGTTGCGAGATTGTCGCCAAGAACGCACTCAAGAACTACCCGAGTAACAAGTATCAGGAAGAGTTCAATTGGTTGATTCTGCAGTCCAAGTACCAACAGATGTTGAACTCGTTTGAGGACAAGAAGATCGAACGTGCACGAGATGCACAAGACGAATATTATAACTTCGTCACCGAATACCCGGACTCCAAGCACCGCAAGGAAGCCGAGAGAATGATGAATCAAATACGGAAAATTATTAAAAACTAACTATATGGATTACAAAAATTCAAAAGCACCGAAGAACACGGTAACCCGTGACATTAACAAATTGATGGAGCCGGTAGGCAACGTCTATGAGACCGTGGCTATTATCGCAAAACGCGCCAACCAGATCAGTATGGGTATCAAGCGTGAGTTAGATGCCAAACTGCAGGATTTCTCTATCCCGCAGGACAATCTGGAGGAGACCTTTGAGAACCGCGAGCAGATTGAGATTAGCCGCCAGTACGAGCGTCTGCCGAAGCCGTCGCTGATGGCTACGCAGGAGTTCATCGACGGTGAACTCGTGTACCGCACCGGTAACCGCGACGAGGCACTTAAGTAAATGCTTCAAGGCAAACACATCTTAGTCGGTATCAGCGGAGGTATCGCGGCGTATAAGATTCCTGAACTGATTCGCTCGCTGGTTAAAGCGGGTGCAGAAGTGAAGGTCGCCACGACGAAGAATGCCCTGCAATTTGTTACCGAACTGACCCTGCAGACCGTTTCGGGAAGCAGGGTATATTCCGATGTGTTCGCCGCAATCAATGAACATTCGACCGAGCATATCTCCCTACCCGATTGGTGCGATGCCATGATCGTAGCACCGGCAACGGCCAATGTGGTTGCCAAGATGGCCGCCGGTATTGCCGACGATGCCTTAACGACCACGATCTGTTCTTGCACGGCTCGCAAGCCTATCGTGGTTGCCCCGGCGATGAACGACAAGATGTGGGAGAGCCCGGCGACACAGAAAGCAATTGAGACCATTCGCTCCTGGGAGAACGTGAGGGTGGTCGAGCCGGCCGAAGGCGTCTTAGCCTGCGGTGTTGTGGGCAAAGGGCGCTTGCCGGAGCTTGAGCAGTTACAGGAAGCCTTGGAGTACGCTTTAACGCCGAAAACGATGGCGGGTAAGCGGGTGCTTATCACAGCCGGCGGAACGCAAGAGAAGATTGACCCTGTACGATTTATCAGTAACTACTCCACCGGTAAAATGGGCGTTGCCCTTGCACATGCTTGCGCACGCAGGGGCGCACAAGTGACGCTCGTGTGCGGAAGCATCTGCGTACCGGTATATGATCCTTTCGGTCAGATCACGCGAATCGATGCCCTCTCGGCGCAGGAGATGTACGAAGCCTGTGTGGCCGCATGGCCGCAACAAGACAGTGCCATTCTCTGCGCTGCTGTAGCGGATTTTGCGCCCGAGCAGGTAGCGGACAACAAGATCAAAAAAGAAGGATTCAGGATTCAGGATTCAGGATTTAGCCTTCAGCTCAAAGAGACACCGGATATCGCCAAAGCTTTAGGAGCGAGCAAGCGCAAAGACCAGCAATTAATCGGTTTTGCGTTAGAGACAGAGCACGAAAAAGAAAATGCGCTCCATAAGATGGAACGCAAAAACTTAGATGCTATTGTACTCAATTCGCTTCGTGACAATGGCGCAGGCTTCGGCGCGGATACCAACATCGTTACTATCCTGCAAGCCGACGGCACCGTTACCGCCCTACCCCTTCAATCCAAAGCGCTTATTTCCGAAGAAATCCTAAGAGTCCTTTTTTCTTAGACTCCTCGCCTTCAGCAGCCTCTTCTTCTTTTTGCTCAGGAACATACTCCTGACGCTGCTCGATTTCACCTAACTGGCTCTGCACATATGCAATCACATCCTGCAGGCCTTCGGTAAAGTGCGCAAAATCCTCCTTGTACAGGAACACTTTGTGCTTCTCGAACGAAGGAGCCTCACCTTCCTCTGCCTGACGGCGTTTGCTCTCGGTGATCGAGAGATACAAATCGTTGTTACGAGCCTTGCGTACATCTAAATAATAAATACGCTTTCCAGCTTTGACGGAACGGCTGTAAACTATCTCCTGCTCACGTCTTTCTTCTTGATTCTTATCCATTTTTCCACTATTTGTATGAAAATCGCTGCAAAATTAACATATTTTTTGCACATATGCAAATTTTTTTGTATCTTTGTGCGATTTTTTAGTTGCGCGCGATATGCGCGTACATGTGCGAACATTATTTTATAGTATATGATCAATAGAACGATGGTGCGAACGAGAGTGGTCCAGACCCTGTTCGCATATTACCAAGACCCGGACAAAACCGTGACGACTGCACGGAGGGAATTGACAAAAAGTTTTGCCGACACCTATGATCTGTATTTTGCGTTGTTGGATTTTGCGAACGTGTTGACTGCGTACGCGCAACAGCAGTTGGAGGAGCAGATCGGTCGTGCGAAAGCGACGCATTCCAATTGGACGCCGAATCGTCGGTTTGTGCAGAACCGTTGGGCACAGCAGTTGTTTGACAACCGCGCGTTACGTCGTCGGGTGGAGGAACAGCATTTGAGTTGGGACAGCGGCATGCCTGCGGTAATGGATGTGTACAAACGCTTGACGGAGAGCGATTTCTACCGGCAGTACATGGAAGCGGAAAACTGCACGTACGAGGACGACAAGCGTGTATGGCGCTTGATCTATCAGAACCTGTTAGCGAACAATGAGGTGCTGGCAGACGCTTTGGACGAGATGGAAGTGACGCTGGACAAGGCTAACTGGACCGTAGATGTGGATATCGTGCTCAGTTATGTAGTGAAGACCGTCAAGCGGTTTAACGAGGAGAGCACCCCGGATATGCCGCTGTTGGAGATGTTTGACAACGAGGATGAGTTGCAGTTTGCCACCACCCTGTTGGAGAAGACCATCGCCGGTCACGAGCAGTTTGAGAGCCTGATCAATGCCCATTTGAAGGGCTGGGATGCCGACCGTATCGCATACATGGATCGCGTGATCTTAGAGACCGCTTTGGCGGAGATCCTGGAGTTCGAGGATATCGCACTCACCGTTTCGATGAACGAGTATATCGAGTTAGCCAAGAGTTATTCGGGCGACAAGAGTTATATGTTCATCAACGGCATCTTGACGGAAATTCTCCGCGATCTCAAGAACAGCGGTGATTGCTTTAAGGCACTGACGCTGAAGTAAAAGTAAAATCGTTAAAATCTTATAATTATGTTATTCAATCTTATTCTTTTGCAGGCTGAAGGCGCTGCACAACAAGGAAGTCAATGGAGTTTCTGGATTATGATGATCCTGATCTTCGTAGTATTTTATTTCTTTATGATCCGTCCGCAGACCAAGAAGCAGAAAGAGCTGCAGGCACAACGTGAGGCCATGAAGAAAGGCGACAAGGTAGTAACCGCCGGTGGTATCTACGGAGAGATCAAGGAAGTGCAGGATACCACCTTTATCATTACGATAGCCAAGGACGTTACCATCAAAGTAAGCAAAGACAGTGTGTTTGCAGATGCAGCAGAAGCTGCTCAGCAGGCAGAGAAGAAGTAAGAGGTGAAGCGGGACATTCTGACATTTCTGCTGTTTGTGGCCTTAGCGGCGTTCATCTGGTACGGTCACGCCATGCAGTCGGTGCGCAATACTCATGTGCCGGTGCTGATTCAGTACACCGGTAAGCCCGGATCGATCGGTCTGGGAGAACCGGGTCTTCCGGATACCGTGATGATTGAGGTGCGCGATGCCGGTGCACGGCTCAACACCTACCACCGCGATCCGCTTCGGCTGACGATAGACCTGCACGGGTATATCCACGGCGAGAAAGGTACCATTCATGTACCCTCGGACGCGCTACGACGCAGTATCAGCGACATTCTGCAAGGTACAAGCAGACTGATTGACACCCGTCCGGAAGAAATTCGCTGTCACTATTTCACGGAGCAGGAAAAGAGTGTAGCCGTGGTGTTTGACGGCACGATCAATCCTGCTGCCGAGTATCAGGTGGTTAGTGGTCCGGCTTTGAATCCCAAGCGGATCAAGGTGTACGGAGAAGATCGGGTACTCAATCAGATCGATACGCTTCGTACCGAGTATCTGACGCTGAACGAGCTCATGGATACAACCGATATCCGCGCCGCGTTAGTTACGCCGCGAGGGGTACGTTTAGGAACGGACAGCGTGGACTTACGCGTACTTTGTGAGCGTTTCACGGAGAAGAAGTTTATCATCCCGCTACGTGTCAGAAACCTGCCGGAAGGCAGTCATATCCGGCTCTTCCCGAAGGAGGTGGAAGTGAGTGTACGGGTGAGTATGAACCATTTCTCGGAAGTGCAGGCGAAAGATATTGAGGCCAGCTGCACCTATTCTCCCGACCGCACCGATAAGTTAGATGTAGATATCTCTTATACCAATCCGTATATCACCTCCGCATGGGCATATCCGGGAGTGGTTGAGTTTATTTTAGAGTAAAGAAATGAAAAAGATTCAAATGGTTGATCTGCAATCGCAGTATCAGCGTATCAAGCGGGATATTGATGCCGGCATTCAGGAAGTGATTGATTCCGCGGCGTTCATCAAGGGTCCCAAAGTAGCAGCTTTTCAGGAGCACTTGGAGGCCTACACCGGTGCCAAGCATGTGATCAACGTCGGTAACGGTACCGATGCCTTGCAGATTGCGTTAATGGGACTGGGTCTCAAGCCCGGCGATGAGGTGATTACGCCGACTTTCACGTTTATTGCGACCGCAGAGGTGGTTGCTTTGCTGGGTCTGACGCCGGTGGTGGTGGATGTGGATTGGGAGACGATGAACATGGATATTGCGTCCGTTCGCCGAGCCATCACGCCCAAAACGAAAGCTATTGTACCCGTGCATTTGTTCGGTCAATGCGCGAACATGGAAGCCATCATGGCTCTCGCCAAAGAACATAACTTGTTTGTAGTCGAAGACGCTTGTCAAGCCATCGGCGCAAAATATACGTTTGCGAATGGCGAGACCAAGCAAGCAGGCACGATCGGTCATATCGGTTGTACGTCTTTCTTCCCCTCGAAGAACTTAGGTTGTTACGGAGATGGCGGTGCCATCTTCACGAACGACGATGCTTTAGCCGACAGAATGCGGGCGATAGCCAACCACGGCTGTCATGTGCGGTATCACCACGATGAGGTTGGTGTCAACAGTCGTTTGGATTCGATCCAAGCCGCTATTCTGGACGCCAAGTTACCGCATTTGGACGAATATATCGCCGCACGCCAACGTGCCGCCGCGTACTACGACAAGGCGTTCGCGAACAATGACAAACTGCATATTCCGGGTCATGAACCCCACTCGACCCATGTCTTCCACCAGTACACGCTTCGCGTGGTGGGTGCGGACAGAGACAAGTTGCGTGAAAGATTGGCAGAACGCGGTATCCCGGCAATGATCTACTATCCGGTGCCGCTGCACCAGCAGAAAGCGTATCTCGATCCGCGCTACAAAGACGGTGATTTCCCCGTAGCGGAGAAACTGGCCGCTTGTGTGTTGTCTCTGCCTATGCACACGGAACTGGACGAGGAGCAACTAGCGTATATTACGAGTAATGTCCTCGAGTTGATTTAAGATTTTAGATTTTTGATTTAAGATTTTATGCAAAAAATAGGTCTTCAACAAACGCTCACGCAGACAACCAAGTTGTCGCCCACGCAGATTCAGGTAGTTCGTTTACTCGAGTTGCCTTCGGTGGAATTGAACCAACGTATTAACGAAGAGTTACAGGAGAACCCGGCGTTGGAAGAAGGTGCTGATGAACAGGCAATAAGCGGTTTGGAGGAGCAATTCGAAGAGGGTTATATGCCGGAAGACGGCTACGACGACGGACGGCAGAAAGACCCTTTGCAAAACGAGGACTTTAACTACGAGCAGTATGTGTCGGACGACGAGACGCCAAGTTATATGCTGCATCAGCAATATAATCCTGCGGATGAAGACCGACGTGAAGTACCGATTATCGGCGGCAGCAGTCTGATTGAGGAGTTAAAGGCGCAGATCTACCTGACGAACATGACCAAGCCTCAGCGGCATATCGCCAAATGGGTGTTGGGCAATATTGACGATGACGGCTATCTGCGTCGCACCACGGAGCAGTTGGTGGATGATCTCATGTTCCAGGAGCAGATCAGCATCACGGACGAGGAGATGGAAGAGATCGTGCAACAGATCAAACGTTTTGACCCGCCCGGCATCGCCAGTGCCAACCTCCAGGAGTGTCTGTTAAGGCAGTTGGAAGTGAAACTGGCGCAGGATCCCAACTCCAACAGTCTGGCTTTCGCTCATGCCATCATTGAGCAGTATTTTGAGGCTTTCTCCAAGCATCATTTTGAGCGTATCATGCAGAAACTGGAACTGGATGAAGCGGATTTCCAGGCGGCGGTGCAGGAGATTATGCATCTGAATCAGAAACCGGCCAATGCCTTTACCGGTAATGTATACGAGACCCAACGGGAGACAATTATTCCGGACTTCACGATCGAGGAACGGGATGAAGAATTGTTTGTGGTGCTCAACACGGGTGATATACCGGAACTGCATGTTAGTCGGGACTACAAGGACATGCTGGAGAGTTACAAGGACAGTCCCAAGTCCAAAGATGCCAAGGAAGCCCGGCTGTTTATCAAACAGAAATTGGATGCCGCGCAGTCGTTCATCGATGCCATCAAGCAACGTAATGAAACGCTTATGCGTACCATGACAGCCATCCTCAAGGCGCAATATGATTTCTTCCTGGACGGCGAAGAGACGAGTCTCAAGCCTATGGTACTGCAAGATATTGCTGACCGTACGGGTTATGACGTATCGACCATCTCGCGTGTGAGCAACAGCAAGTATGTGCAGACGCGGTTTGGTATCTATCCACTTAAATATTTCTTCTCGGAATCCATGACCAATGCCGATGGAGATGAGGTCTCGACCCACGAACTGAAGAAGATGCTGCAGGAGTTGATTGAGAAGGAGGATAAGTTTACCCCCTTAACCGACGAGCAGTTAGTGGATTACATGGCCCAACACGGCTATCCGATTGCCCGCCGCACGATTGCCAAATACCGCGAGCAGTTAGGTATTCCGGTTGCCCGGTTACGTAAAAGACATATATGAACCGTTTTCTCGACATAGCGGCTAAGATCTTGAGTGTGGTACTCTACCCGCTTTTTGTGCCCACTTATGGGATGGTGCTTTTCTGCATTGCCCATTCACAGCACGTAGCCCCGCTACCGTGGATATGGGTAGTCATAGCGCTTGTCGGGACTTTTCTCTTAACATGTATCATCCCCGTAACGGCCATCTGGATTCTGATGAAAAAGGGAGAGGTGAAAGACCTCTATATCGATGATCCACGGGAGCGTACGATGCCGTATATCTATTCGGCTTTAGGTTTCGGCTTCTGGGCCTATCTGCTGGTGCAGATTTTACATGCTCCGGCTTATCTGTCCGGGGTCGCGGTGGGTGCTACGCTCGCTATCGGACTGGTAGCGCTTATCAACCGCCGATGGAAGATCAGCGCGCACCTTACCGGCATGGGCGGATTGGTAGGCGGTATATTGAGTTACTGCTTGGGTATCGGCGCTGTTTCCACATGGGGAACATGGGTACTATGGCTCGGGCTATCGTGGTTATTGATGGCTGCGCGTCTACGTCTAAACGCTCACACGGGCGCACAGGTGAGTGCCGGTTGGCTATTAGGTATCGCCTGCACGTTTATCCCGTATCTGATCATGAGTTATGTATAAACTTCGTACCTACATATGCAGTTGGCTGCTGTGCCTGTTCGCCTACGCGCAAGCGCAGACACTTAGCGAGAACGCACGTATCTCGCTGATCACCTGCACACCGGGGGAGGAGTTATACGCGCGCTACGGGCACACGGCGATACGCGTGTACGACGAGGCGAATGAGATGGATATCACCCTCAACTACGGTATCTTCGATTTCAATACGGATCATTTCTACTGGAAATTTGTGAAGGGCGAGACCTGGTATGAGTTAGGTGCCGCACCGACATGGTGGTTTATGCAGGAGTATGAAGCAGGAGACCGACCTGTCTATGAACAAGGACTGAACCTGACAGCTGAGCAGCGCGAAGCCTTATGGCAGGCTTTGGAGACCAATTACCAACCTCAAAATCGAAAGTACCTCTATAATTTCGTGTTTGACAACTGTGCCACCCGACCATATGTACTGCTTAAACGCGTGTTAGGGGATACTATCATTTCTGATTATACGGGCAATACGGGCGTTACGTACCGTCGTTTTATTCGTCATTACACGGGTGCGCTTTCGTGGGAGAACGCCGGCATCAATCTGCTGTTTGGTCCCCGTGCCGATCTGCCCATGAACAACGAGCAACGGCTCTTCTTGCCCGAGGAGTTAATGATGTTTCTACAGCACGCGCACTTGAGCGACGGCACATCGGTAGTCAGCGAGAGTTCGATAGGTGCTTTTGCTGCCCCCCAGACGCCATGGTATGCTTCGTGGCCTCTGGGATTAGTGCTCTATTTCGTTCTCATCTGCCTCATCAGCCTCTATGACCGCAAGCGTCAACGCTGGTCCTGGGGCGTGGAGGTAGCAGTCGGTATCCCGTACCTGCTGTTGCTGATTATTGTGACTTTTCTAACGTTCTTCTCCTGCCATCCCCTGGTTGGCTTTGGCTGGAGATTATTGATTATTCCTTTTACCCATTTATGCGCAAGACTTATTTATATTATACGTTGATGCTCAGCCTCTTGGCTGCATGTTTGAGTGCCGCACCGCGTCTGACGGTCGTGGCTGTGGTGGACGGCATGACGGCAGACAACCTGAATACCTTACGTCCTTTTTGGCCGCAAGGCGGTATCCGTATTTTGAGTGAAGAAGCGTTTCAGACGACCGTATCCTACCCGCATTTGGTGTATGGCGGAAACGAGACCACAGCCACTCTGATGACCGGTGTTACGCCGGATCGGCACGGTTATACGATGGACACCTATTTCAGCCGTCGGGACCGAATGGCACATGCTATGTTAGAGGACGAGTCGGTACGAGGTATCGGCACCAAGGAGCGCCTGTCTGCCAAGAGTCTGCTCTCGCAGACGATGACCGACAAAATGCGGTTGACCTATCCGGAAGCGAAGATCTACGCCATCGGTTTGCAAGCCGAGACGAGTGTGCTGCTGGCCGGTCATGCCGCCAACGCTTGCTGTTGGTTGGATACCGAAAACCAGCAATGGGTAGCCACGGCTGCATATAGTGAGGGTCTACCCTCTGCGGCGTATGAACAAAACAAATCCGGCCGTATTGCTACGCTGGCAGCCCGCCAATGGACGCCGCGTATGGAGATCCCGAATTATACCTGTCCGACCGCACAAGAACGCAAGAAACCTTTTGCGTACCGTGCAGGAGATGTGCTCAAACGATCGCCGGAAGCCAACACCTTGGTTGTTGAACTGGCGCTGGCTATCCAACAAGCAGAGAAATTAGGTACGGACGCTACACCGGACATGTTGCTGCTGCAACTGCATGCCCTCAGTCCGCTGGCTACGTCCGATAAGATTGCGAGTGCGGAACAGGAAGATGTGTACCTGCGCCTTAATCAGGATCTGGGCTTTCTGATGGATCAACTCAATAAACGAATCGGCCGCGCGAACTACCAGGTGCTGGTCGTCGGACGTCCGGTCTTAGGTACTGACCCGCAGAAATTGAATGAGATACATATGCCCGTGCAGACCTTCAACGCCGACCGCGCTGCCGCCTTGACCGGCACGTACCTCATGGCGCTATACGGTCACGAGCGTTGGGTGGATGGTGCGTATGGACAATCGATATACCTCAACCGAACTCTCATCGAACAGAAACGGTTGAGTCTGGAGACGCTCCAACGGCAGGTGGCTAATTTCCTGATGGATTTTGAAGGAGTTCAACTGGCAATGCCGGGACATGAAGCCATGCTTCACCCGCAGATCGGCTCCACGCTCTGCAAGCGCCATACAGGAGATGTGGTCTTCCTACTCCAGCCCGGTTGGCAATTGATACAGGACGATAAACATGTAGCGGATCGGGTTATTGACGACAACCCCGTTTCGCCATTGCTCTATTGGTCAGGCACGATTCGTACTATGCCGGAAGGAAAATTAGATGCAACAGATGTAGCAGATTTAATATTTTAACACTATGATATTTCACGAAATTAAAGTTAAGTACGAGCGCCAGACGGGTGAAGACAACCCGAAGGCGGCGAAAGAGATTTACCTGATTGAAGGAGCGGTTAGTTTTGCCGACGCAGAGAACTGCGTGTTGGCAGAGATCAAACCCTTCATCTTTGGAGACTGCGAGGTACAGAACTGCAAACGCAGCCAGTTCTACGATGTCTTCCCCAACGAAGGCGGTGTGTTCTGGTACAAAGCCCGTGTGGAGATGATCACTATCGACGGCGACAAAGAGACCCGTAAGAACGTAGCATTCCTCGTACAAGCGAACCTATTGGACGATGCCGTCTTTGCCCTCAAGCAGGCACTCAAATCCTACGACTGCGAGATCATCTCGATGGCCAAGACCCAGATCATGGATATCCTGCACGCCGTTCAATGATGCCGCTGCAGTTTGACATACGCGCGATCTTGAAGAGCAAAGCTCCGAAGGCAAAGGTACCGAATTGTATTATCCGGTATCTGGAACGTATCGTGCACGTAAAGCAGATGAATGCCTTTTTACGCAAGTACCCGGACCTCAAAGGCTATGCCTTTATCGACAGGGTTATCCATGAAGAGTTAGACTGTACCGCTTCTATTGACGGTACGGAAAATATTCCTGCAATCGGTAAGCCCGTGATCTTTGTAAGCAATCACCCGCTCGGAGGTCTCGACGGTATGATCATCGCCCAGATGATTCACGAGAGCCGTTCTGAGAAACGGGAGTTGAAGGTCATTGTTAATGAGTTATTGATGTACATGGAGCCGATCAATGAGCTCTGGGCACCGGTAAATAAAGTGGAGCACCTGACCAAGGAACAGGCGGTGGAGCAGCAACGCATGTGGGAATCGGAAACCGACGTGCTGACCTTCCCTGCAGGTGCCTGCAGCCGTTTGCAGCACATAGACGGGAAATGGCAGATTCAGGATTTGGAGTGGCAGAAGAATTTTGTACAGCGCGCCCGCGAGTACCAACGGGATGTGGTGCCCATTTATTTCGAGGGTAAGAACAGCTGTTTCTTTTACGCCTTGGCGTATATTCGCAAACTATTGCACATCAAAATCAATATTGAGATGCTCTACTTAGTGGACGAGATGTATGGTGCGCACGGCAAACATTTCAAGGTGCATGTACTGCCCCCCATCCCCTATTCCACGTTTGACAACACCAAAACGCCCAAGCAATGGGCTCAATATGTAAAATCTATTGTTTATGCAACCAATCATACCAGCTGTTGAAACATCCGTTCTTGAAAAAGAACTGGAAGGTCATTTGTTACGTCCGTCCAACAAGGCGGATAATCTGATCTACGACATCACGGCCCACGAGTGCCCGAACGTCATGCGGGAGATCGCTCGTCTGAGAGAGATCAGTTACCGCGATGGAGGCGGCGCAACGGGTAAGGAGATGGATATCGATGACATGGACACCATGCCCAAACCCTATCACCAGCTCATTGTGTGGGATCCTGACAACAAACAGATTATCGGCGGATACCGGTACTTGTTAGGCAAAGACGCGGAGATACGGGACGGACAACCGTATATCACCTCCGCGCACTTGTTCAAGTACTCCGAGCGGTTTGTCAAGGACTACCTTCCTTACGCCATTGAGTTCGGACGCGCATTCGTGCAGCCTATGTACCAGAAACGGGAGATGGGTGTCAAAGCACTCTTTGCGTTGGATAATATATGGGACGGTATCGGCGCGCTGGTACATGACCACCCGGAACTGCGTTGGATGATCGGTAAGGTCACTATCTACCCGGACTACAACGCTTCCGCACGCGCGTTGATATATGCGTATCTGTCCCAGTACCATCGTGGGGAAGAAGGCCTGTTCGGTCCTTACCTGCCCCTTTCTACGAATTATATGTCCGACTACCCGTTCCAAGGAGAAGACAAGCAAGAGAATTACCATATCCTGCAACGTGCGGTACGGGAACAAGGGACGGTCATCCCGCCTATGTTCTCCGCGTATCTCAATCTGACCAATGATTTAATGTTCTTCGGGAATGCCATCAACGATGAGTTGGCCAATGTGTATGAGACCGGTATCATGGTGGATATCGACACCATCTATCCTGAGAAAAAAGAACGGTACATCAATCCGTATGTTCAATGGCTTGCTAACGGCAAAAAGTGAAACGTATCATCGATAATATAAAAGAGGTACGCGCGCATATACCTGCGCATGTAACACTCGTGTGCGTGAGTAAGTTTCAACCGATTGAGGCTATTCGTACCGCTTACGAAGCCGGCGAACGGCATTTTGGGGAAAGTCGTGTACAGGAACTCAAACAAAAAGTAGCGGCTCTTCCTTCGGATATAAACTGGCATTTTATCGGCCATCTGCAGACCAATAAGGTGCGGGACTTACTCAAACTGCGTCCCTACCTAATTCAGTCCGTAGACTCCGAGCGCTTGCTGCAGGCGATTAACGACGAAGCCGCTAAATTAGGCATCGTACAAGATGTGCTGCTCGAAGTGCATGTGGCCAAAGAAGATACAAAAACGGGATTCACCCCTTCGGAGCTGGAAGATGTACGAGCGAAGATAGCCGATTTCCCGCATATTCGTGTAAAGGGGTTAATGACCATGGCTACCAACACCGAGGACGAAACCGAGATACGCCGATGTTTCGCAGAAGCGGCTAAGCTGTCGAAAGGCGGTATCTTATCGATGGGAATGAGCGACGATTATCCGATAGCGATTGAATGTGGGGCTACTATGGTGCGCATAGGAAGTACCATCTTTGGTGCCCGGGATTATTCGCGCAAAATAAAAGCAGTCTTTTTTGATCAAGATGGCGTGCTCTTCAACTCCATGCCTTACCATGCTCAAGCATGGGAACTGGCCATGAACGAGAACGGACTGCCTTTCACTAAGAACCAGACCTATCGCAACGAAGGTCGTACCGGTGCCTCGGTCATCAACGAGGCTTACCGGCTCATACACGGCACAGAGGCGCCGCAAGAAGTGATCGAAGCCGTCTATTCCGCCAAATCGGCACATTTCATTCGTCTGACAGGCGGTCAACTGCCGGAACGGATTCCGGGTATACAGGACGTACTGCATTTCCTGCACGAAAAGGGTATACAATGTTGGGTCGTGACCGGCTCCGGGCAGCGCAACTTGATCAACAGCCTCAATGACACCTTTGAAGGCGTGTTCACGGGGATCATCTCTGCCTTCGATGTCACGCACGGCAAACCCGATCCGGAACCGTACCTGAAAGCATGGGAGCGCTCGGGATTCGCCAAAGCAGAGTGTATGGTCGTGGAGAACGCCCCCTTGGGAGTACGTGCGGCCAAAGCGGCAGGGCTCTTTGCCGCGGCGGTGAACACAGGTATCCTACCCGATTCCGATCTATGGAACGAGAAAGCCGATCTGGTACTGCCAAATATGCAGGCGCTGCTCGACTGGTTCAAGGACCATATATAATACAGCAACAAAAAATAAAACATATCAATATGAATCGAGACAATGAGATTTTTGACGTCATTCGTCGGGAACGGGAACGTCAGACCAAAGGCATTGAGCTAATCGCCAGCGAGAACTTCGTGAGCGATCAGGTGTTGGAAGCAATGGGTAGCGTACTGACGAACAAGTACGCGGAGGGCTACCCCGGTCACCGTTACTACGGCGGCTGTGAGGTGGTGGATATCGCAGAGAACATCGCCCGCGAGCGTCTGAAGAAACTGTATGATGCCGAGTATGTCAATGTGCAGCCGCACTCGGGTGCACAGGCGAACATGGCCGTGTTCATGGCTTGTCTCAAAGCCGGAGACACGTTTATGGGCCTTAACCTCAGCCACGGCGGTCACCTCAGCCACGGTTCAGCAGTCAATTTCTCAGGTCTGATGTTCAACGCTATCGGCTATGACCTGGATCCGGAGACGGGACGTGTCAACTACGATGACCTGGAACTTAAAGCCCGCACACATAAGCCCAAGCTGATCATCGCCGGTGCAAGTGCATACAGCCGCGAGTGGGATTACGCACGTATCCGCCGCGTGGCAGACGAGATAGGAGCTATCTTCATGGTCGATATGGCGCACCCTGCCGGCCTGATTGCGGCAGGTCTCCTGGATAATCCGCTCAAGTACGCCCATATCGTCACGAGCACCACACACAAGACCCTGCGCGGTCCGCGCGGAGGCGTCATCCTGATGGGTAAGGACTTCGACAATCCGTGGGGCAAGACCACGCCCAAAGGGGAAATCAAGAAAATGTCTGCTTTACTTGACTCCGCTGTCTTCCCAGGTACGCAAGGCGGTCCGCTTGAGCACGTGATTGCCGCCAAGGCCGTAGCGTTTGGAGAAGCGCTCACGGAGGACTTCAAGACCTACCAGAAACAGGTCAAACTGAACGCAGCCGTTATGGCACAAGCCTTCATGGAGAAGGGTTACAAGGTGATCAGCGGCGGAACGGATAACCACTCCATGCTCATCGATCTGCGCACCAAATATCCGGACTTAACAGGTAAAGTAGCCGAGCAGGCTTTGGTAAGCGCCGACATCACCACCAATAAGAACATGGTGCCTTTCGACAGCCGTTCGGCTTTCCAGACCAGCGGTCTGCGATTCGGAACGCCGGCTATCACCACCCGCGGTCTCAAAGAAGACAAGATGCCGTGGATCGTGGAACTGATCGACCGCGTGCTCCAAGACCCGACGAGCGAAGCCATTATCGCTTCCGTACGGGAAGAGGTAAATAAAGAGATGGTACAGCACCCGCTGTTCGCTTGGTAAAAAGAAAATCCTCCGCTATCGCGGAGGATTATTTTTATTGTTTCTTCTGTTTGCGGAAATGATTTGGCGTCAAACCCGTGTGTTTCTTCGTGTACTGACAGAAGAAAGAGGCATTGGGGAATCCCATGATCCGTGCGATATCCCGAATGGGGAAAGTGGTGTTCCGCAAGTAGTGCTGGAGCTCCGCTACCGTAAACTCCGTAATCCACGCGCTGGCTGACTTACCGCTACGCTCCTTGCAAATCTCCGAGAGGTATTTGGGCGTAATATTCATCTGCTCCGCAAACCATTGTACCTCGCGTTGGTGCGGATTCTGTTGCAGCAAGTGCGTGAAGGTATGGAAGGAGTAATCGCTCGTATTGACCGACATGCGCGCTGTATATTGCTCCGGCACAACGGCAATCTTATCCAAGTAATTGAGCATCTCCATCGTCGCACCTTTGGCTAAAAGTTTCAATATCTGCTTACGGAAAGCCGTTTGCTTGTCTTGCAACTGCAAGGTCAGCAAATGGAAATACGTCTTGAAGAACTCTGTACTTACCTCGTTGAGCGGATAGATCGGATGTTGTTTCAAGTACTCCTGTTTACCATACCAGTTCGGCTCCACGCGGATGTGATCGAACATAATCTGATCATAAATACCGGCATCGATCGTCACCTGCATAAGAGCAAAGTCCGGACTCATCTCGTACGGGCCTAACTGCTGGATGAAATCCGGGATACGAACAAACAACTCACCCGTATTGATACGGATCATCTCACCGTGATAATACACATCAATGTGCCCTGCCGTACACAGCAAAACGGTCATGCTGTTGGCAGCTGTCGTACGTTTGTCACGACACTCACGAAAACCGTCTATCTCGTCGGTTAAGAAGATTAAATCAGTAGATAAAGTCATAAAAATACGATATTTGCCGCAAAAGTACACTTTTTTTTTGATATATGCAAATTTTTTTGTAATTTTGCATCGAAAATAGAATATTTAATATGAAAAAGTGGTTATTTTATGCGCTAATTGCGTGCGTTTTAATCAGTTGTGGTTCGGGTAACGAACGTCTGCTTACTTCTGCGACGGGTTCGATTTACGAGTGTCTGATTGTGAGTGATGCCTCGGTCAAAGACGCGGTATGTGAGACCATGGGAGGGGATATGTACGGTCTGCCGCAGATGGAGGCGTACTTTACCGTTTCGCATGTGACGCCGGCTTTGTTTGACGACCTGCTCAAGGGTACACGCAACATACTGATCGTGGATCTGAATCCGAACAAATACACGCATGTGCTGGCCAAGAAATCGACCGATGTATGGTCTAAGCCGCAGGCTATGATTCGCATCCAGGCGCCGGATAAAGAAACCTTCCTCCACTACTGGTCGGAACAGGGCGAAGCCGTACGTGAGTGGTTTGTGCGCGAGGAGTTAGCCCGCCAGATCCGTTTCTACCGTGCGAACACCAATAAGGACGCGCGTGCGTGGCTGCAGAAACAAGGCTACGACATGCTTGTTCCGGAAGATTATATCACCATCTCTCCGGATTCGTCCGTCCTCTGGTGCTGCAATAACAAAGGTCCGATGCGGAAAGATATCGTCGTTTGGAGTTATCCGTACACCGCACAGGAGCAGTTCTCCTGCGACTCCATCATCGCCCAACGAAATGCCATTCTGGGTCGACTCGTGACCGCCCAAGTACCGGGCAGTCATATGGGTACCGAATACAAACATTTCCCACCGGTGAGCCGTTCCGTTCCAGCGCTGCGCGATACGGTCGGCGGCTTCTACGCCATCGAGACGAGAGGCTTATGGAAAATACTGGACGGCGAAGCGATGGGCGGTCCGTTCGTGAGCCTTACCCGTTTGGATCAGGTGAACGGTCGCGTGGTAACGGCCGAGGTCTTCCTCTATGCGCCCGGACAGAAAAAACGCAATGCCATCAGACAGATGGAAGCTATTCTCTACACGCTCCAAATGCCGAATGAGCGATGAGTCTATCGCAAGACACATACTTGTCGCTAATCAGTTGCTGCCTCGGCATCTGCTCCGTCGTGCTGGCTTCGCGACGTAACATCCTCACCTTCGCTTTCGGTTTTGCACAGGTGCTCACCTACACCTGGCTCTGTTACAGCCAGCGTTTCTACGGCGAGATAGCCATCAACGCCTATTATTTCGGCACGATGGTGTATGGTGTCTTTGTTTGGAAAAAACGTTTACGTCCGAACGATGGTCGGATGGCGGTAGAACCGCGCAGTCTGCAACCGGCCGTTATAGCTCTTATTGCGGTCATCACCCTACTCGGTTCTTGGCTTGTCGGATGGATACTGACCGGGACCAACGATACACAGCCTTACTTGGATGCCTTTACGACAGTACCTGCACTCGTGGCACAGGTACTGATGATTCTCGTTTATCGCGAGCATTGGTTCATATGGCTCGCCGTCGATATCTTAAGCGTGATCCTTTGGATCCGCGCAGGCGATTATTTCATGGTCACGCAGTACGTCATCTGGTGCGCC
The DNA here is from genome assembly GCA_946187695.1 of uncultured Bacteroidales bacterium. Taxonomy (GTDB): domain Bacteria; phylum Bacteroidota; class Bacteroidia; order Bacteroidales; family Paludibacteraceae; genus Colicola. Next base: position 46,485 of record CAMHSB010000009.1, read on the forward strand.
AATTGTATCTACGGCATCATTTCTTGGCGGAAGCCTTGATCAACTCTTTGGGTTTGGATGTGGTCTGCTCAATCGCCGTGTAATCCCATTCTTCCTCAAAATCCCAGTTGGATTTCGTTTGGATCTTATCCGGATAATAATAGATCGGTTCCGGCTGACGTTTATCGGACCACGAACCGGTTGTCCATTGACCATCCCCGTTCTCGTCCATATACAGACGCAGGTAATAGGCATCTGGCTTGAGGTACTGGAAATAGGCCCCTTCTTCCGTTGCCGGCAACTCACGCAGTACCGCATCGGCACTTGTCAACACCTGAATCCGCGCGCGGGGCTCGAAAGGCACCAGCTTGACACGCAAAGTCGAATATTCGGACAGCGCCTTAAGCTGTAGCGGATAGGTACCCTTGACATGCGTGATGCCGTAGATATCATGCATCGCGCCGCTATCGACCTGCAACTCATACTTACCCTCCGGTTTGAACTTCGCCAGGAACGTTAACTCCATCGGCAAGGTGTCATATTCCGCCATCCGGAATGGTATCGGTTTGAGGATCGAATCCACCCGTTCGAACAGATGGAAAGAATCCCTTTCGATAGATGCTAAGGGTGTCGTGCAGAAAAGCCGAAGCGTATCAAAGAGATCAAAACTCTTCCGCGCGTTCGATTTCAGATCCAAGCGGCGGTTCTTGTTCTGCCGTTCCAGCGCCTCTTTGGCTTTCGCAGACAGTTTCGGTGAACGCCAGAAAGCCCGCAGGGTATCGACCGTCCACTCCAACTGATAGATACTATCCGTACGGCGGTAACGCGCCTCGATATACAACGAGTCCTGCGCGATGGACATGCTGTCCATCAACCACAGCGTCACCGTATCACGATTGGCAGAGTACTTGATATGGTAGTTGATACTATCCGTCAAGGGCCGCAACTCCGGCAGACTGTCTGGAGTCGAAGAGAACAAAATCTGGATCCTATGCTGCTTGTCACGCAGGGTACGCTGCAGGTACAGCTTCTGCTGTTTCTCCTTGAAAAGGAAGAGCGTAGCCTGGGTCGTGTCATGCGGGGAGATGACCGAATCGCCAAAAGCCAGCGCCTCACCGGGTGTCAAACGGTAATCCTTACTGATATCGTCCACGGCATATAAACGATACTTGCCCTCCCGCATATTGCCTATCCGGAAAAATCCTGCCGAATCAGTACGCGCCACACGGGTGAACGGCATGGATACAAAAGCCGAGTCGTCCATATTCTCCTGAATACCCACAAAAATACCCTTCATCGGATTGAGCGTCTCAGCCTCGAACACACGCCCGCAGTACTCCAAGGTATCAATCGTCGGACCGGTCGAGAAATAGAACGTATACCCCTTTATCGACACTTGCTCGCGGTAATCGCACACGGCTTCGCCGAAATCGATCGTATAGGTCGTGCTGTCGCGCAAGCTGTCCTGGAACTGCACAATCAGTTTTTTTCCACGCGCCTTGACCTCCGGCGGGTTCTGCTGCGGAGGAGACATCAAGAGGTTATTGGCCAGATCCTTAAGTTCGATATACTCATCGAACGTCACTTCGATCTTCTTGCCTTTGAACTCCAACGCCCCCATCACCGGCTCCGACTCACGCGGATGCGGCGGCACGGTATCTTTCGGACCGCCCTGCGGCCCGATTCCCCTGTTCGCACAACTCGCAAAGAGCACGATCAGTAGAAAAATACTATAATGTTTTAATCTCATACCCATTGGCAAGCAACCATTCGATAGCTTTCGGCAATACCTCCAACATCCGTTCGTTCGACTTGATCGAGTCATGGAAATTAATGATACTGCCCGGTCGTGTCTGGCGTTGGATCTGTTGCAGCATCGCCTCGGGTGTCCGACGCGGATTATAATCGCGTGTCAGCACGTCCCACAGATAAATCTCATAACCCCGTTGCTTCACCGCCCTGCGCTGCCAAACCCACGTCCGACCGTATGGAGGCCTAAACAGTTTCGTCTCTTTGGGAAACTTCTGTACATTCGCGATATACTCGGCAGTACTTACTTTCCAGCCCTTCATGTGGTTGTAGGTGTGGTTGCCGATCGCATGACCGCCTTTCACCACCATCTCAAACACCTCGGGGTGCTTGTCGATGTTCTCCCCTACCATGAAAAAAGTGGCCTTAACGCCGTACTTATCCAAAATCGCCAACACCTTCGGAGTCACCTCCGGTATCGGACCATCATCAAAAGTCAGATAGACCGCCTTCCCCACGCGGCACTTGCCGCATGGGTACAGGCGTTGTAATATATTTTTCAAAATTCTGCTCAATCTAATTACCAAGCTAAGGAAGATGCACCCAAAATAGCGGCATCGCTGTCTTTCAAAATCGAAATCGACACAGGGATCTTACCCTTCCAGATCGGCATCAGGTTCGCATCCAAAGCCTCGCGGATCGGATCCATGATCCAATGACCGGACTTGGTCAGACCGCCGAACAGGATAATCGCCTCCGGGCTGGAGAAATGCACGAAGTCGGCCAGTTTCTCGCCCAACAGACGACCCGTATAATCGAAGATCTCTTTCGCTACCAAATCACCCTTCTCTGCCGCGTCAAACACATCTTTCGAAGTGATGTTATTGATATCTGCCACTTCGCGAAGCAAGGTCGGTTGAGTCGTAGCCGTCACAATCTCTTTTGCCGTACGAGCCACACCGGTAGCCGAAGCGTAAGCCTCGATACATCCCTTTTGGCCGCAACCGCACAGACGTCCGTTACCGCTATGATCAATCTTGCAATGGCCCAACTCACCCGCGAAACCGTCGTGTCCGTAGAGCAGCTTACCGTCAATCACGATACCGCTACCTACACCCGTACCGAGCGTAATCACGATGAAGTTCTTCATACCGCGAGCCGAACCGTAGATCATCTCGCCTTGTGCAGCGGCATTCGCGTCGTTGGTGATCGTGCACTTCACACCCATGCGCTCGCTGATCAGTTTAGCAAACGGCACAACACCCTTCCAAGGCAGGTTCGGAGCCTGCTCGATGCAACCCGAATAGAAATTGGCATTCGGCGCACCGCAGCCGACACCCACGATATCACTCATCGTCAGGCCTTCTTCTGCCACTAACTTCTTCAAACCCTCACACAACACGTCGCAGTATTCGTCAATATCCGGATACTGTTGGGTGGGAATTGAATTACTGCGAAGCACTTTACCTTCGTCATTTACCAAACCGAACTTGGTGCCTGTGCCTCCCAAATCGATACCTAAAGCGTACTTTTTCATTGTTTTAGATTATTTTGTAAGAAATTTAAAATCCGATTATGCATATGCGCGGCGTTATTGCCTTTGCGCAAGAAATGATTGTCGTCCGGATAGAGCTGCATCTCAAACTGCTTGTCAGCCTCCACCAAGGCATGAATATACTGCATCGTGTGCTGCACGTGTACGTTATCGTCCGCCGTACCGTGAATAATCAGCACGTTCCCCGTCAAGTCTGCTGCCTTATTGAGCAAGGAAGCCGCTTCATAACCGCGATCGTTCACCTGCGGACGACGCATATAACGCTCCGTATAGGCGCTGTCGTATAGTTTCCAATCCGTCACCGGCGCAATCGCCACTCCGGCTTTAAACGGATGTCCCTTGGTACTCATCGTATAGAGCGTCTCGTAACCGCCATAGCTCCAGCCCATGATCGCCATATGCTCTCCGTCGATGTCGTCGCGCTTGGCTATCTCGTTGGCGGCCATGATCAGGTCCTCCGCCTCTTTCTGCCCCAATTGCATATAGGTCTCGTTCCGCCATGCGCGGCCCTTACAATCGCTGCCCCGCGTATCCACGATCAGCACCGCATAGCCTTCTTCCACCAACGCATACTCAAAACGCTTACGCCATCTGTTCAGCACCCGCTGACTCGCCGGACCGCTATAGTGCATCACGATTAAGGGCTTAGAACTGAGGGTCTTAGGACTTAGGAACATGGCCTCCAAACCATTTATATTCAGCATCTGCGGCTCCGGCAAACCGTTGGCCTGCCATGCCTCGCGAACCTCCTTATTGTCCTCGATCAACTCAAGTTTATTCTTTGAATAAAGATAATACGTATTCGGCGTCTCGAAACTCTGGTAGCAGAACACAGCCTTGTTCGCTTCCTTGTCGAAACGGGCCGACCACATGCCTTCGTCTTTGGTCAGTTGCGTGATATCACCTTTCTTGCTATTCAAGGCATAAATCTGTCGCGTAGCAGGAGTCGGAGCTGCCTGATAATACAGCGTCTGGCTCTTCTCGTTGAACGCATAGAGAGCCGTCACATCGATACCTTCCGGCGTTAACGCACGAATCTTGATACCGTCGGTTCCGTACAGGTACGCTTGCCGCCAACCGCTCTGTTCGTTCAGCACGATCATCCGACCGTCGCTTAACCACAACCACTCGTCGAACAAACTGTAATCCACAAAATACTGCTTGCTCTCTTCGCGATACCACGGATACGCCACCGTCGATTTGGCATTGCAACTGAACACCTCCATCTTCGTCTGGTCGCGGTTCACGCGCACAACAAACAAAGTGCTCTCGTTATACCATTTAAGACGCGGGAAATAGACATCGGCATTTTCCTTATTGACCTGCATCGTCAAGATGCCTTTTGTCGCTACGTCGTACACGCACACACTCGCCTTCGCGTTGGCACATCCTGCTTTCGGGTATCGCAGGCTCTCGGCTTTCGGATATTGGGTATCGGCGTACACGTCCCATGAGAACGTCGGCACTTCCGTCTCGTCCAACTTCACAAACGCTAACATCTTCGAATCCGGACTCCAAGCAAACAGGGCCGTCGTTCCGAACTCTTCTTCGTACAACCAATCCGCCACACCGCTGATGATATCCGTGTTCTCATTCTTCGTCACGGCGATCTCCGTGCCGAAATCGAGTTTATGGATATAGAGGTTATTGTCTTTGGCAAACGCTACATAACGTCCGTTAGGCGACAACACAGCGTCCCGTACCGGACCAAAACCAAGGCCCGCACCTAACTGCTTGCGCGTGTGACGCATGGTGTCGATTATGAACCAATCCGCCACTTCCGAATGACGGAAAATCTGCTGTTCGTTCTCTTTCTCCAAACGATAGCGACCGGTGACCTCTATGCCGAGAATGGAATCCTGCTCGGCAACCGACAGGGTATTCGCTTTGTATTCACCAGACAAAATACCGGTCAACACACCCAATAGTATTGCAAATAGTTTCATTCTTTCACTCCTTCAACTTTAATTCTTTCACACCATTATGAATAATCAAATCATAGTTCCCAAACGGAATAATCCAATCCTTATTCGCTCTTACCTCTTCACTTTTCACTTCCTCCACACCATGCGTCTTCGGGAAACTCCACCACCGAATCGGCACATTCGGGTCCGGTAGCGCATATAGCGCCCACAGGCCATTTGCTTCGGCGCTAATATTATAATAATTACTTAGCCATGCTTCCGATTCTTCATAATGTTGGAAAAGCATCCAATATTCCTCTCCTTCTTCTTTCGCGATAAACATCCAGGTTGAGTCCGACACCATTCGGTACTGCCATGCCGAAGCATCATCCGTTAATTTCGTACAAGCCATATCATGCCCCACAAACGATCCGCTCGAATAGTGCTTGATCGTACAGGTCCCGTCCGTCGTATTAAAATCGATATAATACAAATCGCTCGAATAAACCATCTCCGCGCTATTATACATCGCCACGTACCCGTTCACTACTTCCCCGGTTAGGGTCAGCCCGTGCATATCCAGCATATAATACCCCGATTGCGGTTGTGCCTGTTTCTCCCAGGTCGGCGGCGCCACATCCGTATATACAGCCCAGAAAGTCGTGTTCTTCTTCGGGTAATAACGTGTGCCCGGATCTAACATATAGGGTTGCATATACTCCGGTTCGCTTACAGCTTCCGGAGACCAGCCTGCAAAATACCAACCGTCTTTATCATCTCCGTTCGGCAACACCACTCCGCCTGCAATCGTCTCTTCCGTCAACTGCTGCGTCTCACCGTCCGACACCAACGTCACCGCGTACTTGGGCGCCGTCGAGGACACGTACGCAATCTCAAACTTCTCCACATGCAAGGAACTCTCCGTACCTGCTACTTCTATCACCAAACTGCCATCCACCAAATCCTGTGTCCCCTTCCAAGTCACCGCCTTATAGTTTGTATTATCGTATGCACCGAACCATTCTTTATACGTCCCTTCCTTATAAAAGAACTGCGTGCCGTCCGCCTTCATCGTGATGGTTCCCGCACCGGCGTTCTTGTTCGAACGGACATACACCTTGATCTCCTGCAACTGCAGCAACTCCAGTCCGCTCAGACTCAAGGTCGCCTTATCGCCCGCGCGTACGGAACCTTTCTGGTAATCACACGCGTAAACCACCCCGATATCGTAGGGCCATGAGCCTTCCATCGAAACGCTGTTCTTCGACTCGACGGTAAACGTCATTACGCTCAGTAAGATCAATAAGATGTTCATTGTTTTGCGCTATTTCTCCGAGAAGATGTACTCGATCACCATCCCGGTCTTCCTCCGCCGCCACCGGGGCCTCCACCGCCGGGACCACCGCCACCGGAATTACCTCCGCTATACGTTGAGAGCGTGACAGACGAACCGCCGCTATAGGAAGCCGGATAATACCCCATTCCCTCGAAGATACTCGTTCCGGAAGGTGTAACATCCTTGTAGAGCGTCGGTTGCGAAGCACCCGACACAATGATGGTCGAAGCGTTACTGCTCGGGGTCTTGAACGCAAAAGTCGTTTCTCCTACCGTCATCGCATACCAGGTATTTGTACTGCCGGAAGCCTGATAGCACGTTTGCGTCAGACTGGCCCCACGCTCCAACGAACTGATCGCCACGATTGTACCGCCTGTGATATAGAGCTGTTTCTGCTCCTCGCTGTTGGCATCAATCGCCACTTCCGGACTACGTGCAGCGATCGCATAAACGAGACCACCTTGGATATAGCAGTTACCGTTCGCGTCGATACCGTCATTGCTCGTCGAATAAGCACATACCATACCACCACTAATCGTCAGATCATCACCCGCGTTAATCGCATCATCCACGGCCTTCACGTAGATCTCTCCGCCGCTGACAACCAAAATACTGTCGCTCTCTATTCCCTCGGCGCTGGCGTTGATCACAAACGTACCGCCCTCGAAATAGATACCGTCGTTCGCCTCAATACCCTTGTTAACCGACGTAATGGTCAGTTTACCCGTACTCTGCGCAAAAAGGATATAATCGTCAGAGCACAAGCCATTCTTGTAATTGCCTTTGATGGTCAAACTGCCGCCTCCGGACATAATCACCTGTCCTTCGCTGAAGAACGTTCCCTTACGATCTTCGTCCGAAGCGGTGTAGGAACTGCCGTCAGTCAGGCTGTTCGTTCCTTGCAGCACAACAAAACAACTCTTCTTGCACTGGTTATTGATTGCCGGACCGTCTGAACAAGTAAGCGTCAAGCCGTTCAGTATCAACTGGTGCCGCCTCGAGCCGTAGATTGTCAGTCGTCCCTGTCCGCTACCGCTCAAGAGATATGTGATATCCTTGACAGTAGAGTTAATCGTTACATAACCGTTCGTACTTTCCACACTCACGCTGTCGTGCGAACCTGTGATTGTCGCACTCGCGCCATTCCACACAATGGCAATTGTGTCCACGGTTGAAATCGTGGTGTCGCCCGGAGCCGTCGTATCGCCCGTGTCGGCGCTTGTGTCCTCCGGACTGTTCTTGTCTGTGCAGGCGATCATCCCGATTGCCAGAAGCACTAGCATCCAAGACTTTTTCATCTTTTTACCAATCTAAATTATACTTTACTCCGACGGTATGCATATACTGCGTTTCTTCCGTCAGTTGAATATATCCTTTTTTCTTTGTGATATTGATGTCCCGATCGTAACCGTACGTGAAACGGTAGAAGAAATCGAGACTGCTCAATCGGCTTACCCGCCATTTGACACCGGCTTGCGTACGCACGTCGCAAATGAACTGATGGCCGTTTTTCTGCTGGTATTCCGGTGCATTGAGCGTGTTCACCAGCTCCACCCACAGATAGGGCTTCACCGGCTTACCCGGAATCAGCGCTTCCGCTCCTACTCTACTGCGCAGGAACCAATCGATCTGGTTCTGTTCCAGCGCATTCACGCTGTCCGTTCGGGCGTCCATCTGGATACGCTCCCGCAGGTAGATCTTCGCATAATCGAAGGTGTATGAGCCCGTTACGCTGAAGAACGCACGGTGCCGCACCCACTCGTTCGCATCCGCTTTCTTGCTCTCTGACCATGTACTGTCCGGTCCCAACAACTTGAGCGTGTACCCGAGGTTGAGCTTGAGGTATGGAATCGGTTTATAACCGAGATCCAACGTCGTGTACGACTTGCGGAAATTCGCACCCACCATCGAGTTATACACATCAAACCACAAGTCTTCACTCACACCTAACTGCAATCCGTTGTGCCATTTCTTTGTGAACGTTGCCCCGAAACGCAACTGCGCCACGTTGCCTGTTACGGTTTCCCGGCTCTCATAGTCCCACGCGAAAAGGGGGAGGGCACAGAGCAGGAGTCCTACAGCGATAGCGGTCTTACAGCGCAGCGGTCTGTCAGTGAAACGGTCTGTCAGCGTTAGCGGTCTCATATTACTTGAATTTCGTGATTTGGTCAATATTATTCGCGGTCTTGCCTGTCTCCTGCACATAGTAATCCGCCTTGGCAGCCTCTAAGATCGCCGGTAATACCGCCCTCGACACCGCGTATTTGGTGTCGATACGGTTCATCAACTTCACGCTCTCCATCTGCGCCAGACTGATCGGCTCAAAGGATTTTACTATGTCCGCTACACCTTGCATACCCCAAAAAGTATCGGCTGCAAAGTTACTGCTTTTTTTTGAATTATGCAAATAAATTTGCACAGTTCATTATTTTTTTGTAATTTTGCAGTCCGAAATGACTAACGAAGAAAAAGCCAACACATGGACCCACTTGGTGCCGCTCATCGCGACACTCGTCATCGCCTACCCGCTAATGGCGTTAGCTTACCAATCACAAATCACCAATCACAAATCACAAATTGCAGGAACTGCCCTGTTCCTGCTCGGTATGGTGCTCATGTTTCTTTCTTCCACCCTCTACCACGCCGTGACCGAACCGAAACACAAAGCCCGTCTGCGGATTTTCGACCATATATCCATCTATGTCATGATCGCGGGTTCGTACTCGCTCATCTGCCTTTCGGTCGTGGGCGGTTGGATTGGTTGGACCTTATTTATTTTCCTTTGGGCGTGCGTACTCGCAGGCGCGATTGGTAAGTTCATCGCCCTCGGTAAGCACCCGCGCCTTTCCCTGGCGCTCTATCTCGCTATGGGCTGGGTCGCCTTGCTGATCCTCTACCCTATGTGGCAGAACATGCCGCACGCGGCGTTCTTCTGGATTCTCGCAGAGGGTATCTTTTATACGATTGGTTCTTATTTCTTTAATCACGACGAACAGCACGCGTATTACCACGCCATCTGGCATGTGTTCATCACGTTCGGCGCTGCGTCCCATACTATTGCAACATGGCTTATCCTAAGTTAGTCAACCGCCCGTGGAAGGTGGTTAAAAGTGAGAATATTCTGCATCTCGGACCGTGGTTGTCCGTACGGCAGGAGTGTGTGGAGCTTCCCTCCGGCAAGCAGATCCCGACTTGGTACGTCATGGAGTTCCCCGATTGGATCAACGTTATCGCCATCACCAAAGACGGCAAGATGGTCATGGAGGACCAGTACCGCCATGCCCTCGGCGAGACTCATTACGAACTCGTGGCAGGCGTCATCGACCCGGGCGAGACACCCCTCCAAGCCGCCCAACGCGAGCTTTCCGAAGAAACAGGCTACGAAGGCGGCGAGTGGAAACTTTTCATGACCCTTTCGCCGAACCCGACTAACCATAACAACCTCTCATACACCTTCCTCGCTACCGGTGTAGAGAAAGTGCGTGAGCAGCATCAAGAAGAAACCGAGGACATCCATGTGGACATCCTCGATCCCTCTCAAGTGCTCGAGATGCTCCGCGACGGCGAAATCATCCAAGCCCTCCATGCCGCACCTCTATGGAAGTGGTTTGCAGAAAAAAACGAACGCTATTTAGTATAAATCAAAAAATCAATTGTTATGAAAAAGCTTTTTATCATTGCCGCCTTAGCAATTGCGGGTATGGCAACCACTTCGTGTAACACCGAAAAAACACAGTGTTGGAAGATCTATGTTGAGTTCCAATCCGGGCAGTCTCAAGAGTATTATTTCTGGGGTTCTGGCGTGGATTCGGATGCTCAGATGAAGATTTACGAGCAGATGCAGGGCATCAAGACCATCCGCAAGGAACAGACCTTCCTCAGCCAATCGGATTGCCAATAATCCCCTCCTCGGCATAAAAGAAAGGGAAGCGGCATCCAACGGGATCCGCTTTTCTTATACACACGCGTGTTCTAATGAACGCGTACGCGTGCTTGTTCTTAGCCACAAGGGCACGAAGAATGTGCGCATATATGGGGAACACGGCGAATGCAATACGCTGTGTTTATTTATGGATCATGGTTGGGGGTCCCCACAGTCGTGCGCTAATGGCGCACTCCTTATTAAATGGGGGAAAAGCAAAAAAGATAAAACCGTGAGCGAAGTGCAATAATCGTTTGAGCAAAGCAAGATAAGACGAATTATTGTTCCTTTGGGCGGATTTTGTGGAGGTTTATTGCCGTTCGCTCCATTCTTGTTCGCGGAACTGACGGGGAGAAAGACCTGTAGCGCGTTTGAAGAAACGGCAAAAAGAGGAGGAATCGGCATAACCAAGGTGGTCACCTATTTGCAGTACAGACAAGTCCTGACGGGAAGAAAGCAGATTCTTCGCCTGCGTAGCTAAATACTGTTCAATAAAATCGCTGGCAGAAAGACCTATTACTTCCTTGATTATCACCGAGAAATGGCGCGTTGTAAGATGCGCTTTTTCCGCATAGAATGCCACCTCATGCTGCTCGCGATAGTGGATTGCCACCTGGTTACAAAAGACGTTAAAGATAGAACGATTGCGGTCAATAGGCATCGCATCTTGATCCATATCACGGCGACACGCATCCAACATATCCTTCATGATATCGGTCTGCGCCAAGAGCATGTCGTGGCGGTGTGGATAGCGGGAAACCGGCGTCTCGCTGATAATCTCCAATAAATCCACCGCTTTCATGTATTGTGCCATTTCCTCATCCGTCAGCATGCACGCCGGTAACTCATGAAACTTATTGCGGTCGTGCGTCATCCGTTCCCGGGTCATCTCTTGTTCGAAAGCGATGGAGTGCATGATAACCGTGATGGAATAATCGGGGCTACATTCAATAGGGTGTATTATATGATTCGGTAGAATCATCGCCACCTCGTTAGGACGGAACACCACTTCGCGCATATCATACAAGGCGCGTGACGAACCGGAATGACAGATGAATAACATCAGATACGGAGAAATAATATCCTTGTCTCGCACCGGAAAGCCATGCACATCGCGTATCACTGCCACCTCTTTTTTATCTATCGTGCGGTAAGCTTCCTCAAAAATACGTTTGGTATGAGAATTATTCATTTTTGCATTTTCACATTTACTCATTTAGTCATTTCGGGTACAAAATTACTGCTTTTTTTTGATATACACAAGGATTTTTTTACAAAAATCTTACTTTTGGTATATATTTTCCTATAAACAGGTAACGCGTATGAGCGAAAAAAACAGTAATTTTGCAGCGTATTTTTTAATCCCTAAAAAAGGAGGTACATATGAGAAAGATTGGAATGGTATTTGCATGGCTGGTATGCGCAGGTATGGCGCAGGCTGCTGATTATCCGTATTTGGTATTCACGAATACGGCAGGTACAACCACAGCACTATCGGTAAATAACATGACACTGAGTGTAAATGGTAGCGAACTGACCGTAACGAACTCTGATGGCACACAAGTGTTTACGCTGACGGATTTGGTGGCGATGCAATTCTCTCAGGATGGCAGTGTCACGGCTATCGAGAACGTGTTAGACGGGGAGAAGGCGGTAGAGGTGTATTCCGTAACGGGTGTCGGTCTTGGTTTGTTCGGCAGTTTGTATGAGGCAGCGGGTGTACTTTCTGCGGGCGCGTACGTGGTTAAACAAGGTAGTAAATCTCAAACGATAGTAGTAAGATGAAACGGATTTTATTAGCTCTCTTCCTTCAGGTGTCAGTCATCAGTTTATTGTGCGCCCAGGTGAGTATAGCGGATACAACGTACTACGTGTTAGTGACCTATAATGGCAACTCAGCGAAGGTGGAGATGACGGATGACGTGAAGAGTTATGTCACGGCGAGTGTAAACGGCGCAGATGTAACTATCACTTCGACGGCTTCCGCAGCCATCAATGAGATTACGTATGGTCTGACAGGTAGCACTACCGATGGTTCGTTTACGATGGTCGGCACATACAAAGCGACGATGGAGTTGTTCGGCGTCACTATCACCAATCCGACAGGTCCGGCAATAGATATCCAGAACGGCAAACGTATTGAGATAAGCGCCAAGAGCGGAACAAACTCCACGTTGACCGATGGTACTTCTGCGGCTACCGACGCATGGAAAGGTGCGCTGCAATGCAAAGGACATATTCAGTTCAAAGGCAAAGGTACGCTGAACGTCTATGGAAATTACAAGCATGGTATTCATGCGGGAGAGTCTATCGAGGTAAAGAATTGTACCATCAATGTCTATTCCGCGGTCAATGATGCTATCGACTGTAACTGGTTTTTCGCCATGGAAAGCGGTGTAATCAACTTGAGCGGCTTCGGTGATGATGGTATCCAAGTGGAGAAGGAAACAGATAGCACTTCTTCTGAGAATACCGGAAACTTCAGTATGACAGGCGGTACAATCAATATCAATATGTACGGCGCAACGGGCGAAAGCGTCAAAGCGGAAGGTACCAAATCGGTAGCCTCAGCAGCATCGCTCAATGTCTATTCGACGCGAGGCGTTGAAAGTGTTCAGCCCTCAGCTGTAAGTAGTCAGAAAGTGATCCGTGACGGACAGATTGTGATTGAGCGCGGAGAGAAAAAATATAACCTGCTGGGAGCAGAAATAAAATAATGAGGTAAATTATGAAAAAGATATTTTTAGCTATCAGTATTCAGTTGTCAGTGATCAGTTTGTTTGCTCAGACGCTGAATGTGCAAGTGGGAAATGTGACATATCAGTTCCCTGCAGCGCAGGCAGGATCCATGCCGTACGAGAACGGAACGACCTTGACCGTCATGGGAAAATCGTTCACCTTGAGCGAAGTGAGCAATATGTACGTCGATGAGACCGTCGTTCGAGATAGCGCAGTCAATGTGGTGTATAACGGCAGTTCGGCGGCTATTACCGTAGCAGGAAACATAGCCCGTTACGTGACCATCGCGCAAAGCGGCGCACATGTGTCGATTGCACAAAGTAATGATTTGGCAACCGAGATCACCTATAACCTCTCGGGTAGGAGTACGGACGGCGAGTTCTACACCTCGGGTGCATATAAAGCGACATTGGAGTTGAACGGTCTGACGCTGACCAACACGACTCCTGTTTATTCGGGCGCAGCGGTGCATGTGCAGAACAGCAAACGTATCAAAGTGAAGGTCATTACCGGTACAACGAGCACGCTGCGTGACGCTTCGACCGGTTCGCAGAAGGGTGCATTATATATCAAAGGTCATGCAGAGTTTGCCCAGAAAGGTACGCTCAACGTGTATGGAAATCTCAAACATGGTATCAAAACAGGCGAGTATATCACCGTCAAGAATGCCACTATCAATGTCCTTTCGTCCGTGGGTGACGGTATCAACTGCGAGCAGTTCTTCCTGATGCAAAGCGGTGCTATCACCCTTTCTGGTATTGGTGACGACGGTCTGCAATGCGACATCGAGGACACTACTACCGGTTCGACCGGTCAGACTACCGACCACGAAGGCGAAGATTCCGGTAACATCTATATCTCCGGCGGTACGATCAGCGTGTCTGTTTCGGCTGCGGCTGCCAAGGGTCTTAAAGCCGAAGGCGATGCATATATCACAGGCGGTACGATTAACGCTACCACCACCGGCGGCGGTTCGTGGGATAGCGATGAGCTGAAGACCAAAGCGTGCGCAGGATTGAGTGCCGATGGCAATATCGCCATCAGTGGCGGTACGCTCAACTTGAAGAGCACCGGAGCAGGTGGTAAAGGTATCAGCGGCGACGGTACATTCGTGGTCAGCGATTCGGCGTTTATCACCATCTCCACCAGCGGCCAAGCCGTAGTGGCTTCCTCTACCGGAACGATCTCTACCGTTTCCAATTCCAGTACGTTGGATCGGTATTCCACCAACTATAAATCCTCTCCGAAAGGAATCAAGATAGATGGCGCGATCACTATCTCTGGCGGTAAGATCTCGATTACCACTTCCGGCGCAGGAGGTGAAGGTATGGAGAGCAAGAGTACGCTGAATATCTCCGGTGGAGAGGTGGCTATCAATGCCTATGACGATGCTATCAACTCCGCTTCGACATTGACCATTTCCGGCGGTTTGGTCTATGCGCGGGCTACCAATAATGACGGCATTGACGCCAACGGAAACTGCTACATCAAAGGTGGTCTTGTCTTTGCCGTGAGTGCTTCGAGCCCCGAAGTGGCGATTGATGCCAATACCGAAGGCGGTTACAAGCTCTATGTGCAAGGCGGCACGATCGTAGCTATCGGCGGTTTGGAGAACAGCGCAAGTCTCACGCAGAGTTGTTATAAAGCGTCCTCATGGAGCAAGAACACGTGGTATACCCTGACGGTCGGAAGTAATGTCTTTGCATTCAAGACCCCGAGCAGCGGTGGTTCGACGATGGTGGTTTCCGGAGCATCTACGCCGACCCTCAAATCCGGAGTTACAGCTTCCGGCACAGAGATCTTTGACGGTGTGGGTTATTATCCCGCAACCGCCAGCGGCGGCAGTTCGGTTTCATTAAGTTCATACACCGGCGGTGGTGGCCCCGGTGGTGGTGGAAGATGGTAATCAGAAAATGAGTAAATGAGTAAATGAGAACGTCCATTGAAGATATTATCCTGTCCTATGAGCCGATCAGTTTGGCACAAATGGAGAGCGTAAAGCTCATGAACCGCATCGACACGAAATACGCCGTGCCGATGGCGGTTCTGCCTGCTATCTTAGAGGCGGCACAAGCGGATTATTTTGCGCAGGAGATTGACGGTAAGCGGATCGCTACCTACGACACCATGTACTACGACACCGACTCACTCGACATGTACATCCGTCACCATGACCGCCAACTCGTGCGTCAGAAGATTCGTGTTCGGCAGTACGTGGACAGCCATCTGACGTTCTTGGAGATCAAGCGCAAGAATAATAAAGGACGTACCAAAAAGAAACGTATCGTAGTACCGGGATTTGACATCACAGCCGACACGCCATCCGTGCTTAAACATAAGAAAGGCGAAGATGAGGCAGTAACGGTGGAGAGTTTTATTGACGCCAAGAGCCGCTATGAATGGTCAGAAATATCCCCGCATCTATGGACGAAATTTCACCGTATCACGCTGGTCAACAAAGCCAAGACCGAACGGCTCACTATAGACATGGATCTCGTCTGGGACAATGTGGTCAGCGGTGAGACAAAGACCTACCCGGAGCTCGTCATCATCGAACTCAAACGCGACGGAAACGTACCATCCAAGATGACGAATATCATGCTGGCGCACCGCATTCACCCGTTCAAGATCAGCAAGTACTGCATCGGTACTGCCCTCACTACCCCTGGCATAAAAGCCAACCGGTTCAAGAAGAAAATACGCAGTATAGAGAAGATGCTACACCTCTCCCAGACCCTCTCCTAAGGAGAGGGAGTAAATGAGTAAATAATAAAATGAGTAAATAATATGTTATTTCAAGTAGATTTAGCCAACCCCACGTTGGAGTTTTTGGAGAATGATCCAAGTATCGCTGCCCGTTTTGGCGCAGAAGACAGTATTTCGTATGTGATGCACTCGTTCGCTGAATGGCTCGGTGTGAGTGAGAACCTCATCACCATGCCGCTGATGTTCCTCTTTAACCTGCTGGTTTCGTGGATCCTCATCTACTGCATCTACTACCGCTACAGCCGTCGCCGCGATTACTATGTGCAATTCATGCTCTTCTCCTCCGGCATGTTCCTGCTCCTCTGGCTCATGCAGATCCTTGACATCCAGACGGGCTTCGTGCTCGGTCTGTTCGCTATCTTCGGTATGATCCGGTATCGCACGGAGACAGTGCCTATTCGCGAGATGAACTATATGTTCCTCATCATCGCCCTTTCGGTCATCAACTCCCTGAGCCTCAAAGCCGACGGTCTGGCATGGTATCTGCTCCTTTTGGCAAACCTTATGATGCTGGCTCTCGCATGGTTCTTTGAGTTATGGAACGGACGCAAGAGACTTTCCACTAAGATCATTCTCTATGAGAAAATCGAGAATATCAAGCCTGAGAACCGCGCAGCACTCATCGCCGACCTCCAAGAGCGCACCGGACTCGAAGTGGTGGATATCGAGATCGGGCATATTGATTTCCTCCGAGACGTGGCGTATATCAAGATGACCTACCCGCTCGAGCACGGTAAAACAACCAATAGTATTGACCAAATAACGAAATTCAAGTAATATGAGACCGCTAACGCTGACAGACCGTTTCACTGACAGACCGCTGCGCTGTAAGACCGCTATCGCTGTAGGACTCCTGCTCTGTGCCCTCCCCCTTTTCGCGTGGGACTATGAGAGCCGGGAAACCGTAACAGGCAACGTGGCGCAGTTGCGTTTCGGGGCAACGTTCACAAAGAAATGGCACAACGGATTGCAGTTAGGTGTGAGTGAAGACTTGTGGTTTGATGTGTATAACTCGATGGTGGGTGCGAATTTCCGCAAGTCCTACACCACCCTCGATTTCAGTTACAAACCTATCGACTACCTCAAGCTGGACGTAGGTTATACCTTGCGCATCAGCGGAGCAGACAGCACATGGTCAGCAACCAAGAAAGCCGACCCGAACGAGTGGATACGCCACCGTCTGTTCTTCTCCGCTACGGGTTCCTACACCTTCCAATATGCGAAGATTTACCTGCGTGAACGAGTGCAGTTGGATATGCGTACGGACAGCGTGAACCTCTTGGAGAAAAACAAATATAATGTGTCGCTGCGTAGCAAGATAGGCACGGAGTTTATCGTACCCGGCAAACCCGTCAAACCCTATCTCTGGCTCGAACTCATCAACACTCTCAATGCGCCTGAATACCAGCAGAAAGACGGCCACCAGTTCATTACCGACATCCGTACGCAAGCTGGTGTCAAATGGCGCATCACCAGACTCAGCAGCCTCGATTTCTTCTATCGTTTCTCCTACGGGTACGACCGGGATATCAACATCACGAAGAAGAAAGGATATATTGAACTGACCGAAGAGAAATGCTTCATGCATTCGATCGGTATATACTATAATTTAGATTGGTAAGTATGATTAAGATTGGAAAAATTATCCCTTTGGCGCTGGTAGTGCTGATGGGAATCGGCTGTAACAAAGACGATGAAGTCAATACTGGTACTGCCGCATCGACGGAGACTTTCACCGGCGATGATAACTCGGATTTTGTAGAGAATGAGACTTGGTCGTCCTCGATCAGCATCGTGTGGAACGGAACCGAAGTGACTGTAAGCGGTTCAGCGAGCGGAGTGAGTGTCACGCACTCCAACGGCTATGTGACCGTCAAATCCACCGTCAAGAATATCGAATACATCGTGAGCGGCTCCGGCACAGGACAACTCAGCATCTACAGCGATTATAAGTTCAAACTCTCCTTCGAAGGGCTGACACTCGCTTGCTCCGACGGTCCGACTATCAATAACCAGAGTTCGAAGACCTGTTATGCCGTTCTGGGCGGTACGAATACCCTCAGCGACGGTTCTTCTTACGCTTCTTCTTCCGAAGACCGCAAGGCTGCCTTCTTCAGCGAAGGACAGATATGTGTCTCCGGTTCCGGAAGCCTGAACGTCACCGGTAACTACAAGCACGCGATGGCTTCCGACGATTATATCCGGCTCTGTTCGGGTACAGGAACAATCGACCTTACCGCAAAGGTGAGCGATGGTCTGCATGCTAACGACGGTATCATCATCAACGATGGTACACTCACCATCAACGCCGTTGGCGAAGGCATCCAATGCGACACCTCCAGCGTGGTCATCTCCGGAGGGACGATCAATATCACCAGCACCACCGACAAAGGTATTCTTGCCTATGCCAACATCGATATCTCCGGTGGCACGACGACCATCACAAGCAAATATAAATGTATCAAGACCGAGAGCAATCTGGTTATTTCCGGCGGAACCATCACTGCGATAGCAACAGGTTCCTCCTCTTCCTCCGGCACGCCGGAAGGTATTGAAGCGAAAGGAACAATTACTATCTCCGGTGGTACGGTCTATGCGCAAGCCAATGATGATGCAATCAATGCCGGCGGCGACCTAACCATCAGCGGCGGTTATGTCATGGCATACTCAACGGGTAATGACGGTATCGATGCTAACGGGAATATGTATATCAAAGGTGGGTTGGTCTATGCCATCTGCGCCGGAGGAGCAGAGGTCGCTCTGGACGCTAATACGGAAGACGGTTATAAACTCTACGTCCAAGGCGGTACGCTTGTTGCTATAGGCGGTCTGGAGAATGGCGCCAGCCTGAGCCAGAACTGTTATTCAGCAAGCTCGTGGAACAAGAATACATGGTATGCCCTCACCGTGGGCAATAATGTCTTTGCATTCAAAACGCCAAGCAGCGGAGGTACAACAATGGTTGTTTCCGGTGCTTCTACACCCACTCTCAAATCCGGCGTAACGGCTTCCGGCACTTCTATCTTCAACAGCATAGCTTATTATCCTGCTTCTGTTTCTGGAGGAAGTAGTGTTACGCTGTCCTCTTATAGTGGCGGTAACGCAGGTGGCGGACCCGGTGGTGGCGGCAATCCCGGAGGCGGTGGTCATGGTGGCGGACCCGGTGGATGGTAAGAGATTTGAAATTTGTAATTTGTAATTTGACATTTATGAAAAAGATAATTATTTTTGTACTTTGTACTTTGTCCCTTGGTTCTTTGTCTGCCCAGAGCCTCCTCACCCCGGAGCAACTCGCCAAACGCGAGAAAAAGAAAAATCTGACCGTCAAGGAATGGAACACCGATTCCAAAACGAAAACCCGCTGGATGGACAGACTCAAGGTCTATGACAGCCAGGGACGCTGTGTCGAGGAGATCGAGTATGCCACCTACGGCCAGAAATGGCGCGTCACCAGCACCTACGATGATGTCACCGGCAAAGTGGTAGAAGAGGTCGAGTACAACGACCGCAATCGTCCTGTGCGTATCAAGAAGTACGAGTGGAACGCCGATGGCACCAAAGCCAAGCAGTACAACTATCTTCCCAACGGCAAACTCTACTCCGTCAAAGTCTATGAGTACATCTTTTCGGATAAATAAATAGCTTATATTCTATGCATGAGCGGCTCACAGCGATGGTGAGCCGCTTTTTTTTCTACTTTCGGGGGAAAAGCAAAAAAGATAAGACCTGAGTGAAACGAAGACCTTATATGAATTTTACTTGCAAAATCAAAACATTATTTGCTTATCTCGCAGCGTCAAAATGAGTTTATGCAACCGATTGATTTTGCGGACATATTATCGACGGAGTTACAACTCGCGCACGCGGTACGAAGAATGTCAGTGTTTCATTCTATTCATTACTTGCGTCATGCAGTGCGCCGCGCCATAGCCGTCTATCAGGCTTTCCAACGGCACCCACTCTACTTTCACTCCGGCATCGCGAAGCCGTTGCTGCAATGCCTCGCTCTGACCGCCCACCGCCATGATATGCCGCGGCGAGATAGTCAGGTAGTTATTTGCATAGTGCATCTCGTCCTCTGGGTCAATCGGGATAATCTGCATTCCCTGTTCGCGCAGGAAACCCACAAACGGCATATCTTCCGTGATGAGGCGATACTCCTTCTCTCCGGCTGCACGGGCATAGATGTCGCAGGTCACGTACTCCTGCTCGCCGGGCTGCGCCTCTAACCGGCTGCGCACCATGGTACACAGGTCACGGTCAATAATATTGAAATACGTATCAAGGTGCATCTGCATTTGCCAGAGCTTATGGTCGCGCACCACAACCACGGTGTCATGCCCGAACGCGTCCGCCTCCATCACTTGGCGGATGCCTTCTCGGTTCGTCCGCATGCCGCAGCCGATGAGCGAAATCGTGCCGGCAGGAAAATAATCGCCGCCTTCCAGCCGTCCCTCACCTGCTATACGCAGCACCGGATCCACTCCTAAATGGTGGTAGCAGACCTCAATAATATCCGTCTCCGGCGCTCGCTGCGAGGAGTTCATTCGGCAAATAATATGTCCGCGCGGAGTCGTGATACTCTGGTCACGCGTGAAATAGAGGTTCATCTGCGGGTTCTGGATATACTGCGCCTCGTAGCCGGTGTTATTGTCCGTGCGGCTCAGTTTGACCGTCGGTTGCAACAAAATGCAACGGATCAAATCTCCGCGGCTCATCTCTCTTATCGTCTGCTCGCGGTATAATTCCGAAGCCTCAGCATCCTCGCCTGGGATGGCGGATATATCGTACCGCAACACCTTTCCGGCAAGTGCCCGCAGCGTATCTATTCCCGTCTCATTCAGGATCTCCTCGATGGTGTGTACGCGGATGCCGTTCTTCTCCAAAAGGTGGATATACCCGCGATGCTCCGCGGCGGCTTGCTCTACATCGAAATAGTGCTCAAACAGCCCTGCCGAAGGATGAATCACGCCGTTGAAAAGTTCTGGTCCGGGCGTGTGCATCAGTATCTCGCAGGCATCACTCCACTCCGCCTGCGGGTACGCCATTTCGCCTTTCGGCGTCGGCTGACAGGACACCATGCACACCGTGCATAGTGTTGCCACTACGAAAAATAATTCTCTTTTCATAACACTCATGCCTTCAGCCATTCATATTTGGCTACGGAATAGATGGGCAGGAACGGAATCAGAATCGGAGTCTTCTTCACGTATGCCTGATATTCGGGGTCATTGCCGTAGGCGGCGTTCTGACGCAACTCCAGACGGCGGGCACCGCTGAACATCACAAACACGATGCCAGCGTACCCTATTCCTACTATCAGCCACTGCCACCAGTTCAGCCCTGCGCCAATCGCGCTGAGCAACGCACCCGTCCAAATGGTTACTTCGCCTAAGTAGTTCGGGCAGCGGACGATACGGTACAGACCGGTATCCACAAACCGCTTCGGGTTCTTTTTCTTGGCGGCACTCTTCTGCGCGTCGCTGATGCTCTCTAACAAAATACCGCAAGCCACAACCGCCGCACCTATCCATGCCCACAACTCGCTGTCATGCGGACCGTTCGCCAGCCGGAAAGCCACAGGGCTCACCTGTGCCACGTACAGCAGCGCGCAGAACAGCCAAATCATGATCATCACGCCGGCAGGCTTCTTGTCAGAATGACCCTCGCCGTAGAGAATCTTACGATACCCAACCGCCTTGCGTTCGCGCACCAGCAGGTACGTTCCTAACCGCACGCCGAAGATGAACAGCAGCACTAACAT
>CAMHSB010000010.1 GCA_946187695.1 uncultured Bacteroidales bacterium
TTAGGCCTGTCGCTAGCGTTCATCCTGAGCCAGGATCAAACTCTTCGTTGTAAAATAAGTTTTAATCTATAAGATAGCTCAGAATAATCGATTTATCAAGTGTAGAATTTTTAGGGAACCTAAATTTGAAATTAAAAATTCAAAATTAAAAATTAAGAATTATTTCTTTCTCAGTTCTTGTACTACAATCTTGTTATGAATAGACATCTTTTCAAAGATCACTGCTCTCGTTCTTGGGTATCACCTGTTTTTTGAGCGAAAGCGGATGCAAAGGTACTGCTTTTTTTTGAACTGACCAAATTTTATTGCAAAAAAAATGCAAAAAAAATCACTTTTTTTCATAAATGCTTGAAAATAAGGGATTTAATTTTTTGTCGTTTTTCGGGTAGTTTTGGTTCAATTACGAAAAAAGCCCCTTTCTGAGTGAAAGAGGCCTTTTGTGTAGAGGGGGTATAAATTATAATATATAAGGAACGCGTGCGCACCTACGCGCGGGCGCGTTATTGGATCCGCCGTTTTGGATGGCACCGGTACCGACCACTTTGATATCCGATCCGTTTCGTGCATGTCCGTTAATACTCCAACCGGTGTCGGAGATGATCATTTCGCCATCCGCAATGAGCCATTCAACCAAGGGGTATAAGCGGCTATTTTGCAGGTATACGAGGGATACAAAGTAGAACATACTACCTCCTACATCGGGTGGTGTTTCGGTGCGGTAGCCCGCCCAAGCGGTTCCGGCTTGTTGAGTCGTATTGAAGGGGAAGGTGCCGGTAGGAAGCGTGGGCGTAGCACTATATTCGGTGAAGAGGTACACATTGATGAATGGTACGCAGTTAGTTCCTCCGATTTTAACGGTGGGCGAATAGTTAAACGCCTGAATGGTCCACATGGTGAGGTTATATGCAGGATATTGCTCATAGTGGGCCTTCGCATTGCCTAATGATTGTTCCTCCTTTTTGGAGTAAGCAGCAGGTCCGTCGGTCGCATTGGGTTCGGGATAGTAATCGGCAACCGGCACGGGCGTGATACCGCCGTGCAGGATATCTGCCCCACCCTTTGAGCCGGCAACTACCGGTTGCTGCTCCACCTGGACAACGGGTTTGAACGCTTCGCTGAGGAAAGCGACCACCATACAGTTTTCGGGAACCCACTTGGAATCGAGGGTAAGCGTATATTCGACTTTGTAACGACGGGTAGTATCGATGGTCAGGGCATCGCCTTTCGCATCAGTGAGGAAAGCCCGCACGGCATTGGTGTGGCGGAACTCCTGCCAACCGGCGAAAGTGTAATAGTAATCGGACTGCGTATCGACCATACCGGACTCTTTGACGAGGACGTTGAGGTTGAGTTGAGGATAGTTCTCATTGCAGAGCGCACCGGAAACGGTTACTTTGAGTTGGCGTGAAGCAGCGTCATAGGTATTGTTGATCACCACCGAAGCGTAGGTGGATTCCTCAAACTGGCTCATCGATACTTCAGGCAGATAGCCCGGGTGAAAGACAACGGCAGATTGCGTGCCATAGGTCGTATTGTTACGATCGATGGCAATATTCGGCGCGCCAGAAACCTTGAGTTCCTTGGTAATGACAGAACTACCGGCAACGGTAAAATGGTCCGGAGAATAGCCGTCATGGTGTAAAACGACGATGAAATTGGAGTCGTTCTTAATGAACTCATGCACGCTATTCATACCTTCGGGGCAGTAACCGCAAGTTTGTCCGGTAAATTCCTCGATGAGGTGTTTGCGCGGGAAAGAAGCAGGGATGGGTTCGAGCACCGTATCCGCGGGTTGAACAGTGGTATCCGTTGGCGTTACGGGTTGCTGTTGTTCGGGTTGCTCGGGTGTGTTCTTCTGATCACATCCGACCAAGACCATAGAGGCCATGAAGAGCATAGCCGTAAAACGAAAGAGTTTTCTCATAAAATCTGATATTTGAGTTTGTTATGTAAGATATAGACGTGGTTATCCAGCAGGATTTTACGCACTTTCAGCGATGAGGGCTGTGCGTTTAGGGGTTCGATGCCCTGCGCCTCGTAATGGTAATTGACGCGCAGTTCGTAGCTTTCCGTACCATCGGAGAAGAGGTAAGTTATCTGCACGTCGGAATCGGGTGCAGGGGTGTAATGAATGTACCAATCCACGATGCCGCTCGGGGTAAAAGAGCGAGTCTCGGTGGTTTGTGCATTTCCGGCAGTACACTGTCCGGCACAACAAAACTCATCGACGATTCCGGCCTGAGAGCGGGTGATCGTGACGGTGAGGGGTTTGTCGGAAAGCAAGGAGCCCTCCAGAGACATGAGTGCTTTTCCCGTAGCGGGATCTTGGGTAGCTACAGTGACAGTGGTATCCGCTCCTTCCGCAGGAATATCACCGAAACCAGCAAGGTTAACGATGAGCGCTAAAATCAATAACAGTTTCATAAGCTTGAAGTATATGTTTGTCGTTTTTATCTGTATAAACAGTGAGCATGGAGCAATGCGCGGGGTTGCATTTCACGGGCACGCTTTCGATGGGCTTGTCGGAGATAGCGCGTAGGACGTGGCGGTGGTAGTACAGCGTGTCCAGGCCTTGAGGTGTAACTTGTGCGCCAAGGACACTATCTTCGAGGAGCCAGTACGAAGTATCGTATTGAGAGTTCGGGTCCCAAAGGGTATCCGCCATGACGTTATTGAGCCGTGCTGCCCATTCTACGGGTTCGCTGAAATAGCCCTTCTCGGTTGACTTCATATCGATATTACCCGTCGGGAAGGATGTTTGAGTCGTACCACCCATGAAGCGGTAAATACTATCGGCTTCAGGACAGGTATAGTCGTAGAGACCTTGTGTGAAGGGGTTAGAGGCAGGATGAAGCGAGACGAGTATGAGGTTGTCGCCGTACAAGGCTTTGAGTGCCGCGGCTTTTTCTGCTGCCGCAGGGCAGTTGACACAGCGGAAGCCGGTGAACTCGAGAAGGACATGCCGACGATCGCCGCTGACAGGCAGCGGAACAGGGATGAGTCGATCGGCTTCGTCGATCACTTCGCACGCACAGAGAGAGAGAGCTAGCAGTATGTATAAGAGACGCTTCATTACCAATTGAAGGAGTAGTTGAGGGTTATACCTTGTTGTTTGGGCACATAACGGCAGACTCCTCCTGCGCAATTAAAGCCTTCTTTGGTTTTAGTGTAGCCTAATTGAAGGCGGTGAGCGCCGTTGGTATAGGTTGCCGAGAAGGAGTAATAATGGTCGTTATTGGCGAAGGGTCCGTGACCGATATTGTACATCCATTCGCTGCTGAGTGCGAGGCATTGAAAGAGGCTGAGTTCGTAGAGGGCGAAGATGTACTGTCCTTCGAAATCGGGAGTATAAAGGTACTGCAGTTCGGCGCGCATGGTGACATTATTATTGAGATGGAAACGGGGTTCGAGTACCGCTATACCGGCACGCATGAACCCACCCTCGCCTTCGAGGACGTTGACGTTGGCCGCCTGATACATGAGCATGGCATTGAGCCACCAGCGTTTGGAAATCCGCTTATTGAGTTCAAGGTGAATATCGGTGTAGTACTCCCCTTCTTCGTGTGAGTTGACATTCCAACTACCAGGGGCGGCGAGGCCGCGGATATGTGCAGCAGAGAGCGTCATCGTAGTGCCGTAACGTCCACCCATCTTCGTTTTGCGCGGCCAGGTATAACGAGCCTCTGCCTGGAAGGCCCATTCTCCGTTGGCGTACTGGGTGGCATAGGAAGTAAGGGAAGGGAGTGCGTAGGTGTGCTGGCGTGCAAAGACAGGAAGCAAGTTGAGTCGTCCGTCGAGTCCGGTTATGCTCTTGTGGAAACGTGTGGAGAAAAATGACATGTTATAGGAGCGCTTGACTTGGGCGAGGACGGAGAGGCCTTTGCGGGAATAACTGAGGGAGGTAAGGAAAGCTTCTCCCGGACTGTAACTAAAGTTATTGTCATCGCAGGGGTCGTTGGCTTTGCCGGCATACTCGACGAGGACATCCCAGCCTTTGAATTGAAAGTTAGCCCGGATATCGGCAGCTCCGACCCAAAGCGGGAGATTGTACATATAGGGTCTGTCGTTGACGACAATGAGCACCGTGTCGAATTTCTCGTACTTACTAACATAACTGCCACCAAGGATAAAGGTCATGTCTTTTTCCTGCATACCGGGTACCCATTGTGCGATATCCAGTTCGAGATCTGTGCCGAGTACGGCATCTTTGGTGTAGTTCCATCCCCAAGCATGGTCGGAGTAGCAATTCCAGAAACGGCGTTGCTTGCCGCCGAGGGCGGTGAAGTGGATGCCGCGGTAAGGCTGGAGGTCGATTTTTGCGCCACGCAAAGCGCCATCTATACCGAGGGAGCGGTCCTCGTAGAGGTTGAGGATAAGTCCGGAACCAAACTGGGCATAGACATCTCCGACTGTGATCTGACCGAAGTCAAACGTGGTCTCGAGGCTGAGGTGGCCTATACCGTGACCAGCGAAGTCGGCATCAAAGCCGGGAAGGGGCCATTGGTTCATTTCGAGGCGTGTGGTAGCCTGTAAGGACTTGAAATGGTGTGTATTCGAGTCGTTGATATAATGGACGGAGAAGTCCAAATATGAGTTAGAGCCGTAATGCCAAGGCTTATACTCCAACAAACCGTCATGCTGCAAGGCGCCAGTGACGTATGTAGTGTCATTGGCGAGAGCCTTTGGGGCAAAGAGCAGCAGGCAAAGAGCAAGACTACTTAAGATATGTGCCAATCTGAGCCTCATCCCCTTCGGTATAGCCGACGTGGTTATAGACGATGTTGCCATTGCGGTCCAAGATGAACATGTGCGGGATTGATTGCACGTTCATGGCACGTTTGAAGGCGCCGTTGGGGTCCAAGAGCACGTGGTACTCCCAGCCGTTTCCGTCCACGAGGGGCTTCACTTTGTGCGTATCCTGTCCTTGATCCACGGAAACAATGTACATCTCGACGCCGAGGTCGTCGTGCCAATCGGGATAGAGCTCGTGCACGGCTTTGAGTTCGCGCATACAAGGTTTGCACCAGGTCGCGAAGAAAGAGATGATCACCGGTTTACCGGTTTGTGCGAGGGAGGCTACGTTGATCTCGTGGCCGTCAATATCGCGGAGCGTTACGTCCGGAAGGGCTGCCCAAGAAGAAAGCGCCGACAACGCCATAAACAGAAATAATACTAACTTTTTCATACCAAACGAATGAGGGGGTTAGACTTTTACGTAAAAGTAATAATTGGTCTTACTTACCACTTTGAGGGCATAGTAGTTATAACCGGAAACGCTGACACCCATGAATTTAGAGCTGGAATTCGAGTGGAGGGTATAATAAGAGGAACCTATCTTGAGGTATTTCTTGGATCCTTTCTTATATACATCGACCGATTCCGAAGAAGTTTTCGTTACTTTGCTCTGTACTACCGTCAGTTTCTTAGCTTTTACGGTTTTGACTAAGGTGTAGGAACTGGACGAAGAAGAACCGCTGTCGCTGTCACTACTACTTGAGGTGTACTCGGGTTCGTCCTTCGAGCAACCGGAGATTACAACCGGCAAAGCCAGGAGCAAAGAGAGAATGCTTACTAACCAAAATTTAGTTTTCATATTATAAGTGAATTTAAATAATCGGCGCAAAGGTACAACAAAAAATCGGAATATGCAAATATTTGTGGGATTTTTAAACAAAATATCCCCCACTCTATGGCAGAGAGGGGGAATATTTATCAGGGATTTGTGATTTATTCAGCTTTCGGAGCTGCGGGTGCCTCAGGTGCGGGAGCTTCGGGTGCGGGAGCTGCTGCGGGGGCAGCGAGGAACTCGCCGGTAGTGAGCTGGCGATAGATAGAAGCCTCTACACCGTAAACAGCCGGAACGGCAAAAATGCACAATACAACCGTGATAATCGTACCGATAGCCTCGAGCCAGCCGATCTCGCCGATACCGAAGATAGCGCCAATGATAGCAGCTACGATCTCAATGCAGATGGCAACCAGGAACTCAGCGCCGAAGATACGCCATTTATGGCCGTAGGTGAGGCGGTTGGACTCGTGGAGCGCATCCAGCGCCGACATGTCTTTGTCCACAAAAAGAACGGCAGCAAACGACCAAGCGACGGAAATGACCAAACCCGGGATGATACCAAAAAGGAATCCCGCGAAGATGGCACCGCCCATGAGGGCATAGAGGATGAAAAACTCGCCCATGTTACGGCGGTATTTGCCGTCAAAAATGAAGAGGGGGCTGATGACATTGCCTTTCGCCAGTTCCGCCGGGAGCGAACACATTGCGATCGTCGTGCCGACGTTGAGATACGGGATCCAGATGGTAACGATGTACAACAATGTTGTAAGAATAAGGCTCACAAAGTTAACGAGCGCGATTGCGATACCATCCTTGATGGTCGCCATGATGTTGAGTTTTTTGTCCATAATAATACGATTTTTTATATTGGTGATGAATATCTTAGATGCTGAGCACCTGGAGTGCCTGCCATTTATCGTCCTTGATATCCTTCTTCTCCTTAATGGCTTTGGTGAGCGGGACATAGATGACTTCTCCATTCTGGAGCCCGACCATGATCGAGCGCTGTTCCTCAAGGAGTGCTTGTACTGCGGCACAGCCGAAACGGGAAGCGAGGATGCGGTCAAAAGCCGTTGGCGAACCGCCTCGTTGGAGGTGTCCCAGGATGGTGACACGCGTGCCATACTCGGGATGGCTCTGCTCGATGACCTTCGCCACCGCTTGTGCTCCGCCGGGGATCGCGTGCTCCTGCACGAGGACGATGCTGCTGTTTTTATGTTTGCGGCGTCCCTGTCCGATGGCTGCCTCTAACTGTTCCTCGAGGGTTGCGCGCTCGGGAATGATGGCAGCTTCGGCTCCCGCAGCAATAGCTGCATTGAGGGTAAGGAAGCCGGCATCGCGTCCCATGACCTCGACGAGGAAGAGGCGTTCGTGGCTGGTACCGGTATCACGGAGTTTGTCCACACACTCGACGATGGTGTTGAGGGCCGTGTCGTAACCGATGGTGGAGTCTGTTCCCCAGAGGTCGTTGTCAATCGTACCGGGGATGCCGATAATCGGGATATTATACTCTTGGGCGAACAAGCGAGCGCCGGTAAAAGTGCCATCGCCGCCGATGACGATCAGGGCGTCGATCTGCTCTTTTTTGAGGGTCTCGTAGGCTCTTTTGCGTCCTTCGGGAGTCTTGAACTCCTCGCTGCGTGCGGATTTGAGGATCGTACCTCCGCGTTGGATGATTCCGCTTACATCCTGGGTCGTAAACTCCTGAACCTCATCATCCATGAGACCTTTGTAGCCACGGAAGATGGCTTTGACGCGGATGTTATTAGCGATGGCAGCGCGGGTGACAGCCCGCACGGCAGCGTTCATACCCGGGGCATCGCCACCAGAGGTGAGTACCCCGATTGTTTTGATTTTATATTCCATAATGATATAATGTTTAACGAATGAACGAATTAATGTTTAACGGATTAATAATCGAGTGCAAAGGTACAACAAAAAATCGGAATACGCAAGAAAAATGTTCCCAAAAATGCATTTTATTGCTTAAACGGTGGGGTGACGGTAGTAGAAAAATCGCCTGTTCTTAAAGCGATCTCGGCTTAACGACCCATTAACCACACACTAATCACCCACTAATCACCCACTCAAACAAGCTATTTTGTATGTGACTACTAATGAAAAAGGTTGACATTAACCCCGCATACAATTTCGGGAAATGGACGAAAAATCCCCCTACTCTACGGAGAGAGAGGGGGGATCGGGATGTCCAAATAGTATTTGGACATAATGGACGTTGCATATTTTACCTCCTGACCGGTGAGGGTGTAGGTGCGATCAAAGCGGAGGATGAGGATTTGGTCATCAAAGAGTATTTTCGAGGCGGAAGGAGCGGGGTGCTTTACATATTCTACAGACTCATGGCAAGGGCCAAAAAATGCTGTTACGACGGTATCCGAAGTGGGGATGGTATATACAATTGTATCAGCCGCTTGATCCGAGAAACTCCAAGACAACAGACAATAGCCTTCGTTGGGCGTGGCAGTTAAGGTCACTTCGGCACCTTCTTCGTACTCGCCACTTCCTGTTACCGATCCCATCGTATCGTCATTGGCGACGACGCTTAGCGTGTGCAGAGGTATCGGTTCAAAGATCGCCGTAAAACTTTCGTCATGGGTAACCGTCACTATTCTGGTGCTATTCGGATGTCCATCAGACCATGTAACGAAACGATAGCCTTCGTTGGGTGTGGCCGTTAAGGTCACTTCGGTACCTTCTTCGTACTCGCCGCTTCCTGTTACCGATCCCATCGTATTGTCATTGGCGACAACGGTTAAGGAATAGACGGGTATCAGTTCAAAGATCGCCGTGAAGCTTTCGTCTTGCGTGACTTCTATGAAGCGAATACTATAAGGATAACCGTCACTCCATGAAACGAAACGATAGCCCGGGTTGGCATCAGCCGAGACGGAAGCCCTATCGCCAGCGAAATATGCTCCGCCTCCCGTTACAGAACCAGCCAAGGTGTCCGAGACTGCCGTCTCTATGTAGTAAAAGCCAGAGGCATCTATATGGAAGAATTCCTGCCAAACAGGGGCATTCTGGTATAAAGAGAGTGAACGAGCCGGTACTTTGAGCACGCAATTTTGCTTGTCCACGCCTTCAAACACATTGCTGCTGATTTCTATCGGCACTATAGCCGGACAGACTATTTGCTGCAAGGAACTGCAATCTTTGAAAGCGTTATCTCCGATGGTCTGCACATTACGCGGCAAAGAAACAAACCGAAGTGCAGAATCATTGAAACACATGGATTCAGGAATATCTAACAGTTTATCGCAGGGCAGCAAATCCACACTGTCCAGTTTCCAAGCATCGCGGAAAGCCCCTTCTCCGATGAAACGAAGATTTCTGAGACTCGACAGATTGCTAATGGTGCGCAAGTTATAGGTAAAAGCAAATGCTTGAATGCCTATGTCTGTCAATCCGATGGGCAAAGCGATCGAATCAATCGCAGCCGTCTTAAAGCAATAGACGGGTATCTCTCTGACATGGTTCTCTGCAAATCCACGAATTTTCCGAATACTGGAGCCGTAAAAGGTCCCTATATTACCAAGATCCATTAACCTTGTACTACACACCAGTTCCTTTATCGGAGTAGCATCCGCATTTGCCTTTACATCCCAATTAAAATTACTAACATCCCAAACATAGCCGCTTTCCCAGCCATTGGCAAATGCTCCTTCACATAAACTTTCAGTGTTCGGTGACATCTCATAAGAATATCCATCACGCGTAAACGGATAGCGTAAAAGAGTCAATTGATCTTTGGTATATAACACTCCGTTGTCACTCATAAAAGAGGTGTTAGCCGTATCTACCTCTATATGCCGTAAGTTATACCAACCAGCCGCAAATCCACAAAAAAGATAGGATACTTTACCTCCAAGACGCAAGGTGTCCATTGCCAGATCTTCCGCGAATGGATTGTATATCGCAGCAAGACTATCCGGAATATTCAAGTCTGTCAATCGGATATCATTGTAGAACATATGAGCGTCAAATGCGGTAATTGTGTTAGGAATGACTAATCTTTCCAAAAACGGGTTGCAGCAGAAAGCATACATATTTGAATTAGCGAAAGTTGTTGTATAACTACTAAAGTCGGCTTCTATGAGTGATGTGCACGAGTGCAGGCGTAGATCCTCCAGAGCTTGTGTGCCGGTCGACCATATACGATGAATACCGGGCAAGAGATTCTCTGTATCCATCAATGAGATGTTCCCTCTGAGCGAATCCGTTGTGTCAAACGAAGAAGGAAACCTCTCCAGATTTGGAGGCAGAATGAGCGTGTCGATCGCGATGAGTCCACTACGCTGAATAGTCAGGCGGGTAATATGCTTGGCTTCACTCATGTCAATTTTCAGGTAATGACGCAGGGCACAGTTCTGCGGGTTATACCACTGGATGGCATTTGTCACAGCATAGGAGTGTTCCCCGTTAACCACACTATCCGGCAGAAAGATGTAAGCGCTGTCGTAATGTACGGTGCTTACCTCAAAGGATTGAGCCGCAAGATCTTCTTTGGTCACTTGGTATTGGATACCGTTACTGCTGAAGAGGTCACCCACTTCGGCAAACGCATGTAGCGCAAAACAGAGAGAGAGCAAAAGTGTATAATTTCTTTTCATAATGACGCGATTTTGGACGTTTAACTATAAATTTGCTGCAAAATTACTACATTTTCTTGACATATGCAAATAAAAGTTGATTTTTCTGCACGAACCCGCATAAAATTGCGGGAAAAGGACGAAGGGACGGCATACAATGCCGGGGAAATAGACGGAGAGAAAAAGAAAAATCCCCCTACTCTGCACGAGTAGAGGGAATTTTGGTTGTCCAAATACTATTTGGACGTAATAGACGCTGCTTACTTCACCTCTTCGAAGTCGACGTCCTCGGCTGTGGGGTTGCCACCGTTGTTGTTACCGGCGTTGGTGTCGGTGGTTGGACCTTGCTGACCGGCGTTCTGCTGGGCTTGCTGTTGCGCAGCGTACATCTCAGCGGAAGCGGCTTGGAAAGCGGACATCAGCTCGTTATTGTACTTCTCGCACTCGTCGGCGTCGCGTTTCTCGTAAGCCTCTTTCAGGTTCTTGAGTGCAGCCTCGATCGGAGCCTTCTTGTCAGCCGGGATCTTATCGCCGAGTTCAGCGAGTTGCTTCTCGGTCTGGAAGATCGTAGCGTCGGCTTTATTGAGTTTGTCAGCCTGCTCTTTGGCCTTCTTATCGGCTTCAGCGTTGGCTTCTGCCTCGGCTTTCATTCGCTTGATCTCGTCGTCAGACAGACCGGACGATGCTTCGATACGGATCTTCTGCTCCTTGCCGGTAGCTTTATCCTTAGCGGTGACGTTCAAGATACCGTTCGCATCGATATCGAAGGTTACTTCGATCTGCGGTTCGCCACGACGGGCAGGCATGATACCATCGAGGTGGAAGATACCGATCTGCTTGTTCTGAGCCGCCATCGGACGCTCGCCTTGGAGCACTTTGATCTCAACGGAAGGCTGGTTATCGACAGCGGTCGTGAAGGTCTCGGTCTTCTTGGTCGGGATGGTGGTGTTGGCCTCGATCATCTTGGTCATGACACCGCCCATGGTCTCGATACCGAGGCTCAGCGGGGTTACATCGAGCAGAAGGACATCCTTGACATCGCCAGTGAGGACACCGCCTTGGATGGCTGCACCTACGGCTACTACCTCGTCCGGGTTAACGCCCTTCGACGGAGCCTTGCCGAAGAATTTCTGTACGGCATCCTGAATAGCCGGGATACGTGTCGAACCACCTACGAGGATAATCTCGTCAATATCGGAAGTCTTCAATCCGGCATGCTCGAGGGCCGTGCGGCACGGAGCGATGGTACGCTGGATGAGGTCGTCGATAAGTTGCTCGAATTTAGCACGTGTCAGGGTCTTAACCAAGTGAGCCGGAACACCGTTTACCGGCATGATATACGGGAGGTTGATCTCCGTGGTTGTTGCAGACGAGAGCTCGATCTTAGCCTTCTCGGCTGCCTCTTTCAGACGCTGCATAGCCATCGGGTCTTTGGTCAGATCGGCACCGCCGTTCTCAGCCTTGAACTCCGATACGAGCCAGTCGATGATACGATGATCGAAATCGTCACCACCAAGGTGTGTATCACCATCGGTTGCTTTTACTTCGAACACACCGTCGCCCAGCTCGAGAACCGATACATCGTGGGTACCACCACCGCAGTCGAAGACAACGATCTTCATATCCTTGTTCGACTTGTCGAGGCCGTAAGCCAAGGCAGCAGCGGTCGGCTCGTTCACAATACGACGTACGTTGAGACCTGCGATCTCACCGGCTTCCTTGGTAGCCTGACGTTGGCTGTCGTTGAAGTATGCCGGTACGGTGATGACAGCTTCGGTAACCTCTTGTCCGAGGTAGTCCTCAGCGGTCTTTTTCATCTTCTGAAGGATGATAGCCGAGATCTCCTGCGGGGTGTAGAGACGTCCGTCGATGTCCACACGCGGGGTGTTGTTGTCGCCCTTGGTTACTTTATACGGAACGCGGGCGATTTCAGATTGCAAGCGATCGTAGGTCTCGCCCATGAAACGCTTGATCGAATAGATAGTTTTGGTCGGGTTCGTAATGGCTTGACGTTTAGCAGGGTCACCTACTTTACGCTCACCGCCTTCGATGAATCCAACAACAGAAGGGGTCGTACGCTTACCTTCAGCGTTAGCAATGACGATAGGTTCGTTACCCTCCATTACGGCTACACACGAGTTCGTGGTACCGAGGTCAATTCCAATAATTTTAGACATAGTATAGTTCCTTTCTTTAATTAATTTTCTAGTTTTAATAGGTAGTCCTAGGTAGAACTAGGTCAACCTAAGTCACCCTATGAAGGACAAATACTATGCCATATAAAAAAACCTGCCAAATTGGCAGGTCGAGAGGTTCGACAACCGGATATTCCATGCGGCGTGTCATGACAAATCGTAGCCGTAGTGTTTGAGACGGGAGGTGGAGGAGCGCCAATCGCGGTCGACTTTGACGAAGAGTTGGAGGAAGACCTGTTTCTGGAAGAAGTCCTCTATCTCATGGCGTGCCTGAGAGCCGACGCGTTTGAGGGCAGAGCCGGCTTTGCCGATGATGATACCCTTCTGGGAGTCGCGCTCGCAGTAGATGACGGCAACTATATGCAACATAGTTGCATGATCGTCCTGCGGACTATAAGACCCAGGTCTGACCTGCTGTAGGACCGTTGCACTGTAGGACCGCTTCGCTATAGGAACTTCTTTGAAGGACTCGACTTCGACCTCGACGGCGTACGGGATCTCTTTGTCGTAGTTGGTGAGGATCTTCTCGCGGATGATCTCGTTGACAAAGAAACGTTCGGACTTGTCGGTGAGTTGGTCCTTAGGGAAGAACGCGGGGCCTTCGGGCAGGGCGTCTTTGATGGCATCAAAGAGTTGTGCGACACCAAAACGCTCCTGGGCAGAGATGGGGAAGATCTCCGCTTCGGGCAGTTGGGCATGCCAGAAAGCAACGAGGTTCTCGAGGGTCTCCTGGGTGGTGAGGTCGATCTTATTTATTATAAGGAACACGCGCGTACCCGCGGCTGCCATGTGTTTGACCTTGGTCAGGAAGTCCGCATTGCGATCGGCGGAGTCGGTGACATCGGTGACATAGAGCAGCACATCGGCGTCCACGAGGGCCGAGCGCGAGAACTCGAGCATTTTCTCCTGGAGCCGGTAGTTGGGTGAGAGGACACCCGGTGTGTCGGAATAGACCATCTGAAAGTCCTCGCCGTTGACGATACCGAGGATACGGTGTCGGGTGGTTTGCGCCTTGGACGTAATGATCGAAAGGCGTTCGCCGACGAGGGCGTTCATAAGGGTCGATTTGCCAACGTTGGGGTTTCCAACAATATTTACAAAACCTGATTTATGCATAGTTTACCATTCTAATAATACTTTGCCACATTGGCCGGAGACCATGACATCGAAGCCTTGCTGGAAATCACGGAAATTGTAACGGTGGGTGATTACCGGCGAGAGGTCGAGACCGCCGAGGAGCATCTGCTCCATCTGGTACCAAGTCTCCCACATGCGACGTCCGGTAATACCTTTGATCGTGAGGGCGTTGAAGATGACATCGGACCAGTTGACCTGCGTGTTGGAAGGCAGAATACCGAGTTGGGCAATGTTGGCACCTTTGTACATATGCTCGATCATGTCGTTGAAGGCCGAAGGCGCACCGGACATCTCGAGTCCGACATCGAAGCCACGAATGCCCAGTTGGAACATTGCATCTTCTATCTTCTCGCCCTTGGAGCCATCGACCGTAAGGGTCGCACCCATTTTCTTGGCGATCTCCAGGCGGAGCGGGTTGATATCGGTGACGACGATGTTTTTCGCACCCGCGTAACGGCAAATACCTGCAGCCATCGTGCCGATGAGACCTGCGCCGGTAATGAGGACATCTTCGCCCAGAAGCGGGAAAGCGAGGGCGGTGTGGGTCGCGTTGCCAAAGGGGTCCATGATGGCCGCAAAGTCATCGGGAATATTCGGGTGCACGCGTACCACATTCGATTCGGGTACGGAGACGTACTCAGCAAAACAGCCGTCACGTCCCATGATACCGAGCGAGATGGTGTTCTCGCAGACATGCCCCATGCCTCGGCGGCAGTTACGGCAGTGTCCACAAGTGATATGTCCTTCGGCTGTGACGCGGTCGCCAATCTTGAAATTCCGCACACCGGGGCCGCAGTCGGCTACAACACCCACGAACTCATGGCCCATGGTATAAGGCGGTTTGCAGTGCGTCTGCGACCACTCATCCCATTTATACATATGGAGGTCGGTGCCGCAGATAGCGGCCTTGGTGACCTTGATGATCACGTCATTGACTCCCATCTCCGGTGTCGGGACATCTTCCATCCAGATACCCGGCTCGGCATATCGCTTAACAAGCGCTTTCATTTATGATTTCAAATTTATGATTTATGATTTTAAGACTCCAAGTTTCTTGCCGATCTTCGTGAAGGCAGCGATACATTTGTCGAGTTGTTCGCGTGTGTGGGCAGCGGATACCTGGACGCGGATACGCGCCTGGCCTTTCGGTACCACGGGGTAATAGAAGCCCGTGACATAGATGCCTTCTTTCTGGAGCTCTGCCGCAAAGATCTGGCTGAGTTTGGCATCATAGAGCATCACAGCGCATATCGCGGACTGCGTGGGTTTGATATCGAAGCCAGCGGCTTTCATTCGCTCGACGAAGTACGCCGTGTTCTCGTGGAGACGATCTTGCAGTTCGTTGGAACGCGTGAGGATCTCGAAGGTCTTGATACCTGCGGCTGCGATCATCGGCGGGATCGAGTTCGAGAAGAGGTACGGACGCGAGCGCTGACGAAGGAGGTCGATAATCTCCTTACGGCCTGTGGTGAAACCGCCTACCGAGCCACCGAAGGCCTTGCCGAGCGTGCCGGTGATAATCTCGATCTTACCGCGCATGTTGTAGAGTTCGGTGACACCGTGTCCGGTCTTGCCGACCACGCCGGCTGAGTGCGACTCATCGACCATGACGAGGGCGTTGTATTTCTGCGCGAGTTCGTAGATCTTATCGAGCGGGCAGACATTGCCGTCCATGGAGAAGACACCGTCGGTGGCGATGATACGGAAACGCTGTGCCTGGGCCTCTTTGAGTTTGGCCTCGAGGTCTGCCATGTCTCCGTTCGCGTAACGGTAACGGACCGCCTTGCAGAGACGTACGCCGTCGATGATCGAGGCATGGTTGAGGGCATCGGAGATGATGGCGTCCTCTTCGGTGAGAAGGGGCTCGAACAGACCACCATTGGCATCGAAGCAAGCGGCATAGAGGATGGTATCCTCGGTGCCAAAGAAGTCAGAGATGACACGCTCAAGCTCTTTGTGGGTATCCTGGGTGCCGCAGATGAAACGGACGGAGGCCATGCCATATCCACGTGCGTCCATGCGGGCTTTGGCGGCCTCGATGAGCTCTTTGTTATCGGCGAGGCCGAGGTAGTTGTTGGCGCAGAAGTTAATCACTTCCTGTCCGCCTTCGACGGCGATACCGGAGGACTGCGGCGTGATGATCACGCGCTCGTTCTTATATAAACCAGCATCTTTGATCTCTTGCAAAGTCTGCTGCAGATGTTTCTGAAAATCCTGATACATAGCTTATCAAATTATGCCCTGCTCTAGCATGGCGGTTGCTACTTTCATAAAGCCGGCGATGTTGGCACCTTTGACGTAGTCAATGTGTCCGTCGGCTTGGCGGCCGAACTTGACGCACTGCTCGTGGATGGATTGCATGATATGATGGAGACGATCGTCCACCTCTTCGGCTTTCCAGCTGAGGTGCTCGGCGTTCTGGGTCATCTCGAGACCGGAGGTAGCTACGCCACCTGCGTTAACTGCTTTGCCCGGTGCAAAGAGGACACCGTTGGATTGGAAGAAATGGATTGCGCCCGGTTGGCAGCCCATGTTCGATACCTCGCAGCAACACCAGCAACCGTTGGCTTTGAGTTGCTTGGCATCATCCTCGGAGAGTTCGTTCTGGAAGGCACACGGGAGAGCGATATCGCACGGAATCGACCACGCTTTCTTGTCCGCCGTGAACTGGCAGAGTTGCGGGAACTTATCCGCCATGTCTTGTACTTTATTACGGTTGGAAGCTCGCATAACGAGCATGTAGTCGATCATCTCTTTGGTGATACCGTTGGGGATGGCTACGACACCGTCCGGGCCGGAGATAGCCACCACTTTGGCACCGAGCTCAACGGCTTTGGTTGCCGCGCCCCATGCTACGTTTCCGAAACCGGAGATAGCGACGGTCTTACCTTTGATATCCTTGCCTGCCTCGTGGAGGAGGTGCTGCGTGAAATAGAGTGCACCGAAGCCGGTTGCCTCCGGACGGAGGATCGAGCCGCCCCAGGTCATACCTTTGCCGGTGAGCACACCGGTGTGGTACTCACGCGCGAGCTTCTGGTACATGCCGTTGAGGAAACCGATCTCGCGACCGCCAACGCCTACGTCACCTGCCGGGATATCCTGGTCGGGGCCGATGCAGCGCCAGAGTTCGAGCATGAAGGCCTGGCAGAAACGCATTATCTCGGCATCGGATTTGCCTACCGGATCAAAGTCCGAGCCACCCTTGGCACCGCCCATCGGCAGGGTCGTGAGGGCGTTTTTGAAGGTCTGCTCAAAGCCCAAGAACTTAAGCATGGACGGCGTTACGGCACGGTGGAAACGAAGACCGCCTTTGTACGGACCAATGGCCGCATTGAACTGCACACGATAGCCGAGGTTGGTTTGTACTTCGCCTTGGTCATCGATCCAGGTCACACGGAAGGTGAAGATACGATCGGGCTCGACCATTCGCTCCACGATCTTTGCCGCCTCAAATTCAGGGTGTTGGTTGTACACCTCTTCAATGGATTCGAGCACTTCTTGAACTGCCTGCAGGTACTCTGCTTCCCCAGGGTGTTTAGCAGCTAATTGCTGCATAATTGTTTGTGTTTTCATATAGATATATGTTTTTTGAGATATACATAAAATGTTGTGCCTTTGGGTGAGGTCTCAAACTCAATTCGTCCTCCCGAGCCCTCAACGATATGCTTGGAGATCGCCAAGCCGAGTCCGTTTCCGTTGGATTTGGTGGTGAAGTTCGGCCGGAAGATCCGCGCCTGGATATCCTCGGGGATACCGGTACCGTCGTCGGACACGGATATCTGCACCTCGCGCTCGGAGTAATTGGTGTTGAGCATGACGATGATATCGGTCGGCGAAGCCTGGAGGGCATTACGAAGTATGTTAACAAAGACCTGCGATATCTGCTCTTTGTCAGCCAAGACCATGACTCCGGAGTCCGCTCCGACATAGCGGATGGGTCTCTGCTCGTCGTTCTCGCGCTGGAGGGTAATGACATGCGAGAGTTTCTCCGCCACATCGACCTCAGTGGTCACCACATCGGGCTGTTTGGCGAAGGTGGAGAAAGACTGCGCGATATGCGCGAGGTTATCTATCTCATCGATGAGCATTTGGGTCGTTTTGTGGAAGTAAGCATCGAACTGGTCGGTACCGTGCTTGAGTTGGAGCTTCTGGACCGACAGTTTCATGGGCGTAAGGGGGTTGTTGATCTCATGCGCAATCTGCCGCGCCATCGTACGCCACGCACCCTCGCGCTCCGCGTTGGCGAGTTTCTCTGCACTCTCTTCGACCTGATCGACGAGGATGTTATAGCGCTCGACTAAAGCACCCAGCTCATCGTGGTAGGTGTAATCGATATGATTGTTCTTACTGCCGATCTCGAACTGCCGCATTTTATCGGTGAGCATGGAGATCGGCGCCGTGATTGAACGGGTTGCAAAATACGAGAAGACGAGGGAGAGCAAGAGGGCGATGAGATACGTAGGCACCAAACGGACCAAGAGCGCCCGCACCTCATCTTTGCGTGTCTGCTCGCTGAGGTAATACGGCACGGCGATGTAACCGATGGTCACAAACGCGCCGTTATGGAAAGGCAGGTAGGCGATGAGATATGGCAGGTCATGGATCTGCTCGTAACACAGCGCTATATGATCGTCGCTAAAGAAAGGCTTGTCCATACTCATGCTTCGGGAGAGGACACCGCCGTCAAACAGTTCGGGCGAGGAGGACGCCAGCAGTTCGCCCGTGAGCGAATAGACATGCAGGTCTTGCTGCATATCGATGCTCAGGTCCCGCAGGTCAATGGAGAGGCCCTCGGCCTGACTCGGCGTAAGGATGACATCCCAGTAATACAAAGAGCGGAGATAAGATTGGATATACTCCGAACGAGTGATCAGTTCATGGCGCTGCTGCTGCTCCACGCTCGCATAGACATAACGAATCGACATGAAGAGCGTGAAGAGGAAGATCACGGTCACGCACGCGAAGACTACAGCCATGATTCGCGTCGTTATCGGCCTATTTCGCAGCATTTTTTTCATTTCCGGCTACAAAGTTACTGCTTTTTTTGCATATATGCAAATATTTTTGTACCTTTGCACGATTTTTTGAAATAAGAGTACATTATGATACAAATTTTGACCGCATTATTGCTGGGATTGCTGACCATTTTAGACCCGTGTACGCTGATGACCAGTATCACGGCGATCGGGTACATTGATAAGGAGATTAACAACAAACGGCTCGTACTGACGAATGGTCTGATGTTCGTTTTGGGTAAGTTGGCGACCTATGTGCTGCTGAGTATTCCGTTCCTGATGGGCGCTCAGACGGAGGGGATCCAGCACGTGCTGAGTCATTGGGGAGAGCCTATTCTGGCTGGCTTTATGCTGATTTGCGGTGTGGTACTGTTGTTCAGCGGTCACCATCATCACGAGCACGATCACGGCATCAGTAAATGGTTAAAAGAGACGGACAGCAAGGAGAGTTGGCTGTGGTCGTTTATTCTGGGTATTTTCTTTGCGATTGCGTTCTGTCCGCATAGATTGGTATATTTTTTGACGATGATCGATATTACGCTGACCTTGCCGAGCAGTTGGAACTGGTTGATGCCCATTGTGTTCGGTTTGGGAACAGGTCTGCCGATCATGCTGATCGCTTGGTTGGTTAGTTACAGCGCGGTTAGTATCGGTAATCTGACCCAGAAAATGGGTACTTTTGAGAAGTGGTTCCGGCATATCTGCGCGGTGCTGTTCCTGGTGCTGGGCGCGTATCTGACCATTCATTGCGTGATTGAGTACCACGAGCACGA
This sequence comes from uncultured Bacteroidales bacterium, assembly GCA_946187695.1. GTDB lineage: Bacteria > Bacteroidota > Bacteroidia > Bacteroidales > Paludibacteraceae > Colicola. Next base: position 19,300 of record CAMHSB010000010.1, read on the forward strand.
GGACGGTTGTTGTCACCACGAGCATTATGAGCTTCCGATTTAAGCAGTTTTTCATTGAGGACAGCAAGTGCGCCATGAAGGTAGGAACCGATGGCGTATTGTTAGGTGCGTGGGTGCCTACGGGTTCGCGTATTCTGGATGTCGGAACGGGTAGCGGCTTGATCGCGAGGATGCTGATGCAACGCTGTCCGGAGGCAGAGGTGGAAGGGATTGATATTGACGAAGCGGCTGTGGAGCAAGCAAATGAAAACGGGGTGCGTGCTTTCCAAGCACGATTGCAAGAATGGCAGGGCACGTACGATCTGATTGTAAGTAACCCACCCTATTTTCAGAATAGTCTTAAGAATCCCGATGAGGGAAGAAAGACCGCGCGGCACACGGATACACTGAGTTATGCGGAGTTGGTAAAGCATAGCGCACGGTTATTGAGCGAGGGCGGTCAACTGGCGGTCATTCTGCCGGCAGAAGCGGAGAATGAAGTAAGGCAATTGGCTGCTGGAGAGGAGTTGTACCTCACGCGCGTAACGCGCGTATATAGTAAGGAGAATAAAAAGCCCAAAAGAGTCCTTTTGGCCTTTCAATTAAAGATTGAAGATTTGAGATTTGAGATTTTAGAAGATTCACTCGTTTTAGAAGACGAAAAAGGAGGCCGAAGCCTCCCTTATCAAGAACTCTGTAAAGAATTCTATTTATGATCCGCCAAAATTGGCGGATTTATTTTGCTACGTTTACGGCACGCACCTCACGGATGACGGTCACCTTGACTTGTCCCGGATAGGTCATCTCGTCTTGGATACGTTTAGCGAGGTCGAAGGAAAGGAGTTCGGTGTCCTTATCGGAGATCTTGTCTGCTCCGACGATGACACGCAGTTCACGACCGGCCTGGAGAGCGTAGGTCTTAACAACACCGGGGAAGGACATCGCGAGGTTCTCGAGGTCGTTCAGACGCTTCACGTACGATTCTACAATCTCACGACGTGCACCCGGACGGGCACCGGAGATAGCGTCACAAGCTTGTACGATCGGTGCGATGAGCGATTTCATCTCACACTCGTCGTGGTGAGCTCCAACGGCATTGCAGATATCGGGTTTCTCACCGTATTTCTCGCACAGCTTCATACCGAGCTCTGCGTGCGGCAGTTCGACATCGTCGTCGGCTACCTTACCGATATCGTGGAGCAAACCTGCTCGTTTCGCGGCTTTTACGTTGAGTCCTAACTCGCCGGCCATCGCCGCACAGAGGTTCGCGGTCTCACGGCTGTGCTGGAGCAGGTTCTGACCATAAGACGAACGGTATTTCATTTTACCGACGAGACGAATCAATTCGGGGTGCAGACCATGAATACCGAGGTCAATGGTAGTACGTTTACCGACTTCGATGATCTCGTCTTCTACTTGCTTGGTCACTTTTGCTACCACCTCCTCGATACGTGCGGGGTGGATACGACCGTCCTGAACGAGTTGGTGGAGCGCCAGACGCGCTATCTCACGACGTACGGGATCGTACGCAGAGAGGGTGATTGCTTCGGGGGTATCGTCTACGACGATCTCCACACCGGTAGCCGCTTCGAGGGCACGGATATTACGTCCCTCACGACCGATGATACGACCTTTGACTTCGTCATTCTCGATGTGGAAGACAGAAACGGTCGATTCGGCAGCCGTCTCGGAAGCCACACGTTGGATAGTCTGGATAATGATTTTCTTCGCCTCTTTGTTGGCCTCCAGACGTGCATTGTCCATGATCTCGTTGATGTAAGACATGGCGGACGTCTTAGCTTCGTCCTTGAGGGCCTCCACGAGCTGTTTCTTGGCCTCTTCCGCCGACATACCGCTCAGCTGCTCGAGTTGTTTCTCTGCCTGCTGATGCATTTTGTCAATCTCCTGCTGTTTATAGTCCAGGGCTTGTTGACGTTGCTCTACGGCTTGCACTTTCTGATTAACTTCGTTGAGGGCACGTTGCACATCTCCCTGACGCTGATTGAGCTGTTGCTCGCGTTGTTGCAAGCGTTGTTCTTGCTGCTGCAAGCGCTTGTCTTGCTCACGCACACTATTGTCGTGCTCCAACTTCAGGGCGATAAATTTCTCCTTAGCCTCAACAATCTTGTTTTTCTTCACCACTTCCGCCTCTTCGGTTGCCTTCTTAACCATATCGGCACCGACGATGCGAGCGATGAGGTAGTAGCCACCGGCTCCCACCAGGAGTCCGACTACTGCACAAATAATTGCTGTGATCATTTTGTTAGTTTTTCAGTTATTAATTGATTTAGCTCTTGGAGCTCTTTCTCCACGGGTGCGAGACTTTTCTCGCGGGCGTCCGACTGCAAGGCTACCGCTATCTCGAGCGCCGTGTACATCCATAGTTGTTCCGCCGAAGCGTTGGGGCGTAACTTGAGATAGTACTGATAGCGCTTGTTCAACAACTCCGCCGCGAACCGGTAGTTCGGTTCCTGGTCTCGCGGCACATCGAGCCCCACGGTATGGGCATCGAGATGGAGATTGATATGTTGCTTGTCGGAAATCATTTCTTTAGTACTGCAATTGCGCGATCGACTTGGGCAATAAGGGCATTCAGGCGTTTGGTCGCCTCTTCGCTATTCTCTGCGGAGGTCATAGCATTCGCTGTCGCCAAACGGCGGTTCTTCTGCTGCAAGTCCACCAATTCACTATGCGTACGAATCAGTTCCTGTCGCTGACGCTCGATATCCTCGCGCAACGCGGCATTCTCCCGCTGCAACGCCTCATAGCGCTCCAGAAGCAGACGCACATTGCGTGAGAAATCGTCGAGAATCTGCATTAGAACGAATAACCTACGCCCAGACCGATAATACCCTTAAACTGGCAACGCTCAGCTTCCAAGCCCGTCTTGTCCGCAATCAGCGTACCCGGGTAGTACTTCAGACTCGTTTGCAGCGTTACCTGCAGGCACTTGAGGAACTGATAGCTCAGATTCACATCCCAATCTACATCGAACATACCGAAATAACGGTTCATATTCGAATGCGAGAAATAACGCTCGTTAGCGGGCAGTGCATCCCAGGAGCCGACGCCATTTGCTTTTTCATATGCCTCTTTCAGCGCAAAGCCCTTACCCTGATACGGGGAGAAGAGAGCCAGCGTAGTACCAATCTTGAAATCCTTATAAGTATAAGCGATAGCACCCTTGAAGCTCAAACCGAATTCAGCACGGGCGTTACGCCATACTTTATCACCGTTAGCGTCATACTTGTACGTACCGTTTATTGTCTGCAACTCCTGACGCAAGTCAAAGAGCGGATTGTAGTCCTCTGCAGCGATCTCACCTGCAATATAAGCAGCCTGATATTCATCGTTGTACTTCTTATTCCATGCATCGCCGATATAAGCGGTCGTGATACGACCGGCAACCGGAGAGAGGTAAATAGAGAAGTCCGCACCGTTATAACTCTTCTTCCAGTCGATACCGACAGAGATATCGGTGTACGAAGGAGCAAGCCATTTGGAGATGATCGAGTTATAACCGTCCACATAATTGCGACCTAACGCATATTGGCTCTGGAAACTTGCGAGCACGGTCAGATACCAATTCTGCTTGAACTCCCATCCGAATTTGGTAGCGAGTTTGATGTTATCACTCGATTTCTGGAACGGGTCCTCTTTCTGATCAATCCACGTCAATCCGAAGTCGGTATCAAAATTCGTTTCCCAAGCAATTGCATCTTTGTGGTATAAGAGGTGCAGTTTCGCATAAGCGATACCGTTCACGTTGTTCTTACCACCCGCAGCCCAGTTCACCAGACCCGTAGCAGCTGCATTCAAGCCAACAGTTCCGTCGAACTTCCATGCCTTCTCACCAGCCTCCAATTTCTTCAGATCGTCACCAGCCTTTGCAGCAGCCTCTGCGTTACCGGTCACTTTCGCTTTATCCACCTCTTGAGCGGTCATTGTCAGCGCTGCCAACAAGCAAAGCGCTACAGATAAAAATTTCTTTTGCATAGTATTCAAATAATTGTTTGTTATACTTACTGTTTGTCGGTTTTTCAAAAAACCGTGCAAAGTTACAAAAAATTTCTCACATGTGCAAATAAAATAGGTACGCGCGCGTAATTTTTGTGTCAAAAATGTCAATTTTTACACATTTTTTTTTAATATCTGCACATACATGTGCAAAAATTGTAGTAATTTTGCAGCGTGAAATAATGTCGGGCCTTGTGCCCTATAGAAAGAACGAAAATTTAACAACAAAAAGATATGAGAAACATTATTAAAAGTTTATTCATTGTAATTGTTTGCTTTCAGGCAAGTGCTGTACTGGCGGCGAATGCCACGTTTACGATGTCGAGCATCTTTAACGGAAGCAATCAATCAGCTACCGTAACGACTCCTGCTGCAGCAACGGTGAGCACCAACGCTTCCAAATCGAATGCCAAAGACGGCAAGTTGGGATCTGATGGCCATTATTTTGAAATCGTTTTGGCCACTGAGACGTTTACCGCAGCCAGCATCAATGGTTATATCAACACTACCAATACCAGTAAGAATTGGGCCTTCCAGTTCAGCACGGATGGTGGTGCCAACTGGAGTTCGGAAGTGACACAAGCCAATGATGGTAACAAAAGTGCCCATGATATTTCCGTAGGCGTCACAATACCTGCCAATGCCAACGGTTTCCGTGTAGTTCGCCGTGCTGGTACCTCCACGGTCGTGAATAGCATTACCTTGACATTGGCCGGAGGCGGTGGTGGCGGTGGCGAACCGACAGATGTGCCTGTCACAGGTGTGGCTCTCAACAAGAGTGCTACAACCATTCAGGTAGGCGCTTCGGAGACATTAACCGTTAGCATTATACCTTCCAACGCCACGAATCAAAACGTGACATGGTCAACCAGCAACTCGGCAATTGCAACTGTTAACAATGGTGTCGTTACCGCTGTTGCCGCTGGTACAGCGACTATTACGGTCACATCTGTTGCGGATAACACCAAGACCGCGACCTGTACGATAACGGTACCTACCCCGTCTTCCGATCCGGTAGCGGTAACGAGTATTGAATTAAACACGTACGCTACTTCGCTAAATGTAGGCGGAACGGTTACTTTAACAGCGACCGTCAAACCGACCAACGCTACGAATCAAAATGTGACCTGGTCGAGCAGCAATAACAGTATCGCCACTGTTGCAAACGGTGTGGTTACCGCTGTTGCCGCAGGTACGGTTACCATTACTGCAACCTCGGTATCCGATCCGGGAGTAAGTATCGGATGTACGGTAGCCGTGACAGCCGCTCCGTCACCGGACGTTCCTCAGACCGGACTCACAACGCACGTTCCGGAGATTTATGAAGCCAAGGAGATTGCCGGCGGATATGGTGGCACTTTGACTGTCAACAGCGGTAATGAATATGAGGTATTCTATTTCTGCAAAATTAGCAATGCCATTGCTGTCGGCACATCGCCTATTAGTGGCAACATAGCGACAACAACCGATAAGAAAAGCTTTGAAGTTAAAGAAGGATGGATGAAAGGTCTATTTAATGATGAAGCAGAAGGTGGTACAAGCGAACCTAAAGAAGATGCTCCTGGTTCAGCGGAATTCCAAGCATGCTATGGTGATGTTAAAATGGGTCAGCCGGCAGAAGTTAGTTTACACATCAAAGGTTACAATGAGTTTGCAATTTATGCTTATGACAACAATACAACTCCAAATAGCGGAAAGAAGCGTTGGATAGATGTTTACATTGACGATATGCAGAATCCGGTCACCACGGGTATTGCAAAGAGTCCGGCAAGCGTTAGACGCTACTCCATTAGCACAGGAGAGCATGTTATAAAACTTACTTCTGAATACGGAGGAAGTAAACTATATGCGATATCGTTGCGTTTGCCTAAAGAGCCGCGGACGAAGTACCTGAAGGGTAATGACTCGTCGCAGGTAGTTATGCAGACCGCGAACATCAAGCCCATTGTTTACACCACCAAATACAATAATATCCCCGGCGCAGAGACGCGTCTCGAATGGATGGGAGCAGAAGCTAACGGTATCACATTGACAAAAGTTGTTGGTACGCTGTCCGATACGCTAACCATCGGTGGAGCGGCAAATTGTGCTACCGGTACCTATCAATATGCGGTAGTGGCGTATTACAACGGTGTGGAGACCAATCGTGCAACGGGTCAATTTTTCGTTCGCTCTGACATCCAGGCTACGTCTGACGTGGATGTAGATGCCTACCAAAACGAAGAGATGGACCAGATCACGTTCAAGTATTATGCCCTGTCTGCCAACGATGTTCAACTGACTTGGCCGAATGGCCAGCCGCAAGGCGTTTCGGGTAGCGGCAATAACGGAAAGTATATCATCGGCGGTACACCTAACGTCACCGGTCCTTTCCCGAAGATATTCCCCTTTACGATCACTGTAACCGGTGCAGACACCGTTATTCAAGGTCAGATCACTGTCAAAGATCTGGATTACGGTTCCAATGCCGTGCTCTATCTGTATAAGAACAACAAGGCTTACGATAAAGACGGTGTCTATAAATACCTCGACGGCACCGGTACCGGCAAATATAAGCTCATCGCCCGCAAGGCCAAATTGGACGGTTTGCGTCCTGCCGATCAGTATGCGCATTACAAATGGATCCTGATCTCCGAAGATGTTGATGCCGATAATCCGGAGATTCTGGCCCTCGCACGCGGCGAAGGTAATCTGCCGGTATTGAGTATGAAATCGTTCTCCTACACCCCCGAACGTCTCAATTGGGGTGAGCCGAACAACGGTTCGTTGACCTATGAAGAAGGTCGTTTCATTACCGTTGTACGCGATGATCACCCGATTTTCAAGGACTACTTGCAGAAGAAAAAAGGTGACCGTATCCTAGTGCTTAAAGAGATTGAGAACAAAGGCCTGATGCCGGTTGCTGTCAATTATCAGGGAACACTTTGTCTGGCTACCGCTCGCACTCGAGACATCGATAATTACGATCTTGACGGTCAGGAAGAGACGTTCCTTCATGAGGTTCCGGCAGAGATCCATCGTAACCAGAAATACCTCTGTCTGCCGATCAGCATGGACGCCAGTAACCATCTCCATGACGATGGTAAGAAACTGATTGACGCGTGCGTTAAGTATATCCTTAGCTCCAGTGCTTCGATCAAATTGCCGGATCTGGCTATCACGGAGTTCAAGATCGGTTCGTACAAAGGTATTATCGATGATAACGAGAACCGGATCGTAATCGAGGTGCCGGCTCAAGACAGCACGGAAATGCATGCCGTAACACCGGAGATCACGCTGGCCAGCCCGCTGACCCATGTAACACCCAAATGGGTCAACGCTGACGGTACCATCGATTTCTCCAACTGGAGTTTCGGTGTTCCTCACACGGTGAGCGACTACATCAACGTACGTACGTACGACGTGATTGTACGTTTGCAGTATGCGCAAGGGATTGAGGCTGTAGAGGCGAACGAATGGATCAATATCTATGATGTGTACGGCCGCAAAGTGGCGACGACAAATGAAGACTACCGCACGATGGATCTGCCGAAGGGCATGTATATCATCGTAACGGAAAGCGGTCAAACGATTAAGATAATGCGATAATGCGTACAGAAAAGGAATTAGAAGGCGTAACGCTCTTGGGCAACCAAGGCACACACTATAGCGATAACTATAATCCGGGGGTACTGGAGACTTTTGAGAACAAACACCCGGAGAATGAGTATCTGGTGACGTTCAACTGTCCGGAGTTCACGACCTTGTGTCCCAAAACCGGACAACCGGATTTCGGGCATATCTATATCAGTTACATCCCGCGGGAACGGATGGTGGAGAGCAAGAGTCTGAAGCTCTATCTCTTCTCCTTCCGCAATCACGGCGATTTCCATGAAGACTGCGTGAATATTATCATGAAGGATCTGGTCAAACTGATGGATCCCAAGTATCTGGAGGTAATAGGCTATTTCATGCCCCGCGGCGGAATCAGCATTTATCCCTTCGCCAATTACGCGGACAAGGAACACGAAGCGCTCAAGCAACAGCGTCTGCGCGAACAATTCAGTAAAGTATATGAAAGATAGTCTGATCGTTTTGTCCGGGGGGCTGGATTCTACCACGATGCTGTACGAGTATCAGTACCGCATCGGTATGGCGCTTTCTTTCCATTACGGCAGCAACCACAACGACCGTGAGTTGGAGTTTGCCAAGTTGCACTGCAAGCGGCTCGGTATTCCGCACATGGTCATCCGTTTGCCGTTCATCAAAGAGTTCTTCAAATCTTCGCTTCTGGAAGGCGCGGACGCTATTCCGGAGGGCAATTACGACGATGAGAACATGAAATCTACTGTTGTTCCTTTCCGTAACGGGATTATGCTTTCTATCGCTGCCGGTATCGCGGAAAACAACAAGATGCAATATGTGATGCTGGCAAATCATGCCGGCGATCACACGATCTATCCCGACTGCCGTCCGGAGTTCGTGGAGGCGATGAATAACGCCATACATTTCGGCACATGGAACGGTGTGCAGCTACTCACGCCTTATACCCACCTCACCAAAGCAGAGATTGCTTCCAAGGGCAAGGACCTGCAGCTTGACTACTCCGAGACCTGGAGTTGCTACAAGGGCGGCGAGCACCACTGCGGCGTGTGCGGTACATGTCGCGAGCGCAAGGAAGCGCTGGCACAAGCCGGGATAGAGGATACAACCATTTACGACAATTAAGATGTACTACGTAGAGAAACGAATAGAGATTTCGGCAGCGCACAACTTGATGCTGTCGTACGAAAGTAAGTGCGAGAATCTGCATGGCCATAACTGGATCATTGTGGTTTATTGCAAAGCGAAAGAGCTGAACCGCGACGGAATGGTGACCGACTTCACGCATATCAAGAAAGTGGTGAAGGACACGTTCGACCATAAGTACATCAATGAGATTCTGGATGTCAACCCATCGGCAGAGAATATGGCCAAATGGATCTGCGACCATGTGGAGCATTGCTACAAGGTCTCCGTTCAGGAATCCGAAGGCAATATTGCTATCTATGAGAGAGACTAGTGTATCGCGTTAACGAAATATTCTTTACCTTGCAAGGTGAGGGGGCACACAGCGGGATACCTGCTGTGTTTGTTCGTTTTAGTGGTTGTAACCTCAAATGCCCATGGTGCGACACCGAGTTTGCAGAGTACACGGAGATGACGACGGAGGAGATCGTGAAAGAGATGCTCACGTTATACGACACCCCCAACGAGCGACGTAAGATGTGTGTACTGACGGGTGGTGAGCCGAGCCTGCAGGTGGATAAAGAACTGATTGACGCGCTTCACCAGGCAGGTTTCTATATCTGTATTGAGACCAACGGTACGCGTCCCCTACCCGACGGCATCGATTGGATCACCTGTTCGCCCAAGGAGGGCACAAAACTGGCCTTAACAAAGGTCAATGAGGTGAAGGTGGTCTTTACCGGCACGTACAATCCGGAGATTTGGCGCAAAAAATTAGAGGCGGAGCACTGGATGCTCCAACCTCTACGGTATAACGGTGAATGGTTGCTGAGCAGTGGTATTGATGATTTCGAGATTGACAGCAACGATAACTTAGACGAAACCGTGCGCTATATCCTCGCCCATCCTTTCTGGCGCCTTAGCGTGCAACTACATAAAATAGCAGGCCTCCGTTAAGAAGCCTGCTATTATTTTTAATACTGCGCAGCGTCATAGACGGCATCTGCCACATCGGAGCCTTTGATATGCTCGATGATGCAGAATGCAAAATCTGCGCTCAAGCCGGGACCCTTCGCGGTGATGATATTCTTCGACTCAACAACCAAGCCTCCGACATAACTCTCGCCCAAGGCATCTTGGAAACCCGGGTAGCAAGTAGCCTGTTTACCTTTCAGAATACCCAATTTACCCAGCACAGCCGGTGCAGCGCAGATAGCTGCAATCGGTTTGTCGGCTTCATTATGTGCTACAAGCAGTTCGCATAAAGCAGAACAGTCACCGAGTTTCGTTTGTCCACCCGGGAGAATGAGCATCTCCGCGTCCGTGAAATCAATGCGGCCGATAACTCCATCCGCTTCTACTGCGATGTTATGGGCACCGAGCACCATCGGATTGCCGGTAATCGAAACTGTTGTTACCGCGATATTCGCACGGCGCAATAAATCGATAGTCGTGACCGCTTCGATTTCTTCGAAACCATTGTCTAAAAACAGATAATTCATACAATTTAATTTAACTTAAATATATAGGTGATTGTTCCGATCTGATCATGATCGCCCTCGGTGAACTTCGCCTTTAGGGCTGCATCGAGCGCGAGTTGTTGGGTTTGTTTATCCGACACGTCACCGCCCTTGATAATTGCGTTGACTACTTGTCCTGCCGCATTCACGCGAATCTGCACGACCACTTTGCCTTCCTGACGGAAGTTATTGGACGGTTGCGGCAAGGTACCTTTGATGCCACGTCCCTCGAGACTCCACGAGTTACTTCCACTCGATCCGCGTCCCACCGGATTACCTTTCTGACCGCTTCCTTGCGTGTCACCGCCTCCAACGCTCGTGCCATTTGTCTTCCCAAACAGGTTTCCCATCGCATTGGCTTTGGCTATTGCCTCCGCCTCTTTCTGCTTACGTGCCCGTTCGGCCGCCTCGCGTTCCTCTTTCTCTTTGCGTGCACGTTCAAGTGCCAGGGTCTCTTCCTCGGATACGATTAGATCAGGGGGAGAGGCGGGTGTCGGACTTGTTGCCACTTCCGGAGCCGGTGAAGCTGGGGCAGCCGGTGCCGCCTCACTGGGTGCTTCCGCATAAGCAGCGGCAGAAGCCACAGCCGGTTCTTCTATATCCTCTTGTTCCGCAAAGGCAATCTCTATACCCTCTTCTTGCTCCGGAACTACTGCATGGAGGCGTATCAGCCACAACAGCAGCCACACCAAAAGCATAAACAGAATAGTACCGATTGTCGCAATAATATGTCGTTCTTGCTTCTTAGTCATCGTTTGGTAGCAACTACCAGTTTCATATGGTGCTCATTCGCGATATCGAGCACACGCACTACCTCTTTATACGCTACGTCCTCATCGGCATGCAGCGCGATATACATCGTCGTGTCCTGCGCTTGAATCGTACTCAGATAACCTTCCAGGCTCTCCGGGTCGATCTGAACCGGTTTCTCCTTGCCAAGCGCCACAAAATAATTGCCCAGATTGTCAATGGACACTTTCGCCACCTGCGGCCGCGACACTTTCTGTGCCCGCGAAGTCGGCAGGTTGATTTTGATATCATTGGGAGAGGACATCGTGGAAGCCATGACGAAGAAAAGGAGTAACAAGAACACCAAATCCGTCATGGAGCTCATCGCAAACGTCGCTTCTACCCTATTGCGTTTTTTAAGAGCCATAAAGCGTTAAGCGGGTTCGTTCAACAAATCCATGAATTCGAGCGTGCGGCTCTCCAACAGACGTACCACACGGTCAATACGGGCTACGAGATAGTTATATGCAAACATCGCAAGGATACCAACGATCAAACCGCCGATCGTAGTCACCATTGCCTGGTACATACCCGTAGAAAGGGCACTCATCTCAATCATACCACCCGAGGTCTGAGCCATGTTATAGAAAGTCTGTACCATACCGAGCACCGTACCCAAGAAACCGAGCATCGGAGCACCACCGGCGATAGTAGCCATGATCACAAGGCCCTTTTCCAAACGACCAACCTCCAGGTTACCTACGTTCTCTATCGCCACCTGCACATCTTGCATCGGGCGACCGATACGCGTGATACCTTTCTCAATCATGTGCGCAGAGGGCGTATCCGTCTGCTTGCACAGATTCAACGCAGAGTCAATCTTTCCTTCGTGGATATAATCACGGATACGATCCATGAAGGTCTTGTCCTCACGCGTAGCCTGTTTGATCACCACTAAACGGGCAATAAAAATATAACATGCCACAGCCAGCAAAATAGCGAGGATGATCATGATCCATCCGCCGTACTGCGCCATTTCCCACAAGTTAATCGATGTTTCCTGAACAGGGGCTTCTGCCTCCAACATTGCCTCTTCGATAACGGCAACGGTGTCAATTTGAAGTAACATATTATTTTAATAAATCTAAATATTCTTGAATCGTTTCCTGTATACCGAGGTACAGCGAGTCACAAACGATAGCGTGTCCGATCGACACTTCTGCCGTCCACGGGAAAGCCTTGATGAAAGGCTTGAGGTTCTTGAGATTGAGGTCATGACCAGCGTTCATACCAAGTCCTAACTCGTGCGCTTTCTCAGCCGCCGGGCGGTACTTCTCGATGGCGCGTTTCGGATCGGTCTCAAACAGCTCCGCATAAGGACCCGTATAGAGTTCCACGCGGTCAGCTCCGGTACGTAACGCGTACTCTACCATCACCGGATCCGGGTCCACAAAGATGCTGACGCGGATACGGTATGAGTGCAATTGGTTAACAACGCCCTTAAGGAAATTGAGGTTCCGGCGCGTATCCCAGCCGTGGTTGGAGGTCAACTGATTCGGGTCATCGGGCACCAAAGTTACTTGCGTCGGACGGATATCCGTCACTAAGGCCAAGAACTCCTCCGTCGGGTTGCCCTCCACATTCAGTTCGGTCGTCACCATCGACTTCAGTTGATACACATCCTCCTTACGGATATGACGCTCATCGGGACGCGGATGAACCGTAATTCCTTGCGCGCCGAACAACTCGCAATCCACTGCAAAACGCTGAACATCAGGCAGATTACCACCGCGCGCGTTGCGCAACGTTGCTACCTTATTGATATTTACACTTAACTTCGTCATAGTCTGGTTCGTAAAATCGCTGCAAAGTTACTATTTTTTTTGCATATATGCAAATTTTTTTGTACCTTTGCAGCGAATTTTTAACAATTATGAGAAAAATCTGGTTTTTTATTATGGCAGGATTGGCGTTAGTTGGCGCGAGTTGCCAAAAAGCAGAAGAAGGTAAAGCACCTATCACCAAACCGCAAATCACCATCGAAGGCGGTCGGCTCACCCCGGAAGGCTTATGGGCGATGGGACGTATCGGGGCCGTGAAGAGTGATATTGAGACAGGCTTATTAGCCTATACCGTCAGCTATTACAGCGTACAGGAGAACCGCTCCACCACTTGGATTCGCATTTGCAATCCGTTCGAAGAGATGAAAGTCTGCGACGAGTTCGTGGGCTATGAACCGGCTTGGTTCGGTTGCAGCGGCTGGCTCGCTTACATGCGAGGCGGCAAACTGTACCTGCGGCGCGATAATGACGAGATAGAAGTACAAGGAGCAGATGACATCGAGGGTTTCCTACTCTCCCCGATGCGCGATAAGATTATCCTGATTAAGCAAGTGAAGACCGTTGAGCAAACGGTGGACAAATACCCCGACCTGCCGCTGGCAACTGGGCATATGCATGAAGACCTGATGTACAAGCACTGGGACGAGTGGACCGAGACCGCTCCGCAGCCTTTTGTGTGCGATTTGGAAATTACCTACTACGGCGAGGGCGAGCGTATCAAGACGGCGAAAGTCAACGAGGGAATCAATATTCTGGAGGGCACCGCGTTCGAATGCCCGATGAAGCCTTTTGGCGGCATTGAGCAGTTGGCTTGGAATCCCAACAACGAGGAGATCGCGTACACCTGCCGCAAGAAAACCGGACTCGATTATGCCGTCAGCACCAATAGTGATATATATTTATATGATTTGCGCACGCACGCGCACAAAAACATCACAGCCGATAACGGTGGATATGATACCAACCCGTCCTACTCCCCCGACGGTCAATGGATTGCATGGCAGTCCATGGCACGCGACGGCTACGAGAGCGACGAGAACCGTTTGATGGTGCTCAGCCTCGAAACCGGTGAACGCCGTTTCCTGAGTCGCGTTATGGATACGAACGTCGATGAGTACGCATGGTTAGACGACACCTCGCTGGTCTTCACCGCTTGCTGGCATGCCACCGTGCAACTATACAAAGTGGACCTCAACGGTTGGACGACCAAACTGACGGAAGGTCAGCACGATCTCGGTTTAGGGGATGTAACGGACTATAACATCTGGGTATTGGGTCACTCTATGCGCCAAGCCAATGAGCTCTACCTACTCAACTTGCGGGAAGAGAGTGCTGATTTGGTCCAACTGACCCACGAGAACGACAATATCTACGATCAGATCGAGCGCTCGACGGTCGTTCCGAGATGGCAGAAAACGAGTGACGGCAAGGACATGCTGACCTGGATCATCTATCCGCCGCATTTCGATCCGAACAAGAAATACCCCACCATCCTCTATTGCGAAGGCGGTCCGCAGAGTCCTGTTTCACAGTTCTGGTCCTTCCGTTGGAACTTTATGATGATGTCTGCCGGCGATTATATCATCGTGGCACCGAACAGACGCGGACTCCCCGGCTTTGGTATGGAGTGGAACGAAGAGATCTCCGGTGATTATGGCGGACAATGCATGAAGGATTATTTCGCTGCCATTGACGAGTTCTGCAACGAGCCTTACGTGGACAAAGATCATCTGGGCTGTGTTGGAGCTTCGTTTGGCGGTTTCAGCGTTTATTGGATAGCAGGCCACCATGACGGTCGTTTCAAGGCCTTCATCGCCCATGACGGCATCTTCAACCTGGAGATGCAGTATCTGGAGACCGAAGAGAAATGGTTCGCCAACTGGGACATGGGCGGAGCCTATTGGGAGAAAGACAATGCGATTGCGCAACGTACCTTCGCCAACAGTCCCCATAAGTTCGTGGATAAGTGGGACACCCCGATTCTCTGTATCCACGGCGAGAAAGACTACCGTATCTTAGCCAACCAGGCTATGGCCGCATTCGATGCCGCCAAGATGCGAGGAGTTCCCGCTGAGTTGCTCATCTTCCCCGATGAGAACCACTGGGTACTCAAGCCCCAAAACGGTATCCTCTGGCAGCGCGAGTTCCGCGGATGGCTGGACAGATGGTTAAAAGAATAAGCAAATGAAATACAACTACGAATACGAGATTAAATACCAAGAGGTGGACGGACAGCGGAAGATTCGTTTGTTCAATTTGGAGAATTACCTCTTGGAGGTGGCAGGAACAGTAGCGGATCAGTTGGGATTTGGTATTGCACAACTGCATCCCAAAGGCCTGACGTGGATTTTAACGAGGCTGAGTCTGGAGATGTATGAGTTGCCGACTCATTGCGAGAAAGTGCGGTTCGAGACTTGGATCGAGAGCAACGCACATATGCTGAGTACCCGTGATTTTCGGATCTATTCGGGTGACCGACTCATCGGACAATGCAAGTCCGTTTGGGCGGTGCTGGATCTGAACAAACGCGAGATCGTGAATGTCTTCGACGAGCCGATGTTTGCCGGCTGTGTGGACGGCGAAGTACTGGATATGTCCCGTATCCGCATGACCACCATCCCGGAACCCACTGGTTCAGTTCCGCACACGATCGTCTATTCAGACATCGACTACAACGGCCACTGCAATAGTTGCCGCTATCTGCAAGCCATGACAGACGCTTACTTGCCCGATTATTACGGCAAGACCGTGCGGCTGGACATCAACTACTCCAAAGAGGCGATGCTCGGCGAGACCCTGCAAACGAACTACCTCATTACCGAAGACGGGGTACAATACCAACTCAAAAACGAAAACGGCGAGACCAGTTGTTCCGCCAAGATAACAATCAGCGAATAAATTAGCGATTATGGAAATACAGGAAGGATCGACGCTTCTCAAGCGTCCGGTAGAGTTGGAGGCAGATGTAGTACGCTTCCAGAATCAGAAAGATAAATGGATTGCTTTTGTCGGGCTCAAGGACGGCCGCCCCTACGAGATCTTCACGGGTCTCGCAGACGACGAGATGGGTATCGCGTTGCCGAAGTCCGTCACTAACGGCAAGATCATCAAGGTCGTGCAGCCCGATGGCACCAAACGCTATGACTTCCAGTTTGTCAACACGCGCGGATTCAAGACCACCGTGGAAGGCTTGAGTTATAAGTTCGACCGCGAGTTCTGGAACTATGCCCGCCTCATCTCCGGTGTACTCCGTTACGGCATGCCTATCGACCAGGTGGTACATATGATCAGCGGCCTTGAGATGGATAACGACTCCATCAACAACTGGACTACCGGCGTAGCACGCGTACTAAAAAAATACATCCCCGGCGTTGCCGCCGAGGACGATCTTACTTTTCTGCAATAAACCGGGTTTCTAACATCCCGAGAGATTGGTTTTCCACCACCTTGATGCCATACTTACGTCTCCATTGTCCGGCTAAAGAGCGCCAGAACCCTCGGGTGACGTAGGCGTAGATGAAGGGGTGAAGGTGTAACTGCAATCCCCGTCCGTGCTGCTCATACTCGCGCTCGATCTGTTCTGCGAGCGTGTCGGTAAACAGGAGAGATGCCTGGATCTTTCCCTTGCCGCCACAAGTCGGACATACTTCTTCTACCTGCATCTCCACCGCCGGGCGAACCCGCTGGCGCGTGATCTGCATCAGACCGAACTTGCTGAGCGGTAGCACGTTATGCTTCGCGCGATCGCGTTCCATCAGTTTGCGTACATAATCGTACAGTTGCTGCTGGTGGTCTTTGGAGTCCATGTCGATAAAATCGACAATGATGATTCCGCCTATATCGCGCAGACGGAGCTGGTGAACCAACTCATCTGCGGCCAGCATATTGAACTGGAACGCATTCTCTTCCTGGTCCTCGTAGATTTTCTTACTGCCGGAGTTGACATCAATGGAGAACAGTGCTTCGGTCTTGTCAATAATGAGATAACCTCCATGCTTGAAACCGACCGTTCTACCGAGTCCCGTCTTCATCTGACGGGTGATATCAAAATGGTCAAAGATGGGCTGCTCGCCTTTGTAGAGCTTCACGATCTTCGCGCTCTCCGGAGCAATCAGCTCCAAGTAATGGCGCACTTCATCGTAGATGGCCTGGTCGTTAATCTGAATATTGGTGAAGTCCGGACTCAACACATCCCGGATGATACCGAGCGTGCGTCCCATCTCTTCACTTACCAGGCTCACGGGCTCTTTGCTTTGGAGCGACTTGACTGTTTCTTCCCAGCGCTCCACTAACAGCCTCAACTCGTTGTCTAATTCCGCTACGCGTTTGTCTTCGGCTACTGTGCGAACAATGATTCCGAAACCTGCAGGTTTGATAGACAGCAACAGTTGCTTGAGACGTTGGCGTTCCGCTTCGCGTTTAATTTTTTGACTTACCATAACGCCGTCTGCGAAGGGCATGAGGACGATATTACGTCCCGCGATAGAGATCTCTGCGGTCAAACGAGGACCTTTGGTGTTGATCGGCTCTTTCGAAACCTGCACCAACAAGGTATCCCCCACTTTCAGCACATCGGCTATCTGACCTTCTCTGCCCACTTCCGGTTGACGTTGCGTCTTCGTGATAACAGGCACGCGACGCTTGTCCGACACGGCTTTGGTAACATAACTTTGCAGCGTACGAAACTGAGAACCTAAATCCAAATAATGCAGAAAAGCTTCTTTCTCATGACCTACATCCACAAAGACTGCATTCAGCGCCGGCATGACCTTTTTCACACGGCCGTAGTAGATATTCCCTACGGCGAAGTTATCTTCATTGCGCTTCTCGCGCGCAACTTCCTGAAGGCGGTCATCCTCTGTCAACGCGATGGCGATCTCCTGCGGCTGTACGTCCACAATCAACTCGCTTTTCATACTTGAAAGGGATTAAAGTAAATAAAAAATAGCCTTGTGGCAACTTGCCCACACTTGAGCTAAGTTATCGCCACAAAGCCACAGTCTAACCGTCAATTACTTATGCTTATGACGATTCTTACGCAGACGTTTTTTACGTTTGTGCGTTGACATCTTGTGTCTCTTATGCTTCTTTCCGTTTGGCATAATGATTTGATAATTAATTAGTTATTGAATATGTTTATTTATGCTTTCTTTGCTTGCTTGGGTAATTTCAAGTCGTGCACCACTTCGCAGAACTCTGCTGCCGGCTTAAAATCAGGCACACAATGGGCGGGAACGAAAACCGAGGTACGCGCCGTGATATTACGTGCCATTTTTTCTTTGCGTGACTTGAGGATAAAACTACCGAAACCGCGGAGGTACACTTCCTCGCCCTTCGACATACTTTTCTTAATACCTGCCATTAAGCCTTCTGTAATCACTGCAACAGTCTTCTTATCATAACCGGTGGCCAATGCTACTTCGCTAATGAGCTCAGCTTTTCTCATATAATTATTCGTTTATTAGTTCTTTAAAATCAAAAAAGCGTGCAAAGTTACTATAAAATAATGAAATATGAAAATTTTTCGGCAAAAAAATTGCAAATTTGTGTTTTTTTTTGTAATTTTGCACCCAAAATGGAGAATTTATACCGTCAATTATATAATTGGTACGCGCAAAACCATCGTGTTTTGCCTTGGCGTGAGACCGACGATCCGTACGCAATTTGGCTCAGTGAGATCATTCTCCAGCAGACTCGTGTCGCGCAAGGACTCGAATACTATACGCGTTTTATTGCCCGCTGGCCGCACGTCGAAGATTTGGCTGCGGCCGATGAAGCAGAGGTGCTTCGTGAATGGCAGGGACTAGGTTATTACTCCAGGGCACGCAATCTGCATAAGGCGGCGCAGATGATCGTTGAGAAAGCTTGGTCTCCCTTCCCGACCCGATTTGAAGATATCCGGGCGCTGCCCGGCGTAGGCGATTATACGGCAGGGGCTATTGCTTCTTTTGCCTACAACATGCCTTACCCCGCTATGGACGGCAATGTCTATCGGGTCGTAGCACGATTGCTGGACATTGACGAACCTTTCGACACTTCAGCCGGCAAAAAGCTGTTTCATCACAAGATAGAAGCATTCTTGGATCGCGAGAACCCGCGGCTCTTCAACTCTGCCATCATGGAGTTTGGTGCCCTCTACTGTACGCCTATCCTCGGTGATGCCTGCCTCACTTGTCCGCTGCAAAGCACTTGTCTCGCTTATGCGCACGGAACGGCCGGGTTGCTCCCTGTTCGCAAGCCCCGTCCCAAAGTGAGGGATCGTTGGTTCTCCTATCATATCTACACCGACGGCGAGCACACGCTTATCCGTCGCCGCGAAGAGAAAGATATCTGGTATCACTTGTATGAGTTCCCTTGCCAGGAGGAGCAAACAGAGGACAACTATCCATTTACGCACGTCTTGTCACATCAGAAACTGCACGCGCGTTTCATCGTTCATCGGGCACAAAAAATGCCGGAAATCCCCGGCACTATCTGTATTCGTTGGGAAGAACTCAACGATTTCGCCCTTTCGCGATTAACGCTGCGAGCGCTTGATACACTTCGCTTAACGCCGCATTCTTAGCGTTCAGTATTTCTACATGGTGCGCCATTACCGCCTCATCTCCCCGCTGTGCCGGGCCCGTCTGGGCGTCGGCAGGTTTGAGGGTATGCACCTTCGCGGCGGTATTATCGATCAGCGGCAGCAAAGCCTCAAACGGAATAGAGGTGTCGCGTAGCACTTCAGCGGCGATACGGTACATCAAGTTCGTGTAGTTATTGGCAAATACTCCTGCGATATGCAGCCGCTCGCGGTCGTGCTGATTGGCCTCGTAGATATGACTTGTCAAGGTCTGCGCCAGCGAGTAAATCGCCGCAATGTCGTCGATGTCCCGACCCTCCACAAAACACGGAATACCACTCCAATCGTCAATCAAGTTCTCTCGGCTGAAAGATTGGAAGAAATATAGGATGCCTGCGTGCGGTTTATCTTCGCCGAAGATATCTATCGGCATCGAACCCGAGGTATGCAGATGCAAAGCCTTCGGCGCGTGAACCATACTCACTACTTCCTTGAGTACATGATCTGCCACCGTGTAAATATAGCAGTCCGCTTCAGGTAACGTCTCTATCGCCGAAGGATCCGCCGTCAGCGGTCGCGCGTGCACCAGTTCTGCCTTGATGCCTTTCAGTTCCAATCCGTGATGCAAGTTCGTGCCTACGCTCCCTGCACCGATAATAACCAGCTTCATTTCGAGTACTCTTTGTAAAATTCAGTAACCGCCACGATGCCACGTTCCCACACTTCGAGGTCCATGCTCTCGTTCGGCGAGTGGATGGCGTTTTGCTCCAGACCAAAGCCCATCAAGATGGTCTTGCAACCCAATATCTGTTCGAAGGCAGCAATGATAGGAATCGAACCTCCGCGGCGGGCTGCCAACGGACGTTTACCGAACGCCACCTCAAATCCGCGCTCTGCCGCTTTATAAGCGGGGATATCGATCGGGCACACATAGCCCTGACCACCATGCATAGGCGTCACCTTTACCCGCACGCCTTGAGGCGCTAACGTCTGAATATAATCAACAAAAGCCTGTGAGATCTTCGCGTGGTCTTGATTAGCCACCAGACGACAACTGACTTTAGCGTAAGCCTTGGAAGGCAAGACCGTTTTCGAACCTTCGCCTGTATAGCCGCCCCAGATGCCGCACACGTCGAAAGACGGACGGCAGGAGTTCCGCTCGAGGGTCGAATATCCGACTTCCCCAAAGACATCATCCACTCCGATCGAAGTGTTGTATTTTTCTTGCGAGAAAGGTATCTGCGCAATCATAGCCCGCTCCGCTTCAGGAATAGGCAGTACATCGTCATAGAATCCGGGTATAGTAATTCGTCCGTCACCGTCGACAATCTTCGCCAGCATCTCGCAAAGGGCGTTGATCGGGTTCTTCACCGCACCGCCGAAATGTCCGGAATGGAGGTCGCGATTCGGACCATCCACCTCGATCTGCCAGTAAGCCAGCCCGCGCAATCCGGTCGTGAGAGACGGTGTCTCTTTACCGATCATCGAGGTGTCGGAAACCAAAATAATATCGGCCTTCAGCAACTCCTTATGATCCTCTAAAAAGGCCTCCAAACTCGGCGAACCGATCTCTTCCTCGCCTTCAAAGATGAACTTGACGTTGCAGCCCATCAACCCCTCATGCACCAGATACTCAAACGCCTTCGCTTGAATCATAGCCTGCCCTTTGTCGTCATCTGCACCGCGGGCATAAAGTCGTCCGTCACGGATCTCAGGCTCCCACGGATCCGATTTCCACAACTCTAACGGCTCCACCGGCATCACGTCATAATGAGCATACACCAAAACCGTCTTCGCTTGTTCGGATACCTTATACTCCGCATACACAAACGGATTGCCTGCCGACGGCAGTATTTCTGCCTTCTGGCATCCTGCTGCCAACAGCAATTCTTTCCAACGCTCGGCACAACGAAGCATATCCGCTTTGTGCTCTGCCTGGCAACTCACACTGGGTATCCGAATGAGACTTCTCCATTCGTCCATAAACCGCTCCCGATGAGCGTCAATATAATTTTGTATTGTCATAATCCAGCTGATTTTGCGTGCAAAGGTACAAAAAAATTCTGAATTGTGCAAAATTTATTTGCATATGTCTAAAAAATGTAGTACTTTTGTACTCGATTTAGGTGTATTACCACTCGTTCGGGGTATTAGCTCATCTCATCCTCCCCTTCGAGTCCGCTATACTCCACATTTTTTGCGCAAAGCGTTGCGCAGACATAACATAATTAACAAGCATTACTATTATTCACATTCAAAGAAAAAGTCCGGAAAACTAATTCTTGTTGAATTGGGTAAATGCATTTCATGGAAGCCTGAAGAAGGTGTTCTTCGCTACAAACAAAGTAATGTTCGCACTTTAGGTGTGAGCGTATCTCGTTTGTAGGCGGGTTTATCTTTCCGGACTTCCCGTGAATGTGAGAGAATGGCTCACGCCTTTTTCTTACCCATTTGCGATTGATAGTAAGCAAAAAATATTACTATCAATCATGAAGAATAAAGAAATTATCTTTCGTTGGTTAAGCCTCGCGTGCTTGACAATTATCCCCGTTTACCCCAATATCGCATATGCGCTTATAAACCATTCCGGCTTCAGTTATATACTGACAGGCATGATTTTCTCTTTACCGATAATAGCCCTGATCTCGCTTTGTCGACATAAATGGGTCTATTGCTCCCTAACATCTGTCCTTGCCATTCTCGCACTCACGGATCTGACCATGGTTGATTTGTACAAAGAATACCTTCTCCCGGGAGGGATCATCTCGACTATCAAAACGAATCCACAAGAAGCTTCAGAATTCTACAATACCAACCTTCGTGAAGTATTCCATTGGATACCTTTATTGATCATTTGTATCGCAAGTTGTATTTTGTACAAACCTTCGCAAAATCGTAAAATATCCGCATATATAGTGGTCGCCGCGCTTATTGTTGCGCCGATATTTGTGACATATAAATTAGTCGGCTTCTACAAAGGACAAACGACGCTCCGCTATTATGTGGACAATCGTATTTGGAATCGCCCTCCGTATAACGTACCTTTCCAATGTCTCAACGCTCACAAGAGTTTGCAGCGCAAAAAACAATGGGAGAACATGAAGAATATCAATATGGGCGCTCATCGAACCATAGTTCCTACCGATCAAAAAGAGATATACATTTTTGCTATCGGCGAATCCCTGCGCTATGACAATGTGTCACTTAATGGCAAATACCATCGTTCAACAACTCCGCGCTTGGAATCAAAAGAAAACAACATTATGATTTTTGATGATTACTTTTCACAAGCTTGCCTTACAATGTATTCCGTGCCGCAATTAGTAACTCGCGCGACTCCCGACAATTATGAACTCAACTATGCTGAGCGCTCTATTATTGAGCCCTTTAGAGAGTGCGGTTTCAAAGTCTTTACTATTGTCAGCAATACCAATCTGCTCTCCTACGAGACCTACCTTTCGGATGGTGTTGATTCGCTTATCATCGTGCCAAACGTAGTTAAAGACGGTGAAATTCTGTCGGGTGACAAGACGATGATTAATATAGTAGATTCATTGGTTCAACAACACGACAAGTTATTTATTATGATGCAATTTATGGGCAATCATAGTTTCTTTACGAACTATGAAAAAGAGTTTGAGATCTACAATCCGAATTCCAATAATTGCAGCGCAGACATGATTCGTGATAGTACTATGCTCATCAACGCGTACGATAATAGTATTCTATATACCGACTACATTCTCTCTTCTATCATAGATCAGATTAATAGACCAAATACCATTTCGGCATTTATGTTCGTCTCTGATCATGGGGAAGCAATCGGTCACGGAGGCGCAGGGCACGGAGGAAATTGTACCCCAATAATTGAAGAATACCACGTACCATTTATCTTTTGGTGGTCAGATTCCTACAAATCCATCTATGCCGGAAAAGTCACCAACGCTCTATCGCGCAAGCAAGCGAAACTAAATGGAGATAATATCTATTACACACTATGTGATTTGGCAGATATCCAATTATCCGAACAGTACAACAATCCCACGTGGAGCGTCCTTTCTCCTTCTTTTAAGGAACACGAACGTCTCATCCTTGTTCCGGATGGTGTCACATGCATTCACCCGGATAAGTAAAACCTTCGTTCATTTCCCGCAATTTTATTCGGGTTCAAAAATCACTACTTTTGCATGGTATTTGCCTTAGCGGACCGACGGTGAAACGACGGTCAACCGACGGTCAACCGACAGTCAAGGCTAATGTAAAGCCTCTTTCAGGCAAAGAAAAGACCTTTTTTTGCACTACATATACTATATTATATATTTATATATAATATACATTTTAGCACGCTTTTTTATGACAGAAATACGAATACCGGCAATTACATCCGCTTAAGTAGTAGAATCACAATTCCTTAGCCTCCCAGCCGAAGTCTTGATAATAATGTACGTCCAAGCCGTTTTGCTGCACGTACTCGCTTAACTGTTCCTTCCGCACAGCTTCACGGACGGACTCGTTGGCGTGCATATTCATGAAGATATCGTAATTATCGCCGAAGATACGTCGTGCGCTGGCATCATTGCCGGCACCGTCTTCTACGCGCTCAAAATCAATAACTTGCGGTTGTCCGTTCTCATACTTCAGCGTCATCATTCCCGGGTGATCTCCACCGGAAACGGTCTTGAGTGTATCCCCCACTTGCTTATACCAGAACACCCAGAAATCGCCCCAAACGCACGAATCCGTTTCGCGCACCATCATCAGCGTCGGCACACAGATCTCACCTTGTAGATAATATGGAGCAATCTCTCGCAGCAGATAATTGCTGATCGCTTGACGCACCGCTTGTTCTTTGCGATTATTGGCAATATAGCGGATACAATCGGTCTTATGCTCGTCAAAATCTGCCATTAACCACTGCCCGTTCACGCGCTCCATCAAAAGCGTGTGCTCCTCAATATCGCTCTCCGGATCGTTGCCGCATGGCTGTTCGTCTCGGTCACTGACCGCATCTTCCCATTTTTGTCGCACGGAGATAGTGGCTACTGCATGGTCTTTGTCCGTTTGTTCCACTTTAACCACCTCATAATCGGCAATCGTTCCACCGTTGCCGGTGACAAAATAATAGAGCCATTCATGGTCCAGCGCTTCGTGTTCCGGCAAATGGTAAAACATCGTGTCCAGCACCGCATAAAAGTCTTCGGTCATGTAGTCGCGTGATTTCTCCAACAACTCATGATCCGGAATGTACGCACATAACTCCGCGGCACGTTCTTCGAGTGTCTGTGTTTTCTGACATGCCGCGAGACTCAAGGCTAAAATGACACAAAAAATGATTCGTCTCATATCAACACGTTGTAATATATTCCACTTTATTGCCCACGCACGCCAAATACTGCTGAAAAGCGGCTTGGCTGATCACCACCGTTCCGCGACAATCGTTCGGATGAAAACTCAACGACTCCGCCTCCTTCAAACGACTGTCCAAAAACAGAATTACATGGTGATCGATATCATTAATCAGTCCGAATGGACTCACGCTACCAGGTTCTAATCCCAGATATTTCATCATTCGTTCGGGAGAAGCGAAAGACAGTTTCCCCGGCGCCTTCAATCCCTGCGAAACCAGCACGTCCTTGAGCCAATGCTCGATATCGTGAATCGCCAAATCGTAATCGCACGGGAAGCAGATCAGATAATGTTGGTCACCCTTGTGATTGCGCATGAAGATGTTCTTGCAATGCACACTTCCGTCATCACGCCACCACCGCTTCGCCTCCTCAATCGTCTTACCTTCCGGATGGTTGTACGTCGTAAACGCAATCTCGTGTTCTTCCAAATACCGCAGCACTTTCTCCTGCCGTTCCGAAATTATCTCGTACTGTTCTAACATATATTTCAAGCTCTACGCATTTCCGCTGCAAAATTACAAAAAAAATCCGAATTGAACAAATAAATTTGCGTATATAAAATATAATTTGTACCTTTGCGCTTGAATTATGCAATTTAACTCTATCGAATTCGCGCTCTTTTTGCCCATCGTATTCCTCATTTATTGGGCAATCGGGTACGCACATATCAACGATCCGCTCAAACTGCGGCTACAAAACGCGTTTGTTGTCCTTGCCAGTTATGTCTTCTACGGCTGGTGGGATTGGCGATTTCTATTATTGATTGCATTCACTTCTTTTGTCTCGTGGGGCAGCGGATTGCTCATCGCCAAATCTTCAACTCCGAAAGCCGCGAAAGCATGGACAGCTGCCAATATCGTTCTAAACCTTGCTATCCTCGCTATCTTCAAATACTCCGATTTCTTTGTACGCGAGTTCGGACAACTCTTTGGCATCTCCACAGATAACCTCCTGCTAAAAATCATCCTTCCGGTAGGTATCTCGTTCTATACTTTCCAAGCGCTCAGTTATTCAATCGACGTTTATCGCAAGAAAATAGAGCCAACGCGCGACATCATTGCCTTCTTTGCGTACGTGGCTTTCTTTCCGCAACTCGTTGCAGGCCCTATTGAACGTGCTACCAATCTCTTGCCGCAATTCCAAACTAACCGCCAATTCAATTACGACCAAGCCGTGGACGGAATGCGTCAAATCTTGTGGGGCTTGTTCAAAAAGATAGTAGTCGCAGACAACTGTGCAACTTATGTGGATCAAGTTTGGGCAACTTACGACACGCAAACAGGTAGTACCTTACTTCTTGCGGCCATCCTCTTTACGTTCCAGATTTACGGTGACTTCTCCGGTTATTCGGATATTGCGATAGGTACTGCAAAACTATTTGGTATTAAGTTGATGCGGAACTTCAACAATCCGTATTTCTCACGAGACATCGCGGAGTTTTGGCGTCGTTGGCATATCTCGCTTACTTCTTGGTTCCGGGATTACGTTTATATCCCGCTCGGAGGTAGTCGTGTCGGTAAATGGAAAATCGTCCGTAATACCTTCGTTATTTTCTTGCTCTCCGGTTTCTGGCATGGCGCCAATTGGACCTTTATTGCATGGGGCGCATTCCATGCTTTGCTTTTCCTACCCCTAATCCTCCTCGGCAAGAACCGTAAATACACCGCTAATGATGTAACATGGCGAGATATACCCAAGATACTGATCACTTTCTGCCTTGTCGTTATCGGCTGGATCATCTTCCGTGCCGAAAGCATCGCGCAAGCATGGGATTTCCTCTGCGGAATATGTAGTTCTTCCATCCTATCCCTCCCTTGGGTTGAGTCGGCAAAAACGATACTGCCCATCCCGTTTATCCTTGCTCACGTCATCCTCTTTGAATGGTTCAATCGCGAAAAGCAACACGGTTTGGCAATCGAATCGCTTAAACCTCTTGCGCGATGGAGTTTGTATATCTATATCTGTTTGTTAATCGTAGCCTTCGGTGCACAGCCTGAGACGTTTATATACTTCCAGTTCTAATGAAGAGATTTATCTGTACATGCCTGTTGTTTGCTGCGTTGGCTATCGTTGGGGCTTTCTTGCTGCAACAAATCGTTGATCATGGACTAAAAAAGATGACGAACCATTCATCCACGCAAACCTCTATCGCCCAATTGCTATCCGATACGATCAATGCGGATATACTGATCATGGGTAACTCAAGAGCCTTGTGTTCCTATAACCCCGCTATCATGGAGACCATAACAGGCAAAAAAGTGTGGAATATAGGTGTGAGCGGTCAGCCCTTTGGTATCAGTTATTTGCGGTATCAGTTATATACACATCACAACAAACAACCTGAACTGCTAATCATTAATATCGACAACAATGAGTTGGAGATGATCTCAAATGGTTTCGGCAGAGAAGAATACTATCCTTATTTCTCAGACAGTACCCTCCGTTCGTATTTGGATATATACGGCTTTACCTGGAAAGATTACTATATCCCCATGTACAAATATTTCGGAGACTACAAGTTAATCGGTTACGGTCTAATGTCTTCTGTCGGGATCTATCCTTTTTCGCCACAACAGCACTATCATGGCTTTTATAATAGCGATTTGCCCTTTGATGGAGAGGCGCTACAGGATGTATTACAGAACAATAAGTTGGACTCCGCTTCCTGTGAAGCAGATGCCATTCAATTACTTGATCAGTTTCTGGGGGAACTAAGTCAACAACAAGTAGAAGTCCTTTTTTGCTACGCGCCGCAATATCAAGAATTATACCGGCGATTACAATTGTCTGATTGCATGAACGTATATCGTCGACTCAGCGAGCGGTATCATATTCCGTTACTCGATTACTCGTCTGTTCCTTGGGCAAATGATAGTGCCTGTTTCTACAATGCCAACCACATTAACCTGCTTGGTTCAGAACTCTTTTCTAGCCAATTGGCGCTGGACTTAGATTCGTTGAAATTTATCAATCAGCCTTGATGGTCAAACCACTCGCGGCATAACGTACGGAGACGAGGTTCATCGTGAATGATAGCTCGCAACTGCTCCAAGCCCTTCACATTCCGTTCGCTGTTGAGCCAGAGTTTCAAATAACCGCCTTCGGCGTATTTCTCATGCAAGTGCTCCAAGCTGCGTTGGTAGAGTGTATCAAAATCCCCGTTCGGATACAACTTCAAGCTATACGCCATTGTCCGATGAACAACCGTAAGTGGATCAATCTGTCTATCGGCTTCTGCTACAATCGCGCCATAGATGGTACGCGGAGGATTCTTACCACTCGCACGATGATCTTCCACCGCATCGCGCATGGTTATTAATTGTTCCTCTGTAAACCACTTCCGCAGCGTCTCGTCAGCCATCAGGATCTCACCGGAATGGATATGATGCTTCTCCCGGTCGAACTTCAACCCTAGATCATGGTACGCAGCAATGACGTACGCCATGGTCTCATCGGCAGCATAAGTACGTGCCAGTTTGATACTCTCAGAAATAACCGTCTCCGCGTGATCGCGCTTGTGACCACCGTCGAAGGCATCGTACTGCGGTAGAATCTCTTGCTGAATATAAGCATCTAAAAGAATTGCTTCCGGCTTGTCCACGATTCGCGTCACACCAGCTTCTACTAAAGTTTGGCGACTCACGAACCCCCACGAGCACGCCACAAACGGTACGTTCGCATTTTGAGTCGTATCCCGATCCACAAGGCTGTCGCCGATATATAACGATTGAACCATTGAACCATGTAAGGATTTAACGATGTCATAGACAATCTGCGGATTCGGCTTGCGCTCGATACCTTCGCGTTCGCCTAAGATGACATCAAAGACTCCGGGAAAAAAGTGCTCCACGATCTTCTCCGTTGCGGCTTGGTACTTATTGCTGGCTACCGCCAATTGATGCCCCTGCGCCTTGAGTGCTGCCAACAAATCCGGAATACCTTCGTAAGGATGGGTATAGTCGCAGTTATGCGCATCATAATAAGGAACAAAATACGCACGTACGCGTAGGACATTCTCCTCTGTTCGCTCCGATTCCGGCAAAGCACGACGAATGAGATTATTGATTCCGTTGCCCACCATGCGCGGATAATCCTCAATCGGGTGCGTCGGGTATCCCGTCTGCTCCAACGCAAAATTGCACGCATAACCCAAGTCATCAATCGTGTTGAGCAGCGTTCCGTCCAAGTCAAAAATAATCGTCATCTCAGTTCAAACAATTTCGGATACGTCTCATGGCCTCTTCAATCTCTTCCGTTGAAATAGCATAAGAGAGCCGGATACAAGAAGGACAACCAAAGGCCGAACCGGATACTACCGCCACATGCGCCTGGTCGAGCAGACGCTGTGCCACTTCATCACCGGAACCGATTGCACGCACGTCCGGGAAGAGATAGAAAGCTCCTTGCGGCTTATTAAATCGGAATCCGGGAATCTCGGACGCCAACCGACAGATAAGTTCACGCCGTTGCGCAAACACTTCTTTCATCTGCACCACACATTCCTGCGAACCTGTCAACGCGGCCTCGGCTGCTTTCTGTGCCATCATCGTAGCACAAGTTATTTGCTGTCCCTGCAAACGTATACATGCCGCCACAAAATCTTTATTCTTGGACAATAACCACCCTATTCGGTAACCGGTCATGGCGTAGGCTTTGCTCACGCCATTCACAACAATCAGCCGATCTTCCAGTTCAGGGAAAATCGCCAAACTGGGTGCCTCTATTTCGTACGAAAGGCACGAATAAATCTCATCGGAAAGGACATACACATCCGGAAAATCGCGTAACACGGTAACCAAATCTGCCAATTGCGTCTTACTATACACGCTACCCGTCGGGTTATTGGGCGAACAAAGAATAATCATGCGTGTACGGGGCGTAAGTACATTCCGCAACTGCTCTGCCGTGAGACAATAATTATCCTCAAACGTCGTTTGAACAGGAACCACTACTCCTCCAGCCAGTTTTACCATCTCCGTATAGCTCACCCATGACGGCATCGGGATTATCACCTCATCGCTGGGATTGATAACGGCTTGAATAGCATTGTAAATCGCCATTTTTGCTCCCACAGAAACCATGACATCTTCGCCGGTAAACGCAATGGCGGACGAATGCCGAACTCCCACAACACGATTCTGCGCTTGCGCAATCGCTTCGCGGAGCGACGGGATACCCGCCACAGGCCCATAATGAGACCAGTGGTTTGCTATCGCCTCTTGCGCTGCCAAACGGATGTGTGCGGGTGT
This sequence comes from uncultured Bacteroidales bacterium, assembly GCA_946187695.1. Taxonomy (GTDB): domain Bacteria; phylum Bacteroidota; class Bacteroidia; order Bacteroidales; family Paludibacteraceae; genus Colicola. The sequence goes on from CAMHSB010000010.1 coordinate 49,312, forward strand.
ATCGAAGTCCGGTTCTCCCAGCGACATACTTATCACGTCTATCCCTTGAGCTTGCATCTGTTTCGCACGGGCAGCCATAACGAGGCTCTGCGAGGCGGCAATATTCTTTACTCTGTCTGAAATTCTATCCATACAGGGTGCAAAATTAGTGAAAATTTCCCACATATGCAAAAAAATGAGGGTAAAAATGCATTTTTTTTCAAAAAAATTTGGTCATGTCAAAAAAAAGCAGTACTTTTGCACCCGATTTCCGCTCGAGGACCGCACATAGCCCCTTCCGGCGGAAGCCAGTTTCCCCGATTACGGGGACACTTCCGGGTGCTATCGTCTAGTGGCCTAGGACAACGGCCTCTCACGCCGTAAACCCCGGTTCGAGTCCGGGTAGCACTACGAAAAGGAACTGAACGGTTCCTTTTTTATTTTTTTCTAAAAAAAAATGAACAAAAATTTGCGTATGTGAATATTTTGTTGTACCTTTGTGGTCGATTTTGAAAATACACAAAAAATCGCTCAGTACAGCAGACCATGAATCATCGTTCGCAAATCACTCTATTGTTAGCTATCGCATTCCTTGTAATGCCTCTGGCAACAATGGCGCAAGCTTATGTTCCAAAGCGCGTCGTATGGAGGAATAAACCCAACTCGGGTACCGGTCTGTATACTACTCACAACTATTTTGTTTCGCATGGTATAAGTATTACAGCAAGCGCGTTGTACTATTTCGGCGATGTAGATAATGAGGGTGTTGCTTTCACGGGCGGTTTTAATGAGGAGAACTTGAGTTACGGAGGTGGTTTGCAGTTTACATACAATCTGCCCGCCGGTAACCATTGCAATATTCGTTTCGGATTGATGGGAGGAACATTACGCGGTAATAATAAAGCCAAGTTTGATGCATTGGAAACGCCGCGTGATGACTACCGTAAGTTCCAGTCCTATTTTGTTCAACCGGCTGTAGGCGTTCAATACTACCCTTTCTCGCAAGCAGGTTTCTACCTGTACGGCGGTTTAGCGGCTACGTTCAGCATCATAAGCAATTTTGAATTCTGGTACTACCAGCAACAAGTCCGTCAGGAAGAACCTCTGACGGGAAAGACCTATGGTATCCTTCCGATGGTGCAATTGGGTATCGGTTATAGTTGGCGTCTTTCGGAAAAGTGGAGCATGAGTGCAGAACTGATGCTGCAAGAAGGTTTAGTGGATCATCACTATATGAATCTGGATGCTTACCCGTTGGATCCTTCGCAGAACAGCAAGAATGTTGCTTTAGGAAGTACGTCCGCTACATGGACGGGAAAGAATGGCGAAAAGCATACGCGTTGGAACGACGGATGGTTCCAAGTAGGTATCACGGTTTCGTACCACTGGCGTAATTGTGAGCATTGCCGAATGCTCAACAAATATCAATCAGTCCGGATGAGACGGAGATAATTATTTTTTCGGTCCTACTTCCCGTTTCTGGACCGTACCGGTCTCCGTATATTCCATAAGATTTTCTAAAATAGTCTCGAAGCGCCACTCGATGGCGTTTCGCCATAGTTTGTCCCCGATGAAAGCCGAAAGGATTCGTCCGAAAGTGAGACTAAATTCATAATGAACGCGCGTACGCGTGGACGTGAGAGGCTCCATGCGGAAGACGATGTTACCCTCTTCAAGTAACGAACCGGAGTACGTAGCTCTCAGATGCGCCGTAAGCGGATACTGTGCATTCGCCGGACGCGTCAGCGAATACTTCGTGCCCAGATGCTGGTCTTTCCACCAGCGCACTCCGAGCACGTATACATCAATCGCAACGTCCCCCGTTTTGGTCTTAGCGTCATAGACCCGATCCTTGTAATCGAGTTGAATCGCATCCTTGCTGTCCTTGTTTTTATCATTGCTCTCCACCACTTCGGGTTCGCCGAGGTTGGTGTATGCCCAAAGGAACAGCGAGTCGGGGCAAGCCTGAAACTGATAGCAGAAACGGTTGATGACAGGCAGCAGATCCTTGATCGGTGCGTTCACGACCGTATCCATCACGACGGCACGCGTCTGCGGCCGCGAATAGGCACAGAGCGAGAGAGCAAGCAGGCTCAGAACGAAAATCTTTCTCATACTTCGTAGTCCAGACAGGTACGTAGCTCGGTATTGGGACGAACGACGCCGTTCGCTACCGCTACATGCGCAGGATGCACGGCGTAACCCTTGAGCGACTCAAACGAATCGAGCGTCGAATCCAACATAATGTCTGCATTACTCGTCTCCAAACGACCGTCGATCTGCACGTGGATTTCGATCAGACCGGGCACTTGCCCCTTGAGCGATTCGAGTCCTTGTTTGATAGCGAGTGCTTTCTCGCGTTTCTCGGTCTCACCCAGTTCCGAGCGGAGACGCCATAAGATAATGTGTTTTACCATTTTATTGCTGTATAAATAGTTGCTATTCCGAGCGATACGGGCTCAAAATGTTCGTCCCTGAATCCCGCATCCCGAAGATGTTGTACAAAAGTCTCACCCCAGCAAAAGGACTTGACACTCCTGTTGAGGTAGGTATAAGCCGTCTTGTCACGACTGACGATACGACCGATCGTCGGCAGTACATGCGTGAAATAAAAGTCGTACAGCACACGGATGTACCGGCGAGTCGGATAACTGAACTCGAGGATCGTTACTTGTCCGCCGGGCTTGAGAACACGGTACATCTCACGCAGCCCTTCATCCAGATTGCTGAAATTACGGCAGCCAAAAGCACAGGTCACACCGTCAAAAGAAGCATCCTCGAAAGGCATCTTCTGCGCATCGCCCAGCACGAACTCGACAGGCAGATGCTTCGCCGCGCATTTCTCTTCGCCGATCGCCATCATCTCCGTGCTCAGATCGAGTCCGGTCACCTGCTCGGCTTTGCCGCGCACAAGCATCTCGATCGCCAGATCGGCCGTACCGATTGCCACATCCAGCACCTGCTTCGCGGGTGCCATCTTCTGAACGGTTTTTCGTCGCCAGAGCCGATCGATATTGAGCGACAGACCATGATTCAGCCCATCGTAGGTCGGTGCGATCCGGTTGAAGAGTTGTCCTATATGCTGCTTTTCTTCCATAAATCGGGCACAAAATTACAAAAATTATTGCACATATGCAAATTTTTTTGTACCTTTGCAGCGCTAATTATGTGAAACCATGAGAAAAAGTATGCTTTTCTTGGCAATGGCCCTTTGTTTGACGGCTTGCCAGCAACGAAATCCTATTGCAAGTAAACTGGCCGAATCGGATCCGATCATGCCGATTCGCATGACGAGCGACACCATGCACGTCGTTCTGACGGATTACGTTCCGATACTCTACGGTGACACCACCCTCTGGAAAGGGCTGCAGTGGACGAAAGACGAAGCGCTCGAGTGTCTGAACCTGAGCGGCACGACACCTATTGTGAAACAGATGGACATCGTCAACCGTGACCGCTCCATCCATGCCTTCACCATGCACGACAAGAGCGGCAGTTTTGCCATTCCGGTCCTGCCGAACAAGCCGGTACGCCAGGCGCTGATCTCCTTGGGATACGAGGATGACCAACTGCAGCTCGGTTTCTACGACAGCGTAGCGAATCCCAGTTTTGAGGTCTATATCCAGAACAGCCTCATCGATCATGACCGTATGAGCGCCAACGAGGACGGTAGCTGGACGCTGGATCTGAGCGGTCTGGCGTACAGCGGTCGCACCTACCTGCGCGTGTTCGCTGAGGATGACCATTATCTGTATAACGACCTGCTGCTGCCTATGCAGGATGGTAAGATCATCACCGATGCCGCCCTACTCAACCGCCATGACCAGCAGGCGCAGGTGCTCTACTCACTGATGATCGACCGTTTCTACAACGGTAACGAGGCCAACGACTGGAAGATGAACTCGCCGGAGGTACTGGATATCGTCGATTACCAAGGCGGTGACCTCGCCGGTATCACGAAGAAGATCTCGGAGGGTTATTTCGACCACCTCGGTGTGAACACGATCTGGATCAGCCCGATCACGCAGAATCCTTGGGACGCGTGGGGCCGTTACGAGTTCAAGAACGGCAACAAGTACGACAGTACCAAGACCTACACCCGTTTCAGCGGTTACCACGGTTACTGGCCTATCTATGCCACCGCCCTGGACAAACGTTTCGGTACACCGGACGAGTTCCGCACTTTATTAGATACCGCGCACGCGCACGAGATCAACGTGGTGCTCGACTACGTGGCGAACCATATGCATATCAACTCGCCGACGCTTCAAGAACATCCGGATTGGCACACGGACTCGATCCTGCCTGACGGACGGCGTAACTTCGAGTTATGGGACGAAGCGCGTCTGACCACCTGGTTCGACAAACATATCCCCACCCTCGATCTGGAGCGTCCGGAGGTCTGCGAGCAGATGACCGACAGTGCACTCTACTGGCTGGAGAACTACGAGCTCGACGGTTTCCGTCACGATGCCTGCAAGCATATCCCCGAAGGCTACTGGCGCATGCTGGGTCAGAAGATCGCCACGCGCTGGCCGGGACGTCCGATTTGGATGATCGGTGAGACCTACGGCAGCCCCGAGCTCATCGGCAGTTACGTCAAGACCGGCATGCTCAATGCCCAGTTTGATTTCAATGTCTATTTCACCACCCGTGAGGCACTCTGCGGTCTGAAGGGCTTGGATGAAGCGCTGAACAACGAACTGACCTCGCTCCGCACCTACGGGGCGCACCACACGATGGGTAATATCAGCGGTAACCACGACCAGATCCGTTTCGCTTCCATCGCCGGTGGCGCCATCGACATCAGCAGTCAGGGCAAGGAGGAAGGTTGGACCCGAGAAGTAGGAATCGGCGATGCCGAGACGGCGTACAAGCGTGCGCTGCTCCTGGAGGTCTTTAACCTTACCATCCCTGGCGTACCCTGTATCTACCAAGGCGACGAGTATGCGGAAGTGGGCGGTAACGACCCCGACAACCGGCATATGATGCGCTTCGAGACGCTCAACACGGAGGAGAAGAATATGCGTGCACAGGTGGCAGAACTGATCCACATGCGTCGACACTCGATGCCGCTGCTCTACGGCGATCTGATTCCGCTGGAGAGCACCGCCGACGAGATCCAATATGCCCGCGTGTACTTGGGTCACAAAGTGATCGTCACCATCAATCGTAATGAATTAACCTTTCATATTACAGAAGAATGAAAAAGCAATTACTTACTCTTTTGGCCGCGCTGACCTTGGTCGGCTGCGCCAAGCAAGTTGAGTTGCGTCACCCCCAATGGGCGTACGACGCTACGATCTATGAGCTCAACACACGTCAGGCTACTCCGGAAGGCACGTTCGCTGCCGCCGAGACCTTGCTGCCTATCCTCAAAGAGAACGGCATCGACATCATCTGGGTGATGCCTTGTCAACCGATCGGCGTGATCACCCGAAAGGGCACACTCGGCAGTTACTACTCCATCATCGACTACTGCGCCATCAACCCCGAGTTCGGTACCCGCGCCGATTTCGAGCATTTCCTGGCAGCTGCGCACAAGATGGGCTTTAAGGTTATCCTCGACTGGGTGGCTAACCACACAGCGCCGGATAGCGAGTGGACGAAGAACGACGGCTGGTATTATCGCGACAGCCTCGGAAACCTCATGGTGCAGTACGACTGGACCGATATCTCCAAGCTCAACTACGAGAGTCAGGACATGCGTAACGAGATGCTCAAAAGCATGCATTGGTGGATGGACTCGATTGGTATCGACGGTTTCCGTTGCGACGTAGCGGGTGAGGTGCCGACCGATTTCTGGAACTGGGCGATGGCGGATCTGCGTCAGACCCATCCGGATATGTTCACCCTCGCTGAGGACGAGGACAAAGCCGACGAACTCACCGAGACCGCGTTCGACATGTACTACGGCTGGACGCTGCATAAGCTGATGAACGAGGTGGCACAGGGCAAGAGCACGGTAGAGGACCTGTGGGCATACTTTGCTAAAGCCGATTCGACCATCCGTCCGGAGGCTATTCGCATGAATTTTATCACTAACCACGATGAGAACAGCTGGGCTGGTACCGAGCAGGAGCGTATGGGCGACGCCGTCAAACTCTTTGCGGCTTTCACCTATATCGTACCGGGTATGCCGCTCATCTACACCGGTCAGTTAAGCGGGAACCACCACCGTCTGGAGTTCTTCGAGAAAGACACGATCGATATCGACGAGGAGTTCGCACAGGCGGATTTCTACAAACAACTCAACGCGATGCGCGAGCGTAACAAAGCGCTCTTCTCGCCGGAGGTAGGTGCGCCGATGGAGCGCATCGCTTGCGACAACGACAAGATCTTCGCTTGCAAACGCATCAAAGAAGGCAAACACGTCACCAACACCGTCATCGCTGTGATGAATATGAGTCCGGAAAATCAAACCGTCACGCTGGAGACCGGCGAGACCTATGAGCTGGAGCCTTGGAGATTTGTGATTAATCACAAATAATAAATCCCGCACTTCCATGCGGGATTTATTTATGCCATAGCTCCGTTGACTTGGATCACCTGTCCGGAGACATAGGATGCCAGGTCGCTCGCTAAGAAAAGGGCGACCTTTGCGACTTCTTCGGGCTCTCCTCCGCGGCGCATCGGGATCATCGTCACGAACTGCTTGAGCGTCTCTTCGCTCAGCGCTTTGGTCATGTCCGTCAAAATGAAACCCGGGGCGATCGCGTTGGCACGGATACCACGCGCACCGAGCTCTTTGGCTACCGATTTGGTGAGGGCGATGATACCGGCTTTCGAAGCGGCGTAGTTGGCCTGTCCGGCGTTGCCGTTGATACCGACCACCGAGCTCAGGCTGATGATCGAACCGCTGCGCTGACGCATCATGACGGGCGTCACGGCGTGCGTGAAATTGAACGCCGATTTGAGGTTCACTTGAATGACCTGATCCCACATCTGCTCGGTCATACGCATCAGCAAGGTGTCGCGCGTGATGCCGGCGTTATTGACCAATATATCGAGCCGACCGAAGTCCGCTACCACCTGTTCTACCACTTGGTGCGCCGCCTCAAAATCCGCTGCATTGGAGGCATAGAAAGCCACCTTCACGCCCAGCGCGGCGATCTCGTCGCGCGTAGCGGCAGCCGCCTCGTTCAGTTCGAGATCCGTGAATGCGATGTTCGCTCCTTCGCGTGCATAAGCCAAAGCGATCTGCTTGCCGATGCCGCGCGCTGCTCCTGTAATCAGGGCTACTTTATTCTCTAATAACATTATTCGTCTTCGTTTATCGGGAATACTCCCGTGGGGTTTAGAATCGTATATTTGCTCATCTCCTCGTTGGACTCAAAGCCAACGCCTTCGATGATACTTTTCTCGCGTGTGATATGGATCGTGGTGTCCGAATAAACGCGGTGGGATTTCTGGTCCCAGATCAGTTTGGGCGTATCGAACTGCTCGCCTTTGCGGTTGAGTGCATGCACGTTACCGGACAGCGTCCACACCTGCTCTTTCTCGTTATAGTAGGCATAATCGGACTGCAGCGAAGCCTGCACCGACAGATCGTAATCGAATTGCTCCAGGTACACCCCTTTCGGGAACTCCTGGTAAGGCGGATCGGTCTTGTCGTACAGCAGCCACTGCGGCGCCTCGATACGGTACCGCGTCACGCCCGAGTCGGAGATAAGCGTGCTGACGGTGTCGGTGAGCAGCGCCGCGATCTGTTCGCGCGGCAGCGTCTCCGTACCTTGTTGCACCTCCGGCTTATGGCACGCGAAAAGACACAGAGCGAGTGTCAGGACGACACTCGCTTTGCCTATACTATTAACGGATCGTGGTGTTCTCACCAATCCAACCTCCTACGAAATAGGTATTGCCGCTGAACTCACCCGGCAGGTCGAAACGCTCCTCTTTGGTCGGATAGTACTTGCTGTAGCTCGAGATGAACTCCGAAGCCTGTGCCTCTACCGACGGATCCACTTGTTTAGCCTTCACGAACTTATCCACAGCTACCCAGTAAACGGTCTTGTTGAGGATACGGCCCTTGGCATCTTGCGGGTACAGTTGCGTCGAAGCGTAGCACATACCGATGATAATGTAGCAACGGCCCTGACCTTTGTTCATACCCAGACCCTGCAGCGTAGCGATCGAAGCCAACGCGTACTTACGTGCCTCCGCATATTTCTTAAGGTTGTTGTAGCAGTAGAATGCAGCGTTGTACTGATAGTCCGCTACGTCCTCCAGCTCGTCCTCTACCATCGCCAGCTTGATAGCCTGATCGTAGTAAGCCACTGCCTGCTCGTAGTCACCTTTCTTAGCGGCCATAGAAGCACATCCGGCTGCCGACTCATCCGTCGGTTGCAGTTTGTGAGCGGCCTCGCAGGCTGCGAAATAGACATCGCTCTCCGTGCAACGAACGCGCTTGTACAGTTTCGCGATCTTGGTCAACATATCGAGGTTGTTCAGGTTGTCCTTTACCGCATCGGCATAGATCTCATCCAGTTTCGAGCAGTCTGCTGCACCGGAGATAGCGAAGATATTATCCACGTAATCTTTCTGCTTACCGGCGATCTCGGCGTTTTTGTTGTTCGTGTTCGATGCCTGCTCGCCAAGGAGGTTGCTTGCCAACTCGTAGTCAGCGATGAACTGCTCGGCGTTACCGTCTTTCTTATAAACGGCGTACGATGCATCCACGAGTTTTACCAGCACCATGATCTTGCTCGCTGCACCCATACCGGCAGCCGATTGTTGCAAGCACTCGCGTGCCTCTGTCACTTTCTCCTCTCCGTAGAAATCCAGATACGCCAGACCCTTCTCACCTAAGATATAAGCCTTCGGGTACTTCGGATCATTACCGAAGAAACGGATACGTTTGTCTTGCATCTCGATCCCGAGTTTAGCCAGACGTGCTTTCTCTGCGGGATCAGCCGTAGCTTGATAGAGTGCCTCTACGATCTTCGAACCGTCCGAGTAAATGGACTTGTTCGCGTTCGGGCAGGTGGTGTACACCTCATACCAAGGCTCGTACGCATCAGCAAACATTTTGTTCTTAACGGCCTCGTGGAAGAGGGATACGTTCATCACGCACTCTTCGGTGATTACCGGATCTTCATCTGCGGCAGGAGCTTGCTCTGCGGGAGCCTCAGCCTGCTGTTTGGTCGGTTTCTTTGCGCTCGCCAATACCGGAACGGCTACTGCCAGCGCGATTACCAATAATTGTTTCAGTTTCATAATCATTTATTTTTTTGTTAAATAATTTCGATATCTCGATCATTCTTCTTCAAATACCGTGCCAAACCTACAGTTTCCGTTTGAAAAACCAGCTCTCCGCAATCGAAGCACCGATCGTAAAGCGCAAACTGTTATCCACCAGTCCGGTGGTTTCGCTTCCGCGGTGGGAGTACTCGATGGTCGTATTGATGACCGTTCCGATCGTCCACAGCGGGAAACCGATACCGATACTTGCCGTCACGCGTTTGGCACCGATCGATACGAGGTACTCATCCTGCACGTTCACACCCGCGCGCCACAACATACGATCCACGTACTTACGGCCCATCGGGTTATGCCGGTATTCCACACCGAACGCATAGCGGTTCTTGTCCTGCAAGCCGGAATAACGTCCCTCCGCACCGTTATACAGCGCCGAAGACACACACTGCCGTTCAAAATCCACGGCGATCGTCAAGCGGTTGGCCCAGTTATAGCTCACACCCGCGCCATACGCCATCGGGGTCTGGAAAAGACCCTCGTAGATAGGTATCGAGTCGTCCGTCTGGGTCTCGATCGCCACGTACTCGCTGCTCAGTTTCTTCTTGTTTTCGAACATACCGCCGAGCACCACCGAATGATCGCCCCAGGTATGGAAGAACTGCGCACCGTAGCGGAAACGTACTGAGCTCACGGACAGAAGCACGTCCTGAATGGTCGTGTGCATACCCGTCTCCGCGAAAGTCAAGGTCCGCAGGTGACTCAGGTCACCCCACATATAATAGATGTTCGCACCTACAGCAAACCAGTTGCAGATATTAAAGCTCAAACCGCCGTACACCTCGCTGATGTTGCCTTCGCCCGAATAGAGCTTTGTGTAGTGGTAGTCCGATTGAACGGAATCCGACAGCGTGATGTCGTAGCCTACCGAGCTATAGGGCAGCAGACCCACCGACGCCGCGATCCATTGTTTGAACAGCGGCACCTGGATCGTGAGGTACTCGAGGTTTCCGTTCGCTTTGTTGCGCATACCGGACGCATCGCGGTAACGGCTCCAGTTCGCACTCGCAGCGATGTCCATCATGAACGTCAGCGTGTCGCAGGACGTATATGAAGCCGGCTGGGCGGGGTTGATAGCGCGGTTGTTGCGCATACCGAATCCTACTCCACCCATCGCGCGATAACCTGTCGGTACGTTTTCGTTCAGGTCACCGTACGCATAACGCGAGAACGGCGAACTGGTCATATTCTGCGCCCAAGCCCCAACGCTCAACACCAGCGCAGCCAAAATCACTATTAACTTTTCACTCTTCACTTTTCACTCTTGTTGAAAACAAGTATTGTATTCAATCCGATTAGTACGAGATTGCGCTCGTAATGTAATTCCCTTTTCTCGTTCCGCGAGGTCCGCACGTTGTTCAGGATGTACTGCGCATGGCCGCCGGTGACGTAGGTCTGATAATGCGACATCTTCTCGCGCACCGTACGCATGTAGCCTTTCACCTCGTACGCGATGCCGCGTATCACACCAGCCGCGATCGCATCACGCGTGTTCTTGCCGAAGAGCGGAATCAGTTCGTTCTCCTCCGCGTCCACCAGCGGCAGTTTCTTCGTCATCCGCTGCAGGATCGTAAAACGCATCTTGATGCCCGGGGCGATGTTGCCGCCGATATACTCCCCTTTCTCCGTCACGAAATCATACGTGATCGCCGAGCCGGCATCGATGATCAGCAGGTTCTCGCCGGGACACAAACTCTTCGCGCCCACCGCGGCTGCCAAACGATCCAGGCCTAAAGTCTGCGGCGTGTCGTAGCGGTTGATGATCGGCACCGGAGTGTTATGATCAAAGAGCACGAAATGCTGCGAACGACGATGGAGCGTGTTCACCACCGCAGCCTCGATGTCCACCACCGACGAGATGATCGAATCCGTGATGTCGTACAGATCGAACAGACGCTCCACGTCCGACGAACTGAAGGACTTGTAGATAAAATGATTGATCATCTTACCCTCGTCCGTCATCAACGCCACTTTCGTCCGGCTATTTCCCTGATCAATACAAAGGTTCATTATACCATTGAAGTATATAAAAATCTTTTTATAGACTTCTTCGGGGTCTTCTCAAACTCATGCGGGTAGAGCTTCACGATCGCTATCTGCTCGTAGGCAGCCAACTCGCTGTTCACTTGCTTGCGGGCTTCTTCCATCTGCTCGGTCAGCTGCTCGCGCGTCAGACCGCTGGCATCCACCTCGTTATAATCCGGACAGATGAGCGCTACCAGACGCGTGTCTTCCTGCTGCAGTACCAAGGACTCCAGCACGTACGGCATGTTGTTGATCTTCGCCTCGATCTCCTCGGGGTAGATATTCTGTCCGCTCGGACCGAGCAGCATCGTCTTGCAACGACCTTTGATATAGAGGAATCCGTCTTCGTCGATCGTTCCCAAATCGCCCGTACGCAGCCAGCCGTCTTCGGTGAAGCTGTCCTTGGTCGCAGCGGGGTTGTTGTAATAACCTTGCATCGTGTTCTCGCCGCGCGTCACCACCTCACCGATTCCTTCGGTGTTCGGATCGAGGATCTTCACCTCCATGATACCCGCCAGCGGCTTACCGCAGGAGTACGGTTTCGAGCCCTGCTCGTACGGGGTAAAGGTGATCAGCGGCGCACACTCCGTCATACCGTAGCCCACCGACATCGGGAACTTGATCCGGTACAGGAACGCTTCCACTTCGGGGTTCAGCGGCGCACCGCCGATGATCATCTGCTTGAACTCGCCGCCGAAAGCCTGTACCAGCTGCTCGCGGATCTTGGAGCAGATCACCTCGTCCAGGAACGGCACTTTGAGCACCCAGCTTACGGGCGGCTTCTGGATCTGCGGCACGATCATCTTCTTGTATATCTTCTCCAGAATCAGCGGCACGGACAAGATCAGCGTCGGCTTGATCTCCGAGAAGGCATTGAGCAGGATCTTCGGACTCGGTGTACGACCGATCAACCATTCGTGACCGCCGGCTGCCAGACAGCTCAGGAAATCGAACGCACAACCGTAGGCGTGTGCGAGCGGGAGGAAGGTCACGAAACGTGACTCTTTGCCTACCAAGCCCGACTCCAGACCGTAGCGTACGTTACCCGCCAAACCGTTGAGCGGCATCACGACACCCTTGCTGAAACCCGTCGTACCGGAGGTGTAGTTGATCGAACCGATCTCCTCGTTGCTACGCTCGTCGAAATGCAGATCTTTGGGCCAGTAGCCGTCCGGGTGCTTCTCTTTGAACTTCTCCGCAATCGCCTCGTAGTTGATCTTCTTCGGATTCAAGGCCAGAGAAATCGGATGCCAGTCGTTCAGGCTCACCACCGCCAGCACCTTCGGTATCTGATCCAGATCCATGCCCTCCCAGTTGATGTCGCTGATGAAGAGCAGCCGCGTGCCTGAGTGGTTGATGATATGAATGGCATCGTTCGCACGGAAATCCTGCAGAATCGGCACGATGATCGCACCATAGGTGATCGCTGCCAGATAAACGGCTACCCAGTTACTGTTGTTCTTTCCCATCACGGCGATCTTATCGTTCTTCTTGACGCCGCACTCCTTGAACAGGATATGCAGCTTCTCGATGTTGATCGCCAACTGACCGTACGTCAAGGTCACATCGGTACCGTAATCGGTCACCGCCGGCTCGTTCCAGTTGTCGCGGAACGAACGCTCGTACATCTTGACGAAGTTGTACTTCTCTTCTAACATCATAACTATTTGATCGGCTTAGCCGTATAAACAGAATCCACAATAAACTCACTGTCTCCGCGCCAAGGCAGCGTACCGAGGTAGCGCTTCCAGTGGAGCTTCACGTTGGTGTTCGATCTTTCCTCCAGCTGCTTGGCGACACTCTCTTTGGCCACCGAGAACTTAAACTCGTTCGACTGGATCGAGCCTTGTACTTTGGTGTTCTTGAGTCCCGACTGGATCATCTTTCCTTCGTAGGTCTTGAAGATAAAGCCCTCTTTCTGGAAGTAGTTGATATCTCCCTCGTTCACGCCTTCGGCGTACACGAAGCAGAACTTAAAGAAGATGAATCCCGCCAGCGCCAGCACGGCGATGACCGAAGTCCAAGTGATTACTTTTCCTGTAGTTGTCATATCAAGTGTTGTTATTTATTTATTCGTATTATTCAAAATCGGGCGCAAAGTTACAACAAATTTTTCAAATTTGCAAGATTTTTAGCAAAAAAATTTGTCTAAGCTCGCTTAAGTGGAATTTTCTTTGCTAAAAAGATTGCAGTTTGCACGAAAGTGCGAACGTAAATTCGGAGGGAACCCACCCTAAATTTACACAATTTAGGGAAGGGGCGTGCCGAAGTTACTACAAATACAAAAAAAAGAGCCACCGTGGTGGGTGACTCTTCCCGAGAAGGGGGTGACGATTAGC
>CAMHSB010000011.1 GCA_946187695.1 uncultured Bacteroidales bacterium
ATCGCCGATGGTACTGCACTGCGTTGTGGGAGAGTAGGTAGCCGCCACTTTCAGAGCCCTTCATCATTATGATGAGGGGCTCTTTGTTTTGTGTGGCGTAACCTGATTAGTCACGCGGGTGCGCCTGATCGTACTCCTGACCGCAGACGAGCCGCGCTTGCAAACCCCTCGTACATGTACCCAAACAACGTTTTAGTAGGAAGTACTCGGGGCTGCTACGCTTTCCCAAAAAATTAAAAATATTTTTGGGGCCCGAAGGAACATTTATGCTTTCGGATGAGCTTGATCATACTCATCCCCGCAAATTTTCCATAAATAGGCTTTCATCGTCTTTTTGCCGCCGGCGGTGTTCTTCTGTGCCTCGAACGCTTGCATGTCGGAAGCGATGTGGCTCAGGTCCTTACGACGGGTCTTGACCGCTGCTGCTACCGCAGTGAAGCGGTTGCGTGCCCAGAGCTCGTCCTCGCCCGGAGCGGTCGAGCGAACGACTTTCTTACGGAGGTAAATGCGGTTACAATCGCTGCTCTCGGTGGGTTTCACGCGGTGCGTACCCAGCAGCATCTTGGTACAAGAGTGTTGACCGCTCTTACTCGGTTTCGCGAGTGCGCCCGACACATGGTCGATACCGGCACTCCATTCTACTTTTGCCATAAGGTTAATCAAAATTGGGTTTGACGTACTTTTGTGCTACGGTGTACGAGAAGAGACTCTTGTACTTCTTTTGTGCCGCAAAACCGGCTTCGAGGGCGGCACGCTGGGTAGCATCAGCCAATGCCGCTTGTGCGGCCTGCGCCGCGGTCTTGAGCGCTTCCTGCGCCAAGATGTTTTTGGCGTGATTGGCCTTGGAGGGGTTCAAGAGGTCAACGCCGAGTTGCTCCTGCTTACAAGGACAGCCCTTGAAATAGAGCGTTTCCGACTTGTTGAACTTACCCCTTACGCGGGCAAACATGCCATGCAATGTAATCTTTGCCATACTTAATCGTTAAATTGGATGGATAATTGGTTTTTCATGGTGCGTTCGAGGAACGCGAGGTGTTTTTCATGTCCGTACTTCTGTGCGAAGACGATTCGGGTGTGGGCTTCGGCGGGTGAGGGAGTGTGACCCGAGCGGTCGGGACGTGCCTGGACGATATGCATCACGCCTTCTTTGCCGGGGTAGCGGCGGATATAGAAAGGGTCTGTTCCCATCAGGATGCCGGTCACGGACTCTATACCCGGGTCAAACTCGACTTTAGCCATACCTATAGCCCTTTCTTGGTGGCATCGTAGGTCTCCACCGTTTTGGTCTGAATGACTACCGAGGTATCGCCTCGCTGCAGATACTGGGACTCGTTGGTGATGACACGAGTGACATTACAACTCGTCATCACAAGGGACGTCATAATGACTGTCATAAGCAATAGTTTTCTCATGGTTCGTACTTTTTTGAAATCCGGTGCAAAGATACGTCAATACTGAACAATGTGTTCCTTTGCAGGTGGAAATTTTATTAAAAAATCGTATCTTTTACGTCTTTCTGCCTCTTGATAATACCATCTGAGGCAATATTCCACGCGTTTCGTGTACATTCCATGCTTTTGGGCTACGATTTTTTGTGCCCGGATAGCAGGTGTTCCTTTGTCTCGTTCGATGAAATAGGCATCTACGATCGCTTGGTTTTGCTCTTCGATCTCATGCCGTTTCTTCGACATATAGGTGCCGTTCGATGGTCGCACCAGGTACGGCACGTCGTATAAAGGGTAGGACATAATGTTTAATGTTTAATGTTTAATGTTGACTGGGTTGTTGTCGGGAGATGATCCCGTGATGGTCTTGTTACAAACCTTGTTTACTCATCACGCAGTTCCTTTGCGACCTCTTTCCAGATCTCGGAGCGTGGACGCGTATCGCCATTTTTCATTCTCCGAGAGACCTCTGAGGCGACAGCGCCAAAAGTGGAGCGGGCTTTGATTTCAGAGGGGGTTGGTTTAGTACGACGGCGACGCGGATCTACAACGTAGAAACAGGTCTTACCGGTTCTTTTGTACGTGCGAGCAACGAGTACACGTCCATCGCGAAAGCGGCTAACAGTGCCAGATGCGGAGGCTATGCCTTTCATTAATTCAACGTTCATAATGTTAATCTTTTATAAGTTTAAATTCTCTGATGATTTGGAGTTTGAGGGCAAGGGCTTCTTCGAGTGTGTAGATGCCTGCAAGTCCTTTGTACCATGCGACGACCATCTTGGTTGTCTTGGCTACGTCATCCACAGCGGGTGAACCGTTGTAGTTGGTAGGTTCAGCATCGCGAGCGTTCACTATAGCGTACCATGGATTGGGTTCTACCGGTTTGCCTGCACGCTTACGGTCTCGGATGAGACGATAAATGCGGTGTTGCATGTGAATGGTACAAACGTTCCAGAGTTTAGATTCGCATTTAGCACGCATGTTGTGAAACTCTAACGGTGGATTTAATAACTCCCAAAGATATTCAAATGATGACCGGTTTAGAACCGGAGTAGTTTTATTATCCATACTCATCATCATCTTCTTTGATAATTTTCTTTTATCGAACTTTTCTTTTATCGACTTTCTTTTGGCCCTTCGACTTGTTCCCTTTTGTGGCAAAAATCAAGGAAAAGGGAACAAGCTAAGACCCAGACTATAGTAAAAAGGACTAAGTGAAAGGGGGCCAAGTGGGCAGCTTCGCGTTCGGCAACAAGATCGCAAAAGGTTTATACCACTCCGCTAAATAAACGGGCGACTTCTTTGCCCAAGGGCACGATCTGAAGGTATGGTGCCTCCGCTCTCCCCAGAGAATTACAGATTCTCCGGGGACCCCTTTTCTAGTCGATGACTTTGACGACGAGTTTGATCTCGTCGGGTTCCTTGTCGGGATAGAGTTCGACGAAGGTCTTGACGTAGCCGTTCATGAGGGCAGTCCGGGCTTTGACGAGGTTCTGCTCTTTGACTTTCTCCTTGGCGTTCTCACGCCATTTGACGGCTTGTTCTTGCTTGTACTTGTTGTAGTCGGCAAAGTCAAAGACTTCGGTGCGCTGGAGTTGGAACTTACCAATACCCTCCACCTCAAACTCGCCTTTCTCCTGACCCTTTGCGGCAAGGATAGCAACGGCTTCGTTGGTTGCCTCGGTGGATATTTCGTCGATACGAGCCTTGATGGCTTTTTCTTGTGCGCGTAACTCACGCAGGAGGGTTAAATTGGTTGTTGATAATTCAGTTGTTTGCATAATGATAAAAATTTTTGGTCGCCGGATACTATCCGACGTTAATAAACAAAACTTTGTTTAGCGCGGGGAGTTAGCCCCGCGAGCTGGACCCGGACATAGCCCTTTTAGGGTTGTTCCCTTTTAGGGCAAAAACCAAGGGAAAGGGAACAAGCTAAGACCCAGACTATAGTGAAAAGGGAACAAGCTAAGTAAAAAAAAAGGACCAAGCTAAAAGTGAAACACGCCAAGTGGGCAGTAGGATACAAGTACAATACAAGTAGGATACAAGTACACGCCAAGTGGGCAGTTTGGGCACACAATGGTGGGATTAAATTTCACAATGGTGGGGCTAGATTTCACAATGGTGGGACATGTCGGCGAGCATGAGGTCGTCGGTGGAGCGAGTGTCGCGGGTGAGAACAAGGCCTTGACGGAGAGCAGCATCGAAGCGGAGATGGGCTTCATGGGAGAGCCAGATGAGGTTGGACGCGCGATTGTCGCAGATATTACCATTCAAATGATGACATTCCATTTTGATGTCCTTCTCGGCGGAAGCCACTCCTCCCGTTAGTCGGGAGGCCGTTCCGGGACCGACCCAAGCGATAGCGACAAGGATATGACAATACGGATTGCTGATGAAACCGCACATGCGTGGGTAATTAGAATGAACGTTCGGCTTGCGACGGAAATTCTTCGTCACGTAGGGCTTGTTCGGGTTCAGTCCTCTGGTCGAAAGAGAGTAGAACAGCCCGACCTTTGAGCAGTACAGCTTTCGGTTACCCGTACGCGATACGATCCCTTTGCAAAGGCGAAGTTCGGTGCCGTCAGGGAGATAGATGATCTCCGGGGACGTTAATGGATTATAATTATTTTTAAACATATTACACCGCCAATCGGGGGATTAAGTGCTCCTCAATGCGAGGGTTGGCTTTTTCCGTTTGGCGGTGCAAAAGTACTGCTAATAAAGTGGGGAAAAGTTTCCTTTGGACACTTGCAAATGTCAAGAATTTTTACATTGCTTGTAGAAGAAATGGTATTTTTCGTACCAGGAGTAGTATGCTTTCTTGGTGATACCGAATTCAGAGAGCACATTATCGAGTGTGCGTTTGATTCCGGCAGCCTTGTAGGTCGCGATACGATCTTCGATAAGGCAATAGGTCAGCCGCCGATAATCCATAGCGGGGATATCAGGCACACGTTTAGCAAGCTGTTCGCTTGTTACGTCGCGCACTAGTTGAATGATGGCGCGTTCAAAAGGGTTTTGTTTAGATGTCATAATGAATCAATGTTTTAAAATTGTTAGACATTATGACACCGGTGTCAGCTGCTCCGAGTTACCGTGGTCGACCATTCTCGGTACACAGCCTTTATAATGTTTTCGGGTGCAAAGGTACGGAAAATTTTGTGCTTTCCGAGTCACATTTTGTGACTTTTTTGTGACTTGCTGTGACTTTCTGCACAAACAAAAAATTGCACCCGACCAAAATCGAGTGCAAAATTACTGCTTTTTTTTGAATTATGACGAGTAGTTCCGACAAAGTTATGACACACTTGCGTCCTTTATGCGGTCATGATGCGACTATGAAATATACTATATTCGATTGATATTCGGAAAATGTCAAATGAGTATTCGGTCGATATTCGCATTAAATACAAAACATATTCGATTGATATTCGGTTTAAATATTCAGATTCTCTCGAATCTCCGCGTTTTTCATGTCTCCGTTGGCATATCTTATCGCATCTTCAATAATATCAGCCTTTGCAGGGAGTAATGCTTTGTCGTCTTTTCTAAATTTTGATACGGCTTTTCTAGCTTCATTAATCAGCTTGTTGTAATTATTGATAGCCGTTTCAAAGACTTGCCAATTCAGCAGATCTCTTGCTTCATTGAGATCGAACTCTTGATTGAGTTTCCAAACAAAATAGCCAAACAACGCGCAAGATCCATACCAATGATAGCAATTAATGCCGCGAGTGTAATCTTTCTCAGGATACAAAGGTAATACTATTTGCTTCGATTGCAAATACTGCATTATATTGACGAATATCCGATTGTTTAATTCAGCGGGGATGAACTTCCCATACTTATGTGGATTTTCAAACCGATCTATTTTATCTTGGAGAAATTTGTTTGCTTTTTTATATTGCTCGTTCTCTTCCGTTAACTGTGCAACCTGTTTCTCTAACTTGCTGAACCTATCACCGGAATACATACCTGTTTTTTCAATCTGACTAATCTGCGTAGATAATTCAGTACGGAATTCGCGGATATACTCGGCGGTAATTTCTTTAGCTTCACTTTCTTGAAAAACATTTCCCAATCTAGCATGGCTAAGTTTCTCGGCTCCATCTATGAAATAGTATTCCGCATAATCAAACAAAAACTTCATTACATCAAGCCGGACTTCTTTGTCATCGATACTTTTTGTAAATCTGCGTAGTTCAAGTTTAGGGATGATTGTCTCCGGGTTGACTTCTGACCATTCAATTTTTTCTTGTAACATTTCTGTTAAACCACAATCCCAATCTTCTGGAGCATTGAGCAGAGAGGATATCGTTTCTACGGTAGACGCGCAGTATATCGTTTTTATTTTCTTTTTACTCATGGTATTTATTGCTTATCTTATTTTCTTTTATTTCCCCGAATCAGATTCGGTGGTAAAAGAAGAAAAACCGCATATCTCCTCTGCCATCTCATTGAGCGCGACGCACTCAGCGCGGGAGATGTGCCGTTTCTTGGGATCGTACGGCCACGGGCTCAGGATGAGGACCTGCTTATTTGCGACCGCATCAAAGATGCCGTCGGAAGGTTTGTAATACTCGCCGAAGCCGTTGTCGGCAAGGTAGATTACCAGGCCTCCTTCTGCGAGGACACTATAAAGCACCTCGCGCTCTTTCTCATGGATGAAAGGCGATACCATTACTGCACCTTTCTGCGCAGCAGCAATGCAACTATCCATATACTCGTTCAACCGCTTATCATCGCCATGTATCGCCTCTTCTATCATCGTTCTCCGCACATGAACGGGCATGTAATGCTGGGCATCGAGCAAATCCGAATTACCCACACCGCAATAGATACGACCGGCTATCTCAATGTTATCCTGCACACGGAAGAAGCCGGGTTTGAGGCGTTTGGTAGCAAGGCGCTGCGGGTTCATGTCTATATAGCGGATAGTGGTGGGCAGTTGATCTCGATGTCCCATCGGACGGATATGCGGCATCTGTGTGAAGATAGGCGGTAGCGCCGCATATTCCGCATCGGCTATCTGCCCGCGTAAGTTTTCCGCTATCTCAAATAGTTTCTTTCCTTTCCCCGAATCCGATTCGGGGGGAAGAGAAGAAAGGAGGGAATACGCCCGCCCGGCTTTCTTGACACCTTGCCAAAAGCCGCGCACTGCGGCTTCAATGCCGCGAGGCATCGCCTTACGCACATACCAGATAGAATGGAGATGATCGGGCATGAGGCAATAATGGAGGATCTGTATCTCGGGATAATAGGCGGCATTGATCTTTTGATATTCCAAGACCGCCCGCCCCAAATCGCTATAATCCACCCGCGCTTGCGCCGGATCATCATTCGGAATGACCAGATTACCAAGCAATGGCTCACGCGAAGGAATCTTCAGCGTGATATGGTAAAGTCCGGCGCCTTTCCACGCCTTTCCAGGTTCTTGCGGTTGCCATATGTCGTGATTATCTACCATGCGGGTCTATTAGGGGGCGGGCAATCCGATTGCCCTATAATGAAAGAAAATTATCTTCAATCTTTATTCAAATTCATAGATGTCGTAAAAGCGTTCGAAGTAAGCGCATAGTTTCTCCAAGACGCGCTGTTTGGTTGCGGCACGTTCGTTATTGGGGCTGAAGAGCGGTAGAGGTGGGAGGCATTGGGTGATGGCTGTACCCTGCATCTCCACTTCGCCTGTCTGGAAGGCTTTGCGCACAAAAGCAATCGTCTGGTCGCGTTTAAGGTTTTCCGACGCAATGATCTCGTCCAACTGTTGCTGTGCCTCTTCATGCACAAACGCCATCCACTGCTTGCCGATCTCCTTATCGGGCGAGTAGCGTTTGACAAAGGCGTCAATGAGATCACGTTTGTTACGCAAAGCAGGGCTGGAGCCTATTGCTTTGGAGAGCAGTTCTTCGAGCGTCGGACCATCGACCACTTTATCTTTGCCGTATTTCTTGGCAATGAGTTCGAGGATGTAATCGATATTGATCTCCACCTGTTTGATGAGTTCGATTTCGAAGGTGAGGTCATCGTTGATATCAACCGCATCGCCTTCCGTATGGTGACGGTATTTCTCGCTGAGATCGAGGTAAACGGACTTATAGTCTTGCTCGGCAAAGTCGGAGATGTAGTTGGGTTTGTCTTCTTCGAAGCGATCGAAGGTGTTAAGCAGATTGACCATGCGGAGGTACGAACCAAAGAGCCGGATAAACTCTTTCTCTTTTTCCTCTCCTATCAATGGCATATTCGCCGGATCCGGGAAGAGTTGTTTGAGTGCTTCGGCAATCTTGACAAAACCGATATGCTTCTTACCGTTCTCGTCCGTGTAGCCGTTGATATAATCGTCGTAGGATTTGAGCAGGACGATGTTACATGCGTTCTTGTCACCGAAGAGTGTGATGGCATCATTGGTCTCTTTCTCCAGATTGCGGAAACAAACGATGTTACCAAACTGCTTGATGGTGTTGAGGATACGGTTGGTGCGGCTGTAAGACTGCATGAGTCCGTGCTGGCGCAGGTTCTTATCCACCCAAAGGGTGTTGAGGGTCGTTGCGTCGAAACCGGTGAGGAACATATTGACCACGATGAGCATGTCCAGTTCGCGGTTCTTCATGCGGTTGGACAAGTCTTTGTAGTAATTACCGAACTGATCCGAGGACGTATCGAAGTTGCAACCGAACATGTCGTTATAATCGGCAATAGCTGCTTCGAGGAAGTCGCGAGAGGACTTGTCTAATTTCGCCGCACTATCACTGTTCTCTTCATCGAGGATACCATTGAGTTCGACCTCTTCGTTTGCTCCGTAACTATAGATGAGGGCTATCTTCAGACGTTTGTCTTCGGGCAGGAGGTCTTGCTGACGCTGGAACTCGGTGTAATAGAGTTTGGCGGCATCGATGGAAGCGGTCGCGAGAATGGAGTTAAAGCCTGTCACGCGTTTATCATCCAGTTTGTATGAACGATTGCGATAGGTCTTCTGGTCAAAGTGCTGCAGGATATATTCCACGATGTTATGGATGCGTTCAGGCGCAAGCAACGCACGTTCGCGATCGATGTCACGCACCTGTGCATCGTCGATGCATTCTTTCGTTCCTACCGTTTTGATATACTCTACGCGAAACGGCAACACGTTCTCATCGGCAATCGCATTGATGACTGTATAGGTATGCAGACAATCGCCGAAAGTCTGTGCAGTAGTCAACAATGCCTGCTGCGCGTTTTCCGGGAAGATTGGCGTACCGGTGAAGCCAAAGATGTGGTATTTGTTGAAGCGCTTTACGATCAGCTTGTGCATATCGCCGAACTGTGAACGGTGACACTCATCGAAGATGATGACGACGTGCTTGTCGTATATGGGGTGCTTATGCTCGGACTTGCAGAACTGGTTGAGTTTTTGGATGGTCGTAATGATGATACGATCTTTGTCTTTGCTCAACTGCTCATGCAGTACGGCAGTTGATTTATTATGACTGACGCAGCCTTTCTTGAACTTCTCGTACTCCTTCATCGTCTGATAGTCGAGGTCTTTACGATCGACGACGAACAGCACTTTGTCCACGTACTCCAGTTGGGTACACAGTTGTGCGGTCTTGAAGGATGTGAGTGTCTTACCGGAACCGGTAGTGTGCCAGATGTAACCGCCCGCATCAATCGTACCCATCTTCCGTTGGTTGGTAGCGATGAGGATCTTTTGCAGAATAGCCTCGGTAGCGGCAATCTGATAGGGTCGCATCACCATCAGTTTTTGGTCGGCGGTAAAGACGCAATAGCGCGTGAGGATATTGAGCAAAGTATGCCGTGCAAAGAAGGTCGCAGTGAAGTCCGTCAGTTCGCGGATAGGCGTGTTCTCTGCATCAGCCCAATAGGAAGTGAACTCGAACGAGTCGCAAGTCTTGGTACCATCTTCCAAGATAGCATCATTCGGTTTCTTGCGGTTCAGTTCGGTAAACGCTCCTCGGCTGGTTGTGTTGGAGTAGTATTTGGTTTCGGTGCCGTTCGAGATGACGAACAGCTGCACGTAGTCAAACAGACCGTTGTCGATACCAAAGGCATCGCGGTGATAGCGGTTGATCTGGTTGAAGGCTTCTTTGATAGCTACGCCGCGTTTCTTGAGTTCGATATGCACCATCGGAAGCCCGTTGACGAGGATCGTCACGTCATAGCGGCATTTGCGTTTGCCTGCCTCAGCCTTGTACTGGTGAATGACTTGCAGGCGGTTCTCGTGGATATGCTTCTTGTCGATCAGTTTGATGTTCTGGAAGGTGCGATTATCGCGGATGAGGACCAGCTGCGAAGTCTTGTCGTCTTGCAGAAGCGTGGTCTTATCTTTGAACGATGCGCCTTGGTTGGCCAGATGGACACGGAAGAAACCTTTCCACTCGTTGTCCGTGAAGGTGATGCCGTTGAGGAGTTCCAACTGATTGCGCAGGTTAGCCTCCATCTCCTCAGAAGTATGGATATCCAGATACTCATATCCCTGTGCTTGCAACTGCGCGATGAGTGCATCTTCCAACTGCGCCTCGCTCTGATAAGCGGTGCGGGAAGAAGGCTTGTATTCGTATTTCGATACAACCGTCGATTGCGGGTTTTCGGCAATTAGTTTCATACGGCTTTACGAGGAAAGGTTAATAATAAGTCACGATAATACTCATATCGTTTCTGCTGACGAATCTGCTCGGCGGGGATACCCTCTTCCATACTTGTAATGAGTTTCTCGAATTTGTCGAGGAATACTACAAGTTCTGCTTGTTTCTCAATAGAAGGAATTGCAATTTGATACTCCAATACTTTATCTTTATCGCCTCGTGGCATTTTTGCTCCGCTCGAATATTGCGTATCATAGATAAAGAAACGTTCATCTGCTAATGCATGGTACAAGAATCGTGGAAGTATCATATCACGATACTTGCCTTTTATACCTAAAGTGATTACATCACCGTTGGTGCCACCCTCATTATCAGCTAACCAAATTTTACGTAGGTACGGTCTTATATTGCCTATCAGGACATTGTCTTTATGATAGTTGATGACGTTGCCAATAGTAGGAACCGACATAGACGGAATCTTTCCCTGTTTATTGGACAATAAGTTCTCAACACTAACGTAGGTATCTTCGTCAAGTTCAGAAGCAGAAATACGATCTTTTACCAAATCACAAATTTCTCCAAGCGGTTTGAAATCCCAATTGCAATCATCGGATTTGTCAGCAGAATTGCTTTCCGAGTGTGGCGTAAGTAGTCGGGTACGATAGTACTCGTACTGCTTACGACGCAGATGCAGCTCCGCTTGCAGCTCCGCTGCGAGTGCCGAAAATTTATCGAGGCACTCGACGATTTTTTTTTGAATTTCGAGGGGTGGTATGGGGATTTCGAAATCCGATATAGACGAAGGATGTACATGGGGTACTCCACTTCCCTTTTTTGTGTGATATATCTTATCCTGTATGTTCGTCAAAAAGTAATACACAAACTTAATATCAAGAGATGACTCTTTGGGTGTAACCGTAAAGGCATCAGACACAAATATCGGTTGTTCCCAATATGCAACATAGCCCGCGTAAGCCCCAGAACCGGCTACCGTGATATTTTTGCCAGTTCTATTACTTTGATTATGGAAATATGCGGGCTTTTGTCCTCCCGCAATAACAGGTATTTCACCTTCTTCTGCTTGATTTGCAGTAATAGTAGAGCCACGCTTCATTTCACAAACCTCACCGAGTTTTTTATACTCCACGCCATTCGGACACAGGTCCTTTATCATTTGTTCTATGTTGGTCATAGGGCGTGTGATTAGAGGTTAGCAATTAATTCATCTATCTGCGCACGCAGTTCGTTCTCGCGAGCTACTATCTGCCTCAGTTCGGCATTGAGAGCATCGATGTCAATATGCTCACGCGTATCTTCTTGCTCTACGTACGAGTTAACGGATAGATTATAACTATTATCCGCAATCACGGTATTGCTAATTAGAGCGCTTAGGTGCTGTTCCTCTTTACGGTGGGTATAAAGACCGAGGATGCGGTTGATATTGTCGTCAGTCAGTTTGTTCTTGTTTCCCTCGTGCACGAACTCATTCGAGGCATCGATAAAGAGCACTTTGTTGTCCGTCTTGTTCTTGCGGATGACGATGATACAAGTAGCGATGCTGACACCGAAGAAGAGGTTAGCCGGCAATTGGATGACTGCATCGACGTAGTTGTTGTCGACGAGGTATTGGCGAATCTTCTGTTCCGCACCACCCCGATAAAGGACGCCCGGGAACTCAACGATAGCCGCAGCACCATCGGTAGCCAGCCAAGAGAGCATGTGCATGGTGAAAGCCAGATCGGCTTTGGACTTAGGTGCTAACACGCCAGCAGGCGAGAAACGGCGGTCGTTGATGAGGACAGGATCGTCATCGCCTTTCCATTTGATCGAGTACGGCGGATTAGATACGATCACATCAAACGGCTGGTCATCCCAGTGTTGGGGTTCGAGCAACGTATCACCCAGTGCGATGCTGAAATGATTATAGTTGATGTCGTGCAGGAACATATTGATACGGCAGAGGTTGTAGGTCGTTTGGTTGATCTCCTGACCGAAGAAACCTTGCTGCACGTTCTCTTTGCCGATGACTTTGGCAACTTGCATCAGCAGCGAACCACTACCGCACGCAGGATCATAGACCTTGCGCACCTTGGTCTTGTTGAGCGTTGCAATACGCGCGAGGAGTTCGCTTACTTCCTGAGGCGTGAAGAACTCACCACCGGACTTGCCCGCATTACCTGCGTACATCTTCATAAGGAACTCATACGCATCACCGAAGGCATCGATACGATTCTCTTTCGGTCCTTCGAGATTCATGTCACCTACCGCATCCAAGATACGCGCGAGACGTTCATTACGTTTATCAACCGACGAACCGAGTTTGGTTGAGTTGACATCGAGATCATCGAACAAACCTTTCATATCATCCTCACTCTCCGTTCCGATAGCTGAGGCTTCAATGGACTTGAACGCTTTATCCAGCGTCATGTTCAGTTCGTCGTCCTGATGCGCGTTCTTGCGAACATTGCAGAAGAGTTGAGACGGCAGAATGAAGAAACCTTTCTCCGCTACGATGCTTGCTCGTGCAGACTCGGCTTGGGCATCATCAAACGCAGCGTAGTCGAAATTAGGATATCCGGCTTTGAGTTGTTCCTCGTTGATGTAATTGGTGATGTTCTCCGAGATATAGCGGTAGAACAACATGCCAAGCACGTACTGCTTGAAATCCCAACCATCAACCGAGCCGCGTAACTCATTCGCGATTGCCCAGATACTCTTGAATAACTCTTGTTTTTGTTGCGTTGATGTTGCCATATCTTGTGTCTGTTTTATCGTTTGTTTTCTACTGCTCTGCACGCAAATAGCGTGCAAAGTTACACAAAAATTCTGACATGTGCAAATAATTCCTAAAATATTGCAAAAAAATATGGGAAATGGACTTTGACCAATAGTCAAAGCAAAAGAAGAATCTTTTTGGGGATGGGGACTCTGACTGATAGTCAGAGCAAAGGAAGAATCTATTAGGGGAAATGGACTTTGACCAATAGTCAAAGCAAAAGAAGAATCTTTTTGGGGATGGGGACTCTGACTGATAGTCAGAGCAAAGGAAGAATCTATTAGGGGAAATGGACTTTGACCAATAGTCAAAGCAAAAGAAGAATCTTTTTGGGGATGGGGACTCTGACTGGTAGTCAGAGCAAAGGAAGAATCTATTTGGGGATGGGGGCTCTGACTGATAGTCAGAGCAAAGGAAGAATCTTTTTGGGGATGGGGACTCTGACTGGTAGTCAGAGCAAAGGAAGAATCTATTAGGGGAGGGTTGGAAGAAGCTATTGGGCACAGATATCTTCGGCCATGGCGTTGAGGGCGATGCAGTCGGCACGGGAGACGTGCTTGCGAGAGGGATCGTACGGCCACGGAGAGAGGATGAGTAGGCGATCGTCGGCTACGGCATCGAAGAGGAGCGCAGAGGGTTTGTAGTAGTCCTTAAAACCGTTCTCGGCTAGGTAGATGATCGGGCGTTTCTCTTGAAGGAGGGTACGGAGGATATCTTTCTCCCATTGGGAGATAAAGGGCGAGACCATGACGGAGCCTTGACGGGCAGCATCGTAGCATGAGGCGATATAGTCATTGAGGGGTTGCGGGTTTCCAAGGCGGGCTGCTTCGGTCATGGTATGGCGCACGTGGACGGGGGTGCGTTGGGCGATGTGCAAGAGGTGCGAAGAGCCAATAGCAGCATAGCTGCGGCCGTTAATCTCGACACGGGGTTGGACGCGGAAGAAACCGGGCTTAAGGCGCTTGGTGGCGAGTCGCTGTGGGTTCATGTCAAGGTAGTCGATAGTGGCGGGGAGTTGAGAGTTATGTCCCATGGGTTGGATATGCGGCATCTGAGTGAAAATGGGATCGAGGGCATAATAAGTATCCTTGCCGATTTGATCACAGAGAGATTCTTGATAGTTATGCCGACTATTAGTCGGCTCAAAAGAAGAATCATCATAAGAATAGGCGCGACCGAGCTTCTTGGCTCCCACCCAAAAGCCAGAGACGACCTCCCGGATACTCCGCGTAAGCGGGCGCTTTACGTACCAGATAAAATGAAGATGATCCGGCATCAGCGCGTAATGAAGCATCTGGATATCAGGCTGATACTTGGATATATCCCATAGGAGATTGGTGAGCGTACGACCGAATGGAGAGACATCTACGCGAGCCTGAGCGGGGTCGTTATTGGGGATGATAAGGGAGCCGAGGAGCGGCTGGTGGGATGTGACCGTCAACGTGATATGATATAGACCGACACCACGCCAAGCTGTGCCAGGCTCTTGCCATTGCCATTTGTCATGATCCATAGTCTGAAATTTTATGCAAAGTTACACAAAAATTCTGACATATACAAGAAAAATCTAACTTTTGTTGCGGGAAGGCATAAAAAAAGCACTCGGTTGGGAGTGCTCTGCATGGATACATGCTTTGTTATGAGATGGCTATTTGCCTACCGGTCTTACCTTCTTCGCGTTGGATCTTCGGCAACTCAATCGTTAAGATACCATCTTCAACCTTAGCGGCGATCTTTGCCTCGTCCACATTGTCCGGCAAAGCGTACTTCTGCTCGAAGTTCGTGTAAGCAAACTCGCGTCTCAGATAGTGAGCATGCTTATCCTCTTCCTTGTGCTCGAACTTGTTCTCAATGGCAACACACAGGTTGTGGTCTTCATCGACGTGTACGCGGCAGTACTCTTTCTTAACACCCGGAGCAGCTAACTCAACGGTGTAACCGTTAGCGGTCTCTTGGACGTTGACCGAAGGCGCCACATTGCTGGCTGTGTTCAGCATGTCATTGTTCAAAAACTCGTCGAATACGGTCGGGAACCATCCGTTTGTCGGCAGCCAACTGTTTCTACGATACATTGCATTTTTCATAATCAATCCTCCAAATTTAGTTAAACAATGTTTAACGTAGCTTGCGTAGTTTACGTTGTTGGCGTAGTATGCGTAATTGCGTTTTCACCCTAACTAAGGCAAATTATGTGCCAACCCTAAAATCCCTGCCAATATGTCCATCTTTCGTGCCAAATTGTCCACCCTCTGCCAATTTGTCCATCTTGAGATACGTGAATTTTTTCTCTTTATTTTTGAAAATCCTTGCACAATTCAAAAAAATGAAGTAATTTTGTGGCAAATTTTGAATAAAAGCCCTTAACACCCCTGTATGGACGTGGATTTTATTTCGCATTGATATGAAAAAAGACCTATTAAGTTATTTTTTGTGTTTGATCGTCATAGCGGTCAGTACACTATCCAATGCCGAGGAAATGCCCTCGGGTTATTACAATGGTATTGATGGTAAGCAAGGCGCTGTTCTTAAAGGAACACTCAGACAGTGTATTCGCGCGCACACCGTCATCCCCTATGGAAGCGGAACCGGCAAGACATGGGAAGTTTTCTATTATTCCGATCGCAACGAAGAAGGTTATTGCATGGATATGTACAGCGACGATTGGAAACAATTCGGAGCTCCCGGTTCGGTGGTGTCCGGATGTAATATCGAGCACTCGTTGGCTAACTCGTGGTGGGGTGCATCCAAGAGCGACCAGTATAAGGATTGTTATCTGCTCAATCCGTCCAATTCTACCGCCAACAGTGCGCGCAGTAACTACCCTCTTGGCGTACCTGTCAAGAATATCAAGTCCAATACCGGCTCTTTGAAGGTCGGGCAGATGCACCACGACTCGCTCAATGTCGATTTCTATGTTTTTGAGCCCAAAGACGAATACAAAGGCGATTTCGCGCGTACCTATTTCTATGTAGTTACGTGTTACGGTCGCGACCTGAACGGCGAGTATCCCGATCTGCCGCCGACGAGCAAAAAATCCGGTTACGGGTGGCGATTAGACAACGCCAATGTAGGCTCCAAATACGCCATGCAGAATAATAACTACCTTGAGTTTCAGTCTTGGGAACAGGAACTTCTTATTCAGTGGCACCGCCAAGATCCTGTGTCCGAGAAGGAGATCCATCGAGCAGATGCCGTGTCGAATTTCCAACACAACCGCAACCCCTTCATCGACTATCCCTATCTGGCCGAGTATATATGGGGCGAGAAAGCCGGCCAAGCGCTCGATATGCGTCATATGATGGCTTCCTTTGATCCGGACTTTGTCCCCGGTGTGAGCAATGGATGGAGAGAAACAGCCGAGGACATCGAGCCGACTAATGCCCGCATCAAGGCCTGTAAGATTCTCCGCAATGGTCAACTCCTCATTGAGAAGAACGGCAAGACCTACACCGTTACGGGACAGGAAGTTGAGTAGTCGAATATCCAAGAGGATTGATGATTTTTGTATAAAAATGTACTAATATTTGCATATATCAAAAAAAAGCAGTACCTTTGTGCCGAATTTTGATGCAAATATTAAGATGAAAGAGAATAATATCCCTATTGTTGACTGTCCGTACGGCGATTACATGATCGGCGACGCGAGTGGTAAATTGATGAATGAGTACGGTCGTTATCCGTGCAAAATCAAGTGCGGTGTATACGCGCTGTTGGTGCGCGGGACGGCACGTGCGACGATCAACGTGACGGATTACGAATTCAAAGCCAATGATATCCTGCTTTTGGAGCCGGGTAGTTTCCTGTTTATCCGTGAATTCTCGGAGGACGCATTGGTGTATTGGGTAGTGTTCGGTAGCAGTTTCCTGGAGAAATACACGGTGAACAACAAGATGTCGCTGTCGGCATTACAGTTGCATTCGCCGAAATTGAGTATGAGCGAGAACCATGTGAAAGTGCTGTGCCTGATGTACGACACGATTGTAGCGGCCTTGAATGCAGAGCCGACGATGCTGGATACGGAGAAGATGGTGCATGTGTTCAATCTGCTGCGGACGAGTTATGCCAAGTATGCGCACGAGCAGGACGAGTATCTGATCAAGCCGCTGGACCGTAAGACGGAGATCTACCAGGACTACTGCCAGTTGGTGTTGCAACATTACCACGAGTGGCACCACGTGAGTCAGTACGCGGAAGCGATGCGTCTGACCCTGCCGCACCTGTGCTCGACCATCAAATCGGTGGGCGACCGTACGGCCGGCGATATCATCATCGAGGCGATCATCACGGACGCCAAGAGCCAGTTGAAGATCACGAACCTGCAGGTGAAAGAGATCGCGCTGAGTCTGGGCTTTGACAACGTGGCGTTCTTCAACCGCTTTTTCAAGGCGCGTGTGGGCATGACGCCGAAAGCATTTAGAAATGCATAAAAACGAAAGCTAATTTATATGAAAGAGATAACAACCAAGAAACTGATGGATACCATTGTGGAGGGTATCCGTAACCGCAAAGGGCAACGCATCGTGACGATCGATCTGCGCAAGATCAAGGAGGCGCCGGTGGAGATGATGGTGATCTGCGAGGGACAGAGTAACACGCAGGTGAGTGCGATTGCCGATGAGATTGATGATTTTGTACGCACGACGACGCATGTGCACCCGCTGAGCATAGCGGGTGAGGAGAATGCAGAGTGGATTGCGATGGACTACGGTACGATCTTTGTGCACGTAATGCAACGCGAGCCGCGGGCGTTCTATGATATCGAACATCTGTGGGCGGACGGAAAGATCACAGAA
This sequence comes from uncultured Bacteroidales bacterium, assembly GCA_946187695.1. GTDB lineage: Bacteria > Bacteroidota > Bacteroidia > Bacteroidales > Paludibacteraceae > Colicola. The sequence continues at coordinate 17,597 of CAMHSB010000011.1, forward strand.
CTCCCTGAGATTCTGTGATATAGATGATAGATGATAAATTATAGATGATTTATGGCAAACGGCAATAAACGGCGGATGGAACAACCGCAGAATAATAATCAGCCGAGTGGTCCGCGTCGATGGCTCAGCATCCTTTTCTACACCCTCGCGTTCGCGTTGTTGGGTTTCTATTTCTTTGGCGACAAAGAAGGGAAGGGTGTGAGCAAAGAGCTCAGTTATACGAAGCTCACGGCGTACGTGGAGGCCGGTGCGATCGAGAAGATCGAGGTGACGGACGACCTGAAAGCGAAAGCGCAAGTGCGTCCGCAGAACTACACGCTGGTGTTCGGTACGCAGGGTGACGGCGAGCGAGCACGGGGTGTGTTACGGAGTCAGGTGCCCTCGTTAGAGGAGTTCTCGAAATACATGGACGGCGTGAATGCCCGTCGCAAGGAAGCGGGGCAAGCCGCTGTAGATGTGACGTACGCTCCCTCGCACGATTACTGGTATCTGATATTGGTGAATATATTACCTTTCGCGCTGCTGATCCTGTTCTTTGTGTATATGAGCCGCGGCGTGAGCGGTGCGGGTGGTATAGGCGGCATCTTCGGTGTGGGCCGTGCCCGGGCGGAGTTGTTCGACAGCGAGAAAAAGGACAAGGTGACGTTCCAGGACGTGGCGGGTCTGTACGGCGCGAAGCAGGAAGTGCAGGAGATTGTGGAGTTTTTGAAGAACCCCAAACGCTATACGGAGATAGGCGCTAAGATCCCGAAAGGGGCGTTGCTGGTAGGCCCTCCGGGAACGGGTAAGACCCTGTTGGCGAAAGCTGTAGCCGGCGAAGCGGGCGTGCCGTTCTTCTCGATGAGCGGTAGTGATTTCGTGGAGATGTTCGTGGGTGTAGGTGCAAGTCGCGTGAGAGACCTGTTCCGTCAGGCGAAAGAGAAAGCGCCGGCGATCATTTTCATCGACGAGATAGACGCTATCGGTCGCGCTCGCGGTAAGGGCGTGATGACGGGCGGTAATGATGAACGCGAGAGCACGCTGAACCAGTTGTTGACGGAGATGGACGGTTTCGGTACCAACTCGGGTGTGATCATCCTGGCGGCTACCAACCGTGCGGACGTGCTGGATGCCGCTTTGCTGCGGGCAGGACGTTTTGACCGTCAGATCCATGTGGAGTTACCGGACCTACAGGAGCGTAAGGAGATCTTCCAAGTGCATCTTAGACCGTTGAAACTGGACGAGACGGTGGATATCGATTTCCTGAGCAAGCAGACCCCCGGTTTCTCGGGTGCGGATATCGCGAATGTATGTAACGAAGCGGCATTGATCGCGGCGCGCGGCAACCGCAAGAAGATCGGCAAACAGGATTTCATGGATGCGGTGGATCGTATTGTGGGAGGTCTGGAGCGCAAGAACAAGATCATGACCGAGGATGAGAAGAAATCGATTGCTTTCCACGAGGCCGGCCATGCGACCATCAGTTGGATGCTGCGTTGGGCGAACCCGCTGGTGAAAGTGACGATCGTGCCGCGCGGCATGGCGTTAGGTGCAGCGTGGTACCTGCCGGAAGAGCGTCAGTTAACGAACGAAGAGCATATACTGGATGAGCTCTGTTCGCTCTTGGGCGGTCGTGCCGCGGAGCAGCTGTTCTTAGAGCAGACCTCGACCGGTGCACTCAATGACCTGGAGCGCGCGACGAAACAGGCTTATGCGATGGTGGCTTATTACGGAATGAGCGATAAGCTGAAAGATGTGTCGTTCTATGACTCGACCGGACGATATGACTATGGCTTTACGAAGCCCTACTCGGACGAGACCGCTTCGACGATCGATAAAGAGACACAACGGATTATTGCCGACCAGATGGCACGTGCCAAGCAGATACTGACCGAGCATGCCGAGGGTCACCATCAGATTGCGCAGTTGTTGATTGAGCGCGAGGTAATCACCTCCGAGGATGTGGAGCGTATCTTGGGTCCGCGTCCGTGGAAGAGCCGTGGGGATGAGCTGCTGGAGGTGAATGCTGCTTTGGCTGAGGCTGAGAAAGCAGCCAAGCCGAAGAAACGTGCCCCGCGTAAGAAGAAAGAAGAAAATCAAAAAACAGAAAATAATGAAGAAGTTACTGCTTAACATCGCGCTGCTGTGCGCAGCGATGATGGTATCGGCGCAGGAAGCGCCAGAGAAACTGCCGTTGGATCCTGAGGTTCGTTACGGTAAGTTGGACAACGGATTGACGTATTATATCCGTCACAATGAGCAGCCCAAACAGCGGGCGGAGTTCCATATCGCGCAAGCGGTAGGTGCGATCTTGGAGGAGGACAACCAGAACGGTCTGGCGCACTTCCTGGAGCACATGGCCTTCAACGGCACCCAACATTTCCCAGGCAAGGGGATCATCAATTATTTTGAGTCGGTGGGTGTCAATTTCGGTGGAAATATCAATGCGTACACGTCTATTGATGAGACCGTTTACCGTCTGAGTGACGTGCCGACGTACCGCGAGGGTATCGTGGACTCGGCGTTGCTGGTGATGCACGACTGGAGCTGCGGTCTGTTGCTGCTGGACGAGGAGATCGACGCGGAGCGCGGAGTGATCCTGGAAGAGTGGCGTACGGGTCGTACGGCCAACCGCCGTATCTGGAAAGAGTTGCAGGCACGGATGTACCCGGGCACGCAGTACGCAAAGCGCGATGTGATCGGTGACACGGCGGTGATCAATAACTTCGCTTATCAGGCCCTGCGCGATTACTACCATAAATGGTACGGTCCGGACAACCAGGCGATCATCGTAGTGGGTGATATCGACGTAGATACGATCGAGGCTAAGATTCAACGCTTATGGGCCGATGTACCGCGTCGTAGTAACTACGGCGAGCGTCCGATTTACACGGTGAACCACAACGACAAACCGTTGGTAGTGGTAGTGACCGACCCCGAAGCGCAAGGCAGCCAAGTGCTGTTGGAGTATAAGTTCGACCAACTGCCCGAGATCCTTCAAGGTACGGCACAGGAGTACATGCTGGAGCAGGTACGCCAGTTGGCTTGCGACATGCTGAACAACCGTTTCACGGAGTTGAGTCTGGATCCCAACGCACCGTTCACTCACGCGGTATGCTATTACGGCGACGCAGCGAAGAAGATGGATGCTTTCTATGCGATCATGAACCCCAAAGAGGGTCGTGAGACCGAGGCATACCAAGCCCTGATTTACCAGCTGGAGAAGATGCACCGGTACGGCTTCACGAATGCGGAATTGGAGCGTGTGAAGAGCGAGAAACTGAACGCAATGGAGAAAGCGTATAACGAGCGCAATACCCGTAAGAACATCAGCATCGCCCGCGAGTGTATCCGTCATTTTGAGAACGGCGAAGTGATGCCGGGTGTTGAATGGGAGTACGAGATGACCCGGGCTTTCCTGCCGATGGTATCGGTGGAGACGGTGAACGAATTAGCGAAAGCGCTGATTCATGCGAACCCGACCGTAGCAATCACCGGTCCGCAGAAAGAGGCTGTTCATATCCCGTCGGAAGAGCTGATCATGGCGACTATTGCCGGCCAGAGCGAGATGGCTATTGAGGCACCCGAAGAGGAGAAGATCGATACGGAGTTGGTGAAGAAAGCACCGCACAAGGGTAAGATCAAAGCTATCCGTACCAACGAGGACGTTCAAACCACCGAATGGATGCTGTCCAACGGTATCAAGGTGGTGTTCCACCCGACGGAGTTCAAGGCCGATGAGATCTTGATGCGTGCCTTCTCGAAGGGAGGTTACACGCAGGTGAAGACCGCGGACCTGCCTTCCGCTGAGATGGCGACAGACATCGTAGAGATGTCGGGTATCGGTCGTTTCAGCATGACCCAACTTCAGAAAGCGCTGGCGGGCAAGACCGTGAGTGTGAGTCCGGAGATCCACGATAACACGGAGTGGATGAACGGTTCGTCCTCGATCAAGGATTTCGAGACGATGCTGCAATTGACCTATCTCTATTTCACGTCGCCGCGTAAGGACGAAGAGGCTTATGCCGCCCTCATGGCGATGGTGAAGAACCAGTTAGCTAACCGCGACAAGAACCCGAAGACTGTCTTCTACGATTCGGTTCAGGTAATGAGCTCGAACCACTCGGAACGTACGATCCTGTTCGATACGACGATGCTCAAGCGTGTGAATCTGGACAAGGCGCTTGAGGTGTATAAGGCCCGTTTTGCGAACCCCGCAGACTTCACGTTTGTGTTCGTGGGCAATATCGACCCCAAGGACGAGAAAGTGCAGGAACAGGTATGCTTGTGGCTCGGCGGTCTGAAGACCAAGAAAAGTCACGAGGAGGTGATTGACCACCATGTGACCGTAGCGCCGGGTAAGCAGAAGAACTATTTCACCCGTCAGATGGAGACCACGACGGCTTCGAACCGTATCCAATACACGTCCTACGACATGCCGTACAACATGGCCAACGAGCTGAATATGGAGATGATCGGTCGTATCCTGAGTACCCGTTATCTGGAGTCCATCCGCGAGCGCGAAGGCGGTTCGTACGGCGTAGGTACGTACGGTTTTATGCGCATCCTTCCCACTCCGTGTGCCGGTCTGCTGATGCAGTTCGATACGGATCCCAAGAAACAAGCCCGTCTGATGGAGATCATCCACGAAGAGGTGGACACGATCATCGCTAATGGACCGCTGGCATCGGATCTGCAGAAAGAGAAAGAGTCGATGCTCAAGGATTATCAGGAGAACCTGGAGAAGAACACGTACTGGCGTCAGGCACTGTATATGTACTATCTGTACGGACAGAATGAGATCCGCGATTACAAGGCTACGGTAGAGGGTATCACGGCCGAGACGGTACAGAAGACCCTCAAGAAACTGGTGGAAGCCGGTAATGTGTTTGAGGTAGTCATGTTCCCGGAATGAAATACTTCCTTATAGCCGGAGAAGCGTCGGGAGACGTGCATGCAGCGGAGTTGATTAAGCAGCTTCGCAAGCATGATCCCGAGGCGCAGATAGCAGGACTCGGCGGTGACCGGATGGTCACTGCCGGGTGCCGTGTTTACCGGCATATAAGGTACATGGCTTTTATGGGCTTTGTGGCCGTGATGGCGCATTTGCGGGATGTGAAGGATAATTTCCGCATTGCGCAAGAGGCGCTGCTGAGCGAGCAACCCGATGTGTTGGTGCTGATTGACTATCCGTCTTTCAATCTGAGGATGGCGGCTTTTTGCAAAAAGCACCTGCCTAACACCAAGATCTACTATTATATCCCGCCCAAAGTATGGGCATGGAAGAAACGGCGTATTCACGCCATTGCGCGGCTGTGTGACCGTGTGCTGGGTATCTTCCCCTTCGAGCCGGCTTTCTATGCGCAGTACGGCTATGAATGCACGTACGTAGGCAATCCCACGGCGGAGGAGATTAGTAAAGTTGAAAGGTTAAAGGTGAAAGGCGAAAGGCTTATTGCCATTCTGCCGGGATCAAGACCGAGTGAGATCTGTCATTGTCTGCCGAAGATGTTGGAGGCAGCGCGGCGGTATCCGGACTACCGGATCGTGGTCTGTGCGGCACCGAGTATCGAGGACTCTTTCTACGCACCTTATTTAAGTGCGCGCGAGACGCTCACGCGCGAGACTTATGCGACGGTGCAGTCGGCCTCGGCGGCGATTGTCAACTCGGGTACGGCGACGCTGGAGACGGCTTTGTTAGGTTGTCCGCAAGTGGCGGTATACCATCTGGCGTTCTCGTGGTTGATTGGTCTGATCCGTTGGGTACAACCCCTTATTTTCTCGATACCGTATTTCACCTTAGTCAATATCATCGCCGGTAAAGAGGTGATTAAAGAGTGCGTGGCGAATGATTTCACGGTGGAGAAGGTCGCGAACGAGTTAGGGCGTTTGCTGACCGACGAGGGTTATCAAAAAGAGATGCTCGCTCAGTACGAACACCTCTCTTCTGTATTAGGAACCGCTTCGGCCGCTTCGACCGCTGCGGGTATCATCACAGCGAAACAATAATCGATGCCAGTATATACGGCATTGCCCCCGCGAGGACGCCTTTGGAAAGGCGCCATGTGTCGGTGGTGTAGAAGACGAAGATGAGTGCCAGATCGGGAAAGACGCTCACCATCAGCAGTTTGTTCAGCACCCCGCCGGCATCGAACTGAAAAGTCTGCAGCGGGTACCAGAGGTTCATGACCTCGATATAGGTCAGACCGAACGCTGCGGGAAGGATGAGCCCGATCAGTATTCCTATCCAATAGCGATCAAAGCGATCCATAAGCCGTCCAGTCAATGGTTAAGGGCGTGATGGCGAGCAGTTGGTGTTCCATGGCCCATATATCCGTATCGGTGGCACCCGGTTCGTCGTTGACGAACTCCCCGCCGAGTTTCCATCCTTGGATCACCCCTTCGGGCAGCTCGTCGATGGGGACGAGTTCTTTGGCCCAATGACCGAAGCACTGCCGCGTCCAGCGGATACCTTCTATCTCCCCGACGGGTGCGTTGATGTTATAGACCGTGCGCGGAGGGATGCCTTCGTCGAGGATATGTTGGGTGACGTCCACAAGAAACGGTTGGATCCAATGCAGATCGACGCCCGCCTCGTGGCTGTTGATGGACCAGCCGATAGCGGGGATTCCTTTTTCTGCGGCTACGTAACAAGCGCCCATCGTACCGGAGTACATGGCGTTGACGGAGGCATTGGAGCCGTGGTTGATGCCCGATACGACGAGGTCTATCGTGCGGTCTTTGAAGAGATGCTCACGGGCGATCTTGATACAGTCGGCCGGGGTACCGTTGGTGACATAGACCTCGGCGCCGTTCAGGTCATGCTCGTCGATACGGCGGAGGTACATCGGTGTCTCCACACTGATACAAGCCCCTTTGCCGCTTCGCGGACCATCGGGACAGATGACTGTCACTTGGCCCAAGCGGGTCATCTCTTTGGCTAACAAGCGGATACCCGCCGTGCCCCAACCGTCATCGTTAACAACAACTATATTCATCCTTTTACCACTTTCATTACCTGTTGTGCGAGTGCGTTCGCCTCGTCCATCGTAGCCGCTTCGGAATAGACACGGATGATGGGTTCGGTGTTGGACTTACGCAGGTGTACCCAGCCCTGTGCGAAATCGATCTTGACGCCGTCGCGGTCATTGATCCGCTCGTTGCGGTAGAGCTCCTTGACGCGCGCGAGGATGGCATCGATATCGGTGTCGGGCGTGAGGTCAATACGGTTCTTGGAGATGCAGTAATCGGGTAGGGTGCGACGCAGCTCACTCACTTTCATGTTGAGGTGCGCCAGATGGCTGAGGAAGAGGGCGATACCTACCAGGGCGTCGCGGCCATAGTGACAAGCGGGATAGATGACACCACCGTTGCCTTCGCCGCCGATGACGGCATTGGTGCGTTTCATCTCTGCTACTACGTTCACTTCGCCTACGGCACTGGCGCTGTATGAACCGCCATGCATGGCGGTTACATCGCTCAGCGCACGGGTAGAGGACATGTTGCTGACCGTGTTACCCGGGGTATGGCGCAGGATATAATCGGCTACGCTGACGAGCGTATATTCCTCGCCGAACATATCGCCGTTCTCGCAGATGATGGCCAAACGGTCCACATCGGGATCGACCACAAAGCCCACATCTGCCTTGCCGCTCTTGAGCAGGTCGCTGATCTCGGTCAGGTGCTGTGGCAGCGGTTCGGGGTTATGGGGGAAATGCCCGTCCGGCGTGCAGTTGAGTTCGATGATATTGTCCACTCCGACGGCTTTGAGGATCGCCGGGATAGCGAGTCCGCCGACCGAGTTGACGCAATCGATGGCTACGGTGAAGTGACGCTTCTTGATCGCCTCTACATCGACCAACTTCAGATCCAGAACCTGTTGTACATGGTAGGGCAGGTAATCCTTGTGGGTCATATGTCCAAGTGCATCCACTTCGGCGAAGACAAAGTCTTCTTGCTCGGCAATGGCGAGTACACCCTTTCCTTCGGCATCGTTGAGGAACTCACCGTGCTCGTTGAGCAGTTTGAGGGCGTTCCACTGTTTGGGGTTATGGCTGGCGGTGAGGATGATACCTCCTGCGGCTTGTTCGCCGGTGACCGCTAACTCGGTAGTGGGGGTGGTAGCAAGACCGATGTTGACTACATCATAACCCATACCCATGAGCGTGCCGCACACGATACTCTCGACCATGTGTCCGCTCAAGCGGGCATCACGACCTACTACGATGACATTATTATTCGGCAGTGCCGCGCGCCGTTGGGTGGCGTAAGCAGCTGTGAAACGTACGATATCGACGGGGTTCAGACCCTCGCCCACGCGACCACCTATCGTGCCGCGGATACCGGAAATAGATTTAACTAAACTCATATTATCGTTTGATTTTCATTTTCAGGATATAACCGTAGGGCGTGACGGTGTTCTGGTCATCGTCGAAACCCCATTTACTCTCGCAGATGAGATCGCATTCAGCGCCGTGGTACTTCATGTACTTAACCGCCATGTGCCAACCTGCCGCCTCGCAGGTGGAGGAGTTTCCGTATTTGAACTCGGTGGGATAAGCCTGATCGAGGGTGGTCCAGTTGCTGATGGTATCGGCATTCTCCGTGAGGGCGAATTTCTTGTACCGCATCACAACGGTCTCTTGCGGTTGGATCGCCTGAATAGAGGTGTCACCGCGTTGCCGCAAATGGAAATAGAGGTGGTCGTAACCGGGTATCAACAGATAATCTTTCTCGCCCCAGACATAGTTCTCGGCGGGTTCCTCGGTCAGCACGTTGATCTCGTTGCGACTGATATAGTTCTCAATCAGTTTGTTCTCCGCTTTTCGTTGCGAGTTATAACTGGTACCGCTGCACCCCATCAGGATGAGTGCGAAAGCGGCCATCGCTATGGCAAATTGTTTTTTCATTCTTGTATTTGTAAATCGATGATTACGTTTTCATAAGGCGGGATATGCGCCGTTCCTTTCATGCCGAAGGCGGCATACCAGGGCACGATCAGACGTGCGCTACCTCCCGGGTGTAGTTCGCGAATGCAGGGCTCCACGCCTTGCGGCAGTTCGTGCCGTCCAAGGGTATAGGACCCTTCGGTATCCTCTAACCGTTGTCCGTTGAGTGCGTAGATACACATGTGGATCATGTAGGACTGACGGGAACTCAGGACAGGTTGTGTCTCGTCTCCGCGGGTGTTGATATGTACCCACGCAGGCCCGTCGTAGAGGGCGTAAGCCTCCTTTTGCGCCTGAGCGACTTCCTGCACGGCACGATCGGCGGCTTTGGCCAATTGCATATTCAGTTCCAAGAGCGCCAGTTGGGTACTGTCCGCCTCCGGCGCTTGTCCCATTCGTTGACTCGGACGTTGCGGAGCCGTTCCCCCGCAACCGATCAGCAGCAAGGCGAATCCGCTAATCACTAATGTCCTAATCCCCAATCCTTTCATTTCTCACTCTTCTCCAGCGCTGCCCGGCGGTATTCACTCGGGGTGATACCGTAGGTGTTCTTGAAACATTTGGCGAAATACCGGCTGTCGTTCATACCCACCATGTAGGTCACCTCGGTGATATTGTACCGGCGTTCCTCCAGCAGTTGGGCGGCCCGTTTGATACGCATCTCGCGGATGAACTCGACGGGACTGAGACCGGTCATGCTTTTGAGCTTATTGAAGAACACGGTACGTCCCATATTCATCTCGTCCACCAGATCGTCCACCGTCAGGGTGTTGTTATCCAATTGTTTGTTCATCACATCCAGCAGTTTGGCCAGGAAGGCATCGCCAGGAAGCGGTTCGTCGCTCTTCTGCGGCTCGAGGCGCATAAGCCGTTGCCGGTAGCTGGCTTCGAGTTGTTCGCGTTGCACGAGTATATTATGCACACGGGCACGGAGATACTCGGGTTCGAAGGGCTTGGTGACGTAATCGTCCGCACCGTACTCAAGGGCTTGTAGACGACTCTCGATAGCCGTCTTGGCGGTGAGCAGGATGACCGGAATGAAGTCAAAATCCTTGTTCTTCTTCACGAACTGCGTGAGCTGCAGACCGTCCACTTTCGGCATCATGAGATCGGTTACGATCAGGTCAATCGGTTTGGTGCGGATAATATGCTCCGCCTCTTCGCCGTCCTCGGCCGTCTCAACGTGGTACTCTTTGCTGAGTATATTTGCCAGGAAGGTCCGCATATCTTTGCTGTCATCCACCACGAGGATGGTACGCGGCATCTCCTGCTGTTCCTGTTGCAGTTGCTCGATCTTATCCTCGAAAGTCGGCGCGGCGGTCGGCATGGTGGTGTGGTCATCTGCAATGAAATCCACAGAGTCATCGAAATGGTCCTTACCGGTACGCAGGAGCACTGTGAACGTGGTGCCTTTACCCACTTCGCTCTCCACCTCAATATAACCATGATGCAGCTCGACCAGTTCTTTGGTCAGGTTCATACCGATACCCGTTCCGCCGGAGGAGTTATTGCTGTTGAGCTCGTTGTTACTGGAGAAGCGTTCGAAAAGCACACTGCGTTTCTCAGACGGGATACCGATACCCTCGTCCTGAACGGTGAGGGTGACAAAACCCGGTTTGTCGGCGATGATGACACGGATGGCTTTGCCGGCAGGTGTGAACTTAAACGCATTACTGAGTAAGTTCCACAGGACGGTATCGATACGTCCGCGATCGACCCAAACGGTCGAGTCTTCGGCGCGGTTCTCCACCTCGAAATGGATCTGTTTGTCATCGGCCTCCTTGCGGAAATTGGCGCAGGTCTCGTTGACCAGATCGCTGAGCAGGGTCTGTTGCACTTTGAGTTTCATCTTCTGGTTCTGCACCTTGCGGAACTCGAGCAGTTGGTTGACCATCCGCAGCATTCGCTGGCTGTTCGATTGCACGATTTCCAACTGGCTGCGCACGCTTTGACTGATACGCTCGTTCTGGAGGATGTTCTCTACCGGCGCTACGATCAGCGTCAACGGGGTACGGAGCTCGTGACTGATGTTGGTGAAGAAACGCAGTTTGATGTCCGTCACCTGTTGCTCCACTTTGACGCTCTGGCGCAGGGAGTTATACAGGCTCACACCGTAGATGATAAGTACGATGAGTGCCAATATACCGATGACGTAGAGCACCAACGCCCACCACGCCAGCCACATGGGCCGCGTGACGTGGATGACCAACACCTTCTCGTTGTCCACATCGCCGCCTTCATGATTGGTCGAACGGACGTGGAAAGAGTAATGCCCATAGGGCAGGTGGCTGTAGGTCACACGGCGCAGGTCGGTGGCTGCACTCCATTGCTCATCGATGCCGTCCATCTTGTAGTAATAGAAGATCTTATGGGCACCCACAAAATCCATGGCTGCATATTCGATGGTGACGTTACTGCCGTCGGGGATACTGATTGTATCGCCTTCCAGCACTTCGTCTTGCGTGTGTATATGGGTAAACCGGAGCGGAGGTATAGAGTTGGAGTGATGAATACGCGAGGGATCGAAAGAGCAGTAACCGTTCGAATAACCGAAGAGCAATTGTCCGTCGGGCAGCAACATCGCCTCGGCTTCGGTGAAGTACGTGTTATCCTCACCTTCCAGCGCGTCGTAGTAATACAGATCGCCCGTCTCCATTTCCAACTGTGCAATATAGCTCTCCGAGCAGAACCACAGGTTCTTTTCGTCCGCCACCATGCTCAGAATGATATCCTGGAACGTGCGTACTTGCACCAGTTCTAAGTTCGGATCGTTCGGATCGAGGGTCAGCAGACCGCCGCCGAAAGAACCTAACCACAGCCGGCCGTGCGTATAGCTGAGGGCGCGGATATCGTAATAGGGGATGACCTTGCTCTCCATGGTCTTGAGTTGCACCCGCAGGATACCCGTTGTCGTTCCGCACCACAGGATATCGTCCACGATTGCCATGTCTCGCACTTTCATGCCCGGACCTACCACTTGTTGCTGCCAGGTACTGCCGTTCCATCGCAAGATATTGACACCGCCGCCGTAGGTAGCTACATAGAGCGTACCGTCTTTTCCTTCCTCGATATCATAGATATCGGGATGAGAGGTGGGGAGGGTTTGCCCGGTGGTCTTATTCAGCAGTCCGTGTCCCTTGGTACCATACAAGAGTCCGTGTGAGCTCTCCAGCGCGCAATAGACATTCGTTTTTGATTTGATGAGCGTGAGTACCTCGCCTTTCTTGTTCAACGCAAAAGCACGCACCTCGCCGTTCTCTTTGTCCGAAGGACGCATATCGTGCAGTTGGTAGGGCGTGGGTTGCATGTTCACGCAGTCCACACCTCCGTCATAGGTCGCTATCCACATCTGTCCGTCGCGATCGACGTAAGCCGTGTGGATCATGTTCGTCAGTCCTTCAATCGGATTGACCAACTCATCTTTCTCCATGTCGTAGTAACTCCAGCCTCCTCCGGTGGGGTTCACCCACGTGCGGCCCCGGTTATCCTCGAGCAGGAAGAAATGTTCGCGTAATCGACCGGCATAACGGCTGTCCAAGGGAGGCGTGAAGCGTTTCCATTTGCCATAGCGATACCGCATAATACCATAGGTATCATCGGCTTGCCAAACGATGCCGTTAGCGTCCACTTTGGTGTTCTTGTCCCCTTCTGTCATCTTCGCCACCAAGCCTTCCGGCAGACTGTCGTAGGGTTGCTCGGTGGTCACTTTGCGTGCGGCATCCATGCGGTAGTAATGCCCGTCGTAGGTGCTCCACCAGATCTGTTCCTTCTCGTCCTCGTAGATCCAATCGACACGGTTGTTGACTTGTGCCGCTTTGCCGTTGCTCATCGCCTTGAAGGTCTCGAACTCATAGCCGTCAAAGCGGTTCAGACCGTCCCAGGTGCCGAACCACATAAAGCCCTGTCGGTCCTGCAGGATAGCCATGACTGTGTTCTGGCTCATTCCGTCCTTGACGGAGTAGTGCTGGATCACATAGTGCTCCTTCGCCCACACTCCCCAAGAGCAGACCAACAAACAGCAAGCAAACAATAAACGTTTCATATCAGAATCCTTTTTTCGCTACCCGCTCCAGATAACGACCGTACGCTGTTTTCATCTCTTTGCCCAGGGCAGCCAGCTGCTCGGTGCTGATCCAACCGTTGCGCCATGCAATCTCCTCGATGCAACTGACGTAGAAACCCTGCCGGTTCTGGATGGTAGCAATGAAATTACCGGCCTCCAGCAGACTGTCGCAATTACCCGTATCGAGCCATGCAAAACCGCGACTGAAGAGTTTCACTTTCAACGTGCCCTCGTTCAGATAGAGTTTGTTGAGGTCCGTGATCTCATATTCGCCCCGTGCACTCGGTTGCAGGTTCGCTGCTTTCTCGCATACCGTGTCGTCATAGAAATAGAGTCCCGGTACGGCGTAGTTACTCTTCGGGTTCGCCGGTTTCTCTTCGAGCGACAGCACCTTACCGTCCTTGTCGAACTCGACCACGCCGTACGCACGCGGATCGGCAACCTCATAACCGAAGATGCACGCACCGCCGTCTTGCACCGATGCTACCGCTTCCTTGAGCATATGACCGAAATGCTGGCCGTAGAACATGTTATCGCCTAAGATTAGACAACCCGGTTCGCCGTTCAGGAACTCGCGACCCAACACAAAAGCTTGCGCCAGACCGTTCGGCACCAGCTGCACTTTGTAACTCAGTTGCATACCGATGCGACTGCCGTCACCTAACAGCTCCTCGAACATCGGTAGATCGCGCGGGGTGCTGATCACCAACACTTCCCGAATACCGGCTAACATCAACGTACTGAGCGGATAATAGATCATCGGTTTGTCATATACCGGCATGATCTGCTTACTGATTGCTTTACTGAGGGGATACAACCTAGTTGCACTACCTCCGGCCAAAATAATTCCTTTCATAATAAAAAACCTTTGCGACTGCAAAGGTAACACAAATTTTCCACATGAACAAATTTTTGCGTCAAAAAATACACAAAATAGCCACAATTAGCGTAGAAAACATCAAAATAGGCATTTGCTTGTCTAATTTTTGATGATGAGTCCACACAAACCATAGATGCCAAATCCAAAGTGGAAGGATAGCCAGGGTCCAATAATGGTCACATGCAACCATAATCGTCAGGCAACCGACGAGTAGGGCAGTGTGGTAGATACGTGCCCCTATCGGACCGAGCAGCGAGGCAAGCGTGCGTTTGCCGAACTCGATGTCGTGCTGCATGTCGCGGATGTTATTGAGGTTCAGCACTCCTACGCAGGGCATACCGATAGCCGCTCCGAGTACGACGATCTCGGTGGTGAGGGTCTGTGTCTGCAGGTAATAACCGCCGATGGTGCTCAGTAGACCGAAGAACAGGAAGACTCCGAGGTCGCCGAGACCGATATAACCGTAAGAATGTTTGCCGAGCGTATATTTGATGGCGCCTATGATGGCTAAGGCACCAAGCCCGAGAAAGACCCAACTCTGTTCGCTGAAGAGCGTACCGAAGGCCGTCCAGATCAGCGCCGTACCGAAAACGATGCAGAGGCCGATAAAAAGCAGGATCATGTTCCGCATCTGTGGCATGGTGATCGTACCGGCTTGCAGCCCGTACGCCTCCCGACCTTGCTGATTCGTGTCCGTGCCTTTGATAGCATCCCCGAGTTCGTTGCTGAGGTTACTGAGAATCTGCAGACTGAGGGTCGTGCAGATAGCGAGTGCGAAGACGAGTCCGTTCACCTGCGGATACGCCAAACCCGTGCCGAGGATAATGCCCGACACGGAGAGCGGCAGTGTTCTTAAACGCAGCGATTGGATATACGGATTCATGCGAGGTCTTTAATGAGTTTGTCCACCAATTCCGGCACACCTTCGGTGGCTTTCTTGCGGATATGGGTGATCCGATCGGCCCACATACCGAACTCCGGTTGACCCGGGTCCACGAAATAGATGGGGCAGTTCGCAGGTGCGTAATGGATGAGGGATGCCGCGGGATAGACGTTCAGACTCGTGCCTACGACCACCATGATATCCGCCTCACTCGCGATCTTACATGCCTCGTCAAAATACGGTACGCCTTCGCCGAAGAAGACGATGTACGGGCGCAGTAACGAACCATCCGGGTGACGGTCTCCGTAGTGTTGTTCCCATCCTTTGAGGGGCACGGTAGCCGTCTCGTTGCGCTCCGAACGGAGTTTGGTAATCTCCCCGTGCAGGTGGACGACCTCTTTGGCTCCGGCCCGCTCGTGCAGGTCATCGATGTTCTGCGTGATGATCCGTGTGCCGGGGATGGATTGTTGTAACTTCGCAATCGCCACGTGTGCTGCATTCGGCTTTGCCGCCAAGGTGTCCTTGCGGCGGGCGTTGTAGAAATCGACACATAACTGCGGGTTACGCAACCAGGCTTCGTGGGTACACACATCTTCGATGCGGTATTTCTCCCACAGACCGTCCGAATCGCGGAAGGTCCCTAAACCACTCTCGGCGCTCACTCCGGCACCGGTAAAAACAACGATCTTCATAGTATCAATTATTTAAATCCAAACACAAAATAGACGGCGGCAATCAACAGCAGGCACGCTACGAAATGGTTCCACTTCAGCTCCATATGGAAAGCAATGGCGGAGAAGACCACAAACACCACGAGTGTGATCACCTCCTGGATCACTTTGAGCTGCATCAGATTGAACGTTCCTCCGTTGCCGATAAAACCCATTCGGTTCGCCGGCACCTGCAGACAGTACTCAAAGAAAGCGATGCCCCACGAGAGCAGGATCACGAAGATGAGCGGGGTGGAGTTGGTAATGAAACCGGTCTGTTGCAGTTTGAGGTGTCCGTACCACGCCAGCGTCATGAAGATATTCGAAGCCAACAATAATAAAATCGTATAAAGTGCATTCATACTTTAGGTAAATAGTCTGTTTTTATGTTTGTTAAGGCCCCGTACATACAGTCCGGCGCTTCGGGGTTAAGGGCTTTGATCTGCGCCAATAGTCCTTTCACCTTATCCCGGGAACTCACATGCTCAAAGGGGCATAGTTTGGCTTGTTTCTGATAGCCCTGTTGTTCGGCGTACGCCTTGATATCCGCCTCGTCGATCAGGCACAAAGGACGGATGATCCGGATTGGCATCTTATCTAACTGCAGCATCGGCGGCATGGTAGCAAAAGCACCTTGATAGATGAGGTTCATCAGCATCGTCTCCAGCACGTCGTCACGGTGGTGCCCGAACGCAATCTTATTGCATCCCAATTCTTGCGCGGTATTAAAAAGCGCTTTGCGCCGGTACCAACTGCAGAGGAAACAGGGATTGTTGAGATTTCGAGATGTCGAGACGTCGAGATCTCGAGGTTCTCCGATCTCGGTATCCCGCACGATGAGCGGTACACCTGCTTCTTGGCAGAAGTGCTCCAGATAACTGAGGTCAGTCTGGTAGTCCCGTTCTTTGACCCGCACATGCAGCGCCGTCACGGTAAACCGAGGTTTGTAGATCTTCGCACGCCGACCCAGCAGTTCGGTCAGCAGCAAACTGTCTTTGCCGCCGCTCAGGCCAATCAGTATATGGTCTCCGTCCTCAATCAGGCTGTAGTCTGCACAGGCCTTATGGAACTTCCGGGTCAGGTGCTCGATACTCATTTCTGCGGTTTGGGCATTCGGTGGGCTACACCGATCGCTTTGGTCGGGCAAACGAGACGGCAGAGATGACATCCTACGCATTTCTGACCGATGACACGCGGTTTGCGGTCCTCACCAAAGCTGATAGCTTGGTGACCACCATCCATACAAGAGATATAGCACCTTCCGCAACCGATACATTTCTCGCGGTCTACTTTCGGGAAGACCATCGTCTCGCGATCCAGATCGGAAGGCATCACGATGTTCTTCAGTTCTTCGCCGACGAGTTTCTTCAATTCCACAATACCGCGTTCGGCCATGTAGTGTTGCAGACCCAGTTTGAGGTCATCGATGATGCGGTAACCGTACTGCATCACGGCCGTACATACCTGCACGTTGCGGCATCCCAACTGAATGAACTCCAGCGCGTCGCGCCAGGTCTCGATACCACCGATACCGCTGATATCCATATGTTTCTCAACACCGGCCTTGCGGATAACGGGGTCGCCGGTCATCTCGTACACCATGCGCAGCGCAATCGGTTTGACGGCCTTACCCGAATAACCGCTCACGGTCTTTTTCTCGCTCACCTCCGCATCATGGCTCATCGTGATGGACTTGATGGTGTTGATGGCGCTGATACCGTGTGCACCGGCGTAGAAGCACGCGAGTGCAGGGTTACGCATGGACGTGATGTTCGGCGTCATCTTGGGAATGACCGGAATCTTGACCGCCTCTTTGATGCAGGACGTGTAGCACAGGATCAGCTCGTTGCTCTGACCGATATCCGAACCGAGTCCGGACAGTTTCATCTGTGGACAGGAGAAATTGAGTTCTACCGCATCGCAGCCAGCCTCTTCAGCCATCTTCGCCAACTCGATCCATTCCTCTTCGCTCTGTCCCATGATAGATGCGATGATACGTTTGGTCGGGTAGTTCACTTTGAGCCGGTGGAGGATCTCGAAGTCCATCTCGTAGGGGTTCTCTGAGAGCTGTTCCATGTTCCGGAAACCGATGAAAGGCGTGCCTTCCTTGCGTACGGCATCGAAACGCGGACTCACTTCGCGGATGTCCTGCTTGCAGATCGTCTTGTAGAACACACCTCCCCAACCTGCCTCCAGCGCACGGGAAACCATCTCGTAGTTGGTGCAGATGGCGGAACTTGCCAGGAAAAATGGGTTCTCGCACACCATATCGCAGAAATTGAGTTCCAGAGAAGGCAGGTCTTCGTGCGAAGCCGGTCTGTCTTCCAGAACCGCTTTTTGCAGTTCGGCAATCCGTATAGGTCGGTCGTAATGGATACAGGCTTTCTCCGCCGCTGCTATCTCGGCATCGTTGATCTGAGCGAACAGCTCAGATGCAGTCCAGAGGTTGTCGAAACGCAATGCGCGGAGTGCGCGTGCTACTTTAGCGCCACAGGGGGCATTCTCGCATAACAGGCAGCGAGCTACTTCTTCGTTAGAGTGAATCATAAGAGGTATCGTTTTCTAAGGGTTTGTAAATCGTCGTGGGTGAGGCAGAGGATATCCTGCAGATAGTTCATCATGCCTCCAAATTCGCGGTCAATGAGGTCGAGCGTAGAGATGAAATTCGGGGTACTTACGCCCATAAACGCCTGGATTACCGCCATCTCCGCTTCGCCGCCTCCGCGCGCGAGCACGTCCGCGTTCAGTTTATTTACTATAGGGCGGTAATGGTCGTTACTCTGTTCAAAATCCGCTATGATATCATCGCGGCTCACACCGAGTGCGAACATAAGGAAGGCAGCTCCCCAACCGGTGCGGTCCTTGCCTTGTGCACAGTGCCAGAGGATACCGCCGTCTTCTGGGGCCTCGATGATCAGACGCAAAAAGGCTGCGTACTGCAACTGACTGAACTCACTTTGGATGAGCGAGGGGTACATGTTCCGCGCCATCATTTGCACCTCCGGATAGAAGGAGTAGTTGACGATATGGCGGTCCAATTCAAGGAAGGCCTCGTCGGGTATCGGTTTGCCGGTCTGTTGCTCGGCACGCATGTCGATGGTCGGTAGCAGATGATGCTGCACACCTTCCATCTCACGGTCCGGTACGGCATTGAACTCACCGAGCGACCGGAAATCAAAGATACGGCAGAGATTAAACTCCTCTTTCAGTCGTGCCACGTCCGCGTCACTTGCATCATGCAGATGCGCCGTGCGTAGCAACCGATGCGGTCTTATCTCCCGTCCGCCGGCACCGATCATTCCGCCCAAATCCCGGGCGTTGTCGATATGTTCAAATATAACTTTCATTTGGGAAAGACCTCGTTAATGAGGCGAACAAATTCTTGATAGGCAAACGTATCTTCCAGCTCTTTGAGCGAAGCCGCCAACCCGCGGTAATGCCATTCGTGCGAGGCTTTGTCCTTCACGTGGAAGATATTCCATAGCGCATCGCCTTTGACCTGATAATCCCGCCAGATAGCGCGCATGTTACTCAACTTATCGCCCATCGCCACGATCTTCGCATCGTGACTCGCGGCCGCCAAACGGTCTATGGCTGCCTGCTTGCGGTCGTGCCAACTATCTTCTTCACTCACGCCCTCGGTGAATTGGTCACTCTCGGCATGCACCAGGTTCGCCACACGCTCGCCGAAGGCTTCGCGGATCTGCTCTACCGTCACGTCCGTATCTTCGATCGTGTCGTGTAGCGCCGCTGCGGCTAACAACTCCTGATCGGGTGTGATGGTGGCCACGATCTCCACCGCCTCCATCGGATGGACGATATACGGAAAACCTTTTCCGCGGCGCTCCGTGTTATGGTGCGCCTGTACCGCAAACACAATCGCGCGGTCCAACAGGTCCGAATCGATATATTTATTTGCCATTATTTCAAAATATTTTCTGCCAGCACGGCCCGGAACTCCGGCATCGGACAGTGGGTACAACTCTCGATGAGCAGGGTCTTCAAACCGGCGTAGACACGTACGGTCTTCTCGATCTCCTTCAGGTCGGCTTTCGGTCCGCAACCTTCAATCGGGCAGTCCGGCGAATGGAAATATTCGTCTGCGAAAGCATCCCAGAACCGTGCCGCTGTGGCATTACTCATATGGTACTGCTCCAGTGTCCAGCTCTCGTCGTTGAGCTTGCAGCACAGGTACACCATACCCAGATCGAACATCGGATAACCGTAGCAGAAATCACCCAGGTCGATGAAGTATTTCTCCCGTTTGCCGTCTTTGTCCACAAAGATACCGTTGCTGAACTGCAAGTCCCCGTGGATGGCGCGGTCACTCTCCGGTGCCGCGGCAATGAACGCACGGAGTTTCTCTTTCTCCTCCTCCGTGAAGAACGGGTTTTCACGCAACCAGCGGTACTGACGATCCTTCACGTTCTCGAACTGCTTCGTGTCCACATGGGTGTTGTGCAGCGTGAGGCACATCTGTGCGAACTCGCGGGCATACTCCTCCGTGTGTTCGGGGTCGTCGCCGCAAGCACGCGAGTAGGATTTCTTTCCGTCAATACGACGGAAACGGATACCCAAACGCTCGCCGTCGGTTACCAGGTCACCGGGTTCGGGACTCGGGATACCGAGTTCATACACTTTCTTGGCCATCTCCAACTCGGTACGTGCCGATTCGAAGTTGCGCAAGTAGAGCTTCATCATGATGCTCGGGTCGGACTTATGGTTATAACTCGCACCGTTGGCTCCTTCGCCTGTGCGTACATAATCGTTCAGATCAATCAAAATAGGTTCGATCATAATTGAATACTTTTTGCTAAGTTAAACGTCATTTCTGCGATTGCTTCGTTCTGAATGTTATGGCCGTTGACGGCATCGAAGAACCGTACCAGTCCGATCTTACCGCCACCTGTCTCCAGGATGCAGACAATACATATGTTCTGCACGCCGACAGCCGAGGAGATGATATCCAGGTCGGTGTTACCCAATTGGTGGCGTGCCAGACGATAGGCTGCTTCCTCGTATTTTTTGACCAGCCGTTGCACATCGCCCAAGGTCTTGCAACCGAGTGCATCGAACACACGCAGATACCGGTTCAGCGGTACCTCCTGGATCTCTGCCTGGTTGATGGCTGCGATTCGTTTGTTGAGCGCCTCGAACGGACGCGACTGCAGGTAGCTACTGAAAGTGTCGCCATCCAGCAACACATCGTCCAGCTTGCCGTTCTGCACCAGCGCTTGTACACGCCGACGGTAGTCGGTTATCTCCGAACGGATACGACTGAACTCATCGTCAGCCATCTCCAGGATACCTGCCAACCGGTTGATGCGCCTCAGGTACTCACGCGGGATCTCCACGCCGGTCTTGTAGCCGATATCGTGGTTGATCGATGCCCAGGCATGCTGGAGCGTCGTGCGGAGTTGCAACTCAAAGCGGAAGTCATAAGCGGGCAGCTTGCAGATGTAATGCAAGGAGTTATAACCGAAGCTGTCGAGTTGATGCAACATTCGCTTATCGACCGAGTTCTCCCAGTCGATCTCGAATAGCTGCTCCGCCATCGCCGCGATACGGTCCACATCGTCCGTGTAGAACGTGATGATACGTGCCCCGAGGATGTCCGTGATGTCGCTTAGCGTGGCGTACTTATGCCCCTTCAGGGCTAACTTTCCGCTCAGGCTCTGCTCAGTCTTGATGCGTGCCTCGATGGCCGTGACTATGAGCCCGCTGCGGTCCAAGGCCTCGCGTAACACGCGCAGCACCTCCGCTTGCATCTTCTCGAAGACCGGCAGTTGTTCCCGGTATTCCTCCAGGATCATTTCGCAATGCAGATCCATAGTTTATTGAATCTCGAACAGAGACACAAACCCTGTCATCATGAACACCTGACGAATGTCGGCGTTGATGTTCTTCACAATCACTTTACTACCGTGTGTCGCCGCTTCCTTACGGATACTGAGGAAGATACGCAGACCGCTCGAGGAGATATACTCCAGTTCAGTACAGTCGAGGATGATCTCTTTGTTTTCCGCCTCCAACAAGGGCTTCACTTCTTCCGTCGTCTGGGCGGCAGCAGGAGTGTCTAACCGACCGATAAACTTTGCAATCAACTGATTGCCGTTTTCTACAATTTCCGTTTTCATATGTGTTTAATTAAAGTCAATACATTCTTATCTTCGATGCGTTCGTAGATCACCTCATCCATGATCTGACGCACCAGGTGAATACCCAATCCGCCTATCTGACGTTCTTCGGCACTCAGGGTAATATCCGCCTCTTTCTGCTTCGTAGGATCGAACGGAATACCGCTGTCCGTGATGGTAAATACCATCGGTGCCGTGTGCTCCACAATCACGCGTCCGCTCGAGTGCGGATAGGCGTAGAGCATCACGTTGCTCACTACCTCTTCGAGCGCGAGGTTGATCGGCATGTTCAGCTCTTCGGGCACACCCAGACCTTCGATCCATTCTGCCAGGGTAGGTATCTGTTCTATATCGTTGCGCATGATCAGGGCCGGCGTCTGGTAACGTACCACCAGCATTGTCAGGTCGTCGCTCTGGTCAGCACCTTCGCGGTAGTCCTCCACCATCGTCTTCATTCGTTCTACCATGTGCCGCGGAGAGAGACCTTGCATCTTCTCGTCCTTCAAGGCATGCATCATCCGATCTTCGCCAAACAACTCGTGCCGTGTGTTCTCTGCCTCCGTCAGACCGTCGGTGTAAAGGAAGAGCGTGTCGCCGTGCTGTAGTTGCATCTCTTGCGCCGTGAACACAAACTCCGGCTCAATACCCAACGGCAGATTCGGCACCACCTCTAATCCACTAACCCTCTCATCCTCTAATCCTTTTACTATCACCGGTGCGTTATGCCCCGCATTGCAGTAACCTAACGCACCCGTCTCGCAGTCCAGTACACCTAAGAACAAAGTGAGGAACATGTTCTGCGTGTTCTGATCCACGATCGCTTTGTTCATCTTCCGCATGATCACGGCGGGGTCTTCCTCGTGCGAGGTGATACTGCGGAACAGCGACCTCGTCATCGCCATCACGAGTGCGGCCGGTACACCCTTTCCGCTCACATCGCCGATGCAGAAGAAGAGTTTGTTATGCCGTACGTAGAAATCATACAAATCTCCGCCGATCTCTTTTGCCGGATCGACGATACCGTATATATTGAGGTCCAAACGGTCCATGAAAGGCGGGAAGACCTTAGGCAGCATCGCCATCTGGATCGTGCTCGCGATCTGCAACTCACTCTCCATCCGTTCATTCTGCGCCGTCGTTTCCATCAGCAGCTTATTGCTCTTGCCGGCGTGCCAGATGATGAAGATCAGCACACCCAGACCGAGCAGCATCAGCAGACCCACGATCCGACCGATACGGTTCAGGTCGGCGAACATCTCATCCTCCGGAATGATGATCTCGATATGCCAGCCCGTCGCGTCGATCTCTTCGTTGAACACGTTGTACTTGCGTCCCGGGATCGTATCGATCACCCGCACGATATCACCGCCTTTGCTCGATTTGATTGAGTAATAACTGTTCTTATACACTTGCAGATACTCCGGCAGTTTCTTTTGAAGATAATCGAGCGTCATATCCACGCACACCACTGCCACCACTTGACCTTCTTTGTTCTTCACCGGATACGAGCAACTCACTACCGGTGCCTCCGAACCCGAGTCGTCCATATACGGCTCGCACCACCAGCAGCTGTCGTGTACAAAGCCGTTCTGCCACCATTCCATCTCCATGTAGTCATGCTCAACATTACCGATCTCGCGTGTATAGACACTATCCTCCGTGATGCGACTGCTGCACACCTCGAAATAGCGTCCTTTCTGCGGGAAATAATCCGCTACATAAGCGACCGCCATGCTCGTGTGCTCTCTCAACGTGCGTACCGCCAGATTGGTGGCTGCATAGACCGAATCGGGACAGTTGATGTTTTTCTGAACCAGCAACGCCAAGGTGCGTGCCGCTGTTTCCATATCTACCGTGTGCATCTCGATCTCCAACTCCGCCTTGCGCAGTTCGGTCTTGGCACGTTGCGCCGCCTCATTCTTGATCGCGGCACGGCTTGCAAAATACATGATGCACGAGATCGCCTCCAGCGCCACCGCCGCTACGATCACAATCCATATACCGGTCGTGTTTCTTTTCTTTTTCATGACAGACAGGCTTCTTTCGTGTATTGGGAAATAAGTTGTATCTCGTCGTACGTCAGATCGAAGGTCTCAATCATATGACGCCACTCGTCTCGCAGGGTCGTGTTGCTCACCGTCATGTTGTCCGTGTTGATCGTCACCCGTACACCCGCATCCAGCAGCTTACGCAACGGATACTCCGCGTACGACTTGAAGATACCCGTGTTCAGATTGCTCGTCGGACATAACTCCAAGGTCACCTTCCGGTCCACTAACATCTTCACCACCTCCGGATCCTCTAACGCCCGTACACCGTGACCGATACGTACCGCACCGGCCTCGATCGCTTCGCGGACGCTGTCCGCACCTGCGGCTTCACCGGCATGGACCACCAGAGGCACACCGGCCTTATGTACCAATTCAAACTCCTCGCGGAACATACGGGTGGGGTAGAGCGCCTCCGCACCGGCCAAATCCACTGCCACGACACCCTTGCCGTATAACTGCCGCGCTACCTCGATCGTCTCGCGGTTCTCTTTTTGGTTGTCATCCCCGCGCATCATGCTCACGATCAGGCCGCACCGCATACCTTCGTCACGGATAGCCCGTAGCACGATCTCCGCCGCCTCGTACTGCGACATACCCACGGCGGTCGATTTCTGCGGCGCAAAACGGATCTCCGCATAACGCAGTCCCTGTGCCTGCAGCTCGTCCAACAACTCGTACGTACTCAGATACAGAGCCTCGCGGATATGTAACAGCGAACACGGTAAAGTGAACCGCTCCAGGTATTCATTCAGGTCTCGGCAGTCGTCCATCACCGACAACGACTGTTTCAACCGCTCGTCCGATAAGGGTAATGAGATGCTCTGCATACCCGCTATCTTTCGTGCGGTCTTCACCGATATCGACCCGTCCAGATGCAGATGCAGGTCGATCCATGCCGGTTCTATAATCGTTGTGTCTTTCATATATGTGTTAGAATAAATAGCCCATCTTTACATAAAAATTCGCCCACTTGGCATTGTCCTGTTTGTCGATCGGCATGCCCCAGTCGGCAGAGAGCACGAAGTTCTCGTTCATACCGATCTTCAGTCCCAGACCTGCCGTCATATGCGGCATGTAGATATCCTTCGGGTTCGTG
This sequence comes from uncultured Bacteroidales bacterium, assembly GCA_946187695.1. GTDB lineage: Bacteria > Bacteroidota > Bacteroidia > Bacteroidales > Paludibacteraceae > Colicola. The sequence goes on from CAMHSB010000011.1 coordinate 42,344, forward strand.
GAGAAATAGTCCTCATACTTCGCCTCCGCAGCGGTCATGCTCTCCTGCAAGGTCTTGTACATGCCGTCCGTGTGCAACGCCACCAACTCATCCAGACTGTAGGGCTGGGTTACCATACCCAAGTCGAAGAACGGATTCAGGCCGATAAAGAAATGCTGGCGACCGATATCGAAATTCACCACGCGGAAACGGAACTCCACGTTCGCAAACGCAAAACCGTTCGCCAGGATACGGTTCGCCATCATACCGCGCACCGAGTTACCGCCACCCAGTCCTTCGTAGTACACACGCTGGATAAAGAGCGTGTTCATGTAGTTGTTCATGTAGAACGGCGACCGACCCGCTACGAGGTTCTGCACGCCCACACGATAAGCGAAAGTGATCCTATTCTGACCGTTCTTGTCGCGGTAACAAGGCACATAGTGCCGGAAGGTGAAATTGAACTGCAAGTGGTTATACCCCGCTGCGGCTTGGTTGCCGTACTTGGCGTTGAACGCTGCCGAATAGGTGAAGAACAGGTCCGTGTAGATACCCTTATTCGGTCCTTGCCGTTTGTCACGCGTGTCGTACGTGATACCGCCGCGCAGATAAGGATGCCAACCACCGTTCTTCTCCTCATCGCCGATGAGCCCCCATTGCTTGTACTTATCGTACAACAACTCCTCATTCGGATTCAAAGCCTTCTGATGATCCAAACTCGGGTCGTACTCGTTCTTGCCGTTCAGCATCTTGATGTCGCAGTCGTCGATCAGATAACCCAACACACCCAGACCCGCGTTCCATTTCAGGTCCTTGTAGATCGTACCCTCTATATCGCCCGCCACGCGGATCAGGTCGCGTTTGTATTTATAGAACACACGCGAACGGTATTCCGCCACGTTCATCTTCTCCGGCTTCTTGCTCCAGTCGTGCCAGGTATAGTGGTACTTCGACTGATACCCGTTGAAGCCGTAGAAATCGCACATCGCGTCCGGCAGATAGGTCGCGTCCAAGGTCAACCGATAACCCGGAATGAGGTACTTCGAGTCGTAGTTAAAACGGAAGATACCGTGGTGCTTGGTTGTATAAGCGCCCTCGAAATAGAGCGAATGGATATACTCCGGGTACTGCTTGCCGTCGCCGTAATAATAGACGTTCGTCAAGATACCACCCTGAAAACCGTAATCGGCATCGTACGCTACAGACGGCAGAATACCGAAGTTCCAACCCGTCTTGATCTTATTGCCCAACGAGTCCACCTCCTGCGGTTTCTTCTCCCGCTTCGCCATCACCGCCAGCGGCATCATCACCGCCAATAATACTATAATCGTCTTTTTCATTTTTCTAGTGTTCTAGAATTCTAGAGATATAGATTTCTAATTTAAAATATAAGCTATTAAAACCCCTAAATATGTGCCGATTGCATAACCAACGAGTCCGATCGCAATACCCGAAATCAGCACTTTCTTATTCTTCATCGCACCCACTACCGGCGGTACGAAAGGCGGTGAGCAGAGCAACGCGATCTGACTCACGCAGAACAAGTCGCCGCTCACATGCATGATCCGGCAGAGCAACAGATGCAGACTCGCCGCACAGGTCATCACCCAAGCGACAAACCCGCCGATCATCAGCGACCCGCCGTTCACGCTGTGGATATCGAAGAGCGAGGCCACGATCACCGAGAAGATCAATATAAAGAACATACCCAACTCAAAGGTCTTCGGCAACTCCCTTACTTTCTTGAAGAACGACGCAATAATCGACAGCGTCGTGATCGTCAGTATCACCACCAACTCGTTCAACGTGCCTGTCAGCAGCAAGGCCAGACCCGCACCGATCGCTAAGAACAGCACACTCAGTCCCAAGCCGGCGAACATACCGCCTACGTTCTTCTTGCTTAGCATGCCTTGGTAGTTCTCGATATCCTTGGTCTCCACCTCTTCGTCCTTGCGTCCGCGGCGCGTCACGTCGTCGTACGGCAAGATCTTACGGAACATCTTGTAACCGCCGCCGATGATAAAGAAGATATACGGCGTTGTCAGTACCATCTCAAATGCCAGCACGATCGCCATGGTCGTCTTGTCGACGCCCAACGATGCACCCAAGGCGTTGAAGTTCATCGTACCGCCCGTGTAGATACCCGTCATCATCGCCGCTACCTTGTTAAACTCCGGCACCTCCGGGGTGCGGAAGATATAGTAACCGCTGATTACCGCAGCCAGTACCGCACCGATACCGCCTACCAGCGACCACAGGGTCTTCGGCAGCGCTTTCGTCCATAACTTAAAATCGCAGTTGAACAGCATCAACGGTATCGCCAACGGTACCGTCACCGACATCAGCAGCGACTGGATCTTACTGAACGATGCTACCTCTACCGTCCCGGGCTCGAAATGCACAAACCCCGTCAGCGCAAATAGAATACCGATCGCATAGGCAGCCACCACCGTGCCCACTTTCTTCATCCAATTCCAGCGCTTGAATGCCTCAATAATCAACACCGGCACCAACACATACAGCGCAATTACAACATAAACTCGTATCATTCTTAATTCTTAATTTTTAATTTTTAATTCTTAATTGATAGATGTACTCTTGAAAGAACATCCAGAAGGGTAGTGGTATCAACAGCGTCAATGTCAAAAATACCAACTGCCATACATACTGTATCGAGTTATGGAACGCCCGATCCTTCACCTTGTGCTGTATAAACAGCCACATCCCCCACAACGGAACCGTCATCGCCGCACTCACCACAAACACTAGACTCAGCACCACCGCCAGCGGTATCGCTGCCCACCGCGGCAATCTTTCACTCTTCACTCTTAACTCTTCACTCTTCACTACGAGCGCTGTCATCCGCTCGGTCAGCACCTCCCTTAACTCCATGATCAGCTGTGCCCGGCTATCGACAAAAGACAATCGACTCTGAACAAACGCCGTCACGTTGATCGGCTCGCCGATCGTCACGCGCACGCTGTCCCACAGATGGAAATAATCGCCATACGCAATCCCCACTGGTACGATATAGATCGGCTTCTCTGCACCAAAACTCTCATTCGCCTGCAGCGCGATCCGGAAAATACCCTTACTCAGTGGCAGGATCGTCCGATCGGGGTGGTGCGTTCCTTCGGCGAAGATACAGAACGGTACACCGTCCCGCAGGGTGTCCACTGCTTTGTTCATCGTCTCGTCGTTATGCCGTACCTCCTCCAGTCCGTCGCGTACCCTGCTGATCGGCATGATCTTAAGCCAGTTCAAGATAGCCGCTTTCTTCGGGTCCTTGAAGATATCCGCGCGCGCAACAAAAACCTTCCGTCCGTGGTCGATACCGAGTATCGCCATCGCATCGCACAAAGCGTTTGTGTGGTTCGGTGCGAAAATAACCGCCCCGTCGGTCGGGATATTTTCCTTCCCTATATACTCAAAACGCCTATACGACCGCCGGAACATCCAATCGACGTACGGTCGGAAGAAAGCATACCACCTGTCTCTGTCCTGAATCTTATGCATCTCAATATAACTGTCCCACAATCCAATTCACCAATCGCTTCGGCAGCAGCCGATCCAACAAGCAGAAGATCTTATACTGCGCGCCGCCCACATACTGCGGTGCCGGACAACGACGGGTTGCCATCTTGTACAAGTCCTTTGCCATCTGCTGCGGCCGCATACCGCCCTGCTCATCTTTCTCCATCGCTGCCACCGCCTTACGGATATTGCCGTACGCGTCCATGCCCTCTTCGGATTTCTTGCGGGCTGCGGTAAATCCCGTCGACACATCCCCAGGCATCAGGACACCCACATAGATACCGAACGCTCGTACCTCGTTCTGCAAAGCCAGCGCCAAAGCATTGATCGCGGCCTTCGAGGCGCTGTAGAAACTCTGATACGGAATACTCAGTACGGCGGCCACACTACTCGTGAACAGTATCCGTCCCGCTTTCCGTTCCCGCATGTGGGGCAGCACCGCTTGCACGCTGTTCAGCGCACCGAAGAAATTAACCTCCATCTGGCGGTGGGCATCCTCCGTGCTCGTGAACTCGATCGCTCCGCTGATACCGTAGCCGGCGTTCGAGATAAACACGTCGATCGATTCGGCCTGCGCCAATACCTGCTTCACGGCTTCCTTCGTCTGCTCCGGCTTCGTCACGTCGCAATCGATATGCGTCACCTTGTCGGTGGACTTACCGCTCCGCGACCATTCAAACACCTGCCAACCTTTGGCTGCAAACAACTCCGCCGTCGCTTTTCCTATGCCCGACGATCCGCCGGTGATAACTACTGTCTTCATACTCTTCACTCTTAACTCTTCACTCTTCAATTCTTACACAAATTGATCAATCTTCTCTTTCGTCACGTGCTGCATCACTACGGACAGTAGAATCAAAAACAACACTTTTTTCATGGTTACACAATTTTGCGTGCAAAATTACTACTTTTTTTTGACATACGCAAGGGTTTGTGTATTTTTATACAAATTATACAAAAAAAAAAGAACGCGGCCATCACAGGTTCACGTTCCGATAGAATTTCAAAGCTTGACCAAATAATCTGACAAATACAGCCGCCAGTTGCGCCAAGTGTGTCCACCGATGGTTTCGGTGTATTCGTGCGGGGCTTGAGCTTTATCCAAACGACGATTGAAACGTTTGGCGTTCGCATGGAACATGTCTGTCTTGCCGGAATAGACGTAATAGGTCGCGCTATCTTTTGGCAACTGCTCTTTGTGTACCACCGGAGAAAAGAGCCCGACCGCAGAGAAATAGTTCGGCAACAGATTGGCGGTATTGGCAGCCATCCGTGCACCATCCGAAAGACCTGCGATATAATGGTCATCGGAAACACGAAACGTTGAATCCACGAATGCCGTCAGTTCTACCAAGGCCCGTTCAATGTCGTGATCATGACACAAGCGCGAATAATTCATGATATTGTTGAACAACGAGCGATGAGTCGGCTTGCCTTCTTGCGGCTTGACATTCACGTCCGGCATCACAAGAATCATCGGTTGGCACTTTCCTTGCGCCACCAAATTTTCCAATATCTGAATCGCCCTTCCCCGTTCACTCCAAGAACCCTCATAACCACTGATACCATGCAGCAAGTAAAGAACAGGATAACGGAGTGTATCGCTGTACCCCGCAGGTAAGTATATATTCACCCGCCTGTTTAACTTCTCCGCCGAGCTATACCAACGGGCATGTAGCATTGTGCCTTGATGTGCAGGTTGTTGGTATAGTTCTGTTTGTGCCGTCCCGCCTACCGTCACGATGTTCCATTTATGCGTCATCTGCCAAGCGGTATCATTGTTCAAAGGATCATTTTTGCGTTTGCCATTCACCTTGAAACAATACGTATAAACCTCCGATTGGATAGGGCGAGTAGTGGCATGGAAGCAACCGTCACTCTCCCGTTTCATCTTCACGCGCTTGCTGCGCAAATCGGTGTAACGCGTACTGTCCTCGCCTGCATAGAAGAAATCTCCTAAAACGTTTACCCGCTTGCCTACCCCGCAGTAGCAGAAAGTAACCGTACTATCCTCGTTCACCACCACCGATTGGTAATCCTGTGATATATTGATGGTATGCCGTTTGCGCGCCTCCGACGGAAGCACGCAAAGCAACATCAGTACTAATATAAAAGATTTACCACTCTTCATTTTTTCGTTTGCGCTAAAGCACTATTATCGTACGCCAAACGGATATTATCTACCCACATTGTATTTCCCGGGCAACCGGTAAACGGAGCCATACTGCCGGCAGAAATTTGAACGATGATATGGGTTGGTTCAAGGTCTCCACGGTAGTCCACTTCTTCGATGCAGACCATCTCCCCTTTGCTGTTATGGGTCTGATGGCGGTTATTGGTAAGCGCCAAGGACGATTTACCATACTGAACCGGAAGACGGAAGTCGTTCTGCCAATCGGTGGATTGCGTGATTTTCTTTTGCACCGTTCCTACGCGGTACGCATAGACGTGTCCGTTCTCTTCCCAACGGTGTTGGAGAATGAGAGTGATCTGTCCGGCATCACGACCGTCGACATTCTTCACTTTAGTCTTGGCTGGAGCATAGACGGCTTGCTGGTTTTGAATAAGCGCTTTGTAATCGAGGATCAATGCACTCGGACGACCCGTAAACGGCACTCCCATATCAATCGCGGAGTTAGGATCAGAACTTTGTTTCATGCCCACCACATCAATCATCTTTCCTGTGAAAATCGAACCCGTAGCCAGAGCTTTGAAATCAATACCAATCGCACTTACCGTCTCCAGCGTGCTTTCCATACGACAACACGTTCCTTCGCCTCGTTTCTCGGGTATAACAGACACCGACACCTTGTCGATGCCGAATGCTTTAGCGTGCGCGTTGCTGCAATCCCATGTGCCGGCGAATTTATAGATGGTCTTCGTTTGACCGCCAATAAGCGACGATTCTTTAATATCATTGGACTTCCAATGTTCGAAATCTCCAAACGGGAAAGGTTCAATCCGCTCTTGAGCATGCATGCTAAGCGCAACAAACAAAAAGGTAATTACCAAGCCTGCAACGATTGCGCCGACTAAAAATCTATTCACTTTCATATCAAAAATACGTTCTAAAAGTAATCATTATTGCCGAACTGCTCTTCGGCGCTGTATATAGTTCGCCATATGGGCAAGCGGTGGGGCTGAACATGGCAAACCATCTAGGTGCCATTCCTATTACGCCGTGCACTTGCGACATACTCATTCCGACATCTATCAGCAAGTTGGGCGTAATCGCCGGCAGAACGATGTCGAAATACATTCTTCCTTTCCCGACAGGTCCTCCAAACAAGCCTTTGTCTGTTTTAGAAAAGTGCGGCAACGCGACGAAGTCTGCGGCCAAAGCTCTCACGCTGACGAATAGGGCGAAGAGACTCAAAAGTAGTACGCGCTTCATTTTCCTGGATTTCTTCGTTTAACATCTCTTCAAACTTAGTAACGGAAGCCTCCAAACTATACTGACGCCCCGCCTGACGATACCGCTCTTCCATCTCCAGACGCTCCTCCGGATGGTCCAGCCAGTAATCGATCGCACGCGCCAGATCTTTCGGATCGCCGGGCATAAACAGACTTCTACCGTCCAAAGCGAACTGCGGCGTAGCGCTCACATGGCTGTTGGCAATAACAGGCACTAATCCCGTTGCAAACGCCTCAATGCAACTGATGGCCTCGCTCTCCATGTCGGAGGCGTGAACGTACAGATCAGTCGTCAGCAATTCCTCTATCAGTTCGTCACGCCCTACATAGATAAACTGCGGTTGGTGTTTCAGGTCTTTGCCCAACTCCACGTATTTCTCGTATTCCGGACCTTTGCCTGCGAAAACGAGTTGGATACGATCAGCATACTTCGAGTACTTTACAGCGTTGATGATGACGTCTTGACGTTTCTCCTGACTCAACCGCCCGATCATCATAATTTTGAAGACCTCTTTTGCACATTGAACATTGTTCCTGTGCTCCTTTTTGTACTCTCCGGCTTCCATGAACGCGTCCTGGATCCCGTTGCTGATCACATGGATCTTGGCAGTGTAGCCGCGTTCCGCAATCATCCTGCCCATAAATAAAGAAGGTACGTGTACGTGGCGCACGCGATTGTATATATTCCGGCGGAAAGAACGATAAAACATCTCGTTGAACCATTCCACTTTGCCCATGCTCACCGACGAAGTCATGTTCTCCGGCTGGATGTGGAAGGCTGCCGTCACCGGTTTTCCGATCTTGTGGCAGTAACTGATTGCCTCCATCTCAATCCCGAACGGCACGAACACATGTACAATGTCCGCCCAGTCGCACGCGGCATGCACAACCTCCGTATCATTATACGCAAAACTGAAATCGTGTTTGTCGCATAGCGGTTGGAATACCGGAATATGGAACTTTTTTGTGGTGAAATCACCATCTGTCAAATTGTTCTCAATGTACTCTGGAGTGTCCCAACAGAGAACTTTCACTTCATGACCTCTTTTGCGCAACTCGCCTGCAAAACGCTGTGCAGAAATCGACGTCCCGTTGTTCGTCGTATAGAAACTGTCTATTACAAATAAAATCTTCATATTTTTGTTCTTTTTTCGTGAGCATTTTTCAAAAACGGCTGCAAAAGTACTGCTTTATAATGGATTAGCGTTTTTCTAATTCATGCAAAAATTGTTCTAAATCTACTATTATGCTTGCACATGTCAAAAAATTGTTGTACCTTTGCACACAAATTGTTTTAATTCGTACATCTAAAACCGAACATTATGGAACAAAAAAAACATGTAGAAGTAGAAAAGTGTGAAAAAGAGAACACTATTCTAAAGGATTACTCGGGATTCAAATGGATGAGTTTTATTCCCGGTAAAACAACCATAGATGATGTCGCCGTCATGGAAATCAATAGTACACAGGAGCGATTCAGTACGCTGATTCTTCCGGATCATTATTTCACGCCCACCTATTGTATTCAGATTGTGAAAAGCGGCTGTTTGAGAATTCGTATTAATAATAAGGAGTATGAGATGACCGCCAACCAAGGATGCCTTATTTCTCCCGAACTGCTGATTCAGAAACCGGATAAGATGGATAATTATGTGGAGTTGCTGGTGATATCTATGTCCCGCGAGTTTATAGGGGAACTCAATTTGAATTTCCCGCTGGCAGCAACTGCCTATATTTATGTACATCCGGTTTGGAATATTAGTCCTAAGAAGGTGCAGCGCTTGATACAATATTTTGACCTGATGCGTGAGGTAATAGCAGAAAAAGACCGCAAAGCGGCAATCCCTCTTATCAGGTCGTTTTTCTATTATCTGGCAGAGCAAGAAGCCAATAATTTCCCAAAGCAAAATTCCACAGAAATGTCTCGTAACGAGGAAATAACAGGTCGTTTCATGCACATGGTGGATGCCCATTGTGAGCAGCAGCACTCACTCGATTGGTATGCCGACCAACTATGTCTCACCACGCGTTATGTGGCAAACACAGTCAAACAGACCCTCGGCATGACCGCAAGCGCCTGTATTGAACATGTCCTTGTCCAGCGGGCAAAAACATTGCTCCTTACCACAACTAAATCCATTCAGGAAATAGCCGATCAGCTCGGTTTCCAGAACCAAAGCCATTTCGGGACCTTTTTCAAGCGCCATGAAGGAATGAGCCCTGCTGCTTTTAGAAAGCAACAATAATTGTTCTGATTACATCCAATTCCGCCGCAAAGGTACAATATTTTGCAAGATGTGCAAGCGTCCGTGCGTTTTTTGTGGATTTTTCTCGTTTTCTCATTCCTTTCTGGTTAGGTCGACGTCAGGATAAGCATATATTGAGCATATATTCAGCATATATTGAGCATATATTGGGACAAGCAGGAAAGAAGGCGGCGATGTGATAAAAATAGAGGAGCTCGCGCGAGTGGCGCCGGAGTGGCGGGAGAGTGGCTGGTGCTTTAGCCGCAAGGGCACTGTCTTATACTATGCAAATTATTTTGAAGAAAATTGCAGAAATTCCCAAAAGGAGGGTGGGACGCAGGATATAATCTCTGCAAAAGGACAAAGGTTTGGGCCCGAATGAAATTTCGGGAAATGGACGAAGGTAAAACGGAGCGATTGTTTTGGGAAAAATTTTCGGGAAAGAATAAAAACAGACGTGCGAAGCACATCTCATTCGGGAAAGAATGATTGAAACAAGTAGAAAGATGGGGCATTCGAGGGTGTGAATTACCATAATTTAGCACGTTTTTTAGGTGGGGACAAAAGATTTCTGCAAATAAATTTGCATATATCAAATTTTTTGTGTAATTTTGTGCGCTGAATTGTAATTATACCGAATTCGGTATATTTAATTATGGCGATTTCGACAGAATTAGAAATGATGCTTTAACAAGAAATGGCAGTTAGCAATCAGATTAAACATAAGAACACAAACTCATTAGAACTTATCACAAAGTGTGATAGGTTTCAACCTCTTAAATGATAAGATGGGACTGGATAAAGACATCATATTTTAAATCAATTGTAACCCCTGAAATGCTCGACTACTCACTTACAAATGACCAAAAGAAGCGCAGGGCGAGAACATATATGGCAATGTTCTTATCTCGCATAGCTCGAATGATTATTCCGCAGAGCAGAATGTTCAATTTTACCCCCCCCCACCATATACGAAGACTGCGAAAGCAGTAATCGTTCGAGGCTTCGCCGAGACAAGAAGGGCGGTATATATTTCGCAACGCAATAAGCGGTGCTTGACTTTATGTCAGGTACCGCCTTTTTTAGTAAATAAACTATTCATTCATATGAGACGTAAACTATTTTTCGCATTGGCGCTGCTGATGGCAGTAGCGATGCAAGGACAAGTAACATTTACCGCGGCTGAATGGGCCAATGCACAGAGCTTGAGCAACGGAGCCGCTGTTACCGGTTATTCACAAGACGGTGTGACGGTGGAGTTCGCACAAGGTACCGGCAGCAACGCCGTAGTGTGGAACACGTCGCAGAACGCGATTGTCACCCGTTCGGGCAACACGATGACCGTGTCGGTGGCTGAGGGGCAAGTGATTACTTCCGCTTCATTCACGATGAAGCAGAACAGTCACGCGAATGCGCTTTCCGGTTCTACTTGGAGCGACGGCAGTGCGTCAGCCAATAACACTGTTGTATCATGGACAGGTATTGCGCAGACGATTACAGTGACTATCGGCGGTACTGCGTTGTTTGATTCGTTCACCATTACTGCAGAAGTACCGGAAGCGCCGTTCGTAGAGGACGAAAGTACCTATAATGATACAACCATCATTACCCCGCAAGAGATAGCGGATGAAAATTTCATGGGTGCAGATGATGAGTTTGATAACCTCAGTTACTCTAAAGAGGGCAAGCAGCTCAGGCTGAGCAAAGGTGATGTTTACTATACATTGAAGTTTAGTTCCAGCTATCAATGGGAAGGTCTTGCGCTGACGGTCTATACCGGTCATAGCATCACAATCACCGCTCCTTACCGTATCAAGAAAATCATCTTACGTGATGCGCAGGGACAAAACGACTATGTATGGACCGGTAGTGCTTCGCAGGTGGAGATTACGGATGCCTATCTCAATATACTCGACATGACCATCATCTGTGATGCGACGGACAATGCTCCTTATACGGTAAACTTCTACGGTCTGAACGGCGCGCTGCTGAAGACGGAGCAGGTGCCCGTAGGCGGTAGTGCAACAGCACCGGTGGTTTCCCATGAGTGCTTCGACGGATGGGACAAAGATTTCTCTGCGGTGCATAGCGATATGGACGTGCATGCTATGTTCAGTTTCACAGAATGGGAGTTGTCGGACTGGAACCGGAACGCCCGAACCAGTTTCACCTACACGTATAATGACTATTCCATGACTGCGACGTACGCTTCTTCGCGCACCGAGCCCTATTGGTATTGGTCAAACTTATACCTCACTCCTGGGGATCGGTTGACTATCATCCGCGAAAACACGTTCTATGGTATGAAGTTTATTTGTAGTAGCGGTTCATCGGATGCCCTCACATGCAATACCGGTACGCTGCGCAAGGACGGTAATGTCGTTTATTGGTACGGAGCCACCAATTCACTGACCCTCACTCTTCCTGCCAATGCATCCGAAAATATCGAACTGCAGAAAATTGGTTTCCCGTGCGATTACTATGAGCAAGTGCCGTGTGTGGTTGTGTTCTTGGACGCAAACGGACAGGAGATAGCTCGTGAAACCGTAATGGCCGGCGAAGGTTTGACAAACATTCCTGCCGGACCTGCCCATGAAGATGAATGTATGGAGTTTGCCGGTTGGGATGTGACTGACTTCAGTCGCATCATGCATGATTTGACGGTTCATCCGCTGTATCGTGCGAAAGCCATCATCTCGCTGACGGCTACCGAATGGGCGGAAAGTCAAGGAGGTAGCGTGTCCCGCATTACGAAAGACGGCTTTACGCTATATGGTTCTATTAGCTACAACAGTAACGATTCTTCCATCGTCGTCCGGAGAAATGGCGGGTTCGTCATACTGAATCCGGACTATTTCTATCACTTGACGTTCAGCTGTTCTACCGAAGCATATGCCACTGCATTGGCTTCGAACAATGTATGGTCAAGCGGTTCGGTAGTACAGGACGGTACGGATGTGATTTGGACCGGCGAGACAGACAGTTTGTCTTTCTACGGCTCTGCAACGCATATCGTTTCTATCACTTCCTTATGCCAACATTTTGAAGTAGTCTTCCTCGGCGAGAATGACCAGCCGATTAGCACACAGTATCTTACTTCGGGAAATGCGGCTATAGCGCCTCCTGCTCCGGTTCACTCCAATGAGTGCATGCAGTTTGCCGGCTGGGATCATGAGTTCACACACGTATATGGTAACTTGACCATCCGTCCTATATGGAATTTACTCGATGACTGCACGCCGGAAGGGTACGTGAAAGTACTATTCATGGATTTGACAGGAGACACGCTTGATACGCAGTTTGTGCTCATCGGCGGTTCGGTAACAGCGGCTCCGGACGCTCCGGCAATGAAATACCATACCTTTACCGGATGGGATCATGCGCTGACGAATCTCACAGAGAATACGATTATTCGTCCTGTTTATGCGTTCGACACCAACAGTCCGGACATCCTGACGGTTGTAGATTACAACAACCTGAAAGATACTGCCCAGTGGCGATTAGAGGAAGACCCTGTACAGGCTATCAAGGGCATGTATCATGCGAAAGACAACGAAAACGTAGAAGACGGCAGACTGACGTTTGAGTTGCAGTGGTACGACGGGAATTGGTTAAATTCGACTACCGTCTATGATATGCTTTCTCTGAATGGCGAGCCGTTTATCAGCCATCTGGACATTACGGAAGGCGACACAGTCATTGTATTCGGTACTTTTGTAAATGAGTGGGTTGAATATTGGGGCGGCCATTGGAACCGTAAGGGGTTGAAGGACGGTTATGTAGTTTGGATAGGTGCCAAACGGGCTGAAGAGGGCTACACCAACATCAACATGCCGGACGCAGCGACACTCTATGACTTCAGCGGCAATGGACTCAAGCAGGCGGTATATACTAAGGATGATATAACCATTCTAACCAAGGACATCACGAATGATTTCCATTCGGAGCGGATGTTAGGTACTGCCAGCGGCTCGCCGACCTTCATAGAGGATGTGAACCACGACGGACATGCGGATGTCGGCCATTCTTGGTCTTTCAACTCATTGCTATCCTCCGGTGCTAACTATGAGTTGGTAGAAGGTGCACTTTTCTTGCCGAACTTCGATGCCAACAGCGACGGTCGCATCGATTACATGCTGCCCGGAACGAACGACATCATGTATCAGATGGCAGACGGAGCATTCCGCAAAGAGCACATGCAAATCTATTCCTACGACGAGTTTATGGCGCAGTTCGACGAGACCGAATGGATAAGCACCTATTCGGAGCATGTCAGCAGTTACTCTTCCGGTTCCAGTGGTCTGGTAGCCAACACCGGTTGGAGTTCGGGTATGAATCTCAGTGGAGCATGTCTGGCAAGAACACCGCGCCGTCAAGATGTACATAAAGCACCTTCAATCGGTTATACCGTCAGTGCCGTCACCCGCGCGCTGGATCTCAATGCCGACGGATTCATCGACCTGATTGACGAGAAAAACGGCTACCTGTACCAGAATATGGGCAACAGCAAATGGATTCAGTTCAACATCGGCCGTATCGTACAACCGGCTGACCTCAATAACGACGGTTTCACCGACTATATTTTCCCGGGAACACAGTTGTATGTGATGATTTACCAAGGAAACGGCGAGTTTGACTACCGCAATATCTACAGCAATGCAGCCGTGGATGACCTGCTCTATTGCTATGACTTCGACCATGACGGCGACATCGATATCCTGGCTACGTTCTCTACCAAGCATAATGCCACCAATAGGGCTTATACCTGCTTCTTCCTCAATGACGGTCAGGGCAACTTCGCCCGTCAGACGGAGCAGATATATGGCACAGAGAACTTGTGGTTCTCGGCTTGTCAGGACCTCAACGGCGACGGTTATATGGACTTGTTGGCATTCCGTGGAAACATCTCCAATGACTGGAGACCGGAAATTGCCGCCAACACGGACATAGAGATTGTGTGGCTGCAAGGCAATGCGAACAAGACCTTCTCCAACCCGCAGTTGCTTTATACCATTGCCTCGCCTGACGAGTGGAACAGCGTCAGTATGGAAGGTTGGCGCATTAACGCCGAAGACCTGGACAACGATGGCAAGGCAGAGGTATGGGTATCGGGTATGAATTTAGGCAAGACACGTCTGTTTACGATGGCGGATGCTACGGTCAATGCCGCACCTACGGCACCGGCTGCTCCGACGCTGCTCTATGACAACGGCTACCTGACCGTTAGTTGGGGCAACGGTGCAGATGCGCAGACGCAGACGGGCGATCTTACCTACGCGCTGCGTATCGGTACGACGGCAGGCGGAAACGAGATACTTGCCGCACATGCCAGTGCGGACGGTACACGCCGCAATTTCTTAGACGGCAACATGGGGCGCAATTACACCTATACGTTTGATTTGCGCACGTACGCACCTGCAACACTCTATGTATCCTTACAAGCGATTGACGCGCAGCATGTCGGTTCGGCTTGGAGTCAGGAAGCGACTGTCGAGCATACCTACCTACCGGCGGAGTTTGACTTATCGCGCAAGATCACACCGTTCAACGAAGCTGTGGAAGTGCATTATACGGAACTGCCGGCGATTTACACCCATACATGGGACTTTGACGGCGGTGTGCTCAATGGCAACCTGCTATCGTTTAGCACGGCCGGCGAGAAAGTGATTACCCATACCGTAACAGCGCTGAACGACAAAGCGGCTTCGTACTCCGTGACGCTGACCGTACTGCCAAACGGTGTCAGCACAGAGGTTACAAGCGGCGACTTGAGTCGGTACCTATTGGGCGGCGGCTATTATGATAATGCGAACACCTTTGCCTTTAACGACTTCAACCAGGACGGCAACATGGATGTGCTGTATGACAATGTGGTTTATACCGGTGCCACTCCGCTCGCTTTCACACAAGCTGCCGGTTTATGGAATACCCAGTTGAACGGCGGCTTCCTCTGGTTAGACTGGAATAAGAACGGTTCGGCGGACCTGCTGTTGAATTACAGCACCTATCTGCCGCACCAAGATAATGCACCCGATATGTCTGCTGATATAGTAACTGATAGCCGCCTGGGCTACTTCTATAACGGAAAATACGAAGGAGGCTACTACTATTATACGCTCCAAGCGGACTTGCTGAACATCGGTCAGCTGACCGTCTTTAAGAATGAAAGCGGAAACGGTCTGCCTTGTTATTTCCTCGTTCCGAACGGAGATTCCTACCGCGAGGTACAGGTAACGACAGACGGCGAATTGGATCCGCTCAAAAACGCCCTGCAGGACTGCTCTACCGGCAATTATGGTGGAAATATTGTGCTCCTTACTGATATCAACCGAGACGGATGGATGGATATAGCCAATGTGCCGTACGAAAGTTATAATCGGGTATATAGCCGAATGCTTCTCTTTGAGAACCAAGGTAACGGGCAGTTCCTCCAAATTGAGGTGCCGTTCAGTCAGACTATTTCGCAAGATGATTTCAGTGGCGTCCGGTTAAAGGATCTCAACGGTGACGGATACATAGACATTATCGCTACCATAAACAAGTACAATGACCCGGCCAATAATGCAACGTATGTATTGTGGAACAATGCCAATACTTCCTTCTTGGCTCCTGAAATACTGCTCACTGGCGAAGCAGTATCTGCATCCTTCCTGGACATCAATAACGATGGCTATACAGACATCGCGGCATACCGTCGGAACAAGGCCGCCGGTAATAGTGTCTATGGCTGGTATGTATGGTACATGGGACCGCAAGGAATCGTTAGCCAAGGCTTCATGAACGCGACCGAGAGTACCGGCTACGGTTGGTACAACGTGCTACCAAACCGCTTGTTTGTGGATGATCAGAAGTACGTGCCTGAGGCTTATGATGAGTACGGCTATCTGATTAGTGAGGGAGGATATCAAACGATTCTACGAGAAGTGGAAAGTGCGGCAACGAATGCAGCACCGCAAGCACCTGCTAATCTGCGTGCCGTAGCTACTACAGAGGGTATCCTCATCGAGTGGAATGATGCTGCGGACGACCATACACCGGCGAACAAGATGCGCTATAACCTCAGCGTCAAGCATGCCGGTCAGACCGGTGCCGGTGCGTATGTCATCAGCCCGCAGAACGGAGGCAATGCGCAAGCCGCTTACCTACCGGCATATCCGTATTTGGAGTCGAACCGCATCCTCGTATCCAAAAATGTGCTGACAGCCGGTAACTACGAGATATGCGTACAGGCTATCGACCAACGCAACTTGATGTCGGCGTTCTCGAATACCGTCACCTTGCATTTCGACCGTCCGGCCATCGAAGCACCGACGACCATCTGCAAAGGAGAGCAGGCTGCTATCGTCTATATGGGCGGCGAGAGCGGTACTCCGACATGGAACTTCAACGGCGGAACGATAGTCAGCGGAACGGCGCTCGGAACGCAGTATGTACAATGGAGCACGCCGGGCATGAAGACCATTACGCTCACAATGAACGGCAAGACCCATTCGCGCATGATCTATGTAGATAGCAATGATGCGAACGTGACCCTGCCGAGTACTTTAGTCGATGGTACGGAAATCACGATTCCGCTGCCGGCGAACATGGGTGTGGCATGGTATATCGACATCGACGGCTCATCTCACACCGTCACTCCTCGCGGTATTGACGGACGTGACAAGCAGTTGACCATCAGCGACGGTGTGCTGACACTCAATACGCAGAAAGCCAGTGTGTCACCGCTGACGAACTTCTCCAATATCTATCTCACGCTGGAATTGACCAATGCGAACGGATGTACCCAGACCATCACGCAACTCGTCAATATCATAGCTTCTGCGAAACCGGTCATCAAGATGGTAACGACGGATGCAACCGGTCACTACATAATCAATTGGGACAACAGCATCGCCGAGGCGTTCAGCCAAGTCGTTGTGCTCAAAGAGACCAATGTGCTGGATCAGTTTGTTGAGGTAGGTACGGCGAATGCATCTATCGGCAGCTTCACAGACCGGTCGTCTGACGCTTCGCAGAAAGCAGAGCGCTATGCGATTCGTGCTATGAGCGACGGAGGCGGTATGAGTGCCGTCAGCCCGATTCACCAATCCGTACATATGACCATTAACCGCGGAATGAACGATATGACGTGGAACCTGATATGGAACCAATACAGCGGCGCCGATGTCGTAAGTTACAATATCCTTCGCGGCTCATCCGAGAGCACCCTCACGCAGATTGCATCCGTCTCGGCAGTGAACACCAGTTATACGGACGTTGCATTGGATGCACAGCCTTACTACGCAATCGAGTTCGTGCTCCGTTCCGCATCTACAGGCGCTTCCGTTCCGGCACGTATCGTGGCTGCTAACCAGTCCGGGCGTTCGAATATCGTCAACAGCAATGCCGCGCGTACCGTGACCTACGCGCAGTCGATGACCATCCAGTCTGCAAACGGGCTGTATGCCACCACGGCGGAGAAACCAATGCTGCTGCTCTACGTAGAGGTAATGCCGACGAATACGACCTATAAGAATGTAATCTGGTCTATTGTTTCGGGTGCTAACCTCGCGACGATAGACCCGTCCAGTGGCTTGCTCACCGCCAACACCCCGAATAACGGAGGTACGGTGACCGTAAAAGCGACTGCAGTGGACGGGTCGGGTGTGACTGCTACACGCCAGATCACCATAGGACGCATCGATGCGACCAACCCGACAACGGACATCGAAGAAATCGTGGTGGAAGATCCGCTGCAAGAGAGCAGCGGCACCACCATCGCTCCGTGCCGGAAGATTCTACGCGACGGACATATCTACATCCTCCGTCAAGATGGCGCTATCTACACGCTCCAAGGCGTGAGAGTGAGATAATCGTTGAACGTTGAGCGTTTAGCGAAAAGAGAAGATAAAAAGTCGGAAGGGCGCTCCGCAGCGATGCGGGGCGCTTTTTATATGCCCTGTGCTTCACCATTTTTTGCTTGTTTAAGATCCCAGATAATATCTTGGGAAATGAACGAAGGTTTTTTAGACCCGCATGCAATAGCGGGAAAAGGACGAAGGTTTGGGCCCGAATGAATTTGCGGGAAAAGGACGAAGGTTTTTGGGGGTCCCCCCTCTTTGCACAAACCTACTTTGCAGCTCCATACAAGCATGTTTCTGCCAAGTAGATTGCGCAAAAATGAGAAAAATCTCTAAAAAATGCATTTTTTGCCCAAAAAATTTTGCCATATGAAAAATTTGTAGTATCTTTGCACGCTTTTTCAGCGCGTGCATAGGCTTACATATGCGCAAACGCCTATATATAAGCAGTAAAGCGCGGGTAAAAGTATGGAATATTTATAGTTAAACAAACATCAAAATTAAAAACAACAAAATGCCTACAATTCAACAATTAGTTAGAAAAGGAAGAGC
>CAMHSB010000012.1 GCA_946187695.1 uncultured Bacteroidales bacterium
GCAGCGTCCTCTTTCCCTGTAGCTGCCTTGGCAGCGTCCTGTAGCGCAGCGTCCTTCACCCCTTCACTCCTTACCGCCACGCGGTGCGTGTACGCGCCGAACGCATTCACCAGCGCGTTCGCCATCTGCGCGATCGATGCCGGCTGGTTCAGGAAACGCTCCTCTTCGGGGTTGGAGATAAAGCCCATCTCGAACAATATCGACGGACAAGCGGTCTTGAGCAGCACCCAGAATGCCGCCTGACGTACACCTCTATCCTCGCGGTTCAGATGCCCTACGAACCGTTGCTGCACCTGCTCGGCGAACAGCAGCGACTGCTCCATGTAGCTGTTCTGCATCAGCTCGAACATTATATACGAGTCGATCGAGTTGGGGTCAAAACCCGCATAGGTCGTTTTGTAGTCGGACTCTAACTTGATCACGGCGTTCTCGCGCATCGCTACGTCCAGGTTCGCCTCCATCCGCTCGGTACCTAAGATAAACGTCTCCACGCCCCGCGGCTCTTTCTTGTCCGAGGAATTGGTGTGGATCGAAATGAACAAATCCGCATTTGCTTTGTTGGCGATGTTCGCGCGTTCCTGCAAAGGAATGAACACATCCGTGCTACGCGTATAGATCACCTTCACATCCGGATACTGCGCATTGATCAGCTCTCCCATCTTCAGCACCAGCGCCAGGTTCAGATCCTTCTCGTTAGAGAACCGACCTACCGCACCCGGGTCCTTTCCGCCGTGTCCGGCATCCAGCACCACCGTGTACTGTTTCTCTGCCCAAACGGACATTCCCAACAGCAATAAGATTCCTATAAAGATCGCTTTTCGCATAGTACTCCAAATTAAATCCGCTGCAAAGGTACAACTTTTATGCCATATATGCAAGTTTTTGCTCATTTTTTAAAGAAAAATGAAGTTTTTGTGGTCAAAAATTTGGAAATTCAAGAAAAAAGTATTATTTTTGCACTCGGTTTGATCAGTGATCCATTCTTTCGCGCTACGATCAATCTTTTTCTGGTTTTGTCATTCCTTTCTGGTTAGGTTGATGTCGGGTAAAGCATATATTGAGCATATATTGAGCATATATTGGAACCAGCAGGCAACAAGTACGCGATGCAACAAAAACCGAGGCGCGGAGAGCGTCTCGGTTTTTGTGAGGTTTGGCGAAATAGCGCCAAAAAGTAGACAGCCAACGGCGGCGCGGGGAGTTAGCGGACGAGACGGGCGAAGAATTGGTAGTTGCGTAAGGAGATACTGCCGTCTTCTACATCTATGGATGGTCCATAACTGCCGGCAGTAGAAGCAAAATGCACACCATCGTTCGCATTATAAGCAAAATCCGTGTTTTCGGCATAAGGAGTTGCCGTCCAGTAGAAACAATAGGACATCAAGTAATCACCATCGTTAGTGTAGATGGCTGCAGCGGGCAGATAGACGGCTCCGTGCGCCTCCATGATAGCCCATTCGGCATCGGTGTAGTAGATGTACGGGGATATATCGATGCCATTTTTGATGTTCGAGCCGACCACACTATCGGGAGTCGTCCAATCGTCCGGGAACAGCAAGATGCCCGTCATGTCGTGAATATTAGCGGTTGTCTCAAAGAGGTCTTTTGCTTTCGGGCGTCTTTCAAACAGGTATTGCCATTCCTCATTGGTAAGGGTGCGCCAAAGATTGGGTTTGTTTCCGCCGTTCGAGATGGGATTGGAGCCCCAATCAACGAATGTCGGGTAATCGCTCGGCTCTTGGGATTTGAGGGTCGGATTGTTTCCGGTACCCCAGCCGTAGGTATATCCTGCCAGCCCGGAATGACGTCGACGAAATAACGGTTGTCGCGACTAACGAGATCGTACTGGTTCTCGGCAAAACGCCAGGTATTCGTGGAGTCTTGGTATTGGAGATTACCTTGCGAGAAATGGACTTTCTTGGTAGGACTGACGGAAAAGAGTCCGAAGAGTTGCCCGTCAACGGTAGTGGGCGCGGGAGTATCGGTGCCAGAGCCGGAGCTCGAGCCTGACTGCGCGGGTTCGTTTTTGGTGTTGCAGGCGAGCAACGCAAGGAGGGCAAATGCTATAACGGATAACTTATTCATAGTCATAATAAAATTTGGGTGCAAAGGTACAACAAATTTTTGATATATGCAAGAGGAAGAGATATTTTTCAAAAAAAGCGCGCGCGACACACCCACTAAACAGCCAAAGACCGGAGGTAAGCAGCACACACGAACCAGAACCGAGGGAAGCGAGGTAAACAGACCCACCGGAGGTAGACAGCAAGACCACCGGAGGTAAACAGCCGCACGAAAAAGCGAGGGGTTCAGCGCAGGAGGCTTGAGGAGCGGACAGGCCGTGTCTATCCGCCTATGCCCGAGCCCCAAGGACAAAGACGAGCAAATATTTGTTGTAACTTCGGACTCCGCCTTGCTTTGCAATTCCCCCGAAATTACATTCGCACAGTTGTGCAAATAACAAGGCTTTCCCTCCTAAAAATTTAAATAAATTTAATTTTTATTGTTAAATCCTTGTGTATTTCAAATATTTTTCGTAACTTTGCAGCCGAATTGGCATGTAGTGTGCCAAGGAGCGCGAGAAAATAAGCAGAAAAGCGAAAGAAAATAAGCAGAAAAGCGAAAGAAAATAAGCAGAAAAACGCGAGAAAGCAGATAAAAGAGTGCGTTAAATTATGCAAAAGAGTGAGTTTACAGCGGAAGAAGATTTGATGATCCAACGCGAGTTTGAAGCGTTGTTGGACGACTATGCGCATACGCCTCACAGGCAGAAAGTGGAGCTGATCACGCATGCGTTCAATTTTGCATACAAGGCTCACTACGGCGTGCGTCGCCTGAGCGGTGAACCTTATATCATGCACCCGCTTGCTGTCGCGCGCATCTGTGTGCGGGACATAGGTCTGGGCTCGACGAGTATCTGTTCGGCGCTGTTGCACGATGTGGTCGAAGATACGGACTACACGGAGCAGGACATTGCGGGTCTGTTCGGCGAGAAGATCGCCCAGATCGTAGGTGGTCTGACGAAGATCAGCGGCGGTGTGTTCGGTGACCAAGCCTCGGAGCAAGCGGAGAACTTCCGCAAGCTGCTGTTGACCATCAGCGAGGATATCCGTGTGGTACTGATCAAGATCGCCGACCGCTTGCATAACATGCGTACTTTGGGTTCGCAGCCTAAAGACAAGCAGTACAAGATCGCCGGTGAGACGCAGTATATCTACGCGCCGCTGGCGCACCGTCTGGGTCTGTTCCCTATCAAAACGGAGCTGGAGGACCTGAGTTTCAAATACGAGCACCCCGAGACCTGGCAGGAGATACACGATAAGTTAGAGATGATCAAGCAGACCAAGCTCGAGAGTTACGAGGTCTTCTGCAAGCCTATCCGTGAGCGCTTGGAGAGCATGGGGTATAAATTTACGCTCAAAGCACGTATCAAGTCGGTTTACTCGATCTGGAAGAAGATGATGAGCAAGCAATGTGCCTTCGAGGACGTGTATGACATCATGGCGGTGCGTATCATCTTCACGCCGAGCGAGTCGATGAGCGAGAAAGACCAATGCTGGATGATCTACTCGGCGATCACGGAGATCTATCGTCCGCACCCGGAGCGTATCCGCGATTGGATCTCAACGCCCAAGGCGAACGGTTACGAGGCGTTGCACGTGACGGTGATGGGTAAGAACGGAGAATGGGTCGAGGTGCAGATCCGTACCGACCGCATGAATGAGATCGCGGAGCACGGCTATGCCGCGCACTGGAAATACAAGACCGGCGAATCCGACGACAGCGAACTCGACAAATGGCTCGAAGATATCAAGGACATCCTCGCGCACCCGGACAAAGACGCGATGGAGTTTTTGGGTACGTTCAAGCTCAACCTGTTTGCACATGAGGTGTTTGTCTTCACCCCGAAGGGTGAGATCAAGACCATGCCGCAAGGCTCGACCGCGCTGGACTTTGCTTTCCTACTCCACTCCAAGATCGGCGAGCATTGTATCGGCGCCAAGGTCAACCACACGCTCGTGCCGCTGTCCTATGAGCTGAAGGGCGGCGACCAGATCGAGGTACTGACCTCCAACAGTCAGCACCCGCAGAAAGAATGGCTTAAGTTCGTAACGACCGCCAAGGCCAAGAAAGGACTGAACCAGTTCTTCATGCGTGAGGAACGCAAATATATCAAGCACGGCGAGCGGCTGGTGAACGATGCGATCGCAATGGACAAAGAGCTGGCGGCGAACAAAGATCAGGCTTTGGCACGATTATTGACGTACTATGCCATGACGAAGCCCGAGGAGCTGTACGCGGAGGTAGGACAAGGTGCGATCAGGCTGGATAATTTCCACGATATCGTCTTCCCCAAACGCGGCTGGAAATCGTATATACCGTTTATCGGCAAGAGCGACAAGCCCGTAGAGGTGCAAGCGCCGAAAGAGGAGCCCAAAGAGCAGAAAGAGGAAGAAGCCCCGAAGCCGCAGGAGAAGAAGAAAGAGCCGCATGCGATCGTGCTGACGGACGAGAACTTAGGCAAGGAGTATATCCTGAGCAACTGCTGTCACCCGATCCCGGGCGATGAGGTCTTAGGCTACAAAGATGCGTCGGGACAGATGTTCATCCACAAAGTGGATTGTCCGGAAGCGGCGCTGCTGAAGACGAGTTACGGCAAACGGCTCTACTCGGCGACCTGGAACACGCACCGCGTGCAGTCGTTCGTAGAGGCGATCGAGTTGAAGGGAATTGATAAGTTCGGTGTGTTCATCAAAGTGATGCAGACCATGACGCAGGATTTCCACATCAACATGCGCGCGATCAACGTCTCCAGCGAGGACGGCATCTTCAAGGGCACGATGGAGATATACGTGTACGACCGCTCGGAGTTGGACGCCCTGCTCAAGGCCGTAAGTAAGATAGAAAACATCAAAGAAGTTAAACGAGTTAATATCGATTAAATTTTTAAGTATGAAAAAGATTTTGAGTACTCTCTGCATGGCTCTCACAGCAGTAGCCATGATGGCACAAGACCCGGTCATTACGTTTGAGAAGACCGAGCATGATTTCGGTAAGATCAACGAGGCAGACGGTCGTGTGTCTGTAGTGTTTGAGTTTAAGAACGAAGGTATGTCACCGCTCGTGCTGAGCAATGTTCGCGCCAGCTGTGGTTGCACCACACCGACCTGGACCAAAGAGCCGGTAGAGCCGGGACAGAAAGGCAGCATCACGGTAACCTATAACCCGAACGGCCGTCCGGGTCGTTTCCAGAAGACCGTTACCATCACCTCCAATGCGACGGAGCCGAGCAAGCGCGTGTACATCAAGGGTGAAGTGATCCCGAAGGCAGCCAAGCCGGCAAACAAATACACCGTTGCCGTAGGTGCGCTGAGCATGAAGGGCAAGACCCTCGATCTGGGAACGATCAAGAAAGGCGAGACCAAGAACGGCGAGCTGGAGTATGCTAACCTGAGCAAGGAGACCCTGAAAGTCGAATTGGCTACCAACCCGGCAGACAACTACCTGATCAACCAGGTAACACTCGCCGAGATCAAACCGGACGAGACGGGTAAGTTCATCTTCGCTATCGACACCAAG
This sequence comes from uncultured Bacteroidales bacterium, assembly GCA_946187695.1. GTDB lineage: Bacteria > Bacteroidota > Bacteroidia > Bacteroidales > Paludibacteraceae > Colicola. Next base: position 5,581 of record CAMHSB010000012.1, read on the forward strand.
TCGCCGAAACTGTACGGACCGGTGGAAGCTTACGCATACGTGGTTATCAACGGCAAGAAAGCGATTGAGGAGACCTACAAACTGACCATCAAGGCCAACGTGGAAGAGGACTTCAGCAATCTGACCGCCGAAGAGAAGATGCAGGCGCCGATCATGGAGACGGCTGCGGAGCATAACGCAGGTAAGATCGCTGCCGGCAAGGTACATAAGTTCGCTTTCCCGCTCAAGAACATCGGTGTGACCCCTCTGGAGGTACGTCGCGCTTACTGTGCAGACAAGAACATCGTGGTGAAAGCGCCGAAAGCTATCAAGTCTGGCAAGAAAGGTGCGATCAACCTCGAGATCAACGCCAAGAACCTCACCGCAGGTGCTTACAGCCGCGAGGTAGTAGTGATCACCAATGACTACGCCAACCCGGTTAAACGCGTGAAGATCGCTTTTGTAGTGGAATAAACGATGATGGACCATCCGGAAAATAGTGCTGAATACAAAGGACTGACGGTGAATGCAGGCGTAGAGAACCTGCCTTCCGTCAATCCGTATGCGACGTTCCGTCGTAAGAAGACGGTGTTGAGTCCCGAGGAGTATTTCGCGGGCATCCGGCGCGGCGACATGACGGTGTTGAGTCAGGCAGTGACGCTGGTGGAGAGCAATCTGCTCGCCGACCAGCAGATCGCGCAGAAAGTGATCGAGCTCTGCCTACCCTACGCCGGCAATTCGATCCGGGTGGGTATCACCGGTGTGCCGGGAGCCGGCAAATCGACCTTCATCGAGGCGCTGGGTAGCGAGCTGTGCGAGAAAGGCAAGAAACTTGCCGTACTCGCCATCGACCCTTCCTCGGAACGAAGCAAAGGATCGATCTTAGGCGACAAGACGCGTATGAACGAACTGTCCGTCAAGTCGAACGCGTTCATCCGCCCCAGCCCGAGTGCGGGCTCCTTAGGCGGGGTGGCGCGCAAGACACGCGAGACGATCGTGCTCTGCGAGGCGGCAGGCTTCGATACGATCCTGCTGGAGACGGTGGGAGTCGGTCAGTCGGAGACAGCGGCACACTCGATGGTGGACTATTTCCTGTTGCTCCAAGTGACCGGAACAGGCGACGAGTTACAGGGTATCAAACGCGGTATTATGGAGATGGCGGACGGCATCGCAATCAATAAATGCGATGGAAATAATATTGAACGTGCGCGCGCCGCGCGTGTAAGCTTCAAGAACGCCCTGATGCTCTTCCCTCCCTCCGAGTCCGGATGGAAACCCGAAGCGATATGCTGCTCTTCCATCGACCATTCAGGCGTGATGGAAGTGTGGCAGAACATTGAAGACTATATCGCCTTCACCAAACAGAACGGTTATTTCGACACCCACCGTACCGAACAGGCCAAGTACTGGATGTATGAGACGATCAACCAGGCCCTGTTGGACGGATTCTATAAGAACGAACAGATGGAGCACCAGATAGAAGTAGCCGAACGGCAGGTGCTCAATAACGAGATAAGCAGCTTCATTGCTGCGCATAACTTATTAACTGCATATGGCAGGAACAAGCAGAAATAGCAAACGCACAACCACGACCATCATCAAGGTGGGTGCCAACGAGGCGGGTAAGTTACCCCCTCAGGCGCAGGAGTTGGAAGACTCCGTGCTGGGTGCGATCATGCTGGAGAAAGATGCCTACGGAACGGTAGCGGATTTGCTGCGTCCCGAGGTTTTCTATAAGGATCAGAACCGCATCGTCTATGAGGCGATCCGCGAGCTGGCTGCCAAAGACCAGCCGATAGACCTGATGACCGTGGGTGAGAAACTCAAGAGTCAGGGCACGCTGGAGAAAGCCGGCGGTGTGGTGTATATAGCCGACCTGACGCGGCGTGTGGCTTCAACGGCGCACCTCCGTTACCATGCGGAGATCATCGCCAAGAAAGCGACGGCACGCGACGTCATCGCCCTCGCTGCCAAGATCGAAGAGATGGGTTTTGACGAGACGCAAGATGTGGATGAACTGATGCAGACCGCGGAAGCAGGTATCTTCGAGATCTCGCAACGCAGTCAGAAACGCGATGTGACGCAGATAGACCCCGTCATCGAGGAAGCGTTCAAGCGTATGGAGAAAGCGGCGATGAACACCGGATCGATCTCCGGTATCCCGTCGGGTTTCAATGCGCTGGATAAGATTACTTCCGGCTGGCAGAGTCCGGACCTCGTCATCATCGCTGCCCGTCCGGCGATGGGTAAGACCGCTTTCGTGCTCTCAATGGCGAAACATATGGCCATTGACCGCGAGATACCGACCGCCGTCTTTAGTCTGGAGATGAGTAACGTACAGCTCGTGAACCGTCTGATCATGAACGTGTGCGAGCTGGAAGGCGATAAGATCAAGACCGGTAAGATGAGCAAAGAGGACGCCAAGCGTCTGAATACCAAGATCAATATTATGAAGGGCAAGCCGCTCTACCTGGACGACACCCCTTCCCTCTCGATCTTTGAGTTACGCTCCAAAGCCCGCAAGCTCGTGCGCGAGCATGGGGTGAAGATCATCATCATCGACTACCTGCAGCTGATGAACGCGCAGGGCACGTCTTTCGGTAGCCGTGAGCAAGAGGTAAGTATCATCTCCCGCGGTCTGAAAGGTTTGGCGAAAGAGTTGGACATCCCTATCATCGCCCTCTCGCAGCTGAACCGTGGTGTGGAAGCACGTCAGGGTGTGGAAGGTAAGACCCCGCAGCTGGCGGACTTGCGTGAGTCGGGTGCCATCGAGCAGGATGCCGACCTCGTATGCTTCATCCACCGCCCGGAGTACTACCACCTCTACAACGATGACAAGACCGGTAAGGACCTGCGCGGTCTGGCACAGATCATCGTCGCCAAGCACCGTAACGGTGCGACCGACAGCATCTGGCTGCGGTTTAGAGGCAAGTACGCCAAGTTCCAGAACGAGGACGAAGCCGTTGATCCGGATGAGCAGAACAGCGTGATGCCGATGGCAAACGAGACGAACAGTATGTCTATCCAGTCCAGTATGAACGATTTAGGCGAAGATTTAAGTCAATATCAACTTTAAAAATTATATATGCAAAGAACAGTAATCATAGACGCATTGAAGCGCACCGATTTCGGTGCTACAATCAACGTCCGCGGCTGGGTGCGTAGCCGTCGAGGTAATAAACAGGTATCGTTTATAGCCCTCAACGACGGTTCGACCATCAAAAACATCCAGATCGTCGTGGACTTGGAGAAATTCGATGAGGAGCGTCTCAAACCCGTTACGACCGGTTCGTGTATCTCGGCGACGGGTGTATTGGTAGAGAGTCAGGGAGCAGGCCAGGCCGTGGAGATCCAACTGACCGATTTAGAGGTGTACGGCACCGCCGATCCGGAGAAATATCCGCTGCAGAAGAAAGGGCTGAGTATGGAGTTCTTGCGCACGATCGCGCATCTGCGTCCGCGTACGAACACGTTCGGTGCGGTCTTCCGTATCCGCCACAATATGGCGATGGCCATCCACACCTATTTCCATGAGCACGGCTATTTCTATTTCCATACGCCGCTGATCACGGCGAGTGACTGCGAGGGTGCGGGTCAGATGTTCCAAGTGACCACGAAGAACCTCTATAACCTCAAGTATGACGACAACGGTCAGATCGACTACTCCGATGATTTCTTCGGCAAGCAGACAGCCTTGACCGTAAGCGGTCAGCTCGAAGGCGAGCTCGGTGCGATGGCACTCGGTAAGATTTATACCTTCGGTCCGACCTTCCGTGCGGAGAACAGTAACACCCCGCGTCACCTGGCAGAGTTCTGGATGATCGAGCCGGAAGTAGCGTTCATCCAAAAGGACGAGCTGATGGACCTCGAAGAGGACTTCATCAAGTACTGCGTCCGCTGGGCACTCGACCATTGCATGGACGATCTGGAGTTCCTCAACCAGTTTGTGGACAAAGGTCTGATCGAGCGTTTGAAGAGCGTTGTGGATACCGAATTCGTCCGTTTACCTTATACAGAGGGCATTCGCATTCTCCAAGAGGCAATCAAGAACGGAAAAAAATTTGAGTTCCCCTGCAACTGGGGCGACGATTTGAGTTCGGAGCACGAGCGTTTCCTCGTAGAGGAGCACTTCAAGAAACCGGTTATCATGACCGATTATCCGAAGGATATCAAGGCGTTCTACATGAAGATCAACGAGGACGGCAAGACCGTTCAGGGTACGGATGTACTCTTCCCGCAGATCGGAGAGATCATCGGCGGTAGTGTGCGTGAAGAGAGTCTGGATCTGCTCAACGAAGAGATCGAGCGTCGTCACATTCCGATGAAGGATATGTGGTGGTATCTGGATACGCGTCGTTTCGGTAGCGCTCCGCACGCAGGCTTCGGTCTGGGCTTCGAGCGTCTGATGCTCTTTGTAACGGGCATGCAGAACATCCGCGATGTGATTCCGTTCCCGCGTACGCCGAAAACAGCAGAGTTTTAAATCAACTAAAATATTAACCATAAAAACACTAACAAACAATCGTATGAGAAACAAACTCTTTTCAATGATGTGTCTGCTGGCAATAGGTCTTACGGCCTTTGCGGATACATCACTCAAGGGACGAGTTTTGGACGAGGCGACCCAACTACCGCTGGTAGGTGCCAAGGTCCTGCTCGCAAATCAAAACATCTCCACTACGACCAATGGCGATGGTGAGTTCCAGCTGCAGTATTTGGATGCAATGGACGAAGAAGTCATCGTGGAAGCCAACGGCTACATGGTTGAGCTGGTGTTGGTGAACCTCCGGGAGAACCAATCCAACGAGATGGAGCCGGTCGTTCTCAAACAAGACCTTGTCAGTCAGCAGCAAGATGAGATCCTGCTGAACCTGACGGAGGAAGAGATGGCCGATGATGAAGGTCGTTCGCAAGCGCAGGCTTCGACGGCATCCGCTTCGACGGACGTATTCAACTCCACGACCTCTTTTGCTTGGTCCACGGCCCGTTACCGCAACCGCGGTTACCGTCAGACGGAGGAGAGTTACTACATCGAAGGTCTGAACTTCAGTTCGCAGGAACGCGGTCAATTCAACTACTCGGCGATGGGTGGTCTGAACGACGCCAGCCGCTACAAAGAGGTGCTGAACCCGATGGAGGCATCGAACTTCACCTTCGGCGGTATCGGTCAATCGACCAACTACCTGATGGGTGCTACCCGTTATGCACAGGGATGGAAAGTAGGTGTAGCCGGTACGAACCGTAACTACAAAGCACGTCTGAACGCTACCTACTCCAGCGGTCTGATGGATAACGGCTGGGCGGTTACAGCTCAGTTAGCGTATCGCTTCTCTCCGTACATCAACCAGAAAGGTATCATCGGTGAGGGTTGCAATTACTACTCGCTGGGTTATTTCTTGACGGCAGAGCGCGTATGGGAGAACTCCCGTTTGAAACTCATCACCTTCGGTGCTCCGACCCAACGCGGTCAGAACGCAGCTGTGACGCAAGAGGTGTATGACCTGACGGGAACGATCTACTACAACCCGTATTGGGGCTACCAGAACGGTCATGTACGCAACAGCCGTATCGTGAAATCGTACGACCCGACGTTCATCGCCGCTTACGAGTGGAAGATCGACGAGAACCAACGCCTCAAAGCAGCTGCCGGTTACCACTATTCGATGTATTCCAACTCGGCGCTGAACTACTACTGCGCACCGGATCCGCGTCCGGACTACTACCGCAACCTGCCTTCCGCTATGTGGGACGCACAGATTGCCAACCCGTATTACGACACGAATGCCGACCAGTTGTATGACAAGAACGGCAACCCGTACGGATGGGGCTTGTTCATCGGTGAGGATATGAACACGATTGAAATGGGCTCCGGTTATACCGCAGCAGACGGCAACCTCGTTGGTCCGTCGATCAACCAAGCCGCTTATGACCGTCAGGTATCTCTGTGGAAGACGCGTGACGACAAGGCTACGCAGATCGACTGGAACAATCTGTATGCAGCCAACTATGCCAACAACCTCAACAACGGTGTTGCCCGTTATTTCCTCGAGCGTCGTCACAACGACATTCAGGAAGCTACCGCATCGTTCAACTACCAGAACACGAAGTACGATCATCTGAAGATGACGCTCGGCGTAGAAGGTCGCTTCTCGCAGGGTATCCACTACAAGACGATTGATGACCTGTTGGGTGCAAAAACGTGGGTGGACATCGACGCCTTCGCGGATCGTGACATCAAGGAATTGGCTTCGAACAGCGGTTTCACGCAGAGCGATATCGAATATGTTATTCAGAATGATTTGTACAACCCCAACAAGTCTATTGGTACCGGCGAGCGCTTCGGTTATGATTATCGCATCAACATGGGTCACTTGGCAGCATGGTTCCAGAATGAATGGACCTTCAACGAAGTGGATCTGTACTACGCACTCGCACTGGAGTACAACTCGATGCAGCGTACGTCGCATATGTTCAACGGCCGTCAGGCTTACTTGGCTACCATTGCTTACCAACGCGGTACGATGTATCTGGGCGACGATGTCGATCAATACCGTCAAGCTCGTTCGACTTATTACGGTAACACGCACCATTTTGTAGATCCGTCTTTCAAGGCAGGTGTTGTTTACAAGATCAACGGTCGTAACCGCTTGAAACTGAATGCTTTGGCAGAGACACGCGCTCCGTACGCACGCGATTCTTATATCTCGCAGCGTATCCACGACCGCGTACTGGATGAGATCTATACGCACGATAAGGCAAAGAACCTGAAAGATTTCTATGCAGCGAGTGAGAAAGTCGTTTCCACGGACCTGACGTATGAGTTCAACTACCCGATCGTTCGCGGTCGTGTAACGGGATTCTTCACGCAGAGCTGGGACGGAACGGAGCTTAACGGCTACTATGATGACGAGGCTCGTACATTCGTGAACCAGGCGATGGCAGAGATCGACAAGCGTTACATGGGTGTAGAGGCAGCGTTGGCAGTTAAGTTAGGCAACTACTTCACCTTGACCGGTGTGGCTTCTGTAGGCGACTACCGTTATACGAGCGATGCTACGTCGATCACCTCGGCAGAAAACGGTATGCCGATGACGCAGGATCTCGCCACCAAGGAGTTGATCTTCGAGGTACGCGATAAAGTGCTGCTCAAGGGTCTGCGTCTGTCGACCGGTCCGCAAGTGAACGCCAGCTTGAAGCTCTCGTTTTTCCACTCGAAGATGTGGTTTGCTGACCTGACGGTTAACTACCATGACTGGAACTATCTGTCGGTGGCTCCGAGTCGTCGCATGCAGGGTCTGTTCACCGGAACGCGCACGGACGGCACAGCTGTCAACGGTTGGTTCGGCGATTCATATTCGAATGCCATCCAGACGACCGACAGTCGTGAGTCGCATGCGGAGATTGATGAGAACGGTAACGCTACTTACAGCGCCAATACGGTGCTGGATGGCAACGGTGTACCGGTACTGAAGTATCCGTATAACATTATGACGATGCAGGAGAGCCTGGCTTCGACCAACCCGCTCTACCGCTTCACCATCGATGCATCGGTAGGTAAGCTGCTGTATTTGCCGAACCGTCAGTCCTTGTCCATCAACCTGAGTGTAACCAACTTGACGAACAACACGCATTTCAAGACCGGCGGTTACCAACAAGCTCGTCTGCCGCGTGCCGTACGTCAGGGTCAACCCGACTACCAGAACTCGGTTATTACGGCTAACGCATGGAAGTATCCATCCAAGTACTACTATGCTTGGGGTATCAACTTCTTCTTAACTGTAACTTATAAATTCTAAGCACTATGAGAAAGTCTATTTATACCTATGCAATGTTGCTGGCGATGCCGGTCATTGCCATAATGACGTCCTGTGAGCCGAGTGCATTGGAGCCGGAACAGGTGCTCCAGCTTGCGGGCGAACAGCTCGAAGAAGCGCTGAAGAACGACAACCCGGAGGGTTATACGATCTATAACTTCAATGATCTGATGGATAAGTTCATGACCGAACCGGGTAACTTTATGAGCGACTCGTCGCAGTATCGTACGCGTACCCACTACGGCAACCTCTATCTGTTCTCCGTGGATACGCTGCCGACGAACGGCCCCGGTATCTATATCCGCGGACGTGTAGGAACCGATGATTACGGCGGAAACTTCTACAAATCACTCGTGCTGCAGCAAGTGAACGACTGGATGGACAACGAGAAACCGATCGAGCAGCAGTGTCTGCGTGTGTCGGTGGATCTGGGATCAGCAAACGGTCAGTACCCGCAAGGTCAGGAGATCCTGATCCGCTGCAACGGTCTGGCTATCGGTCGTTACGCCAACGAGCCGCAGTTGTGTATCCCGACGTACAACAACAATATCTACGCGAACTCCGCTTCGGAGAAAGTGGGATGGGCTGCCGGACGTATCCCTTCGAGCGTCTTCCGCAAAGTGACCTTCCTGATCGGAACCCCGGATAAGGGCAAACTGGTGTTCGAGAAAATGACGCTGGCGCAGTTGAAAGCCAAATACACCAACGATGCGATGTCCAAAGATGTAGTAGCTGCTCGTAAGATCGACGGCCGTCTGGTGAAGATCACCGGTGTACACTTCAACGGCAAGTGCAATAATAACGGCGACATGGTATCGCTCGTGAAGTACGATCCGGAGACCAATGAGGGTAACCCGGAGGTAAAAGACAGCTATGCAGCTGTGTTTGCTCCGACGACCGGTAACATCGGTTACCCGCAGTCCCGTTACGTAGAGGACGACGACAAGAACAAGATTCTGATCGGCGCTTCCGAGTATGCACGCTATGCGTACTACTATATCCCGTCCAAGAAGCATGTAGGCTCCATCACCGGTGTGCTGGGTTACTACATGGATAATCCGAAGTATGCGCCCGATGCGACCAACTGGTCCATCACGCCGTGTAACCTGGGCGACATTCTGCCTGAATGCCAACGTGAGGGCATGAATCCTCGCTGGGTACCGACAGAGTGGAAGGCAGGCGTTCCTCAACCGGAGGATGATTAAACGATGAACTGGCTGGACATAATATTGGTTCTGCCGCTTCTCGTCGGCCTCGTCAGAGGCCTGATGCGCGGGTTTATCTCCGAGGTCATCGCCATTCTGGTGGTGATCCTCGGAGTACTCGGCGCACGATACGCTGCCCCGGATTTCTCCGCGTGGCTGCTGACCCAGTTCGCTTGGCCGCAGGGTGTATGCGACGTGGTGGCTTACACGCTGATCTTCCTGGCGATTGCGATCCTACTCTCCATCTTCGCAAAGCTCGTGTCCAAACTGATGCGGGCCATCCATCTGGGCTGGGCGAACCGTCTGGCCGGTGGAATGTTCGGCATCGCCAAATACGGGCTTCTAGTGCTGATGGTTGTTTTTGTACTGGACCGCACCAACGATGCCTTCCATTGGCTGGATGAGTCACCGGTGGTTCAGACATCCGTTGTTTATCCCCATATGGTGGAAGCTACGCATGCGGTATTATCTTTCGCTGGGCAGTAATCTCGGCAACCGGGAGCAGACGCTGCACGAGGCGGTGCGCCGCATCGGACAGCAGATAGGAACAGTGACGCGCTGTTCTTCTTTTTTCTATTCCGAGCCCTGGGGCTTCGAGAGTACGCATCCTTTCTGTAACCTCTGCTGTGCCGTGGAGACTGCGATGCAGCCGATGGAGGTATTAGCCGCTACGCAACAAATAGAGCGAGAGTTAGGAAGAGATCACAAGTCCATGAACGGACAGTATACCGACCGCCCTATCGACATCGATATCATTCGTGCCTTCGACGATGCACAAAAAGAAATAGTGAGCAGCTCATCGCTACTCACTATACCCCATCCTCTTTATCAACAACGCGATTTCGTTGTCATCCCCTTACGCGAGATAGGCGGAGAGTGATTCATTTTTTTCTCTCAAAAACTTGTATATATCAAAAAAAAGCAGTAACTTTGCAACCGAATTTGCAAAGATCAGATGAAAGCTAAGCTTCAACTACATAAACGTAGCAACGCGGCGAGTGGAAAGAAAGCCCACAACGAAAGCCAATTTATAAAAATTGGTCGCGTGCGTTTACATAGTTGGATTAATGAGAAGCTACCTGCAGCTGACATCCTTATCTCCGAGCGTGAAATAGTGCACATTGCTAATAAGCACCGCTTAGAATTGGCATCGCTGGGCATGGAAGCGTTCAACTATGTGACGATGATCATTAATCAGTCGAACGAAGTGCGCAAAGACAGTCGTGATGCTTTATTCTTTATTGTTTCGGGCGCACGTAAAACGGATAGCGATTTAGAGCAATGTGCGGTAGTAGAGTTGAAGATTGAGTGGATGGGCAGAAAGAAGGTCTATGTAATAAAATCAGCCCGCCCGATGAATTGGGGCAGGCTGCGTAAAATTGAGTTGGTGTGTGTTAAACCCCGCTCTTAACATAAGACTTCCGTTCAGCCTTACCTCTGTGCCGCTGAATTGCAATAAATAAAAACGGAATGCAACCAGACGCAGGTAGTGAGCCACACGCGCTCAATATCTTTTGCGAATGCAAAAGTACTGCGAAAAAATGATATATGCAAATATTTGAGCAAGAAAATGCAAAATTTATGCATTTTTACGCGAAAATGATATAAAATCGTCTTTGCTCGGACGTAAAAAGGAGCAAAGCGCACAGGCGTGCGCGGACATATTATTATACTGACAAAACCAATTCGGCCGTGCAAATCTGGTAAATTTTAGTGGTCGTAGAATTGGCAACAGTTAGTGCACATTGTGCACTGCTTTTGCTATTCACGACAAGGCTTACCAGAGCCCGCACGGTAAATACAAAAGTAGTGCATTTTTTTGAGAATAACTTAATCGAACTAGTATGAAACATTTTAATCTTTTAATTGATCTGGTTATTATAACCTTATGTTGTTTTTCCTGTTCTTCTAAAAACCCAGCAGAAGATGATTCTGATACAACCATCCACAGACCAATAGTCCAGTTGGTTGAAAACTGGGAAGGTATCTCGGACACTACAGCAACCTTAAAGGGCCTTATTGTAGATGATGGAAATGATGAGGATATTGTTTATGGTTTCATTGTCTATCCTTATGAAGAAGAGATTAGACGTGAGTATGACGAAATGAAAGTATATTGTGAGGCAAAGAAAGACGCAGAAGGAGAATTTCGGTGCAACGTCAAGGGATTATTATCCGGCATCTCATATGAATATAAAGCCTTTGCAGAAAATAAAGCTGGTTATACAGAGAGCGGCACAACAACTTTTAGGACATCTGGCCCAACAATTTCAGTTAAGCGATATAAGCCTGCCTATGAAGAAGATGTTGTCTTACATATTTATATTGAAAACAAAAGTGGTATTCTTAATAAATGGGGCATTTGTTGGGGGACATCCCCAAAACCGACCATAGAGAAAAATTCGAATAAAATTTGGAATAGTTCAAATTGGTCGGAATTTCATTTGTACGGATTAGAAAAAGGTACAAAATACTATGCACGTGCTTTTGCTTACATAGATAATGTATGTAGATACGGTGTCGAACTTTCGTTTACTACAATGTCTAAATGGAAGTGCGATTATCCGGCAGGTCAGATGGTTGACTTAGGATTGAGTGTAAAATGGGCAGATAGAAATATCGGGGCATACTCAAGTTCCGCTTTAGGTGACTATTTTGCATGGGGAGAAACATCTCCTAAAGCTGGCTATGAATTGGCAAACTATAAATACTATCCGAAAAACAGCACTGCTGATTGGCAGTCATATGTTCCGACGAAATATAACGAGGAAGACAGCAACGTTACTCTATTGGCCGAAGACGATGCAGCGAGCGTAGTATGGGGAAATGGCTGGCGCATGCCGACTTATAACGAGATGGATGAATTAATCAAGAATTGTACTATTACCGAAACCACCAATGATGGCGTAGAAGGTTGGCTTTGTACCAGTAAGAAAAACGGTAACTATATTTTCTTACCTAAAAACAATGATTATAATTGCTACTGGTCTGCGTCTGTAGCTACTCCATATATAAGAAATTCATGGGCAATTGAATGGCAATATAACGACCAAATGGTACTTAGAGGACATACTCGTTGTCAAAGCAGTTCGATTCGTCCTGTACATGATTGATTTGTAAAAGATTTTTGAAGTAAGTGAGGGATTCGAAAATTGCGAAGCAATAATCGTTCGAGCGAAGCAAGATAAGAGAATTGTTCGGCAATAATCGACAGAGCGTAGCGGCGGAGAACCCTCCGACCGAGGGGTAAGAAGGCCCTCATATCCGAATAAAAGAAATAGGATACCCCTTGTGGGCATCCTATTCTTTTACCGCGGAGAGTGAGGGATTCGAACCCCCGGTACGACGTAATGCGTACACCGCATTTCGAGTGCGGCACTTTCGACCACTCAGTCAACTCTCCTCGCTCTTTCCATCAAAAAAGCGTGCAAAGGTACTGCTTTTTTTTGAATTGTGCAAATAAATTCGTAAAAAAACGTTACTTTACCTTTATTTTATCAAAACCTAAGCCGAAAACACCGCTGACGTCTGCAATCGAGACGAGGGCATTCGGGTCGATCTTATGAATCAAACTGAAGACCAAGGCACTCTCGGGCTTGCGAACGAGCACGGAGATGACCTTCACGGGTTTCTTGGAGTACCAGCCTGTACCGTCGAGCACGGTCACACCGCGGTTAACGGTGGTGTTGATGGCCGTTGCGATCTCATCGTACTTGGCGGAATAGATGAGGAAATGCACCGAACGATGCAGCCGTGACATGATCCAATCCACCGCCACCGTATAGGAGATCGTCATCGCCACACCGTAGAGTACACGCTTAATCTGCAAGTAAGTCGGGTTCTCCCCTTCGATCTGCATCGATGCCGGCAAGGGCAGGAAGAACGCAGACGCGATGATGAGCACATCGCAGGCTAGCATGATATTTCCGAGCGAAATATTGCGGTAGTGGTTGATGATCATCGCCACAATATCCGTACCGCCGGAGGAACCGTTGGCGGCCAAGACGCAGCCCAGACTCAGTCCGAACACAAAACCGCCGATGATGGCACCCAGCCAGGGGTCGGTGATGATCGGCTGCGGTAAGATCGGGATGACACGATACCAAAACGTGATTGCCGCAACGCCTACCATCGTGCGGATACAGAACCGCCACCCGACCGTCAGACCGGCGATGAGCAGCAGGATGGTGTTGAACACAAACGTCGTGAGCCAGACCGGGACCGCCCCCCCGTATTCGGGAAAGAGCGAGGGGAAGAGTCCGCCGGTGACATAATAAATCGCGGAGCAGATACCCGTCAGTCCGCCGCCGACGAAGGCGTGCGGCAGGAGTACCCAGTTGACCATCAGTGCCATGGGGAAGATACCGAAAATAATCACCAGATATTCAAACACCGTCCTTACCCGGGACTGACTCGGCGCATTGTGCGGATTTACAAAACGATGAAACCGTAACATCCTTCTTTCTACTTTCTACTTTCTACTTTGAGCGGCTTTGCCGCGGTCTTTCTACTACATTATTTCCCGTTTGCCATGGGGTCAAAGCCCTGCCCGAAAACGCCCCGTACCTGGCTCTGCGACACAAACGCATTGGGGTCTATGGATCGCACGAGGCGGAAGATCGTAGCGGATTCGTAGGAGCGCGCGATGGTCGTGACTACCTTCATCGGCTGTTTGTTATAGCCGCCTTCCGCCTCCAGAAACGTACATCCGCGGTGTGCCTGCGTGATGATCGCTTCGGCTATCTCATCGGGTTTCTGGGTGAAGATCATGAACTGGACAGACTGCCGCATCCTGTTCATCACCCAGTCCACAGCAGTCGAGCTCATGAACGTATAGGTAAGACCGAAGAGTATTTTCTCTATCGCACCTTGTGTGCCTGCCGCCTGAATGGTTGGCAGGAAAAAAGCCGATGAGATAATGGTCATGTCCGCCACAAGTAACACCCTTCCCATCGGCAGATGGTGGTACTTGTTGACGATCATCGCCACGATGTCCGTGCCGCCGGTGGAGCCGTTGTTGAGGAAACAGATACCTAAGAAACAGCCCGTGAACAGGCCGCCGACAACCACCGCCATGAACGAATCCGTCAGCAGCGGCACCGGAGCGATAGGGATCACTTTGAGCCAGATCGTGAGCCACAATACGCCCCAGATGGTGCGTAATGCGTACCGCCAGCCTACCGTAACGGCCGCCAGAATGAGCAGCAGTATATTGATCAGCGCACTGCTGAGCCAGATCGGCACATATGTCTTTGTCGCGAAATAAATGATCTCGCACAGACCCGTCACGCCACCGCCGACAATCGCATGCGGTACCAGAAGTTGGTTCACCGCCAGCGCGTAAGGGATCGTGCTGAGAGCTATCATGAACAGCTCCTTGATCATGATCCACGGCAAGGTACGCCTGTACTCTTTCAGATGCTCGCGGAGGTTGGACTTTTGTTTTATATTCTCTCTCACAGGATGCCTGTTTAGAATTTGGCAACAAGGTTACGGTCACCGAAGCCGTTATCTACGCGACCTACGGGGCACCAGAACTTGGTCTGCGCCACCCATGCGGTCGGGTACGCCGCCTGCTGACGGCTGTAGGGGTGCGACCACTCGTCCGCTACCACCTCGTACTCCGGGTGCGGGGCATTGACGAGCACGTTATCGGTCTTGTCGGCCTTACCGGACTCGATATCGGCTATCTCCTGACGGATCTGCAGCAGCACGTCGCAGAAACGATCGATTTCTTCGAGCGACTCGCTCTCCGTGGGCTCCACCATCAAGGTACCGTGCACCGGGAAAGAGAGCGTCGGGGCATGGTAGCCGAAGTCCATCAGACGCTTGGCGATATCCGCTTCGGTGATACCGATGGCATGGAACTGGCGACAGTCGAGGATGAGCTCGTGCCCTACCCGACCTGTCGCACCGGTATAAACGATGCCGTAGGCATCTGCCAGACGCTTCGCCATATAGTTAGCAGAAAGGATCGCCGCGGCTGTCGCATGACGCAAGCCTTCGGCACCCATCATCGCGATATAGCCCCAGGAGATGAGCGCCATGTTCGCATTGCCGTAGAGCGCCGCCGAGACACGGTTCTTGTCTTCCGACGGCAGGCAGTCCGCGAGCGCCTTGGTGCAGCAAACGGCACCGGCACCAGGTCCACCGCCTCCGTGGGGCGAAGCAAAAGATTTATGCAGGTTGAGGTGGCACACGTCGGCACCGATGAAGGCGGGATTGGTCCAACCGATCTGCGCATTCATATTTGCACCATCCATATACACGAGACCGCCGTTCTCATGCACCGCCGCGATCATCGCACGGATGGCCTGCTCGAAGATACCGTGCGTGGACGGATAGGTGATCATACAGCCCGCCAGCACCTCTTTGTTGGCTTCGCATTTGGCCTTCCAATCCTCGAGGTCGGTATTTCCCTGTTCGTCACATTTCACCACGCAGGGCTCAAATCCTGCCTGTACACACGAAGCGGGGTTCGTACCATGCGCCGATGCGGGGATAAGCAGCACTTTGCGTTGCTCCTGTCCCTGACGATGGAGATACTCGCGAATCACCACGAGACCTGTGTATTCACCTGCTGCACCGGAGGTCGGTTGCAACGTGCAGGCATCGAAGCCCGTGATGGCGCAGAGTTGTTTCTTGAGCTCGTTCATCACCACCAGATAACCCTCTACCTGATCGGCGGGCGCCAGCGGATGCACATTCATCGCCGGGCTGTAGGTGATGGGGATCATCGCCGCTGCCGGGTTGAGTTTCATCGTACAGCTGCCCAGCGGGATCATCGAAGTAGCCAAAGAGATATCCTTGCGGTCGAGGCGCTTGAGATAACGCATCATCTCGATCTCGGTGTGGTATTTCGTAAAGACCTCCGCCTGCAGATAATCAATCTCGCGCACGCGACTCTCCTCGATGCTCCACAGGCCTTCAAACGCCTCTTCACACTCTTCGTACTGAGGGATATTATCGCTCGTCCAGGCAAAGATCTGAATAAGTTGGTTCATCTCCGCCAAGCCTACGGTCTCGTCAATCGAGAGCCCTACCCAACCCTCCGGGTCGTAGTAAAAATTGAATCCGGCATCTTCGGCAATCTCCCGCAGGCGCTCCTGCCATCCTTCGTCCTCATCACGGGTGATCTTGAGCGTATCGAAGAACTCGGCATTCTCCTGGTTGTAGCCGTAAGCTTGCAGCATCTCACTCAAATAAACAGCCTTACCGTGGATGCCCTCGGCAATCTCACGGATGCCTTCTGCTCCGTGATACACACCGTACATACCGGCCATCATCGCCGACAATGCCTCGGCGGTACAGATGTTCGAGGTTGCCCGTTCGCGTTTGATATGCTGCTCGCGCGTCTGGAGCGCAAGACGATACGCCGGGTGCTCGTATTTATCTTTGCTCAGACCGATGATACGACCCGGCATGTCGCGTTTGAACTCGTCGCGCGTGGCCATGTAACCGGCCGTCGGACCACCAAAACCCATCGGCAGACCGAAACGCTGCGCCGTACCGCACATAATATCCGCATCCAGCGGTTTGAGCAAGGCCAGTGCCATCAGGTCCGCTACCACCGTCACTTTCAGTCCGGCTGCGTGGCAGTCCTCAATGAAAGTCTCGTACTCCTCGATCGCACCGTCGCTGTTAGGCCATTGAACCAGCGCACCGAAATACTCCGCCGTCGGCTCAAAGTCCGCATAACTGCCGGTCACGATCTCGATATCCTGACCTTTCGCGCGCGTACGCAAAACAGATAAGGTGTTGGGCCACACTTTCTCATCCACAAAAACCTTACGGACGTTCGCCTTCACCTGCTCGCGCGAGCGCAGGTTACGCATCATCGTCACCGACTCCGCAGCAGCCGTCGCCTCATCGAGCAACGAGCAGTTGGCCAGCGGCAGCCCCGTGAGGTCACTGATCATGGTCTGGAACACAAAGAGCGCTTCGAGACGACCCTGGCTGACCTCCGCCTGATACGGCGTATAAGAGGTGTACCAAACGGGGTTCTCCAAGATGTTACGACGAATAACCGCCGGCGTGATGGTACCATACCAGCCGCGACCGATATACGAGCGTACCGACACATCGTTGTTCTGCAGCTCCATCTCCGCCTCTTCCAGGTACGCCTGTTCGGTCATCGGTTCGTCCAACTCAATCGGCTCCGGCAGCAATATATCCGCCGGCATCGTCTCGCGCACCAAGGCCTCCAACGACTCGGCACCTACTGCCTCCAACATCCGTTTCTCATCTTGTTCTGTGAGTCCGATATGACGCGACTCAAGATAGTTTACTTTCATATACGAGTACAAATTATAGAATTCTTGTCAATTTTCCTGCAAAATTACAAAAATATTTTGATATATCCAAAAAAAATAGTACATTTGCACAGAATTTCGTTAGAAGACGTTGGTCAATGAAACAGAATGAAGAGGAATTTGCGCCGATGTGGGACCTCAATCCCCTTTGGAACACACTCACGGACGAACAGAAAGAGCAGTTGCGTGAACAAGTAGAAATTGTTCATTACGCGAAAAATGAGATCATTCATAACGACGGTGATGAGTCGAAGTATGTATGGATGCTGCTCGCCGGAAAAGTACGTATTTACAAAGAGGGCATCGGTCAGCGCCAGCAGATCATCCGTCTCTTGAAGCCCTACGATATCTTCGGTTACCGTGCCTGCACGGTCAACGAGCCATACAACTCGAGTGCCAGTGCGTTTGAAGCCTGCACGGTCTATCGGCTCGATCGCGAACATTTCAATGAACTGATCCGTGCCAACGGTGCGCTCTGCTACCAGGTGATGCTCATGATGGCCAAGGACTTAGCTTTCTCGGAGATCCAGACGGTGAACCTAACCCAGAAGCACATCCGCGGACGTCTGGCAGAGAGTCTGTTGCTGCTCCTCAAGAACTACGGATATGAAAAGGACGGTCAGACGATTGCCATGCTGCTGCCCCGTGAGGACCTGGCTAACATGAGTAATATGACCACCAGCAACGCCATCCGCACGCTCAGCCAGTTTGCCCAAGAAGGCCTCGTCGGCATCGACGGCAGACACATACGAATTCTGGACGAAAGAGCCTTAGAAAAAATATCGCGCCTCGGTTAAGAGACGCGATTTTTTTTTAATCCATCATATTTCCCAAGTTGGCGGAGAGCTGTACCATCTTGTCGTACTCCTCGGGACTGAGGTCGTAGAAATAGTAGTTACGCGGATCGATCGGACGGCCTTGGTAATGCACCTCATAATGCAAGTGCGGACCGGTCGATTTGCCGGTGTTACCTACCTTCGCAATCACGTCGCCTCGCTTCACTTTCTGCCCTACCCGCACCAGACGCTTCGAGCAGTGTGCATAACGCGTCGCATAACCGAAACCGTGGTCCACTTCGACGGTCTCGCCGTACCCCTGCCTCCAACCGGAGTACACGATCGTGCCGTTTCCGGTAGCAAAAATATCCGTACCGATCGGCGCGGTGAAGTCCATTCCTTCGTGGAAACGACGGACATGATACACAGGGTCAATACGCCAGCCGTAACCGGATGCCATGCGCTTGAGGTCCTTATTGAGCACCGGCTGGATGGCAGGTATATTCTCCATCCTTACCTCCTGGTTCTTCGCCAGCTCCAGGATCTCGTCGTACGAGCGTGCCTGCACGTAGAGCTCTTTCTCCAGGATATCCACCTTACGCTGCAGGTCCGCCGCAAGCTGGGTGTTGGTCATACGCGCCAGCGAGTCGTAGTACGCGATCTGTTGCTGCGCACCCATGCGGGCACTCAGGGGTATAGGCTCGGCACCTAACATCGCGCGGTACAGGTTATCATCACGCTGCGAGAGGTCAGCCATGACCAGTTGCATCTGGTCCACCTGCTTCTCCAGCACCTCCATCTGCGCGGTCAAGTTACGGTTATACTGCATCAACGACGCCTCTCGCGGCGAGGGATAGAAATACAGGAAAGTGTAGAAAAAGATCACTCCCAAGCAGATACCGCCGATGATATAGCCACCGGAACGGCGGAGCCAATAACGGAAACCATGCTCAATACGCTCCAACTGCAGGGTCTCGGGATTAATACGATACTTCTTATTTGCCATTTTTATACCAGAAAAAATATTGGTTTTGTTGTTTCTTCTCTTCGGGTGTACGCGCAACGTATATAGGTTCGCGCGTGTAGGGGTTGATACCGGTGTAGAACATCGTCGTGGAGAGCGTCATCGGTGTCGGCGTGAAGTCCTGCACCTGCTCTGGACGATAATGCATCTTCTTCGTCTCGTCCGCCAGATGCTGCATGTCGCGTTTCGTGCAGCCGGGGTGCGAGGAGATGAAATATGGTATCAGTTGTTGGTGAAGCCCCGCCTCTTCGTTGATACGCAGGAAGAGTTTACGGAACTCCAAGTAATTCGACCAGTTCGGTTTGCGCATGATATGCAGCACGTTGTCCGAGCTGTGTTCGGGTGCCACTTTGAGTCGTCCGCTCACATGGCGCGTGATCAGCTGCCGCGCGTAGGGTTCGCTCATCAGGTCGTAGCGGATACCCGAGCCCACAAACGCATGCTTGATGTACGGCAACTTATCAACCGTTTGGTAGATATCGATCAGCGGTCCGAAATCGCGATTGAGGTTTTTGCAGATCGCCGGTTGCAGACAACTCGGTCGGGCACATTTCTCGCACAGACTCATGTCCTTTCCGTGCATCTGATACATGTTCGCCGATGGTCCGCCGAGGTCGGAGATGATGCCGTGGAAGTCCGGTAAGCGGCTTAGTTTCTCGATCTGTCGCAGGATCGATGCCTTCGAGCGCGAGACGATCTGCTTGCCCTGATGAGCCGAGATCGTGCAGAACGAGCACCCGCCGAAACAACCGCGGTGCATGCACACCGACCACTTGATCATGTCGTAGGCCGGAATACGTTTGTCCTTGTATTTGGGGTGCGGCGTATACTGGAACGGCAGATCGTAGATCGCATCGAGCTGCTCCGTGGTCATCGGCAAGTACGAGGGGTTCACTACCACCCATTTTTTACCCACAGGCTGCACGAGCGTCGTCTGATGGATCTTATTCGACTCGATCTCCATCAACCGGAAGTTCTCCGCGTGCTTGCGTTTGTCGCGTAATGCCTCTTCGTGGGAAGCGAGCATAATAGCATCCGCCGGTATCTCCGATTTATCGCTGGTCAGGAACGCCGTCTGTGGCACATTCACTATTCGTCTTTCGCCTTTAGCTATTCGGTCGGCAATCTCCGTCATCGCCTGTTCACCCATGCCATAGACGAGCAAGTCCGCACCGCTGTCCACCAGAATGGAGGGCATCAGCTTGTCCTGCCAGTAGTCATAATGGGTCAACCGGCGCATGGAAGCCTCGATACCACCGATGATGACCGGCACGTCGGGGAACAGCTGCTTGATGATCTTGCAGTACGTGATCGTGCAGTAATCGGGCCGCATGCCGGCACGTCCGTCCGGCGTATAGGCATCGTCCGAACGGCGACGTTTGGCGGCCGTGTAATGGTTAACCATCGAGTCCATCGAGCCGGCCGAGACCGCGAAATAGATACGGGGCTTACCGAATTTCTTAAAATCCCGAAAGTCGCCATGAAAATCCGGTTGGGGCACGATTGCTACCTTGTAACCGGCTGCCTCGAGTACCCTACCCAATACCGCCGCACCGAAAGAGGGATGGTCCACATACGCGTCACCGGTGAAGAAGACAATGTCCACTTCGTCCCAGCCGCGCAGGTCCGTCTCTTTCTTGGTTGTCGGCAAGTATTTCTTCAGGTCGTACTCCATTAATCGATCTGCAGGTCTAATGTCTGTTTCAATTGCTCCAATGCCGGGTTCTGCTCCACCATCAGCGCAAATTTCTCTTCGGCAGTAAACGCCATCTGTTCCTGATTGAACTCTTCCTGCACCACCTGTATCTGCAGTTCGGAGTTATGCAGCGCCGTCCGCAACTGTTGCAACAGGGTCGGCATCGCTTTCTGCAACTCCTTCATCTGCCATGGGTTCGGCATCTGGATCTGGGCTGTGTGCTCACTCTTCAGCTGGGGCGTATAAGCCTCCATCAACTGTTTCAGACGCAATTCCTCCTTATGGGTAGCAGCCAGACCAACCCACGCGTCTCTGAGTTGGTCAGCCGTAAAAGGGCGGTTGGACTGCTCTTGAGGAGCAGCGGTTACCGAGGAGGGGTTACCGGTTACGGGTTCTTCCTTCTTCTTTCCAAGACCCAAACTGATACTGGGTATCTTCGGTGCAGCAGGAGCAGGAGCCGGTGCCGGAGCAGATGCTACTGCTTTAGGCTGCTCAACAGGCTGCGGTGTCGGTTTAGCGGGTGCCGTCGGTTGCGGAACAGGGGCTGCTGCTTGCGGTATATTCTGCGGCACGCCGAGTTGGGTCAGTTTGACCAGCGCCAGCTCCACCGTCAGACGTTTGTTACGCGCCGTGCGGTAATTGATATCGCAGGTGTTGAGGATATCGAGTGCCTGGAAGATCCATACCGGTGCGCAGTGTTGCGCCTGCTCTGCATAGCGTTTGCGGATAGCATCCGAGGTCTCTAACAACGGCAGGGTCTGCGGGTCTTTGCTCACCAGCACATCGCGCAGGTGCTGCGCCAGACCGATCACGAAATTCGAAGCATCGAAACCGTGGTTCAGTACGTCGTTGAAGAGCAGCAACGCACTCGTCACATCGTGCCGCAAAGCGCTGTCCACCAGTTGGAAGTAATAATCGGAATTGAGCACATTGAGCACCGCAATCGTCTGCTCATAGGTGATCGTGTTGCCGCAGAAAGCCACCAACTGATCAAAGATCGACAAGGCATCACGCAGTCCGCCGTCCGCTTTCTGTGCCACGACGTTGAGTGCCTCTTCGCTGACCGTAATACCCTCTTTGGCGGCAATCGACTGCAGATGTGCTACCGTGTCCTGCACCGTGATACGGTTGAAGTCATAGACCTGACAACGACTCAGGATCGTCGGTATCACCTTATGCTTCTCCGTCGTCGCCAAGATAAAGATCGCATACGAGGGCGGTTCCTCGAGGGTCTTCAACAGGGCATTGAACGCCGCCGTGGAAAGCATATGTACCTCGTCGATGATATAGACGGAGTACTTACCTGCCTGCGGCGGGATACGCACCTGATCGAGGATGGACTTGATGTCCTCCACCGAGTTGTTGGACGCCGCATCCAGCTCGTGTATATTCCACTCCGAACCGGGTTCGTTAGCGTTGATGGTCTTTGCGAAGATACGGGCGCAGGTGGTCTTACCTACTCCTCGCGGACCGCAAAACAAGTACGCGTGGGCCAACCTGTTCTGACGAATCGCGTTCTGCAAAGTCTGTGTGAGCGCTTGTTGACCCACCACCGACTCAAAGGTCTGAGGCCGGTACTTACGCGCCGATACAATGTAATTTTCCATTTGCTATACTGTAAATATAATTCTCTTTCTCAAATGTTTGAATCCTGATTCCTGAATCCTGAGTCCTGATTCCTTGAAGCTGTTCAAACGATACAATCCCTACTCCCTGTGCCTTCACGATCGCCTCTTTTTGCGTCCAGAGACGGGTAAATTCCCTCATCCCTAATTCGCGAATCGCTAACCGTTCTCTCTCATTCATCGTGCGTTCGATCAGGTCTTCGTCTGCATGTCGTATGCCTTCGATATCGATGCCTATCGGTTGATCGTCAATGGCGACTGCGATGCCTTGCTTGCAATGACTGATCGAGAAATACGGTCCGTTCTCTATATACGGCTTCCCGTGCTCGTTGTAGAGAAAATCCCCTAATCCACTAATCCCCTCATCCACTAACCCTTCATAGAGCATCAACCAACTCTTCAAACAGCAGAACTGACCGAACGTATGCTTGTATCGCAGGGCCTGTTCGCGGCGCTGCGCGGACACCAGCGGCAGCATCCGTTGCACCTCCGCCTCCGTGCACTCTTCCATCCTATCAAACACCAACACCTTCATTCTTTCATTCTTTCATTCCTTCATCCTTACGTGCATACACTTTCCAATACACCACTGGCAGGATCGTTACCGTCAGCGGTAGGGTGAATAGCGTACCGAAGCAGATCACCACACCCATCGGCATCCACAGGCTCGTAGCGGCGATGATCATCGGCAACACGCCCAAGGCCGTTGTAGCACTGGTGAGGAACACCGGTCGCAGCCGTCGCAAGCCCGCCTGGTAAGCCGCCTCACGGTAGGTCAGGTGCTTGTACTTGCGTGTCTCCTCCGCGTACTCATACATCATGATGGCGTTACGCACGATGATACCGATCAGACTGACCACTCCCAGCACCGCCGTGATGGAGATATCCAGTCCGAAGATCCAGAGACCCAACATCGAACCGAACAAGCACAGGATCGCGCTGCTCAAGGTCAGGAACGCCAGACCGATCTTTCCGAAATGGTACAGCAGCAACACCAGCATCACCGCCAGCGCGGCTACAATCGACCACAAGATCTGCGGGATGAGCAGGTCGTTGATCTCCGTCAAACCGCCATAACCGATCTGTACCCCTTCCGGCAGGTCGGTCAGATGCGTATTGACCCATTTTTTGACTTTCCGTTCGGCATCCACCTGGCTAGCCGTGCCGCGCAGATCCGCACCTACGGTCAGCGTGCGTATCGCGTTACGATGCTCGAGGCAGGTATGATGCCAGCCGGGCTCGATAGAAGCTACTTGCCGTAGCGGCACCCATACACCGGGGACAGCCGTCGGTATCTGGATGGCACCTAACTCTTCGGCGTTCAGGGCATGGATACCGGCTGTATAGAGCACCACCGGTACGCCGTACGATCCTTCGTAGAGGGTTGTAACGGTGGCACCTTGTGTCGCCTCACGCAGGTAGAGCGAGAGCATCGTCTGCGTGATACCGAGGCGCGTTGCCTCATCGGCTTTGAGCACCAGACGGGTCGAAGGCGCGATGTTGAAATAGTCGCAGTGCGTCCACTGCAGTTCGGGTTGCGCTACCATATAGCGGTAGATACTGTCCGCAATCGGTGCCATCAGCTCCCAGTTATCACCTTTCACACGCACCTCCAGCGGGTTCTTCACCGCCTGATAATCCAACTGCTTGAATCGCGCGTAGGCATTCGGGAAATAGTTCTCGTACTTCGCGTTGTACTCCTTGAGCACCTGCGCCGTAGCTTTGCTGGACAGGGTATTAACCACCAGCTGTGCGTAGTTCGGTGCCGGGGTCTGCGGGGTGTAGGTCGCATGGAAACGCGGAGAGGACTGCCCCATGAAAGCCGTCACACTCGTCACACGTTCGTCGGCACGCAGGATACGCGCCAGGCTGTCTGCCACCGCCGCACTCTCCTCTACCGTCGCTCCGTCGCGCAGGTGGATCTCCACGGCGAAGAACTCACGCTCTGCTTTCGGCAGCAGTTGGAGGTTGCGGTTGAAGAGCAGAAGGATACCAATACCGGTCGCACCGCCCAGGAGCACCCACACAAGGACCGGATGCGCAAAGCAGGCACCGAGTGCCCGTTTATACGTGTTCTGCAACCAGGTAAAGAAACGGGTCTGTACCCGCTCCACCAGGTTGTACTCTTCGGGTTTGCGGATGCGTATATAGCGGAACGCCAGATAGGGCGTCACCCACGTAGCATAGAAGATACTCGCCACCAGCGCAAAGAGCACCGCCCACGGAAAGAGCTGGACGAACTCACCCAACGGACCGGTGATAATACGGGTCATAGGGAAGAACATACCACATATCGCCATGGTTGCCAGGGACATTGGCACGAAGAGCATACTGGTGCTGACGTTAGCGGCATACCAGCGCGAGTGACGACGCTCGATGTAATTGCTATACCCGTCGATGACGATGACCGAGTCATCGACGATCATACCGAGCACGAAGATAAGCGCCGCCAGCGTAACGGTGTTCAGTTCGATGCCCGTAACGTACATGAGACCGATACAGATGGCGGTGCAGACCGGAAGACCGGTAGCGGCCACCAATGCCGTACGCAGCGGGAAAAGCATCAGCATCACAGCGATGACCACCAGGATGGAGACGAAGATATCCCGTAGGAAAGCGAGCACCGAGTCGTTCACCACTTTCGGCTGGTCCGTAATACGGTGGAATTGTATATCGGGCGGTAAGAGTGCCGCCGCGGCAGCCAGTTGCTTATCCACCTCGTCTCCGAAAGCCACGATATTATGTCCCGGCACCATTTCCAGATTCAGGATCAGGCAGGGTTTACCGTCAAACTGCACGAACTGTTTGGGAGTCTGGTACCGCCGTTCCACGGTCGCTATATCTTTGAGTCGTACGGTGCTTCCTGTTGCCGGATCGGACCAAACGATCTGCTGTTCGATCTCATACTCCGAGTCGTAGGGCATCACCACTTGCAGGGCGCCGTTACTGTCCTGCTCGCCACCCACCGTCCGCAGACCCTGCAGCGCCATCTGCGCCTGCAGCACCGACGGACTGATGCCGTAGCGGGAGAGCCGTTCGGGGTCTATCGTGATAGCTATCTCTTCCGTCTGCTGACCCAAGATACGGAGTTTACCCATCTCGGGAATCGTACGCAGCTGGGAGCACACCTGCTTGGCGTACTGCTCCAACTCACGCGGACTTCGCTCATCGCTCTCCAATGCAATCAGCAGCGAGGAGGTGTTACCGAAATCATCGATCAGCACCGTCTGCAGCACCCCGGCAGGCATCTGCGTCTTCTGCAACAGCGGCAAACCCGCACGGATCTTGTTCCATGCCACCTCGTTATCGATATCGGCCATGCGCAGCATCACGTACACATACGCAATGCCGTCTTCGCTGTGACTGAAAGTCAGTTTCTTATCGACCGCCTCAAAGGTATTGATATAATCCTCGAGCGGGATCGTGACCTGCTGCTCTACCTCTTCGGCGGTTGCCCCCGGATAGAGCGCCACCACCAGTCCCTGCCGCATCGTGAACTGCGGAAACTCATCCTTGTTCATCTTCGGCAGCGACCAGATGCCAAAAGCCATCAAACCCAGGAATAACGCCATCACCAATCCATGATGCCGCATCGCTCCTTCTATGTGCTTAGCTGTTTTCACTCTTCACTATTCACTATTCACTAACTTTACATTCATTGTAAAGTTTCTGATATCCTTCAATAATGATCGTATCGCCTTCCTGCAATCCGCTTGCGACGCGTACGCCGTCGGCCTTATAGCCGTCTATCTGTATCTCGCGTCGTATGGCAGCCCCCTTCTCGACCACCCACACGGTGTGACCTTCGGGCTTGAGCAAGATACACTTCGCCGGAATCACGATGTTATTGGATATTGGAGATTGGACATTGGACATTTGGACTTTCGCAACCATTCCTGCCTGCAAGCCGTCCGCTTTGCCGTTGATGCGTGCCACGACCTCATAGGTATGGGTGACGGGGTTGGCGGTGATGCCGCGTTCGGTCACGGTGATCGGTAAGGTAGCACCGACAGCCGCGCACTCGACGGTACCCTTGTCGCTTAAGCCGTTGATCTCGTTCTCCGGCACGGTGAAACGTACGCTGTAGGCGCTGACATCGAGTATCGTGCAGAGTTTCGTGCCGGGGATGATCGTCTGCCCCACCACGGCTTCCAATCCATCCACCACGCCCTCGCAGGGGGCGGTCAGGTTACATTCCTCCAGCTGCCGTTTGGCGGCTTCGTACAACGATTTGGCCTGCTGCAGTTGGGAGGTTATCTCCACCATCTTCTGGTCGGACACCACGCCTTTCTCATGCACTTTCACCACGCGGTCGTAACCGTCCTGGGCGTGTTGGAGCGATGCCTCGGCACCTTGCAGGGCGTTGCGCGCCTGCGTGTCATCCACCTTCAGGATCACCTGACCAGCGCGAACGCGCTGACCGTTCTTCACCTCCACCGACACCACCCGACCGGTCGTTTGCAGACTCATCGGCGTGATCTGTGCCGGTTCGATCGTACCCACATAACGCGAGGCGGCACTACCTTCCTGCGGCATCACCACCATCGTCTTCACCTTGATCGGCGTGCTGGCTCTCTGCGTGCCCTCGCGCTGCGCGCACGAGAAAAAAAGACACGCCAAAATTAGTATGTATAGATTCTTTTCCATTTCACTGTCAGATAAACGGCTCGCGCCACCAAGTGCGCAAAATAGCCGATATATAGTGCTTGCGGACCAACCCAACGGTACGTAAGCAAGTATCCTCCTACAAACGCGACGGCTGCCCAGATCATCGAGTTGCGGATCGGCACGCCGGCCGTTGCACCCACGTACACCCCGTCCCACATAAAGGCCAAGGTGCTGATGAGCGGCATCGCTATCAACCACCCCATGTATTTCATCGCGGCCTCTGTCACTGCCGTATCGTTTGTCATCAGTATGATGTTCTCTTTTCCCCACAGGGCGTAGATCACCGTAAACAGCAACCCTACTCCTATCGCCCAGTTAAAGAGCGCATGCACCACACTATTCACTTTTAACTTTTCACTTTTCTCTCCGTAGGCTCTGCCTACTAATGCTTCTCCGGCGTAGGCGAATCCGTCCACGAAGAAGGAGAAGAACATAAACAGCTTCATCAATATCGAGCTCACGGCCAACTCTGTATCGCCGTACAGGCTCGCCAAGGACGTAAAGCCCACGTACACGACCATGAAACACAGCGAGCGGATGAACAGGTTGCCGTTGAGCGCCATCATACGCCGCATTTCACTCCAACGGAGCGCAGCTTTCCATGTTTCGAGATCACGAGGCCACGTGATCACATTATAATGAGCCGCTAAAAGACCCGCCGCCAGCGTCAATCCCGTGTACTGCGCGATGAGCGTGCCCCATGCCACTCCGGCTACTCCCAAGGGCGTATACACGGCCAGCCCGTAACTTGCGGCCATGTTTACCACATTCACCACGATGTCGACCGCCATCGGGCTTTTCGTGTCCTGCATGCCGATGAACCAACCTTTGAAGGCCATGAGCATCAGTGTCGCGGGTGCCGCCCAGATACGGATGAAGAAATACGTCCGGGCTACATCCGCCACTTCGGCGGAACAAGGCACTACCGCCAGCACCGCCGTCACAAACAGCCATTGGATGATCCAGATCCCCAACGCAGCAATCAACGCGATCGTCAGGCTCTGCGTCAGCGTTTTGCGGCAAGCGGCTTGGTCTCCGGCGCCGAACGCCTGTGCGGTGAGGCCCGAAGTGCCGATTCGCAGGAAGCCGAAATTCCAGTACAGCAAATCAAAGAGCATCGTGCCGATGGCTATACCGCCGATGGCAGTGGCATCACTCAGATGCCCCACTATCGCGGTATCGACAATGCCTACTAACGGTATCGTTATATTCGCCAATATACTCGGTATCGCCAGCCGTAATATTTCCTTGTTTACAGGAAGCACAAAATCATTAGTTGTCCCGTGAGCACCCTCAGGAACATGGTCAGCGGATAAACGGTGGAGTACGCAACGGCAGCACGGTCGTTGGCTGAGCTCTGACTCGTTGCGTAGGCCAAGGCCGGCGGATCAGTCGTCGAGCCGGCGATGAGTCCCATGAGCGTGAAGTAATCGAGCTTCATGCCTTTGCGTCCGATGATGCCGATGATAAGCAGCGGCAGGAGCGTGATGATCACGCCGTAACCGATCCACACATAACCGCCTCCAACGAGCGTCGGGATGAAACTCTTACCGGCACCGAAACCGACGGCTGCCAGGAAGAGCGCGATACCGATCTCGCGGATCATGAGGTTCGCCGAGGTCGTAGTGTAGGTCACCAGATGCCAGCGGGCACCAAACGAACCCATCAGGATCGCGACGATCAGCGAACCGCCGGCGATACCTAACTTAAACGGCTGACTGAGCCCCGGCAGCATGATAGGCAGCGAACCGAGCGCCACACCGAGGATGATGCCGAAGAAGAGCGAGGCCAGGTTCGGTGCATCGAGTTTCTTGGTCGAGTTACCGAATTTCTGGGCGATGCGGTTCACCGCCTCTTCCTCACCTACTACCGTCAATCGGTCGCCTAACTGCAGCCGCAGCTCGGGGGTGGCCAGCAGTTCAATACCGGCACGGCGCACACGGGTGATCGTGATTTTGAACGCATCGCGGATCTTGAGGTCCATGATACGTCTGCCGTTGTACTTGGGTTTGGTGACAATGATATGCCGGCTCACCAAATGGATATCTTTCTCTTTCTCCTCCCATGCAATCTCTTTCTTCGGTCCGAGCAGCAGGATCGTGCGCTCGTTGACCTGATCGGTCACAAACCGTACCTGATCGCCCACGTGTAGCACCGTGTCTGCATCGGGCATGTACTCGTTGCCCTTCGTGTCGATGATACGGCTCACCACGATCGTCACATGCGTCAGCAGCTTGAGGTCCCGCACCCGGATACCCTCCACTTGCGGGTTCGTCAGTTCCAGGTCATAATGTGCCACGTGCTGCACCTCGCCTTTCTCGGCTTTCACCTGCTCCTCTTCCTTCTCCAACTGAATACGGAAGATCCAGCGCAGCGCCAGGAGTGCAAAGATGATACCTACTACGCCGAGCGGATAGGCCATCGCGTAACCCGAAGCGATATCGGGATTCGCTACGCCGGTCAGGTCCTGATAGGTCTGCTCGGCAGCACCCAGACCCGGGGTGTTGGTCACGGCACCGAAGAGCACACCGGTCATCGTAGCGATATCCACGCCGCTCAGAAGATGGATGCCATACGCCGTAGCGCAGCCTAAGAATACCACGCCCGCCGCCAGGAAGTTGAGACTCAACCCACCCTTGCTGAAACTCGAGAAGAAACCCGGACCGACCTGAAGACCGATCGAATAGACAAAAAGAATGAGCCCCAGGTCCTTGGCAAACGACTCTACCAACGGATCGAGGGTCATCCCGAAATGACTGCACGCAATCGCGCAGAAGAGGATCCACGTAATGCCGAGGGTGATCCCCTTGAACTTCAGTTTAGAGCCCAAGAAGATCCCCAAGGCAATCGCGAAGGCAAGCACAAAGATCGAATGTGCGATGCCTGTTCCGAAAAATAAATTACTTAACCAATTCATTACCTAACATATCGTACATGCGTCCTTCGCGTACGATGATCACACGCCCGTTGCGCAGCATCTTCCCACTAAACTCAGAACGCTTCACTTGCTCGCATCCCTCCGTCGGCTCTTCACCGGCTGCCAGACCGAAACCACCGCGTGCATTGGCTTTACGCAAGGTATAATTTCTTCCGTCATAAACCGCCAGATTATTCATTACCTCACTACCCTTGAGCAGCATAACAAAATTACCATCATTTTCTGCCAGATAGATGGCATCGGGCTCGAGATCTTCCCATTGTTCCTCGCATTCTGCCTGCGTAGCGTCAGCCGCAGCTGTAGCAGCCCACTCGCCGAGGGTGTATTCCATCGTCAGTTCAGCTGCACGCGCTGCGCTCAGCACGGTTTCCATAACGGTCTCACCGTTCTTATTGAAAGTCACCACATTCGATGCCGGAGTCAGTACCGTACCGTCCTCCAGATGCGTGTTGTACTCACCGAACTCTTTCGGATTACCGTTGATACCGGTGATCGACCAACGTTGTACACCGTTTCCGGTGAAGCTGAACTCACCTGCGTTATAAGTCACGATGGAATTGAGGAAATAGGTGCGGGCATCATCACCCCATGCACGACCAAGCGAAACGGTCGGGCACTCCGAAGCAATGACACAGCTCTCGAAGACATAGCCCTTATCACCGCTGGCATCTTTACCAGTATGCGCCGTGATACAATCCTGACCATTGCCGTTCAGGTTACGCTTCTCGCAGTACAGCAGGTTATTCTTAAAGTAAACACTTGCAGCACCGCAGATATAATCCACTGTTCCGTGGATCTCGCAGTCCTCGAAATAATGTTTGGCACCTGCTGTCTTGCTATAATAGGTATCCTGATAACTCAACAGACGTACGTTCTTCAGCACGGTTTGTGTACCTTCATCTTGCAAAGCCGCAGCGCGGCCACCGGTAAGACCGGCAGCGATAGCAGCATAGTAATCCATTGCATTCTGGATCGTCAGATCCTGGAAATAAGTACCGCTGACACTCTTCGGAATGAACAGCGTTACGGAACTGCCCAGACCCTCCAGATGGAAGTCCGGAGCGTTCTTGATGATCGTACCTGTCATCGACTGACCGATGATGGAGATATTGTTCTTATTGATCGTGGTCAGACAGGTCTCTCCCAGATCGTAGATACCGTTCGGCAGGAAGATCTTATCACCTGCTTCTGCAGACGTCAGCGCCAAGATGAAACCGGCTGCGTCACCGCCAGCCACCATATAATAACCCGTATTCGCATCTTTCTCCGGGAAATCAGCGATATTATATACCTTGATGGAATGGATATAGTTCGTACCCGTGAACTCGAAAGTCAGCGTGGTTGCATCGCCCTCATAACGGATCGTTTGCTCGGAGCCGTCTGCGGTCACATCGTTCTCTACGTCCAACTGGCCTACGGTGTTACCGGCAGCATCTTTTACATAAGTCGTACTCGTAGCGCTGTACTTACAAACGCCTACCGCCAGCAGTGCGTTGCCGGCTACCTCAATGCTCAGCGTGTTGCCGTTACCGAATACCCAACCGTGTTGTGCATCGTGGTAAACACCGCCTACCGAACTGAACAACTCATGATCTTCCTCATAGAAATAGTTCTTGGTCAGGTCATAAGTATAGATCTTACCTAATTCGGCTACCTCGATATCCGTTACCTTAGCATACAGATTCATATCCTCGGTCAGCGCAATACCCTCTGCTACTTTCGTAGCGGTCGGAACGGATGCGTTGAACCATCCGCGGAAGGCCTTACCCTCTGCTATCGTCACATCGCCTGCGCCGTACGCGAACTCCAATGCCGATCCGCCTTCGATTACTTGCGGCTCACCGATCATCGTCTTTCCGTCTGCATCGTAATAACGTACCTCTACCGACGGAATGAACTCACATGCCTCGGCAAAGAAATACGGCAGATAACTGCCATTTACCGTAAAGGTCAGCACTGCCGCCTCTTCTACGTTATAGGTCCAAGTCACAAAGTGATTATATCCGCCATCCACACCGCTGTTGTCGCAACCGGTGTTGTTCACAATAGAGGTCAACGCCTCGCCGTTCTTCGCTACAGCAATCGAACTGCCGTAACCACACGCACCAAGCGTGAATTTCACCGGACCGTCTACATTGACCGTGATCGTACCGCCTTGCAGACCGTGCTGAGTGCCGTTATAGTTTTCGTTAGCAATCGTTACGTTCGAAGGCAACACATTTCCTGCCGGCTCTACCACCGTGTAGGGGTTCGTACGGAAATCGATCTTAAAGTTCGTGAACGCACGTACTTCCTCTTCACCGTTCACCGTACCCGTGAGTTGGATATTGGACACCGCCATCTTCTTATTGTTGGCAAAACCCGATACGTAAATACGGAATGCTACTACCTGACCGGCAGATGCCGTAACGGCGTGGCTGTGGTTCAAAGCCGGAGTACCCGACGTGTTGTTATTACGCACCAGGTCATCTTTGCTGACCGCTGTCACCTCCGACTCTACGCCGTCTACTGCATAGCTCCAATGATACGAAGCATTGTCAGTACCGTCTTTGAGTGCATCATAACTGATACCGGTCAAAGTGAAAGTAACACCTTTCTTCATCTTCACGCGGTACTCAATCATCACGCTGGCATCCACACCCTTGTTGCTCTCTGCGGGTTGGTACTGCACCATCGTGTTGCCGTTGTTCACATCGTAGTTGCTTTTTGTACCCACAACGGTCAGACCGACACCGAGTCCCACTTTGGCCTCGCTGACACCTTCGGCAGCATCGGAAGTAACCGTCGCTGCGGATTCATTTCCTACCAGCCAACTAATCGTTGCCGGCACATTCTCATACGACCAGGCACTGATGCTCATCATCGCACCGAGTGCCAAAGAAAAGATTTTCTTCATGTTGTTATTTTTATTAGTTAAATGATTGTTCTTCCCCATTTATCATTTCCGCGTGCAAAGGTACTACTTTTTTTTGACATACGCAAGCGCCCGCGCGATTTTCCGAAATTTTACATGCTTTTTGCGTTTTTATTTGCATATTTGAAATTTTTGTAGTAATTTTGCAGCGCAAAATTGTTGAGATATGACAGACGAACGGTATTTACGGTTATTGAGTGAGAAGTTTCCGAATGCGCAGAGCGTAGTGACGGAGTTGATTAACCTGCGGGCGATCCTGTCGCTGCCGAAGGGTACGGAGCATTTCGTGAGTGATCTGCACGGAGCGTCGAACGCGTTCATCCACATGATCAAGAACGCCTCGGGTGTGGTGCGGAAGAAAGTGGATGAGGTGTACGGTTACGCGATGGACGAGGAAGAGAAGCGTGCGCTGTGTGCGCTGATCTACTACCCGGACGAGCGTATCGAGTACGAGCGGACGGTGCAGACAGACATGAAGGCGTGGTACAAGAAGCGGTTGCAGCAGGTGGTAGAGGTAGCGCGTGCGGTGACGATCAAGTACAGCCGCTCGAAAGTGCACAAGCTGTTGCCGCCGGATTATGCCTATATCATCGGCGAGTTACTGCACGAGACAAACCTGGAGCAGCGCGACCGCAAGACCTATTACGATGCGATCATCGATGCGATCATCGAGACCGGTTGTGCAGAGCAGCTGCTGATCGTGATCTCGTACCTGATCCACAGCCTGACCATCGACACGCTGCATATAGTCGGCGATATCTTCGACCGCGGATCGGGTGCCGCCAAGATACTGGATGTACTCTCGACAGTGCGCGATTTCGATGTCGAATGGGGTAACCACGATATCGAATGGATGGGTGCGATGGCGGGTAACCAGGCGCTACTCGCGACCGTGCTGCGCGTATCGATCCGCTATGCCAATATCGAGACCCTCGAAGAGGGATACGGCATCAACCTGCTGCCGCTGGCTAATTTCGCGATGACGGTCTATGGGGACGACCCGTGTACAATATGGCAGACCAAGGATTTCGAGAACAACCCGCGTCTCACGCGTTCCGCTCAACTGATGGCGAAGATGCACAAGGCGATGTCCATCATCCAGTTCAAGCTCGAGGGACAGACGGTACTGCGTCACCCCGAATGGAAGATGGAGCACCGAGCGATACTCGGTAATTGTAAATTGGTAAATGGTAAATGGACATTTAATGGTCAAGAGATACTTGACCAGAATCTGCCGACGGTGGATCCGAAAGACCCGTATGCGCTCAATCAGTACGAGCAGGATCTGATGAACCAGCTGTGGCGTTCGTTCCGCAAGAGCGAGAAGATGCAGCGGCATCTGAGGATGCTGTATGAGCACGGTTCGCTCTATCTGGTGCGCAACGGCTTCCTACTCTACCACGCTGCGATACCGCTCAATGCGGACGGTTCGTTCACGGAGGCCGATGTATGCGGTCAGCGCGTGAGCGGCAAGGCCCTGATGGACCGCACGGATGCCATCATCCGGCAGGCATACTACGGCACGGGCAAAGCCAAAGAGGATGCGTTGGACTATATGCTGTACCTCTGGGAGGGCGCTAACTCGCCGCTGTACAACAAAGACAAGATGACCACTTTCGAGCGCTATTTCCTGCCGAAGGGTGAAGCTTGGGAGGAGCATAAGGGGGCGTATTTCAGTCTGGCGGACGACGAGCAGATATGCGAGAAGATATTGGCGGAGTTCGGTCTGGATCCCGCTACCGGCCGTATCATCAACGGGCACGTGCCGGTACGTACGATCAAGGGAGAGACGCCTATCCGCGCCAACGGCAAACGGTTCGTGATCGACGGAGGTTTCTCGAAGCCCTACCAGGAGAAGACCGGTATCGCGGGTTATACGCTGATCTATAACAGTCACGGCATCCAGCTCGTGGAGCACGAAAGCTTCGAGAGTCGCGAGCAAGCGATCCTGTCAGGTAGCGATATCCACAGCCGCACACTCTTGCAGGATTTCTCGGGCAAACGTATGCGTATCAAAGATACGGATAAAGGAAAAGAGCTGCTCGAACAGATACACTGGCTCGAACAACTCCTTGCGATGTACAGGAATGGTTCCCTGCGGGAACGTTGATTGTTTTACTGCGTAAAACGTGTATAAAAGTTTATACGAGAGCCTTTACGAGGCTCTCTTTTGTTCCGGGGAGGAGGTCAATCGGGGCAAGTTCGATCATGGTCTTGGCACCGTATTCGCCGCGCGCTTTCATGCGCAGGGCTGCGCGGGCACAGGAGACCATGACCTGACCGGTGAGGGCCGGGTTGTTGATGGTCATATTGAACTCAAAACGCTGGTTATGGGTGTCTCCGGAGACACCGTTACGCACCAGATTGACCCCATGCGCGACGTTATTGAGGGCATCGACGCTCTCGACGGCAATGACGTGCGTCTCGTCGTGTGCAAAATAATCATCGGCCAAGATAGCTGCCTCGACGGTCTTGAAATCTGCGCCGTCTTCGAGCTCGATATAGACCATACGACGATGGATACCCGTTCCCAGAGGAATGGTCATCGAGAGGGCGTTCTTCACACCGGGTTTGGACTTTGCTGCCACCGTGTGCCCCATCGAACGACCGGGACCGAAATTGGTGTAGGTCAGTCCTTTCGGAGCAAGCGCCATGAGGATGGCACGGATCATGGAGTCCGAGCCCGGATCCCAACCGGCGGAGAGGATGCTGACGGTCTTATTGGCCTGACAAACGGCGTCCAAGTTCTCGCGCAAGGACCATATCTGGCCGTGGATATCGAAACTATCGACGGTACAGATACCGCGTGCGGCAAGGACGGTCGCAAATTTCTGCACCTCGCGAGTCGGAGTACAAATAAGCACCGCATCCGCATCGATGCAGTCCAGACAATCATTGTGGTGATAGATGCCGGCAAGTTCCATATCCGGCGCAGCCTTAACGGCTTGTTCAGCGGCACGGCCGATGTTGCCGTAACCGAGTATCGCTATTTTCATATTTTTAATGGGTTTTCGAGATCTCGAGATCACGTAATCACGAGATTACGATTTAATTGATTACTCTACTGTTACTGACTTAGCCAAGTTTCTTGGTTGATCGACGTCGCAGCCTTTGACCACGGCGATGTGGTACGCCAGGAGCTGCAACGGTATCACCGTCAGCAGCGGCGTGAGGCATTCTTCGGTCACCGGTACTTCGATGATATAATCAGCGATCTTGCTGACCAGTTCATCGCCTTCGGTGACGACGGCGATCACCCTACCCTTACGGGCTTTGATCTCCTGAATATTACTTACGACCTTCTCGTACGTGCCGCAATGCGGTGCGACAACGACCACCGGCATCTCCTGCGAGATGAGGGCGATCGGTCCGTGTTTCATCTCGGCTGCGGGATATCCCTCGGCGTGGATATAACTGATCTCTTTGAGCTTGAGAGCACCCTCCATGGCAACAGGGAAGTTATATCCGCGACCGAGATAGATAAAGTTCTGCGCGTAGGTGAAGGTCTTGGCGAAGTCGGCAATGCGCTTGTTCTGCCCGAGTACCCGTTCAATCTTATCAGGTATCTGGCCCAACTCACGCACAATACGCAAGTACTGCTCTTGTGACATCGTACCTTTCTCGCGACCGATACAGAGGGCGAGCATGGTGAGGGCGGTCACTTGGGCGGTGAAGGCTTTGGTGGAAGCGACACCGATCTCCGGTCCGACGTGGGTGTAACAACCGCTGTCCGAGACGCGTGGGATGGACGCCCCGACGACGTTACAGATGGAGAAGATGAAAGCACCTTTGGACTTGGCCAATTGGATGGCAGCGAGGGTGTCGGCGGTCTCACCGGACTGCGAGATAGCGATGACTACATCGTCCTTGTTGATGACCGGCTTGCGGTAGCGGAACTCGGACGAGTACTCCACCTCGACGGGTATCTGGGCGAACTCCTCGATGGCGTACATGGCGATCAGGCCGGCGTGCCAGGAGGTGCCGCAGGCGGTGATGATGATACGCTTGGCGTTGAGGAAACGGTCCTTGTTATCGATGAATCCCGAGAGCGCGATATTGTCCTGGCGCACGTTGACACGGCCTCGCATGGAGTCGGTCAGGGTACGCGGCTGCTCGAAGATCTCCTTGAGCATAAAATGCGGGTAACCGCCTTTCTCGAGCTGCGAGAGAGAGAGTTCGAGACGCTTGATTTCGGGCGTTTTCTGCACGTTACCGATGGTCGTAATATCCACCTCTTCGCCCAGACGCAGCGAGACCACTTCCTCGTCGTCGATATAGATGACCTTATCGGTGTACTCGACGATAGGCGTAGCGTCGGAAGCGAGGAAATACTCGTCCTCCCCGATGCCGACCACGAGCGGTGAGCCCTTGCGGGCAGCGATGAGCGTGTCGGGATGTTCCTTGTCAAGCACGGCGATCGCATAGGCACCGATGACCTGCTGGAGCGCCAACTGCACGGCGGTCTTGAGGTCCACATGGCGGTCGATCTGGGTATATTCGATCAGCTGCACGAGCACCTCGGTGTCCGTATCGGACTTGAAGGTGTAGCCCTGTTCCATGAGGCCGGCTTTGAGCACGGCGTAGTTCTCGATGATGCCGTTATGGATGATAGCCAGGCGCTCGGACTCCGAGTAATGCGGATGGGCATTGACGGTGTTCGGTTCGCCGTGGGTTGCCCAACGCGTATGGGCGATACCGATACATCCGTTCGTATCTTTCTCGGCACAGAAAGCCTCGAGCTCGGCTACTTTTCCTTTGGCTTTATAGACGTTCAGTTGTCCGGCTTCGTTGATGAGCGCCACACCGGCACTGTCGTATCCGCGGTACTCCAAACGATGCAAGCCTTTAATCAAAATCGGGTACGCTTTGCGTTTACCGATATATCCTACAATTCCACACATAGTGTTAATTCAATTTTGCGGTGCAAAATTACAAAAATTTATTTGTTTATGCAATAGTTATCATTCTTTTTAGTGCCTCTTCGACCTCTTTTCTGTCCGAGAAGGCCGAAAAACGCACAAATCCCTGTCCGGCATCGCCAAATCCGACACCCGGAGTACAGATGATCTGACAGGTATGGAGCAGATGGTCGAAGAACGACCAGGAGTCGTATCCTTGCGGCACGCGGCACCATATATAAGGTGCGTTCTCACCTCCGTACACCTCGTATCCCATCGCGATGAGTCCGCCGGCGATGATCTGCGCCGTTTGTTTGTAATACGCCAGATTCGCTTGGATGCCGCGTTTGCCTACGGGCGTGAAGGTAGCTTGGGCAGCCCGCTGAGCGACATAGGACGTGCCGTTGTATTTGGTACACTGGCGCCGCAACCACATGGCATTGAGGCCGGTCTGTTTGGGCACGATCGTGTAACCGCAGCGCACGGCCGTAAAACCGGCACTCTTACTGAAACTGCGCACTTCGATAGCGACCTGTTGCGCACCTTCTATCTCATAGATGCTATGGGGCACGTCCGGATCTTCGATGAAGGCCTCGTAGGCGGCGTCGAAGATGATGATGCTATGGTTGGTCCGGGCATATTCGACCCATCGCTGCAGCTCGGCACGAGTCAGCACCGTTCCCGTCGGGTTATTGGGCAGACAGAGATAGATGATATCCGCTTTCTGCTTGGGCAGTTCGGGCACAAAGCCGTTGGCGATCGTACAGGGCAGCGGGATGATCGTTCGTCCTGCCATGATACTGCTGTCCATGTACGCCGGGTACGAGGGGTCGAGGATCGCTACGCTGTTGGCACTGAGAAACAGTTCGCTCAGGTTGCCCAGATCGCTGCCGGCTCCTTCGCTGATAAAGACCTCGTCTATATCCAAGTTTACTCCGCGCGGCGTGTATTCGTTGTCGATCACCGCTTGGCGGAGCCAAGGGTATCCCTCTTCGGGTCCGTAACCGCGGAAGGTGGCCGGTGCCGCCAGTTCGTTGACCGCTTGATGCATGGCATCGATGATGGCGGGTGGCAGCGGACGGGTGACATCCCCTACTCCCATGCGCAGCAATCGGACATCCGGATGCTGTTTCCGATAAGCATCCGCACGCACCTCGATCTCCTTGAACAGATAGCGGTCGGGCAAGCGGTCAAAATTCGTATTCCTATTCATTGTCAGTCAGTAAGTAGGTACCACGGAACACTTCGGTAGCCGGTCCGGTCATGAAGACGGATGACAAGGCCGAGTTCCATTGGATGAGTAGATCGCCGCCGGGCAGATGGACCGTAAGGGCACGATCGGTAAGGCCGTGGAAGATCGCGGCGACCGCCGCGGCACACGCCCCGGTTCCGCAGGCGAGGGTCTCGCCCGAGCCGCGTTCGATCACACGCACATCGAGTTCTTTTCGGTTACGTACGTGCACGAACTCCACATTGGTGTTGTCCGGCAAGGCAGGCAGGCTGTCGCGGAAGAAGACCGCGTGGGGGTTACCCATATCGACCGCCGTATAGCCGATCGGGTCCTGACCGAGTTGGAACGAGTCCGGACGGATACGCGGTTTGCCCATGTTCACCGTTACCTGATCTACTTTCTCTTTGGTCACATGCAGTGCCAACGGCCGGATACCGGCGAGGGTCTCGATCTGCATATGTATCTCGCGACAAAGGCCACTCTCGTACAGGTATTTGGCTACACAACGGATGGCATTGCCGCACATCTGAGCTTCACTGCCGTCGGCATTGAAGATACGCATCTTCGCGTCCGCCTCTTTGGACGGCAGGATGAGCACGAGTCCGTCGGAACCGATCCCGAAATGGCGGTCGGAGACGGCACGCGCTAAAGCCGCCAAATCAGTCTTGGCGATGATTTCAGCCGTGGTCTTAAGGAAACAATCTATATACACATAGTCATTCCCCAGACCATGCATTTTGATGAACGGAAGGATTTTCATTTGTCCTTTGATGCTTTAATACATGCCGCAATAAAATC
Source organism: uncultured Bacteroidales bacterium (assembly GCA_946187695.1). Lineage (GTDB taxonomy): Bacteria > Bacteroidota > Bacteroidia > Bacteroidales > Paludibacteraceae > Colicola. Next base: position 45,459 of record CAMHSB010000012.1, read on the forward strand.
CAGGAACAACGGATGCGGATGTAAGACCGTTGAACTGTATTCGGGGTGAAACTGCGTGCCGATATACCAGCGTAAGGCCGGAATCTCCATGATCTCTACCAAATCGGATGATGGGTTGATGCCTGCGCATTTCATTCCCCGTTTTTCGTACTCGTCCTTATATGAGTTATTAAACTCATAACGATGACGGTGTCTTTCCTTAATGAGTGTTTGTCCGTGATAGGCCTGCGCCGTACGACTGCCTCTAGATAAAGCACACTCGTAAGCGCCGAGTCGCATCGTTCCGCCTTTCTGCGTGATGTTCTTCTGCTCCGCCATCATATCAATGACATTATGCGGTGTCGTTTCGTCCATCTCGCTACTATTGGCATCTTGGTAGCCTAACACATTACGCGCGAACTCAATCACCATCATCTGGAAGCCGAGACAGATACCGAAAGTCGGAATATCATGTATACGGGTATATTCGGCAGCTAAGATCTTGCCCTCGATACCGCGTTGTCCAAAACCCGGGCAAATGACGATACCGGCCATACCAGAGAGTTGTTCGGCTACGTTCTCACGGGTAATAAACTCACTATTGATGAAATGTATCTTCACCTTATACCCTCTATACGTACCCGCATGTGCGAGGCTCTCACGAATACTCTTATACGCATCTTGCAGGTCGTATTTACCGACCAGACCTATATGGAGCACTTCCTCCGCGCGCTTCCGGCAATCCAGAAAATCCTTCCAAGATTTCAAATCGGGCGATGCCGTTCTTTTGATACCCATCTTACTCAAGATAACCTTGTCCAGTTGATGCTCATACATATTGATGGGCACTTCGTAGATACTCGGCAGGTCTTGACTTTGAATCACCGCCTCCGGTGCAACGTTGCAGAAATGCGCTACTTTATTGCGCAGTTCATCGCTCAGATGATGTTCCGTACGAAGTATAAGCACCTCCGGTTGGATTCCAAGTCCTTGCAGTTGTTTGACACTGGTCTGCGTCGGCTTGGTCTTCAGTTCATCTGCCGCGGCCAGATACGGCACGTAGGTAAGATGCACATTGAGTGCTCGTTGGGGACCGAGTTCCCAACGCAATTGACGGATAGCCTCTAAGAATGGCTGACTTTCTATATCGCCTATTGTACCGCCTATCTCCGTAATAACGAAGTCCAGCGGTTGTTTGCTTGCGTTAAGCAGGATACGCCGTTTGATCTCGTCTGTGATATGCGGAACGACCTGTATCGTTTTACCTAAATAATCTCCACGGCGTTCTTTCTCTATCACACTCAAGTAGATACGACCGGTCGTAACACTATTGTCGCGCGTGGTCTCTATACCCGTAAATCGCTCATAGTGCCCGAGGTCAAGGTCGGTCTCCATACCGTCCGCCGTCACGTAACACTCGCCGTGCTCGTACGGATTCAATGTGCCCGGGTCGATGTTTATATAGGGATCGAACTTCTGAATCGTTATCCGATACCCACGCGCCTGGAGTAACTTACCCAAGGATGCCGAGATGATACCCTTACCCAACGACGAAGCTACACCTCCGGTAATAAAGATATACTTCGTTTCCATTAATGGATGAACATGAGTTCGCGGTACTTGGGCAGGGTCCACATCTCGTCATCGATGATGAGTTCGAGGGCGTCGGCGTGGTCGCGGATCTCGGCCATAAGCGGCAGGACGGTGTCGTGGTAAGCAATCGCTTTGGCACGCTCGTCGGGTTGACGGTTCGCTTTATGGCGCGCTTCGGTCATGCGCTCTACCCCTTCGAGGATAGCACCCGAGTGGTGCTCGATCTGCTTGATGATGCTATAGTCCATCGCATTGAGCGAAGCGGTCTCGTCGGCCGAGAAGACCTGCTTGACCGCCAGCACGTTCTGCAGCAGCATCGTCTGATAGCGCTTGGCAGCAGGGAGGACGTGGTTGATGACGAGATCACCCATCACGCGGCTCTCAATCTGCAGTTTCTTGACGTAGGTCTCCCATTTGACCTCACTGCGGCTGTGCAGTTCGGCTTCGGTGAGCACGCCGGTGGTTTCGAACATCTGAATGGACGAGGGTGCCAGATAGCGGTCGATGACGAGCGGCACGGAGGTCTCGCAGTCCAAGCCGCGCTTCGCTGCCTCCTCTTTCCACTCGTCGGAATAGCCGTTGCCGTCGAAACGGATGGCTTTGCATGCGACGATATATTTCTTGATCACATCAAAGAGCACGCGCTCTTTGGCTTCGCCTTTCTCGATACGGGCATCGACCTCCTCTTTGAAGAGCATCAGCTGCTCGGCTACCGCGGCATTGAGCGCCAGCATGGACGCGCCGCAGTTAGCGGACGAACCGACGGCACGGAACTCGAAGCGGTTGCCGGTGAAGGCAAAAGGCGAGGTACGGTTGCGATCGGTGTTATCGAGTAAGATCTCCGGTATATTGGCCACACCGAGCTTCATCTCTTTCTTGGCGTTGATGATGATGGCCTCTTCGGCTTTGGCGTGCTCCAGCTTATCAAGCACGGCGCTTATCTGCTTGCCGAGGAAAACGGAGATGATGGCAGGCGGTGCCTCGTTGGCTCCCAGACGGTGCTCGTTGGTGGCACTGACGATGGAGGCTTTGAGCAGTCCGTTATGGCGTTGCACGGCCATGAGGACGTTGACGAGGAAGGTGATGAACTGCAAGTTCTGGTAGGGGTTTTTACCCGGCGCGAGGAGGTTAATGCCCGTGTTGGTGGACATGGACCAGTTGCAGTGCTTGCCGCTTCCGTTCACGCCGGCATAGGGTTTCTCGTGCAGCAATACACGGAAATGATGCTTCTCCGCTACGCGCTCCATGATGGACATGACGAGCAGGTTATGATCGTTGGCGAGGTTGACGTCCTCGAAGATAGGCGCCATCTCGAACTGGTTGGGCGCTACCTCGTTATGCCGCGTCCGAACAGGGATACCGGCCTTGAGGGCCTCGTACTCGAGTTCGCGCATGAACGCCAGTACTCGTGCCGGGATGGCACCGAAATAGTGGTCCTCCAGCTGCTGCGATTTGGCGCTGTTATGTCCCATGAGCGTACGGCCGGTGAGCAGCAGATCCGGACGCGCCGTGTAGAGCGATTCGTCCACCAGGAAATACTCCTGCTCCCAGCCGAGGTTCGCGTGCACGTGCTTGACCTGTTTGTCGAAATAGGCGCAGACCTCGCGGGCCGCATGACAGAGGGCTGCCGTGGAGCGGATGAGCGGCGTCTTATAATCGAGCGCCTCACCGGTATAAGCCACAAAGACCGTCGGGATACAGAGCGTGTCGCCGATCAGGAAGACCGGGCTCGAAGGATCCCAAGCCGAGTAACCACGTGCCTCGAAGGTGTTTCGGATACCTCCCGAGGGGAAGGACGAAGCGTCCGGTTCCTGCTGGTACAGACTCTCGCCGCTGAACTCCTCCAGCAACTCGCCACCTTTGCCGAGCGTGAAGAACGCATCGTGCTTCTCCGCCGTACCGCCTGTCAGCGGCTGGAACCAGTGCGTGAAGTGGGTGGCACCATGATCCATTGCCCACTTGCGGATACCGATAGCCACCACCCCGGCGATGTCACGGTGGATGGTACGACCATTATCCACATCGTCAAACAACTGATCCAATACATCCTGGGCGATGTACTCCTTCATTTTCTCCCGCGTGAAGACATCTTGCGCGAAATAGTCCTTTACTTTGCCCTCAGGCACCTCTACTACCGCCGGTTTATGCTCAAAGGCGGTTTTTAACGCTTCAAAACGAATATTACTCATACTTTTGATGCTGTTTTTCGTTTTCAATCCGATTAATTTTCAAAATCGACCGCAAAATTACAACAAATTTTTGAAATGTGCAAGATTTTTAGTAAAAAAATTTAGTCTAAGCTCGCTTAAGCGTGTTTTTTTACTAAAAATATTGTCGTTCGCACAACTGTGCGACCGTAATTTCGGGGGAATGCGCAGCAGGCGGAGTCCGAAATTACAACATATAAAAAAAAGCCCCGAAGGGCTCTTTTTATCGAACGAGTATCTTTTTAGTGTGCCAGATACCCTCGTAATAGGTCTTGATGAAATAGATACCGATAGGTAATTGGTGATTGGTGATTGGTAATTGATCAATGTCTCCCTTATAGACCCCCAAGAGTTTGCCGCTGATGTCGATGAGGTAGTGTACTCCCTCGCCGTTGGGGATGGTCGGATCGGCCTCGAGGTCGGCGGTGGTGAAGGGGTTCGGGAGGAAGAACTCATTGTCCGTCAGTTCTTCGGTATCGTCGATGGGTTGGCATTCCGGCATCTTACTGAACTGCACGATGGTGCGCACAAGCATGTCGTTGAGGTGCTCCACCTTGAGGCTGTCGGTCGTCGGTTTGAGGTGCGGCAGACCGATACCGGAGTCGTCGGTGAGGAAGAACGAAGTACCGTTGGTCGCCAAGGCAATCGCACGCATCAAGTATTCCCCGCTCTCTTGGAGTCCGCTGCAGACAACCGGTACGATCCGTACACCCATCGCGGCGGCGTTGAGCACCTGCTCATGGAGCAATGCGAGCGTTGCCGAGTCTTCGTGACAGGGGGCATCTAATATAAGGAACGCGATACGCGCACGCGCGTTGTCACTCCAGCCGGCGCTGTTGAGTGCCGCCATCAGGGCTTCGGGTACTGCCTCGGGATAATCGCCGCCGCCGCTGGCACGCTGCTTGTCGATGAAAGCCTGGGTGGTAGCGATATCTTCCGTGAGGCGCGAGATACGGGTGAGGTAATCATCGCTGTGATCGCGGTACACGACCGCGCCCGTACGGATGGACAGCCCTCCGGTAGCCTCTTTAGCCCGTGCGATGACATCTTTCATCTCCTCCTGTAGGTACCGCAGCTCATCTCCCATCGAGCCCGTGGCATCGAAGACAAACAGCACATCGACGGCATCCGTCACCTCGCAAGGCTCGTCGAGCACGATGGTCTGCATGGCCGGTTGGTTGACAGCTGCGGGCTGACCGATGAGACCGTTCCAAAGCTCTGCTTTGCCGGTGTTATCGGTGATGGCCTGGAAGACGGTGTTGCCTTTAGTGTCCTTGAGTTGCACAGGGTAGTTCGCTACAGGATAACCGTCTTTGGTCTGCACCTGCACGGTGTAGCGCTGACGCGGCTCGAGTCCCCAGGTGCCGATGAACGGCTTGTGGGTAGAGTCCAGGACGTGCGCCCAGAGTTGCCATTTGGCGAAGTCATTCACCTCTCCTGCGGTCAGTCTGCCGGCTGTCGCATCGTTCTGAATCGGTCGCGGTCCCTTATACGCCGGCATCGCATCCATCGCCTCATCGGCCATGACTGCTGACGCGTACACCATCTCCGCCTCTCGGGCTTCGATGCGGCCTTTCATGGCCTTGCCTAAGGTGTAACGGGGTTCTTTCTCGTGCCGCCCCTCTTTGGCTGTCAGGGAAACGAGAATCAGGGCACTGCCGTCCAGGTCCTGTTTCTTGGATTCGTACCCCTCGCAAGAGACTTGAAGGGTCTTGGCGGTCACCTGTTCGGGTTGGAGCACGATCCGACCATCGAAAGAGGTGGTGTAGGTCTGCTTACCGATCTTCACTTGCGCCCCGTTCAAGAGCGCCTGGGTAGAGTCCATGACGAGGATGGTTAGTGGGTTAGTGGTGAGTGGATTAGTGGATTTCTTCACACACGCACTTGCTGTCGTCAGACAGAGCACAGCAACCAAAAGAGAGATAATTTTCTGCATAATAATTCCAGTTTTACAAAATAAATAACAAATAACGTGCCATTTTTTGATTTTTTCTTGCACATATCAAAAAAAAGTAGTACTTTTGCACTCGCAAAAGTTTTATATAATCAATATGGCACAAACACAAGAAGAAACATTTAAGAAAATCGTTGCGCATTGCAAGGAGTACGGATTTGTTTTCCCGAGCAGTGAGATTTACGACGGTCTGGGCGCTGTGTATGACTATGGTCAGAACGGCGTGGAGTTGAAGAACAATATCAAGCGTTATTGGTGGGATTCGATGACCCTGCTGCACGAGAACATCGTCGGTATCGACGCGGCTATCTTCATGCACCCGACGACTTGGAAAGCGTCCGGGCACGTAGATGCGTTCAATGATCCGTTGATCGACAACCGCGACTCCAAGAAGCGTTACCGCGCAGACGTGCTGATCGAAGATCAGATCGCTAAATACGACGAGAAGATCGCCAAGGAAGTGGAGAAAGCCCGCAAGCGTTTCGGGGAGAGCTTTGACGAAGAGATGTTCAAGTCCACCAACGAGCGCGTGAAAGAGCATATCGCCAAGCGTGAGGCGCTGCACGAGCGTTTTGCCAAGGCAATGAACGATAATAACCTGGAGGAGTTGAAGCAGATCATCCTCGACGAGGAGATCGTTTGCCCGATCAGCGGTACCCGCAACTGGACCGACGTACGTCAGTTCAACCTGATGTTCAGCACCGAGATGGGTTCGACCGCCGACGGCGCGATGAAGATCTACCTCCGTCCGGAGACCGCACAGGGTATCTTCGTCAATTTCCTCAACGTACAGAAGACCGGTCGTATGAAGATTCCTTTCGGTATTGCACAGATCGGTAAGGCCTTCCGTAACGAGATCGTAGCACGTCAGTTCATCTTCCGTATGCGCGAGTTCGAGCAGATGGAGATGCAGTTCTTCGTTCGTCCGGGCGAGGAGTTGAAGTGGTTTGAACACTGGAAACAATTCCGTCTCAAATGGCACAAAGCGCTCGGTTTGGGTGACGAGAAATACCGCTTCCACGATCATGACAAACTGGCGCACTACGCCAATGCCGCTACGGATATCGAGTTCCTCATGCCGTTCGGTTTCAAGGAGGTAGAGGGTATCCACAGCCGTACAAACTTCGACTTGAGCAGTCATGCTAAATATTCGGGCAAGAAGATCGAGTATTTCGATCCGGAACTCAACCAGAGCTACACGCCGTACGTGATCGAGACCTCGATCGGTGTGGATCGTATGTTCCTTAGCGTGATGTGTTCGGCCTACGAAGAGCAAGCCCTCGAAGGCGGCGACACCCGCGTAGTTCTGCACCTGCCGGCTGTTTTGGCACCTGTGAAGGCTTGTATCATGCCGCTCGTCAAGAAAGACGGTCTGCCCGAGAAAGCCCGTGAGATCATGAACGAACTGAAGTTCGATTTCAAGGTGGCTTATGACGAGAAAGACTCGATCGGTAAGCGTTACCGTCGTCAGGATGCGGTGGGTACGCCGTTCTGTATCACCGTCGATCACGATACGGAGAAAGACGGTTGCGTCACCGTTCGTTACCGCGACACGATGACCCAGGACCGCGTGAAGATCGAAGATCTGCACGAGATCATCCGCAAGGCGACCGATCCGAAGGAACTCTATCGCAAGATTGTCGGAGACAGCTTCGAAGACACGAATGAGTAATAAAAAAAAGCGGCACGCGCCGCTTTTTTTTATCCGTTATAGGCTTCGAGTGCTTTACGTAGGACGAGCATCGCTTTGCCGAGGTCCTCTTTGTTTAGTACATACGCCATGCGGACTTGGTGCCGACCATCTTCGGGGTTGGTGTAGAAACCGGTACCCGGCGCCATCATGACGGTCGCTCCCTCATACTGGAAGTCCGTTAAACACCATTTGCAGAATTTCTCCACATCGTCCACCGGCAGTTCGACCATGACGTAGAAAGCGCCTGTCGGTGCGGGTGCAAAGACACCCGGGATCTGGTTGAGTTGGTCGATGAGGAAATTACGTCTGCCCAGGTACTCGTCGTACACCTCCTGCATGTACTCTTCCGGCGTGGAGAGCGATGACTCGGCAACGATCTGTCCGAAGAGAGGAGGACTGAGACGCGCCTGGCAGAACTTCATCACAGACTCGCGCACGGCTTTGTTCTTCGTGATGAGCGCACCGATACGGATACCGCACTCGGAGTAACGCTTGGAGACGCTGTCCACGAGCACGACGTTCTGCTCGATGCCCTCGAGGTGGCAGGCGGAGATATAAGGCGACTTGGTGTAGATAAACTCACGATAGACCTCGTCCGAGATGAGGTACAGGTCGTATTTCTTGACCAGATCGCGGATCTGGCGCATCTCCTGCTTGGTGTAGAGGTAACCCGTCGGGTTATTGGGGTTACAGATGAGGATGGCGCGCGTCTTAGGCGTGATCTGCTTCTCGAACTCCTCCACCGGCGGTAACTTAAAGCCGTTCTTGATGTCGGTCTTGACGGACTTGACCACGGCTCCTGCCGAGATCGCGAACGCCATGTAGTTGGCGTACGAAGGGTCGGTGACGATGATCTCGTCGCCCGGGTTGAGGCAGCTCATATAGGCAAACATAATAGCCTCCGAACCGCCCGCGGTGATGATGATCTCGTCCGGCGAGAGGTCAATACCGTACTCGGCATAGTAACTCACCATCTTCGTACGCAGCGACTTGAGTCCCTGCGAGGGCGAGTACTCGAGGATGTCGGTGTCGAAGTTCCGCACCGCCTCCAAAGCTTGCGGAGGGGTCTTGATATCCGGCTGACCGATATTGAGGTGGTACACATGTACCCCGGCGAGTTTGGCCTCGTCCGCGTACTTTGCCAGTTTTCGAATCGGGCTCTCCGGCATGGATTGCGCCCGTAAACTAATTTCCATATGCTTCGATGTATGCGCGCAGCGCGTGTATGTCCGCGAACGCGTTCGTTAATTCTTTTATATTCGCCACCCGTTGCCTAACGGATGCGACACCATGCTTGGCGAGTTTCTCGGCGGTCGGCGTGATGGCCTTGGTCAGCGCCTCCAGGTTGACGTCGTAGAGCATCGTGCCGTGGACGATCGTGCCTGTTGGACACGTGTAGCACGCCCAGCCGGACACTTTGCGGTGGTCCACGAGGATGTCGTTATGATCGGTCGTCACCGCCGGAAGGCCTTTGGCCTGCAATGCCCGAGCGATGTGCGAGAGGAAGTCCGTAAAGACCTGCTCGCTGTGTGTGGAGGGCGTAACGAAGGAAATCATCAGGTTACCCTCGTCGGCATAGACGCATCCTCCCCCGCTCTTGCGCTGCACGACGGCAATACCGTGTTCCCGGCAGTAGGTCTCGTTGACCTCCACTTCTGCAGACTGATGGTGCCCGTATATCACCGTCGGCGACACGATCCATGTGAAGAGCGTAGGCTCTTTCACCTCTTTGACCAGTTCCTGCTCTTTGGCAAGATACTCGGCGAGCGTGAGGCCTTCTTTGTAGCGGACAATATTCATTCTGATATCCTAGTAAACAGGTTCGGAGAGTTCCACACCGCGGCAGAAACGACGTTTGATATCGCGGTCATCGCCGAGGTAGATATAGC
>CAMHSB010000013.1 GCA_946187695.1 uncultured Bacteroidales bacterium
AGCATGTGACCGGTGAACTCCACTTTGTTGCCCACTTTCAGGCCACGGGTGGACTCGAACACCTGTGCGTACACATTTGCGCCGATGACCTTGATGACCTCCGCCATCAGTTTGGTCTCACCGACGTAGATGTAACAGATTTCGTTTTGCGCAACCGGGCCGTCCACTGCGACAGTTACCAGGTTGGCAATAATTCCTTTTACTTTACCTTGTGTCATATCTTAGTCTAATTTAATTCCTTTCTTCATATCTGCCACTAACTCACGGAAGATCTTTTCGCCTTCTTCGATGGTCAGTATGCTCCAACGATGCAGCATAACGGCCTCGAGATAGTACGCAAACACCATCTCCGGCGAGAAGAAATCGAACTCCGTGCGGTCTTGCAGCCACTCGAAGCGTATTGCATCCTGCGCTTTCTCGCGTTGCATCAGGTCTTCGATGCCTGCCAGTGCCAGAATCTCCGTCCAATCACCGGTTACCTCGTTCAGACCGAAGTCTTTCTGGTTGACGTGTGTGCGCAGTTGCTCTGCGACTTCACCGTCACCGACAATCTGGGTCTTGGCATCAAATCCGTGTTTACGGCAGATCTGCGCTACCAGGACGTTATTCATGTCCTGATTGAACGCAAACCACTCCCGCACGAACTTATTGCGTGCCTTCAAGCCCTCAGCCAACGTGGCCTCGTCCATCGGTGCCCGCAAGAGTGACAGGTATTTCTTATCCGACGCAGACAGCTGTTCATCCAGCAGTTCATCCAATTTCTCCATCGAAATCGGACTATCACTTCCTGCCTTCAGTTCTGGCAATCCCGCCAATAAATATTCGTACGTCATATCAGAAGAGTTCTTCTACGAGTTGCGGACGAAGCATTTCCTTGAAATACGCGATGAATTCGGCATCTCCGAAGGCGAGTTTGTACCCACCCTTTGCCGGCTGAATGGTGAAATCGGTCTTGATACCCTTCACTTCTGCAATCTTTACGCCCTTCTCGAGCAAGCCTTTGGCATTGGCTGCAAAGTACTTCTTTAATGCCTCTGCATCCTTGGTCTCGATCAGTACTTCGCCGTTCTTGACCATCTGCTCGGCCAACTTGGCGATGAGGCCCTGCATGAACTTTGCATCTGCGGTTGCCGCCTTCACGCTATCCGCAGCGATCTTGTCTGCGAGTAGATTGACAATCTCGGTCTTCACCGCATTGACGCTCTGCTCAGCGTACAACTTCAGTTCTGCACGTGTTTTCTTGTCCAGGTCAGCCGATTTGGACTCTGCCTCTGCCACCAGTGCAGCGGCTTTCTTCTCTGCCTCCGCAATAATCGCAGCCGCTTTCTCGTTTGCTTGTGCTACGATCTCCTGCGCCTGCGCATTTCCTTTTTCTACGCCTTCCGCATAGATTTTCTCAGTAATTTCTGAAAGATTCATATAGTATGTGTTTTTAGTATTTACGAATTTGGCGGCAAAGTTACAAAAAAAAAATGACATAAACAAATGTTTATGCCACTTTTTAGTTTTTTTTATCGTTTTAGCAAAAATCGCAAGGGAATATCCAGACGGGCACGCCAGTATTTCTCTTCGTGTGCATGACCGGGGAAGAAGTGGTACTCGAAATGGGCACTATCCCACCCGCTGTTGGTGAGCATGGCGTTGATGGCATCTTGCGAGTCCGCATAATTAGCGTCAAGCGTCTTATCACCACGGTCGAAATACAAAAGTGCCGAATTAACCGGAATATTCTGCTGCAGATAGGTACGATACGCCGTGATGGCATCTTCGTCCGGATGAGTGACATCGGCAGCCAGCGTACTATGCGTGGACATACAGGCTGCGCCGGCAAAGACATTCGGATATTTGCAGAGGGCGTACGACGAGATGAGTCCACCGCAACTGCTACCCATCACCCATGTGTGCTCGCGTTCTGGATAGGTCGAATAGACCGAATCGATGAAGGGTTTCACTTCCTCTACGAGGAAACGCAGGTAGTCATTTCCTTTCGGTGTACCACGTCCGTCATAGAGTTGTTTGCCTTCCGGCAGGAGTTGTTGAACATCGTCCGGGCAGTACTCTGCCACACGCTCCATGTCCTTGCGGTTATCGATGCCCACCACAATCGTCGGACGGACATAGCCCAAAGCGATCAGGCTATCCATCGCCTCATCTACCCCCCATTCCTGCTTATTCCACGTGATAGAGGCATCAAAAAGCATCGTGCCATCGTGCATATAGAGCACATCGTAACGGGCAGAGGAATCGTAGTTAGCCGGCACGTAAACACGAATGGTGCGCGCCGGAACATATTGGGACTGGAAATTGGCATACTGGTCAATACGCGAGGGCGTAGAAACGGTATCCGCGGGTTTTGATGTCTCGGGAGACTCGGTGTTCGTTTGCTCCGCAGGTTTCTTTTCACAGGCAGTGAAGGCGAGTACTGCCAACAAGAGTACAAAAATGTGTTTCATATCAATAAATCGTTATTTCTACACGGCGGTTGAGCGCACGTCCCTCTTCTGTATCGTTGGACGCAACAGGTTTGAGGTCGCCATAGCCAAAAGCCTTGATTTCATCGGGCTTGCAACCGTATTCGATCAGTTGACGTCGCACGGCTTCTGCGCGGGCTTGCGAGAGGGTTTTGTTGGATTCCGGAGAACCGACATTATCCGTATGTCCTGCGAGGCGAATCTTATAACCGTAGGTCGTAACAAAGGTGGCTATACGCTTTAGTTCCGGCAGAGAAGAAGGCATAATAATGTCTTTGGCTGTCTCGAAGAGCAAGTTGTTGATTGCAACAGCCTGATTGGTGGCTAAGACAGTGACGGGCTCCGGACGTTTGTCTTCGGGCAGTTCTACACAGTATATATCGTGCCTACGACCGCGTTTCTGGGCGTAGTAGGCGGTCTTGCCGTCGGTGGAGATCTTGTACCAGCAATCGCGTCCGGGGGTATTGATGGAGTCACCGAGGTTCTCTGGCTCGGACCAGCAGTTCCAGCAGGTATCCGATAAGCGGCGCGTTACCCACACATCAAGATCGCCCACCGTACCGGGGCGGTCGGAAGAGAAATAGAGAGTCTTCATGTCCGGGTGCATGAACGGCGAACGCTCCATGCCGGTAGTATTGATGGTAGAACAGATCGAATACGGTTGGCCCCACCTACCCTGTTCATCACGCTCCGAGACAAAGATATTGAGACTCGCTTTTTCTTCGTTTTCAACGGGATAATTGGCTGCAAAGAGCAGTACCGAACCATCGGCCACAATCTGTGCGTCTGCCTGCCAGTTTCCAAGTTGGAGATATCGCGGTAGCGGTTGAGGTTCCGACCAACCGTATGGTCCTTTTTGCGAGAAGCACATACGGCCTTCCACAAAGAGTAACATCGTACGTCCGTCACCGGAGATGGATGTCGGAGCCTCGTTGCGGTAGGGGCTCGACAAAGCCGGCACGATCTGCGCAGCGCCCCACTTGCCCGTTTTGACGTCCCGACGAGACATAAAAATATCTTCCGTTATATTGGTCTCCGAGCGGTTGAGTCCCACAAAATAAAGGGTGTTGTCGTCAATCGTCAGCGTCGGACCATACTCCTCACCTTCCGGGGTGTTAATCGCGGAAGACAAGATAATCGCGGATAATATGGATAGAACTAATTTCAAATTTATGATTTATGATTCAGGATTTTTAAAAGGCCTACAAGGGCTTTGGTGCAGGCACGATCGGTGATCTGCTCACGGAGTTTACCGAGATGGAAACACTCTGCTGTAGTGCCTTTGGGAGTAGCCCAAGCCATCCACACGGTGCCTACGGGTTTGGCTGCAGAACCTCCGGTAGGGCCTGCAATACCGCTGGTAGCGATAGCGAAATCCGTGCCGATTTGTTTTCGAGCCGACTCCGCCATCACACGTACCACTTCTTCGCTCACCACCCCGTGTTTCTGTATCATCTCGGCGGGTACACCCAACAGGTGCTCTTTGACCGAGTTGTCATAACTGATGACCGAGCCGTAGTAAAAAGCCGATGAACCCGGGTGTTTGCTGAGCAATGATGCCAGTTTTCCTCCGGTACAGGACTCTGCGGTAGCGATGGTCTGATGGCGCTCGGTAAGGATACGACCGATAAGCACTTCGATAGGCTCATCCGTGTCCGCAATCAGGTAATCTTTAACCAACTCTGTGAGTTGGTCTGTATAGGTCTGCATCTCGGCTTCCGAAAGGGCTCCGTAACTCGATAAACGCAGACGAATCATACCATCCTTTGGAAGGTATGCCAAATGAAGATCAGAAGGCATCGTTTGCTCGAATTCATCGAGTAAAATCGCCAATGTGCTCTCTGCGATTCCGGTAACCTGTATCGTGCGATGCAGAATTTCTGATTTTTGATTTTTGATTTTTGATTGGATATACGGCAGAATCTGCTCTTCCATCGCGATCTTCATTTCGTATGGCACGCCGGGCATGCAAGCCAGTAGTTTATCTTCCTTATGAAAGATCATGAGCGGTGCGGAACCCACCCGATTCTCCAGAATGATTGCCTTATCCGGAACGAGCCATTGTGTAGCCGTAAGGCGGTTCAATACATCCGGACGGTCTTTGTACAAATCCTCTATATGCGCGCGCACGTTTTGATCTTCTATAAGGTGTGCCCCGAAATATGCGCATAGTACATGCTTGGTGATGTCATCCTTGGTCGGACCAAGTCCACCGGTGGTAAGAACGATATCTGCCCTACTGAAGGCCTCGTTGAGTGCCGCGATGATATGATCACGGTCGTCGTGTACCGAGGTGATCTGGTAGAGTTCGATGCCCTGTTCGTTCAGTTTTTGAGCCATCCAAGCGGAGTTGGTGTCCACCACTTGTCCGATGAGCAGTTCATCGCCTATAGTGATTATTTCTGCGCGCATTGTTTTTTCCATTCGTTTGCGGTTAATTCGAGTTCATCGTACCATGCTTGTCCAAAACGGCGGATAAGGGGGTCTTTGAGGAACTGATACAGTGGTAAATGTAGTTTCTTGCCTTTTAATCGGGCACAATGACAGATATCCCAGCGGTGGTACTCTACCCCCGTGTATTCGCCCACTTTGGTCAGGCGTATCGGATAGAGATGGCAGGAGATCGGTTTGGCAAAGCCCATCTTCTCGATCAGACAGTAACACCAGCCCTGATGATCCGTGCGCGCAAAGACGCAATCTTTGCCGTTGACGATCGAGAGCACCTGTTCACCGGAAGGATCGAGATAAGAGAGTCCCTGTGTTTGTACCACTTCCCGTGCCTCTTTGGTCATCTGCGGCAGAAGTTCAGGCAGGATGGCTTCGATCTGCTTCAGTTCCTCGTCGGTAATGGGACAACCCGCATCGCCTTCGATGCAGCAACACCCGCGACAGGTATCGAGATCGCAGCAGAACTCCTTTTCCAGGACATCGAGCGAGACTAATGTGTTATTGCCGATGATAAACATAATTTAAATTCCAAAGAATCCTTCTGCCCAGATTTTGATACCTAAGCCGATGAGAACGAGTCCACCGATCAGTTCCATGTTCAGTTTCAGTTTGCCCACATAGATACCAAGCAAATAGCCGCCGAGCGAGAAAAGTGCGGTGAGGCCTCCGATCGTAATGACAGAGGGGAAGAGCCAATCCGGATACGGCACGAAAAGCAAGCCTGTTGCAAGGACGTCTATACTGGTAGCAACGGCCAAGAATAGCAAGTTCGTGATGTGCCAATTGGCACATTTCTCAGCCTCTTTCTCTTCGTGGTACGACTCCCAAATCATTTTGACGCCTAAGAAACCCAGTAACGCGAGGGCAATCCAGGGTGCGTAGGTCTGCATGAAATTAACGAAGAGTGTACCGGCATAATAGCCAATAATGGGCATTCCCATATGAAAGAAACCGAAGATGGCTGCCATAAGCAGTGCCCGCGGATGCCATTGTTTCTGCGTGAGCCCCTGTACGGTGGAAACCGCACAGCAGTCCATCGCCAGACCGATAGCCATGATGATGACGTTAATCCAATCCATCAGTTACGGCGGTATTTATAGCGTGCGCCGGTTTTGCCTTTGGCAATAGCGGCTAATTTATTGCGCACAAACGTCTTACGAATCGGAGATATACGGTCGGTAAAGACGTGTCCTTCGAGGTGGTCGTACTCGTGCTGCACGATGCGTGCGCAGAAGCCGGTGAAGGTCTCCTCGTGTTCATTAAAATCCTCATCGAGGTAGCGAAGAGTGATGGTTTTTGGGCGAATAACGTTTTCGCTGATACCCGGCAAGGAGAGACAGCCCTCGGAATAGGTGCATGTTTCCTCGGATTCATCGATCATTTCGGGGTTGATGAACGCCCGTTTGAAATCCTTGCACTCCGGATAGTCTTCTGCCAACTCGGCACCATCCACCACAAAGAGTCGCCAGGGTTTGCCCACTTGCGGTGCAGCCAGACCACAGCCTTCGGCTTGGGTCAGCGTCTCGTACATGTCGGCAATAAACTGCTTGAGTTCCGGTGTGTTTTCAATCTCTTCTGTTTCTTTGCGCAACACCGGTTGTCCATACAAATAAATAGGTAATATCATAGTTTGCTTTCTAAATAATCTTCCAAAATAATACAAGCGGCGATTTTATCGACTACTGTCTTGTCTTGCCGGTCTTTCTTTTTCATCCCCCCATCCATCATCGCTCGGTGCGCCAGAACCGACGTAAAGCGCTCGTCATACATAGTTATCGGTTTATCGGGAAAGGTTTTCTTGAATACGCCCAGGAACGGCCGGATGTAGTTCATCGACTCGGAATCCTGTCCGTTCATCTGCGTAGGATGGCCGATAACTACCTCGTCCACGGGCTCGTGGGCAAAGTAATCTTGCAGCCAATCAATCAATTCTTTGGTCTCGATCGTAAGCAACGGATTAGCCGTTATGCGGAGAGCATCCGTAACAGCTAATCCAGTGCGTTTACGACCGAAGTCTATTGCGAGAATACGTCCCATTAAAGGTTGTTAAGTTTCTCGGAGATCTCTTCGTATTTAGCGTCCATGTGGAAGCGGTAGTAGAGACCTTTGAGGATCTGCATGTAAGCACGATCTTCGGGGTTCATACGGTGTGCCTCCTCGAAGTACGGCAGCGACTGACGGAATACTTCGTTCATCTCGTCGAGTGCTTTCTTGTACTCCTTGTTATCGGAGATCAGCGCAGCTGCCTCATTGAGTTTAACGGCTTGGTTATAGTATACTCTACCCTTGCCTGCTACAGCGTCAGCCAGCGTCGGATCTACCTTGAGGGCGTTGTCGAAATCAGCCATTGCTGCATCGTAGTTACCGAGGTTCTCATTGAGGTTACCTTTGATGAGGTGGTACTGTGCTACGTTCGGTTCGCGCTCGATAGCTTGCGACAGATACTCCACAGCAGTCTGCTCCTGACCGGAATAGATGTAGTAGTTGATCAGGTTCTGCAGGAACCACGGCTCTTGCGGGAAGCGTACGACAGCGTTCTGCAGGGTCTCAACAAACTTAGCGGTATCGTTGATAGCCACATACTCCTGATAGAGGAATTGGTTCGTTGAAATCGCCTCAAAATCACCATCTTTGAGTTGTTCGAGGATAGCGATAGCATCCTCATGACGCTCCGATTGAACAGCAAAGATAGCTGCGTAGTATTTATACTGTGTATAAATGGTGTCGCGCGGCATCTCTTTCTGCAGTTTCGGGTCTTGCATCATCGGCAGATCCGGAATAGCAATGTGCTTCTGGAAAGCCTGGAAAGCACCCTCAAAATCACGTTGCTCGTTTAGATACACACCGTACTTAACGAGTTCCTGCTGTTTGTAGTACTCCAGCATTTTCTTGGTGATGTTGGCGTGGGTTTTGGGGTCCACCATCACTTCGCGACCTTTCTTGTCAAGGGTCATCGCGGTAGCCAACTCGTCTGCTTTGAGCCAGTAGTCGTAACTCTCCTCTACAGCTAGACCGACTTTCACCTGGTTGATGCCCTTACCCATCATCTGGCCGTAGTTCTCCTGGGTCATCTCCTGATAACCGATCATACCTGCCCAATAGTAGGCTTCAGCGGAAGGCTCAGCCTCCAATGCCTCTGCGATGGTCGAACGGGCAGCCGAGAAGTCCGGCGTCTCTGCCATGATGTAGCCCTTAGCCTTCTTTACCAGCGGGTTCTTTTGTGCGAAGCAGCCTGCGCTCATGAGCACAAGTGCTGCCAAAATCAAACTTTTCTTCATAATTTATTCGTTTGTTTCGTTATTGGTTTCTTCATTTACGGCACTTACCTCTTCTTCCTCCTCATCTTTGGGAACGATACAACCGCTCATGAGGGTATCGTTACGCTTCTGGAGTTCGATCAGTTTGACACCTTGTGCGGCACGTCCGGTCTGACGGATGGTCGATATATCCATGCGGATCGCTGTTCCGGCCTTGGTGATGAGCATCAGGTCATCGGCATCGGTCACAGCGTGGATACCGATCAGTTGTCCGGTCTTCTCGGTGATCTCGATGGTCTTCACACCCTTACCGCCACGGTTGGTGACGCGGTAGATAGCATTGCCTTCTTCATCATCGAGGGCGGTACGTTTACCGAAACCGTTCTCGGATATAACAAGGATCGTCTTGTCTGTACCCTTCTCTACACAAACCGTGCCAATCACGTGATCTACGCCGTCTTCTTCCAAAGTAATGGCCTTCACACCGGTTGCTCCACGACCCATCGGACGAACGCCTGCCTCGTTGAAACGGCATACTTTACCGTTGTACGAAGCCACGAGCATCTCGCTCTGTCCGTCGGTCAGGGTAACGCCGATCAGTTCGTCGCCTTCACGCAAACCGAGGGCGATGATACCGTTGGCACGCGGACGGCTGTAAGCCTCGAGTGTGGTCTTCTTCATCAGACCGTTCTTGGTGATGAAGATGAGGTAGTGGTTCTGGATATATTCCTGATCGTTCAGACCCTTGACGTTGATACAGGTACGTACCTTATCGCCGTTCTGGAGATTGATCATATTTTGGATTGCACGGCCTTTGGACTGCTTGTTACCTTCCGGCAAGTCATAGACCTTGAGCCAGTAGAGACGACCCATCTCGGTGAAGAACATCATGGTCGAGTGCATCGAAGCCTGGTATACGTACTCGATGAAGTCCTGATCGCGGGCGCTGGAGGCCTTCGAACCTACTCCACCGCGGGTCTGCTGACGGAAGTCAGCCAGCGGCGTACGTTTGATGTAACCGAGGTGCGAGATCGTGATGACCATATCGTCGTCGGCGTACATATCCTCGGGGTTGAACTCGGTAGCCATCTTCACGATCTGCGTGCGGCGCTCGTCGCCGTATTTGTCTTTGATCTCGATGAGCTCGTTGTTGATCACGTCGTAACGCATCTCCTCGCTGGCGAGCAGTTCGTTCAAGTGAGCAATCAGTTTCTCGATCTCCTCGTACTCGGCTTTCAACTCGTCAATACGCAAGCCGGTCAACGAAGCCAGACGCATATCTACGATTGCTTTGGACTGCAGGTTATCGAGGTTAAAGCGTGCTTCGAGGTTCGTCTGTGCGTCTGCCGGCGTACGGCTGGCACGGATGATACGTACTACCTCGTCGATATTATCAACAGCGATGATCAAACCCTCCAAGATATGCGCTTTCTCCTCGGCTTTCTTGAGCTCGAAGCGCGTACGGCGGGTAACAACCTCCATACGGTGCTCGATGAAGTATCCGATGAGTTGCTTGAGGTTGAGGAGCATCGGACGACCTTTCACAAGGGCGATGCTGTTCACCGCGAAGCTCGACTGCAGGGCCGTGAACTTATAGAGTTTGTTCAGTACCACTTGAGCGTTCGCGTCACGCTTCACGTCGATCACAATACGGATATCGCGTTTGGAGTGGTCCTGGATATCGGAGATTCCTTCGATCTTCTTGTCGTTGGCCAGTTCGGCAATCGCCTTCACGAGTTCGTTCTTCACCACGCCGTACGGCAATTCGGTGATCACGATACGCTCACGACCGTTGTCATCAGCCTCGATGTCGGCGTTCGAACGGATGATGACACGTCCGCGGCCTGTCTCGTAAGCGTCCTTGACGCCCTGGTAACCGTAGATCGTACCACCGGTCGGGAAATCGGGCGCTTTGATATGCTCCATCAGGTCCTCTACCGTGATCTCCTCGACGAACTCATCGTGCATGCGCGCAACGATATTCTTAATGTACGCGCAGCAACCGTCGATCACCTCGCTCAAGTTGTGGGTCGGCATGTTCGTTGCCATACCAACGGCAATACCGCTGGCACCGTTCACGAGCAAGTTCGGAAAACGGCACGGCAGAACCACCGGCTCTTTAAGGCTGTCGTCGAAGTTATTCTGCATATCCACGGTATCCTTGTCGATATCGCGGAGCATCTCCTCGGCGAGCTTGGAGAGGCGTGCCTCGGTATAACGCATAGCAGCGGCGCCATCACCATCGACCGAACCGAAGTTACCTTGACCGTCTACGAGGCAGTAACGCATTGCCCACGGTTGCGCCATACGCACGAGTGTACCGTAAATAGAACTATCACCGTGCGGGTGATACTTACCCATTACCTCACCGACGATACGTGCGGATTTCTTGGTCGGCTTGTCGGAGGTGTTACCCAACTCGTTCATACCGAACAGCACACGGCGGTGAACAGGCTTAAAGCCGTCGCGCACATCAGGCAACGCACGGCTCACGATCACAGACATCGAGTAATCGATATACGAGGACTTCATTTCCTCATCGATCTTCACAGGGATGATGTGATCATTCTGAATGATTTCGTTGTTTTCTTCCATTGTATAATTGTATTGTTAGTTAGTCCAGGAAATAATCTACGGTCGTCACGACGCGTACGCGCTTTACCCAGGGCTGGTACTCATCGGATTCGATAGAGAACTGACCTTGGCTGGCACGGCGGATAGAGCCCAAGGAACACTGTGCATCGTCAGCAAATTTCTGCGCCACCGCACGGGCGTTCTGTGTGGCCTCCTCGATCATGGACGGCTTGAGCTCCGGCAGACCGTTGAACTGATAATCCAAGTTCCACTTCTCACTCTTGACGATGATGCCCTCTTTGAGCAACTCGGCCTCTTTGCCTTGGCTTGCCACAACGAGTTGAACCTTGTCCGTAGAGACGATGAGCGAGGTACTCAAGGTATATTTGTACTCGGGGCGATGATTGCCGTAATAGTCCGACCAGTTGTCATTGACCGAGATCGAACCTTTGCGGATATCGCTTGCCTCAAAGCCTTGCGCGAGCAGATGTTGGGTCACCCGTTCGGTCACTTTCTCCAACTGCGCATACAGAGACGGCAGATCGTTGCCGCTCCATGCGTAAGACAGCGGCCATACAGCATGGTCGGCCGTCACCTCACGGGTGCTCAGGCCCTTAACGGTCACAGCACGGTCTTTGTTTGCAAACTTACTCATGCCCATGAAGATATACCATCCACTGAACATAATTCCCAGCGCAATGAGAGCGCCTGCCCAAATGTTGTTTTTCATACGTTTTCTTCCTTTTTCAAAATCGCGTGCAAAGATACTACATTTTTCTGAGATATGCAAATTTTTTAGCCATTTTCTTGCATTTTTATGCATTTTGTCTCTTTCTTCGACACCCCCTCGATAAAAATCCCCCATGCGCTTAAAACGAAAATAAATGGGGTTTATGGCAACGAACTAATTTTTAAACGATTTTTCT
This sequence comes from uncultured Bacteroidales bacterium, assembly GCA_946187695.1. Lineage (GTDB taxonomy): Bacteria > Bacteroidota > Bacteroidia > Bacteroidales > Paludibacteraceae > Colicola. The sequence continues at coordinate 11,677 of CAMHSB010000013.1, forward strand.
TGCGTATATCAAAAATTTGTAGTACCTTTGCACCCGCAAACTCACGCTGGGGTGTCTGCATGGATGTCGCGACGTGGGTAAGCAGACATATTTAATGGCGTTTACTAACGCTTGTTTTTGACCATTTGGAACCTGAGAAACTTCAAATTTGAAACTCGAAAACAAGTAGCAGTAGATGCTCATGGGTGTATAATACGCCCGCGTGTACCATATTGGTACGCGTGTGTGCTCATATATACACAGCGTGGGTTTCTGCATTGCTTATTCGGTTTCATGGGTTTTCTCAGGACCTCAAATGGCGGATAAGCAATAAAAGGAATCCGCGTTTTTTATTGGTCACATTCGTCACCACTAATCCACCAACCGCTTCCCTAACCTTATCTTCAAAGACAATCGCTATCGCCATTGTCTATGTCTCAGTGTGTAGAACTGAACGAAAATGCGAAAGACTGTCAAAATACAACTTGCATCCACCGATCAATGTACCGGTTGTTCTGCCTGTGCGTCTATTTGTCCTACAAATAGTATCACTATGCGTGAGGACAGAGAAGGCTTCTTGCAACCGCACATAGATACTGATACTTGTATCAAGTGCCATAAATGCGAAAAGACTTGTCCTATTATCTCTCCAATCACGATTCCAACTGACTTTGAAACGCAAGCCTTTGCTGCTATCAATAAAGATGAGGCTGTGCGCATGCGAAGCAGTTCTGGAGGAATGTTCCATGCTTTAGCAAAATGGACTATTGAGCAAGGTGGCGCTGTCTTTGGCGCACGTTTCAATGAGAATTGGGAGGTTGTTCACGACTATACGGAAACATTAGAAGGTATAGAGCCTTTTATGCGCAGTAAGTATGTACAAAGCCGTATAGGTGACACATTCAAACAAGCAAAGCAATTCCTTGATGCTGGTCGTCAAGTGCTCTTTGTTGGTACACCTTGCCAAATAGGGGGATTGAAGTCATATTTGAAGAAAGAATACGATAATCTTCTTGCTGTGGATTTAATATGTCATGGAGTTCCGAGTCCAAAAGTATGGAGAGCGAGTTTGTCTGAAACAATTAAGGAGGGGAAGTTGAGCGATATAATTTTTCGTGACAAACAGGAAGGATGGCGTGGTGTTCGGCTAAGATATACTTTAATAAATAGTTCATCATCTGCAAAAGATTTACAATACTATGCAAATGGCTTTTTAGATAATTATTTCTTACAAAAATGTTGCTACAATTGTAAATTCAAAACCGTGCATAGAAATGCCGATATAACATTGGCCGATGCATGGGGCATTGAAAACTATGCGCCTAATATGGATGATAACAAGGGAACGTCTTTATTATTGGTCCATACTGCGATTGGTTATACCATTCTGTCTGCTATTGTTCAGCAAATAAATCTTTTAGATATAAATATTACAGACGCGTTAAAAACAAATAAAAGAGCAACAACAAGTGTTTCATATACAAAGCATAGGACAGTCTTTTATTTGCTGATTAACATTTTTCCTGTCTCTATTGTTATTAATGGGTTATTGAAAATTGAAAAGTATAAAAAGAAAATACTGAAACGCCTAATAAAGCAGAAATGACATCCGAGAAAATAAAAATAAGGCAAAGTAATATGGAGACATTGAGGTTGATTTCCATTTATTTCATTGTCCTCTACCATCTACTTATGTGGTTTGTACATAGATTTCCGGAAAACAAACCATATATGACTTTGTGGCTGCCATTACACGTTGGTGTTATTTGCTTTATTCTTATATCAGGATACTTTGGAATAAAGCCATCGTTAAAGGGGTTCTGTCACTTATTAGGAGTATTTTTTATTTTTAGTTTGCCAGAAATCATATATAGTATAGTCCATGTCTCATCCATAGATACTACCATAGATGCGTGCTTGTTTGTTACTAAATCTCATTATTGGTTCGTAAGAACATATATCACACTTTATTTGTTATCTCCTCTGCTTAATGTGTTTAATCAGGGATCAACACTGAATCAAAAGAAATTGATGTTGTTATCACTAGGTGTCATCTCTATCTATGCTGGTAACATTATTAATTATCCCATCTATGCAGATGGCAAGAACGTTGTAAACTTTCTTTTTCTATATCAGATTGGATATTTTTTGAAACTATATTCCGAGAAATGGTCAAATGTCCATTTTTGGAAAGTATTGAGTGCTTACTGCCTACTGAATTGTGTAGTATGTATAATGTATTATTTAACATTCGATACCAATTTTGGTCAGGTCATATGGCAATTATCATTCCCATATAATTCGCCTATCCTGATCATTAATAGTATCTTGCTGTTTCTTGTATTTGCAAAACTACAGTTCTCATCTCCTTTTGTGAATAATTTAGCAAAAGGAGTCTTTGCTGTGTATATCTTATCATGCAATTTGCCATATGCACAAAAAGCACAAATGTATATCGTAAGGTGGATATATCAATATCTAAGTGGTGTCCCATTCCTATTCTTATTGGCACTATTTGCTTTCCTAATAGTAGGAGGCTGCATAGGTATTTATTGGTTATTCCGACCTTTATGGAGAAATCTTGATAATCTAACCAATAAATTATAAGTCGTCATATGAAAATAGGTATTCTCACATATCACAAGGTTCATAACTATGGAGCAATCTTACAAGCAATGGCTCTGCGCTGCGTGTTGTTAGACATGGGACACGAAGTGTACTTTGTTGATTATTACCCGGAGTATCATCAGCGTGTATATTCGTTGTTTGATTGGGAGTTTTTTAAGAATTCCACTTTAAAACGAAAAATTAAATATCTTTTAAGACTATGTTTCTCGTTTGTAAATATGCTTCAACGGAAACGGACGTTTGATAGATATATACAAGAGTTTATAGAGCCTTACAGCAAACCTCTGAATGAAGAATACGATTGTGTTATATATGGAAGTGATCAAATATGGCGCAAACAGCCATTTATTAATGAATTCAATCCGATCTATTTTGGCGATAATTCTATTAAAAGTCGGCTCAAAGTTTCATATGCAGCCAGTTTTAATTTCTTACCGGAAGAGGAAGATGCTAATCATTTCATGAGTTTGGTTGCTCAGTTAGACAAAGTATCAGTAAGAGAAAAACAATTATACGATTATCTCTGCACACATGGGCAAAAAGAGGCAACTATATGTTTAGACCCAACACTACTGATGAATGAGAGTCAATGGCAATCGTATTTCTCTAAAGAAAGACTTGTGCAAGACAAGTATATTTTGCTATACGATTTAATAGCAGAAAGTGGTGGGCAAACTTTTGACGAAAATGAATTATCTCGTTTCGCAAAGCATAACAATCTCAAAGTGGTAAATCTGCGTTCTAAGATTAACAAACTCGGTATGAGATGTGATAGAAGTTCAGATAATCCTGCCGACTTTATCAATCTAATATATCATTCCGAGTGTGTATTCACTTCATCTTACCACGGCGTTGCTTTTTCGTTAATAATGAATAAGCCTATGTATTGTTGTTTTCCTACGGACTCATCGCGTGCTGAATACCTATTAGAAATTGTTGGTTTATCCGATAGGCTGCTCAATCCCTTACAAAAACTACCGGATCATATAGAACCTATTGATTATCACAAAGTCAATGATAGAATTGAGTCTCTCCGTCAGAAATCTATTAAATACCTTAGTTCACTAGAATGAAGCATTATCCACTATCCATAAGTAATACACCAAATATGCCACGATATTTCTGGCATCCTTCTGTTGTGTATATTCCGGAAGGTTTTGGAGGACATCAATGGTGGATGGCGCAATCTCCATATCATCCGGGAGTTAAACTAAAGCCTTACCAATCTCGTTGGGAATTGCCATGCGTGCATTGGTCAGATGATGGTATAACATGGTATAGTATAGCACATAATCCAGTTGATGATGTGATGCCGGAGTTGCTTGTGGAAGAAGATTTCTTATCTGACCCTCATTTGGTGTATAAAGATGGAGTCTTGGAATTATATTATCGTCTCACATTGCAGAAAAACAAGGTTATCTATGACAGCAAAACGCTTTTGTATAAAAGGACATCCACAGATGGAGAAACATGGTCTGCACGTACATTGATTGCGGATTTGCGACGGGATAATGACATTGAAATATGGGGAGAACAAATTATCTCGCAAGCTATTGTGTGGACTGGGAAAGAATATCAATGCTGGTACATAGATAAGTCTTGGTATATCGCAGATAGACGCATCAGAAAGACTACTTCTGTTGACGGAATACATTGGAATGAAAATTGCATATGCGACCTACGTTCGTATTCGGATATTCCTTGGCATATAGATGTGCAATACATCAATGGGAAGTACCACCTGTTATGTTATAGTGATAAAGTTGATAGGTTGTCCCACTTGATTTCTGATGATGGTATTAATTGGGATTTTGATACGATTATACTAACACACTCAAAATCACTCCGCAGTTTCTATTCCGGACAAATATATCGTTCTTGTCTGGTCTTAATCAATGAAACATACCGGATCTATTTCTCTGCCGCAACGAGTTTCCGTAGTTATGTAGGACTACTAACGACGAAAGACTGGAAGCAGTTTGATATAGTTAGTCCTTTGCACAATAAACAATATGAGCGCGATATGGTTATGCTTATACTACGCAAGGTGATTCGTAAATGTACAAAGCCACTACGTAAGATATTGGAGAAATGAAAAAATTCGCTATTTATACAGCCTGCATTGGAGGATATGATGATATTGCACAGCCGCCAGTAGTTAGTGATCAGTTTGATTACTTCGTATTCAGCGATCATCCGCAAGATGAACGTTGTGGAATATGGAAGATTATTTCGGCTCCTATCAAGGACAATATGTCGCCTATTTTCTTGGCTAGATATATCAAGACACATCCTCATGAGTTATTACCGCAATATGATGCATGGATTTGGGTTGATACTAATTTGTTGTTTGCTGATAATTTCATATATAATAAGTTTGCTGATTGGTATAATGGATCTGCGTTAGTTGCCGCATGTCCACACCCTGCTACGGATGATGTGTATGAACATATATACGAAATGTGCTGCTTTGGATTTGAAAAGGATATTGTCTGTTTACAAGCAATGAAGTATCTTCAAGAGCACAACTATCCCGCACACCATGGTCTATGCGAAACGGGTATACTATTCCGAAAGAACATATCATGTGTCACAACGTTTGACGAACGATGGTGGTGGCATATACAGAACCTTTCCAAAAGAGATCAGTTTAGTTTCAATTATGTGTTGTATGTGCAACAAATCCAATGGGAGAGTATTCTTCCTGAGAACGAACCTATCAGACAATCGCCACACATAATCTACAACTACCACGCTAACATAGCAAGCAAGCGCAAAGTTGTTAAGCTGACACAGGAAGAAAACATTAGGCATTATGTCCGCAAACAACATCCAGCTATATATGTGCCTTTTGTTGAGAAATACAAGAAGATTAGCTTACATAATAACTATCCTCTAAGATTAAGAATATGGGGATGGTTTATGTTTCCGTTGTATGTACTAAATCCGTTATATACATATAGATTGATAAAACGTAAGATAACCAAATTTCATACCAAATGAATAAACTATTAACCATAGTCATTCCGACATATAACATGCAGAACTATCTGCATCGTTGTTTGGATTCATTGCTTCTGCCCGACAAGCAGATGGAGCCATTGGAAGTGATGGTCGTAAATGATGGAAGTAAAGACAACTCATCTATCATTGCGCATGAGTACGAGACTAAGTATCCCAAAACCTTCCGTGTCATAGACAAAGAGAATGGTAACTATGGCTCGTGCATCAATCGTGGATTGAAAGAAGCAGCCGGTAAGTACATCAAAATCCTCGATGCGGATGATTGGTTTGACACGGCTGAGTTCTCGCGTTACATGGAGGAGTTGCAGCACATTGATGCCGATATGATTCTGACCAATCACCAAGTGGTCGATGATGCCGGAAACTTAACGCGCAACTATTCCTACGACATAGAGTCGAACAAACTTTTTGCTTTCCAAGAATACACTGAACTTGGAGTATATTTTGCCATGCATTCTATCACCTATCGTACGGAGGTGCTGCGCAGCATCAACTACCATCAAACGGAAGGCATATCCTACACCGATACTGAATGGGTGTTCTATCCGCAACACGGGGTCAAAACCTGCATCTATCTCCCGTACGATGTCTACCGCTACGTAGTAGGTCGTGAAGGCCAAACAATGGATTCCAAGGTGTTGCTCAAAAGCGTTTCGCACTATGATAAACTGCTTCGCGCGATGGTAGATTTTGCGAACCATCTGTCTGCTGAAGATAAAGCTCTCTATACTTACCAACGTATCGAAGCACAGATAGCGCACCTCAGTATGGGTGTTTATCGCACTTGCCTCGTTTTGCAAGATGCCGGCAACTATGACAAGGCACTTATCAAAGCGTTTGATGACTTTATGAAGCATGAACGTCCTCAAGTGTATAAAGAGGCAGGACAACTTACGCTCAAGAAATACCTACCTATCCATTACGTGCGCTATTGGCGTATAACCGGCAAACGTTTTTCGGTGGATTGGATTCGTGATACTTATAGGAGAATACGTTATGGCAAGTAAAACCACTCCCTATGTTTCGGTTGTAATGACCAGTTATAACCGTGAGAAATACATTGGTCAGGCAATAGACTCCATTCTTGCGCAAGAATGCAAGTTCCCGTTCGAGATCATCATTGGCGACGATTGCTCTACTGACAACTCGCGAGAACTGCTCTTATCTTATAAAGAGAAACACCCGGATATCTTTGTCCTCAATCTACACGAGACCAATCAAGGCTTCGGAGCCAATTGGGCATCGACATGCCAACTTGCACGAGGAAAGTATATCGCCTTCTGTGATGACGATGATTATTGGTGTGAACCAACGCACATGCAATCCCTCGCAGACTATTTGGATGCGCACGACAATTGTGGTCTCGTTTATGCCAATCGTTGGATTTTAGACGTGGCAACCGATACAAAGAAACTTGCAAATGCACGTATTCCGGATGGTGTGGACAAACTGCAATATATGTTACATGACGGCTATCCGATATTGTTCAGCGCGTCTATGATTCGCAAGTCACTCATGGATAAATACGTAGATTTGGATGCTTTCATTCGTCTCAAATTTCCGATACAGGATTTCCCGACAGCAGTATTGCTTGCGCCGCATTGTGACTTCCATTATATGGAACAACCAACCGTTGTCTATCGCAGTTATTCGGGATCAATGTCCAAGCCTCAAGAGTATGAAACCATCGTCCGCAAATACACCCAAGAGAAAGTAATGAATGAGTATCTCTATGGTCAACTTGGTTTGGAGTACGATGGACCCGGTGACGACAGATACCGTTACGGTATTCTGCTCCGTTTGGCTTTTGATAAATCAGACTATCGCTCTGCACGTGAGTTTGCTAAGCACGTCGATCCGCGTAACAAGAAAAAGTACTTTGCCATGACTTGGCTTACTTTCCATCTATTCCGTATCGCACGCAATATAAAGAACAAAATTAAAAACCAACACTAATATGTTTAAATATACGAAAAGACTACTTTCCGACATACGCTTTTGGTGTCAGGAGTGCAAAATCCGCAGTAAAGAGAATGCAGAGTGGGAGCGCATAGAGGATGAAGAATGGAGACATCCAATGGCTGGTTTTGGTCTCTATACCACTATCAAACGTAACCGCGCTGAACGTAAACGACTTCACAATGAAGAACGTGCAAAGATTAAGTAATCATGAAGTATGATTTTCTCATAGTTGGTTCCGGCTTGTTCGGAGCAACCTTTGCCTACAAAGCCCACCATGCAGGCAAGTCGTGTCTTGTTATTGACAAACGTCCGCAACTCGGCGGTAATGTCTATTGCGAACAGACCGAAGGCATCAATGTCCACAAGTACGGTGCGCACATCTTCCATACTGCCAACAAAGCCGTGTGGGATTTCGTCAATGCACTTGTGCCCTTCAACCGCTACACCAACTGCCCTGTAGCCAACTACCACGGTGAACTATACAACCTGCCCTTCAACATGAACACCTTCTATCAGATGTGGGGTGTTCGTACTCCCGAAGAGGCACAAGCGAAAATCGCAGAGCAACGCGCTGTTGTATCCGCCAAACTTGACGGATCGGAGCCTCGCAATCTCGAAGAACAAGCCCTGCTGCTCGTCGGTCGCGACATCTATGAGAAACTAATCAAAGAGTACACCGAGAAACAATGGGGACGACCCTGCACGGAACTTCCGGCTTTCATCATTCGTCGTCTGCCTTTGCGCTTTGTCTTTGACAACAATTATTTCAACGATCCCTACCAAGGCATTCCCATCGGCGGTTACAATCTCCTCATCAAACGTCTCTTGGAAGGCATCGATACCCGCGTCAACTGCGATTTCTTTACTAACCGCGATAAACTAACCGCCCTTGCAGATACAATTATCTACACCGGACCAATAGATCAGTTCTACGATTACCGTTTTGGCAAACTCCAATATCGCACGGTGCGTTTTGAAACCGAAACGTTGAACACTCCGAACTATCAAGGCAACGCAGTTGTCAACTACACCTCGCACGAGGTGCCATATACCCGTATCATCGAGCACAAGCATTTCGAATCCTTCGGTCAGTCGGTCTATGACAACACCAAGACCGTAATCAGCCGCGAGTATTCTACCGAGTGGCAACCTGGCATGGAACCCTACTATCCTGTTAACGACGAGAGAAACGCCGCGCTCTACACCCAATACAAATCCATCGCCGACACTGAAAAGCACGTCCTCTTCGGTGGTCGCTTAGCCGAATACAAATACTACGACATGGCTCCAATCATTGAGCAGGCCTTGCTTCTTGCTGGACAGCATCTTTAATACCATATCCTTTTCGTCAAAATAGTATTGCCCGCTCAAAAAACCGAGACGCCCCCGCGCCTCGGTTTTTGTCATCCCGCATCCTAGTAGCCTGCTGGTTCCAATATAAGCTCAATATATGCTCAATATATGCCGAATATATGCTTCACCCGACATCAACCTAACCAGAAAGGAATAACAAAACCAGAAAATAGATTGATCGTAGAGAGAAAAATGGTTTACGAATCAAATCTGCTGCAAAGATACTACTTTTTTCTTGAATTTCAAAATTTTGAACCTCAAAAACTTCATTTTTTATATCATAAAAAAACGCGGGCGCTTGCGTATGCCAATATTTGTTGTAATTTCGGACTCCGCCTGCTTCGCATTCCCCCGAAATTACGTTCGCACTTCCGTACAAACTACAATCTTTTTATCAAACAAATTTCCATTTAAGCAAGCTTAGATTAAATTTTTTTGCTAAAAATCTTGCAAATTTGAAAAATTTGTTGTAATTTTGCACGCAAATTGAATTAGTAATATTTGATATGAATATTTCGTACAAGTGGTTAAAGCGCTACATAGACCTGCAGGATGATGCGCAGACGGTAGCGAAAATCCTTACTTCTATCGGTCTCGAGGTAGGAACAGTGGAAGAAATCGAGACTATCAAGGGTGGCCTGAAAGGCCTGGTAGTAGGCGAAGTGCTGACATGCGAGGCTCATCCTAATTCCGATCATTTACATATCACTAAAGTGAACATCGGTGAGGCAGAGCCGCTGCCGATCGTTTGCGGTGCGCCGAACGTAGCTGCAGGACAGAAGGTGATTGTAGCGACGGTAGGTACCGTGCTCTATGACGGCGAGGAGTCGTTCACGATCAAGAAAGGCAAGCTGCGCGGCGAGGAGAGCTGGGGCATGATCTGCGCAGAGGACGAGATAGGCGTGGGTACCGACCATGCAGGTATCATCGTGCTTCCCGCCGACACGCCGGTGGGTATGAAGGCTGCGGACTACTACCACATCGAGAACGACACGATCATCGAAGTGGATATCACGCCGAACCGTTCTGATGCGGCAAGTCATTTTGGCGTTGCACGCGATCTGTACGCTTACTACAAAGCGCACGGTCAGAATATTAGTCTGAAGAAGCCATCAGTAGAGGACTTTAAGATCGAGAATAACGATCTGCCGATCAAGGTGGTAGTTGATGCACCGGATGCATGTCCGCGTTATTCGGGCGTGAGCATCAAGGGCGTGACGATCAAAGAGTCGCCGGAATGGCTCAAGAACAGCCTGCTCGCTATCGGTCTGCGTCCGATCAATAATATCGTGGACGTAACGAACTTCGTGCTGCACGAGTGCGGTCAAGCGTTGCACGCGTTCGATGCCGACAAAATCAAAAATCATGAGATCCATGTGCGCTATGCCAAACAAGGCGAGAAATTTGTGACCTTGGACGGTGTAGAGCGCGAGATGGACGCACGCGATCTGATGATCGCCAACGCCGAGGAAGCGATGTGTATCGCAGGTGTATTCGGTGGATTGGAGAGCGGCGTGACGGAGAAGACGCAGAACGTATTCTTGGAGAGTGCGTATTTCGATCCCGTGACGATCCGCAAGACCAGCCGGAGACATACCTTACAGACGGACGCTTCGTTCCGCTACGAGCGCGGTTGCGATCCGAATAATACGCTGTACGTTTTGAAACGCGCTGCCCTGCTCATTCAGGAAGTAGCCGGTGGTACGGTGTCGATGGACGTGACAGACGTTGTGAACGGCGATTTCAAGCCGTGGGCTGTGACGATCGATATTAAGCGCGTGAACAGCCTGATCGGTAAGGCGATCGGCGAGGAGACCATCGAGACCATCCTCAAAGCGCTGGAGATAGCGATCATCGCCAAGCATGGCGAGTGCTGGGACTTGGAGGTACCGCGTTACCGCGTAGATGTACAGCGGGAGTGCGATGTAGTGGAAGATATACTCCGTATATACGGATACGACAACGTCGAGTTCCCTGAGAAGCTGAACACCAGTTTGGCTTACGGTATCAAACCCGATCCGGAGAAACTGCGCCGTAAGATCGCCGAGCAGCTGACCGCACAAGGTTTCAACGAGATATTGAATAACTCGCTGACCAAGACCTCGTATTACAAAGAGGACTGGAGCGAGAGCTGCGTGAAGATCATGAACCCGCTGAGCCAGGATCTGGGCGTACTGCGTCAAACCCTACTCTTTGGCGGCCTGGAGTCCATTGCGCGCAACGCCAACCGCAAGAACAACGATCTGAAGTTCTACGAGTTCGGTAATTGCTATCATTATAATGCCGCGGTGCGCGAGCATAATGACGAGGATCCGCTGCGTGCTTATAGCGAGGAGCCGCATTTAGGCTTGTGGCTGACAGGAAACAAGTCGGCACAGAGCTGGGTGCGCAAAGAGGAGAAGACGACGTTCTACCAGCTGCGTGCGTATGTGAATAACGTGCTGGTGCGTTTGGGTGTGGATGTCGCCAAACTGACGCTGGAGCCGGCTGTCGATCCGCAAGGCGATAAGTGCTGCGGAATCGTTGAGTGCTTCTCAGACGGTCTGGTACTGAAGGCGCAGAACGGCAAAGCGATCGGATATATCGCGATCGTGGCTCGTCCGCTGCTCAAGCAGTTCGACATCGATCAGGAAGTCTATTACGCCGACCTGTACTGGAAAGAGCTGCTGAAACTGAACAAGCAATACAAAGCCGTGATCAATGACCTGCCGAAATATCCAGAGGTAAAGCGTGACTTTGCGCTGCTGGTAGATAAGAGCGTTGAGTTTGCCGACCTGGCGCGTGCAGCGTTCGGTACGGAGAAAAAACTGCTGAAGAACGTGTTCCTGTTCGACGTTTATGAAGGCAAGAACCTCGAAGCCGGCAAGAAGAGTTATGCGTTGAGTTTCATCCTTCAGGATGCGGACAGCACGCTCAAAGATACGCAGATAGAGAACATCATGAACCGCCTGAAGGCGACATTCGAAGAGAAGTTCCATGCTACCCTCCGCTGATCAGAACGAGATATTGAGACGCCGGACGTTTGCGATTATCTCGCACCCGGATGCGGGTAAGACGACGTTAACGGAGAAACTGCTGTTGTACGGCGGTGCGATTCACGTGGCAGGAGCGGTAAAGAGCAATAAGATCCGTAAGACGGCAACCTCCGATTGGATGGAGATCGAGAAACAGCGTGGTATATCAGTGGCGACGTCCGTGATGGGCTTCGATTACTCGGGCTACCACATCAATATCCTCGACACCCCGGGTCACCAGGACTTTGCGGAAGACACGTTCCGTACGCTGACGGCTGTGGATAGTGCGATCGTGGTGATCGACTCGGCGAAAGGTGTGGAGATGCAGACGAGACGTCTGATGGAGGTCTGTCGTATGCGCAAAACTCCCGTCATGGTGTTCATGAATAAGATGGACCGCGAGGGTAAAGATCCATTCGATCTGATGGATGAAGTGGAGCGCGAACTGCAGATTAAAGTGACACCGGTTACTTGGGCGAACGGACAGGGCTTGAAATTCGAGTCCGTCTTCGCATTAGACCAACGTCCAAAGGACGTTAGCGGGAAAATGGCGGAAGACCTGGAGATGGTGGATGGTGTGTATCCGGAATTCGATAAAGAAGCGTACTTACGCGGCGAGTTGGCACCGGTTTTCTTCGGCTCGGCGTACAAGACGGTAGGTGTACAGGAGTTGTTGGACTTCTTGGTAGCCAATGCCCCCTCCCCTCTTGCGGTAGGCGCCGAAGAGCGTGTGGTGGAGCCGATGGAAGACAAGTTCACGGCATTCTGCTTTAAGATCCACGCGAACATGGACCCGAACCATCGCTCTTGTATCGCGTTCTTCAAGATATGCAGCGGTAAGTTCCTGCGCAACACCTATTACTACCACGTACGCAAAGACCAGCAGATGCGTTTTGCAGCTCCGACGTGCTTCATGGCGCAGAAGAAAGAGACGGTGGATGAGGCGTTTGCGGGTGACGTAGTAGGTCTGCCCGATACGGGTAACTTCAAGATCGGCGATACCCTGACGGCCGGCGAGAAGTTGCATTTCAAGGGCCTGCCCTCTTTCTCACCGGAGATGTTCAAGTATATCGACAATGCCGATCCGATGAAGCAGAAACAGCTCGAGAAAGGTGTGAACCAGTTGATGGACGAGGGTGTGGCACAGCTGTTTGTGAGCCAACTGAACGGCCGTAAGATCATCGGCACGGTAGGTCAACTGCAGTTCGAGGTGATCCAATACCGTCTGGAGCACGAGTATCAGGCCAAATGCAAATGGCAGCCGCTGCAGATGTACAAAGCCTGCTGGATCGAGAGCGAGGACGATGCTGAGCTCGATATGTTCAAGAAACGCAAAGCGCAGTACATGGCGTACGACAAAGAAGGCCGGGACGTGTTCATGGCCGACAGCGCGTACGTGCTGAGTATGGCACAACAAGACTACAAGCATATCAAATTCCACTTTACAAGTGAATTTTAGATTTGATATTTTTGATTTAAAATTTTAATAGTATGAAAAACAAATCGCTTCAATTGCGCCTCATCGTGATGAACTTCTTGGAGTTCGCTATCTGGGGCTCGTATCTGATCTGTATGGGGCGTTACCTGGCTGAGCACGGCATGGGTACGCACATCGGTATTTTCTACTCGATTCAGGGTATCGTGTCGATCTTCATGCCCGCGCTGATGGGTATTGTGGCGGACCGTTGGATCCCGGCACAGAAGACTTTGAGTCTGTGTCATTTGATGGCCGGTCTGTTCATGGGTGCTGCGGGTCTGTACGCACTCGGTGCCGGTGATGCGGTGGAGTTTGCTCCGTTGTTCTCGCTGTATGCGATCTCGGTAGCGTTCTACATGCCGACGATCGCACTGACCAACTCGGTGGCTTTCAACGCTTTGGTAAAGGCCGGCATGGACACCGTGAAGGATTTCCCGCCTATCCGTGTCTTCGGTACGGTTGGATTCATCGCTATGGAATGGTGCATCGACCTGATGGGCTTCCAATCGACCGCTCACCAATTCGTTATCAGCGGTGGCTTGAGTTTGTTGCTCGCCGCTTATGCGCTGACGTTGCCGAATTGCGAGATCTCGAAGAAAGAAGGCAAAGTGGATCTGGCAGAAGCGCTGGGTCTGAAAGCCTTTACGCTCTTCAAAGAGAAGAAAATGGCGCTGTTCTTCATCTTCTGTATGTGTCTGGGCGTGAGCCTGCAGATCACCAACGGCTTTGCTACGCCTTTCCTGGGCAGCTTTGCAGCCGCTCCGGAGTTCGTAGATGCTTTTGCCGTTAAGCACAGTACGATGCTTGTCTCGATCAGCCAGATCTGCGAGGCCGTTTGTATCCTGCTGATCCCGTTCTTCCTCAAGAAATTCGGTATCAAGAACGTGATGCTGCTCGCTATGTTCGCTTGGGTGCTCCGTTTCGCCTTCTTCGGCATGGGCAATCCGGGTATGCCGGGTGTGCTGCTGTTCGTTCTTAGCTGCGTGGTTTATGGCTTTGCGTTTGACTTCTTCAATATCTCCGGTGCGCTGTACGTGGATCAGGAGACCGATTCGTCGATGCGCTCTAGTGCACAGGGTCTGTTCATGGTGATGACCAATGGTATCGGTGCAACGGTCGGTACGCTGGCAGCACAGGCGATCGTTAACAAGAACGTCTATTCCCTTGCGGCAGACGCACCATTTGCCGATGTATGGGCAGGCTGGCAAGCAAGCTGGTACACCTTTGCAGCCTTTGCACTGTTGGTAGCTATACTCTTCTGGATCTTCTTCCCGAAGACGGAAGCAAATAAAAAGATCGAAGTAGAGAAGTTGTAAGGTGTATAAGAAGGAGCTCCGATATTATTTCTCGACGCCGATAGCGTACATCGTGATTGGTTTGTACCTCTTGGCGATCAGCCTCTTCCTTTGGGTGATCCCGGGTCAATGGAACATCATTGACTCGGGGTACGCCCAAGTGGACGGACTCTTTCAATTGAGCCCCTGGCTCTTCATGCTGCTCTGCCCTGCTTTGACGATGCGGTTACTCTCCGAAGAGCGACAATCGGGTATTTGGGATCTTATTCGCACTAAGCCCGTTTCGCTTAGTCGGATCATGCTCGGCAAGTATTTTGCGGCATGGACGCTGGTGCTGATCGGCTTGCTGCCGTGCTTTGTGCACTATTTTGTGGTGGCGTACATGGCGGAGCCGATGGGCAATCTGGACAGCGGTGCGTTCTTGGGTTCGTTCATCGGGCTGATCCTTTTGAGCGGTACGTTCATGGCGGTCGGTGTACTCTGCGCGACCTTAAGCAAGAGTCAGATCGTGTGCTTTATCACCGGCGCTCTTGCCTGTTTTATTCTCTATTGGGTCCTGCTGCAGGATCACTACTCTGCCCTCTCCCGCGGTGTGATAGACCTGCGCGACGTGGCTGTCTTCTTTTCGGTAGCGGTGGTGTCGCTCATCGCAGCTATCTTCACGATCGATAAACTGACCCGCAAATGACACGTATCGGTGTGTTAAGCGATACGCACGGCCTGCTGGACAAGCGCGTGCTGGTGCATTTCCAAGATGTAGATGAGATTTGGCATGCCGGCGATATCGGCAGTTTTGAGTTGCTGCAGACCTTGCGGCAGTTCAAGCCTACCCGTGCCGTATTCGGCAATATGGACTCGGGCGATGTGCGGTACAGTTTGTCGGAGTTTTACCGCTTTAAGGTCGAGGACGTAAACGTGCTGATGACGCATATAGGCGGTTATCCGGGGCATTATAACCCCTGGCTCATTCCGATGTTCCGCAAAGAGCCGCCTGATCTGTTTGTCTGCGGTCACAGCCACATCTTGAAGGTGCAGTATGATTCTCAGTTCAAGATGCTGACCATGAACCCGGGTGCTGCCGGCAAACAAGGCTGGCAACCCTGCCAGACGCTTTTGCGTTTTGCGATCGACGGCCATGAGATCAAGGACCTGGAAGTGATCGAGTTGGAGCGTTTGTAGCTAAAAAGTATGCTTTTGTAAAGTGTATTTTGCAAAATATGTTCAAAAACATAAAAAAAAATTTGCATATATCAAAAAAAAGCAGTACCTTTGCAGCGGTTTTTAATCAAGGACGTTTGAGTCCGAGAAAAATCGCCACATTAGCGGTTTTTAATCAAGGACGTTTGAGTCCGAGAAAAATCGCCACATTAGCGGTTTTTAATCAAGGACGTTTGAGTCCGAGAAAAATCGCCACATTAGCGGATTTAAGAAAGAGTTCTTACTCCCATAACAAGACCAATCTTTTTTGTACCTTAAATAAACAGACTAATACCTTAGAAAAACAGGCGTCGCGATGACGACTGTTTTCGCTTGATTTAAGGAACCTCTTAACTATATTAAATCCCGCCTACTCTTTTGAGGGGCGGGATTTATTTTACTAGATATCTAGATCTCTAGATTGCTAGTTTATCTTCTTAGCTTTAATACCATCTCTTTCGAGCAGGGCATTGATGGTCGGCTCGCCGCCGCGGAAGCGTTTGTACAGGTCCATTGCTTTCTCTGTACCACCTTTCTCGAGGATGTTCTCGCGGAAACGTTTGGCAACCTTCTTATCGAAGATCGTGCCGTTCTTCTTCTGTTGTGCGGCTTTGAAGACGGAGAAGGCATCTGCGTCTAAGAGCTCCGACCACTTATAGCTGTAATAGCCGGCTGCGTAACCGCCGCTGAAGATATGCGTGAAGGCGCAACACATCTGCGTGCCCGGTACGGTAGGCAGCACTTTGACCTGCTCCATCGCTTTGTCACTGAAACGTGTGACGGACTCCAAGGTACCGATGGTCGGATTCACCTCAAAGGGTTGCTCGAGGCTGTGCCATGCCATATCGAGGTAGCCGAAGCTGAGCTGACGTACGCAACTGTAAGCGGCCATGTAGGTCTGGCTGGCGTGCATCTTATCGAGCAGTGCTTGCGGCAGGGCCTCACCGGTCTTATAATGCTTGGCAAAGGTATCGAGGAACTCTTTCTCGTCGATGAAGTTCTCATTGAACTGTGAGGGCAGCTCCACGAAGTCACGCGGTACGTTGGTGCCGCTCTGCGCTGCATACTGGCACTTGGTGAGCATACCGTGCAGACCATGACCGAACTCATGCAGGAAAGTGCGTACCTCGTCGTAAGTGAAGAGCGCCGGCTTGTCTGCGGTGGGACGCGTGAAATTCATGACGTTGACGATATGCGGACGATGGTCTTTTTTACCCTTCATATACTGCGGCTGGAAGTCGTTCATCCATGCGCCGCCACGCTTACCGTCCCGCGGATGGAAGTCTGCGTAGTAAACCGCCAAGAACTTACCTTTCTCGTCAAACACCTCATAGGCCGTCACCTCGGGGTTATACACCTGAATCTTCTTATTCTCCTTGAATTTCAGGCCATACAGTTTCTCGGCCAGACCGAAGACACCCTTCTTCACGCTCTCCAGCTCGAAATACGGACGGAGATCGTCGTCAGAGATATCGAATTTCTCTTTCTTGAGTTTCTTGCTGTAATAACCGAAGTCCCAAGGCTGGAGATGAGCGGCATAGAAACCGTGTGCTTTGGCGTACTCCTCTAATTCCTTCACTTCTTCCAGAGCCGTCGGCATGTAGGCGTCACGCAACTGATCCAACAGCTTATAGACATTCTCCGGCGTCTCGGCCATGGTCTTGTAGAGCGATTTATCGGCGTAGGTCTTCTTTCCGAACAGTTTGGCTAATGCCAGACGGGTGTTGACGATCTCGACGATGAGGCCGGTGTTGTCAAACTCACCACCCACGCACTTGGAAGCGTTCGCCATATAGAGTTCGCGACGGATATCGCGGTTGTCGAGGTCTTGCATGACGGGGATGGTGGTCGTCGGCTTGAGGTTGAGCAACCAGCCCTCTACCCCTTTCTTCTCGGCGTTGGTGCGGAGCACAGACTTCGTGTCGTCATTCAGACCTGCGAGGAGCGCCTCATCGGTGATGAGCATCGACCAAGCGTTGGTGGCCTTGAGCACGTTCTGACCGTACTGGAGCGTGAGTTGGCTCAGTTGGGCGCTTAAGGTACGATAGACCTCTTTGTCCTCCGGGCTCAGGTTGGCGCCGTTATTGGCAAACGACTCGTAGATATCCTCCAGCAGTTTGTACTGCGCCTTGTTCAGTTTGAGTTTGTCGCGCTGCTCATAGACAGCTTTGATACGTTTGAACAGGCCCTCGTTCAGACGAATCGTCGAGGAGTACTCCGACATCTTCGGACTCAGCTCCATCTCGATCTGCTGCAGCGTATCGTTGGTCTCGGCGCTGGTGAGGTTATAGAAACAACCCGCAACAATGGTGAGCATCTCTCCGGATTGCTCATAGGCCTCGATAGTGTTGGCAAAGGTAGGTGCAGCAGGATTGTTGACGATATCGTCGATCTCCTTCAGACCTTGTTTCATTGCCTCTTCGAAAGCCGGCATGTAATGCTCCGCATGAATCTCGTTGAACGGATAGGTGCCGTGCGGCGTTTTCCAATTCTTATAGTCAAAGAACGGATTGGTGGCAGCCGTTGCTGCCAATACAGTGGTGGCTAAAGCCATGGTTAGAATCGATTTCTTCATTTATGATTTCAAATTTATGATTTATCTTTTTCCGCGAAGCAGGTTGATGTCACCGGAGAGTTGGTACACCCCGATAACAGCCTCGTCGGCGTTCAGTTTCTTCTTGTTGTAGGAGATCTTGGACATGTACTTGGCGTTCTTGGCGGCATCGGTACCCAACGCGCGCACCACATAGAAATACGCGCCTTCCGCTGCCGGGCGACGACCAATCATGCCGTCCCATCCTTTGGATGGGTCATCGGACTCATAGACCAACTTGCCCCAGCGGTTATAGACCCATATATGGAACACCGCCAGCGAACGGTAGGCTACGCGGAACTCATCGTTCTGGCCATCTCCGTTGGGCGTGAACACATTCGGTACCGCCAGATAGGACTCGGCGATTGCAACCGTGGTCTCCATCGAGTCTGCCTCACACAGGTCGTTGAGCGCCGTACAAACCACGCGGTACGTACCCGGCTCGCTAAAGACATAGCGGATGTCCTGATCGCGGCGCGTCGCCAGATGCTCCGTGGAATGGTAGATGTCCCATTTGAAGAAGCGTGCGGCAGGAGTCGGATTCGAATAGAAAGCCACTTCCAAGGCACCGCTGTACTCCGAGCCGGTAATCAGTTGCTGACTCGTCGGGCGATTGCGCTCGTTCGATTTCTCCCCCTCTTTGCCGCGGGTGGTTGCCAAAGATGTCAGTTGAAAATTCACGGCCTTGATGCTGTCGATCGGTACGTCCACCTCGACACACGCTGCCGCAAGTCCTAAGGCCGAACGCACGTCCGGATCATAGCAGAGCGTGATAGTGGTCGTGTCATACAAAGCCGGTAAGACGATGTTCTTACTCAACTTACCTGTCATCACGGCAGCCGAGTCGGTCCATGCTTCTCCACCCCAGGCGATTGCATTATAAGATAAGGAATACGTGCGCGCGCGAGAGCTTATATCGCCTTTCGTCACCTTCAGCACCGTGGCATCGCAGCGAGTCTCCAAGCCCAGAACCAGCGTGTCCATGTCCTTGTACAACTGGCAGCAGAAATGACAACCTTTCGCCGAATAACAGCCCTCATCGGGATAGACCTCGTCCGTGTTGAGCGCCGACCAGGAACCATCATCGCTGTACCAATCGGTAGGACCATCCGGGCTTTTTAGGTGTATCTCGTCCTTAAAAATAAACAGTGTATCCGTACCTTCGACCACCAGTGTCCATGTGCCTACGCCCTCGATGGGGAGCGCGTAGGTCACAACGGCCACAAGGGTCAAAAGCAGACTATTTACCAATCGTTTCATTTATTTACCTGGAAACGGGTATTGCCGTTTTGGATGAAGTCCACGATCTGTTTGGCAGCCGCGATACCGGCTTTGATATTGGCTTCCGCTGTCTGTGCACCCATCTTCTTCGGAGTTGCGAAGTAGCGTCCCTCGAAGAGTGTGCGGAACTTCGCATCCGCGACAGGCATAATATCCGTCATGTACTTAAGGTCGGCACGCTCTTGCATGAGAGCGATCAGACCCTCTTCGTCGATTACCTCTTTGCGGGCGGTGTTGACGAGGATACCACCCTTCGGCATGAGGTTGACGAGGTCGTGGTTGATGCTGTTCTTGGTCTCTGCGGTGGCAGGGATATGCAGACTTACGACGTCGCAGGTCTTGTACAACTCCTCTGCGCTATGCAGCGGCTTGACGTTAGCGGCTACCATCGCCTCATCGGGGCAGTACGCATCGTACGCATAGACCTCCATACCGAAGCCCTGTGCGATGCGGGCAACGTTACGGCCCACATTACCGAAGGCATGGATACCGAGTTTCTTGCCCTTGAGTTCGGTGCCCGACGTGCCGTTATACATGTTACGTACGGCATAGACCATCAGACCGAGTGCCAACTCAGCCACCGCATTACTGTTCTGACCCGGGGTGTTCATCGCTACCACTTTGTGGGCGGTAGCGGCCTCGAGGTCGATGTTATCGTAGCCGGCGCCGGCACGAACGACGATCTTGAGCTGTTTGGCAGCGTCCAAGACAGCCGCATCGACAATATCTGAACGGATAATGAGGGCATCTGCATCAGCGACAGCCTCCAAGAGTTGGGCTTTGTCCGTATATTTTTCGAGCAGCGCCAGTTCATAACCTGCGCCCTCTACCACTTCACGAATGCCGTCTACGGCTACTTTCGCGAACGGTTTTTCTGTTGCAACTAAAATTTTAGCCATAATTAATGTAATTTCTCGTATTCCTTAATACAATCTACCAATGCCTGAACGCCTTCGAGGTCCATCGCGTTGTAGCAGGAAGCGCGGAAACCGCCTACGAGACGGTGACCCTTGATACCTACCATGCCGCACTCGGTAGCGAACTTGAAGAAGTCATCCTGCAAGTCAGCGTACTCCGGTTTGAAGACGAAGCAGATGTTCATGCGGCTGCGATCCTCTTTCTTGGAGATGGTCGGCATGAAGAGTTTCGACTCGTCAAGGCACTTATAGAGCAGGTCTGCTTTCGCTTTGTTGCGCTCCTCGATCCACTTCACACCACCGTGTGCTTTGAGCCAACGGAGCGTGAGAACAGCCGTATAAACAGGCAGTACAGGAGGCGTATTGAACATCGAGCCGTTGTCGATATGCGTCTGGTAATTGAGCATCGTCGGGATATAACGGCTGACCTTACCGAGACACGACTCTTTGATAATGACGAAGGTCACACCTGCCGGCGCGAGGTTCTTCTGTG
This sequence comes from uncultured Bacteroidales bacterium, assembly GCA_946187695.1. Taxonomy (GTDB): domain Bacteria; phylum Bacteroidota; class Bacteroidia; order Bacteroidales; family Paludibacteraceae; genus Colicola. The sequence goes on from CAMHSB010000013.1 coordinate 32,890, forward strand.
CACCACCGTAGATGATGTCGTACTGGCTCACGTCGATCGGACGGCTGAGGATATCCGAACTCATATCGGCTACCAAACCTACTTTGCCTTTCTTGCGGTAGATCTCAGCGAGTTTGTCGTCGTTGATCTCGGTACCGAAGATAGTGTTGTTGGTCGTGATGTGGAAGTAGTCGGCATCTTGCGGGATCTCGAAGTCCATCGGGATCGAATCCGTGCTGGCTGCTACCTCAACGGCCTCACCGAAGCCTTTGGCTTCCTTGAGCGCTTTCTTCGACCATACACCGGTGTTCAGGTAAGCGGCTTTGTGCTCCAGCAGGTTAAACGGCACCATGCAGAACTGCAAGCTGGCACCACCGCCGAGGAAGAGTACGCGATAACCCTCCGGGATATTGAGCAGCTCTTTCATCAGGGCTTCCGCTTCGTCCATGACGGGTTGGAAATACTTCGCACGGTGGGAGATCTCCAAAATAGAAAGACCCTGCCCCTCGAACTCCATTACAGCATCTGCTGTTTGTTTGATTACTTCTTGCGGGAGAATACTCGGACCCGCGTTAAAATTGTACTTTTTCATGCTTATTTAAGTGTAAAATATTTATTGTTCCAAGCTGTTTTACGAACGTACGGCAAGGTGATGATACCCTCTTTGGGCTTCATGCCTGCCATGTGCAATGCCAAGGCTACCGCAGCGATCTCGTCCTCTGCTTTTGCAGCGGGTTTAGCGGCAGGCATCGGAGCTGCCTGCGCGTGCCCTGCTTTGGCGCGACGCTCCTCGAGGTCTTTTAAGAACTGCTCTTTGGCCAAGCCGGACTTGTACTCACGGTACTGCTTGTCGTGCATCGCGAACTCAAAGAGTTCCTCATCGTCCTGACCGCGATCCCAACCGAGCTCTTTCATCTCCTTGATATACTGCGGCAGCACATCCGGATAGAGTTTCTGCGGGTCGTCGGTATAGAACTCGTACCCTTTCTCTTTGGCCAGTTCAATGATCTCCGGTGCCAACTCACCCGGCAACTTACCACTCTTACCGAGGATCATGCCCCACATCGCGGGATCCATGCGCGTGAAGTCTTTCTCACCCATCGAACGGCTGAAGAGGTTCATCAAGGCCGCGTTCTTCACGTACTGGCTGAACGGCGTTACCAGACACGGTGTACCGAGCATCGGCCATATACGTTGTACCTCGTCGAAGAGTTGCACGAGCAGTTCATCTTCGCTCAGTTCTTTCTCGCCTTTCTTCTTGAGGTTGGCATTGATCACTGCATGCATGCCCTTGAGGTCAGCCATCAGACTTCCCATCATACCGCCCGGCAGACCACAGCCTACCAGCAGACTCGTCATCAACGCGTTCTTCGGGTCAATCCAGTAGCCTAAGAAATCATCGATGAACTCCTGCGTCAGGCTCCGTGCCTCCATATAGGCCTTCATATTGATGTCTTTCACACGGAACCCTGCGTCCTTCAACATCGCCTGGATGGTGATCACGTCCGGATGAACCTTACCCCAACTCAGCGGCTCCATCGCTACGTCCAGCACGTCACCACCGGCTTTGGCTACCTCGAGCATCGAAGCCACACTGAAGCCCGGGCCTGTATGACCGTGGTACTGGATGATGATATCGGGATGTTTCTCTTTGATGGCTGCTACGATGACACCCAACATATGTGGACGACCGATACCGGCCATGTCTTTCAAACAGATCTCCTGTGCCCCGCCTTCGATCAGCTGCTCCGCGAGGTTGATGTAATACTCCGCCGTGTGCACTTTCGAATAGGTGATACACATCGTAGCCTGCGCGGTCATGCCGGCTTTCTTGGCCCATTTGATGGACGGGATGATATTTCGCGGATCGTTCAGACCGCAGAAGATACGGGTAATATCCGTACCCTGCGCGTGCTTCACTTTGTACATCAGTTGACGTACATCCGCCGGCACGGGGTTCATACGCAACGCGTTCAGACCACGATCGAGCATGTGAGTCTTAATCCCCGCCTCGTTGAACGGCTTACAGAACGTACGAACGGCTTGGTTCGGGTTCTCGCCGTAGAGGAGGTTCACTTGCTCCGACGCACCGCCGTTGGTCTCTACGCGATCGAAGCAGCCCATGTCGATGATCACCGGCGCGATACGCGCTAACTGATCCTTACGTGGCACGTACTTTCCGCTACTCTGCCACATGTCACGATAGACAAGGGAGAATTGAATTTCTTTCTTCATATAATTGTTTCTTTAAAAGCCAAAACTTAAACCGCAGGTGAACGTCAGGTTCTTGCCCTGCAAAAAGACCGGACTATACAAATTCAGGTCCTCGGTCTTGCCAGCCCGCGCATAATTGTAATTGAAGTCCACATGCGCGTAGCAGTTATTAAACACTTCGTACACGGCGCGAAAGGCCACTTCATCATTCTTCCAGATGGCATTCGCAAATGGTTTCTGCGAGATAATATTCTTAATATCGCCGCGGATATAGTCGTACGCCGTGTACTTCGTATCGTGCGTATAGTCGAGCGTCAGACGCAGACTGCGGGTCGGGCGATAACTTAACTGCAGGTTGATAGACTGCGCGTTAGCGCCCATGTAATGGCCCATGCAGTAACTGTTGGACGTATAGTCGAGCACCTTGATCGAGTGCACATAGGTCGCGATATAGCTGCGCATGAACTCGCCGCGCAACGCCAGACCCTTCACCGGCCAACCGCTCCAGTTGAAGCCTACCAAATAAGAGATCGGGTTCTGCTGCGGGTTGGATTTCTTCAGACGCGCCAGCTTGAACTCATCCAGGAAGAACGAGCCGTACAAGCGCAGATGATCGGTCGGACGCACCGTGATCGTCGCAAAAGCCTGCGAGTTCTGGTTCTCCGTGTGGAGGCCTTTGGTCAACAGGTGGTCGAGCGATTTATAGAAAGCGATCGGAATAAAATACGCGGCTTGTACGTTCCGCTCCGCATAGACAATCGAGTTACCGAAACCAAACTGGATATACTTGCAGGGCATGAACGTGAACATATTCGCCGCCATGAACTTATTCGCCGGACGGTAGTTGTATTTGGTCACACCGTCCTTGTAGTTCTCTTGATAGTAATAGGTAGAGTCGATCACGTTCGACGGCAGCCACGCATGGAAATAGTCGAATTGAAACCATTTACAGGGCGTCAGCTGGATCGTGAACATCGGCACGGCAGGGTTATGCGCCGAGAGAATGTTCGAGCAATGCTGCGCATCGCCCCAGGTCACCCGCTCACGCTGGATACCGATACTACCCCACCACGCGTAGAGGCTGATACCGCCACGCGAGTCCGAGAAATCACCGCCGTCACCGTCGATCGAGTTCTCTTTGTACTGCACGCCCGGGATATTGTTCAGGAATTGCGGCTTCGTCACTTTCGAAGCATCGCCGCCAAGTCCTCTCCAACTGTTATCGCGGATCGAGCCCCAAATCGAGACATGGTGCGCGATATCCATCTGGATCTCTGCCCCGTACCAACGGTGCATCAGCAGCCCTTTCTTGTTGTAACTCAGGTCCATGCCGAGGATCGGACGCACACGCATCTTGAAGATCTTATCCTTCGTCAGGATATGCAGACTCGGGTCCGCCAGGCTGAGGTTGGATACGTTTGTGATCCACTGCGTCACATGCTTGTGCCCGTAACTATAATAAGTAGGAAGCGTGTCGCACTCCAGCGCGTAGTTCTGCAGATAGAACTGCAAATCCTCTTTCTGCCGCTTGTTGAGCAACGAGTCCCTACTTTGCGCCTCCATCAACCGGGCAGCAATATAGTCGCGCGTGTACGGCTTGATGGCCGCGTTCGTGCGGATGACGCCGTCTGTGGTCAACTCCTCCAGATAATCGTAGATCTCCGTGTACTCGATCATCTCGGGGATGCGCTGCGCACTCAGGCTCACCGCGCAAAGAAGTACTATCGCGAGGAGATTACTTCGCATAGCGTGCATTGAGACCTTCGATTACTTCATTCGTAATATCGTACCCGGCTGTCTTGTTCAGCAGCACGGCATCGTTCAGAATAAGATGATAACGGCCGTCGCTGTTCTTCTCACGCAGGTAAGCCTGTACCGAATCCTGCAACTGTTGCGTCAACTCAGCCTGCTGCGCCATGAAATCGCTACTCAGCTTCTGACGAAGGTTCTCCAGGTCTTGCTGTTTCACCATCAATTGCTGCTCTTTCTTCTGCAAACGGGCTTGCTCACTCTCTGCACGCTCACGGCTCAGGAAAGCACCAGCCTCCACTTTCTTCTGGAAGTTCATCACATCCTGCTGGAAGCTCTCGTACTCTTTCTGGAAAGCCTTGGCACGCGTGTCGAGCTTCACCAGCGACTCCTCGTACTGCGATTGCAGCTTCTCCGAAGACTCAACTGCCAGCGTATAGTGCAACAGGATCGAGTCCGTGTTCACCACCGCGATCGGCAACAAATCACCTTGAGCCTCTACTGCCTCACCGGCTTTCTTTGCCCAGGGATTTACCGTAAAAAACAACACAAACAGCGCAATAACTCCCGCTGCCAAAACTGATTCAACAATAATACTAATCTTGTTCATTTTATAATAAGTTTAAATTTTTTCAATCTTCAATCTTCAATCTTCAATTTGCGCTCCTTTCGGGCAAGTTTATCTTCCGAAAGAGCGCAATGAATCCCGTCTTCTTTCATCCGCTTGTTTTGGTGAATATGCTGTGACCGGAACGAGTGATCCTTACGCAGTATCACCCCCACGCTCAGCAGCAACATTGCCGCCCCCACAAGCCCTATGACGATCATTATTTCCATTCACGCACAAATTACGCTGCAAAGGTACAAAAAAAAATTGACATACACAAGAGTGTATGCCATTTTTTGAAAAGATTTATCGTTTTTTAACGTGCGACGAGTTCGTTCACTTTCTTCTGCGCTGCCTTTTGGAGCTTGATGCAGAAGTAGATCAACGCAAAGAAGCAGATGCCACCCGCAACGGGATCAACAGAACCGCTCATGGCCAAGGAATCGTAGACACCATGCGCCAGAACGGGGATCAGGAACACCTTAGCAGCGGCTATGCGGGAGTGGTCGATGAAGTGGTAGATGGCGTAATAGTAACCCATCATGATGGCGAACGCATAATGTCCGGGGACTGCCAGAAGGGCACGCATGATAGCGACCGAAGCCCATCCTTCTCCGCTTGAGAGAACATAGCCGACGTTCTCGATAGCGGCAAAGCCGAGTCCGACACAAACGGCGTAGACGATGCCGTCAAAATGCTCGTCAAAATACGGGTTCTTGCGGAGGATGATCCACAAAGCAAGCAGTTTGGCTGCCTCTTCGGGAACAGCTGCTACCAAGAAGGCTTCGACGGTGGTACCGAAGAGCGTGGTAGGGCCACCTGCAGGGAAGAGCGAGTTCATCACCCAACTCTCAACGGCAGCGACCGGGATACAAATGATGACGCCGGCTAAAAGGGCACGGAAAAGCCATTTGAAGGGTTCCGGCTGGGCATCTTTGCGCCAGATATAAAGGAAGAGTACAAGCGCGGGTAAGAGTGCCGCAACGAGCATAGTGTACATAGTGATAAATGTTTTATTTAGTTTTTGAGTTCTTGATAAATCATAGCACGGATAAAGTTATCAAAACGGAAATAGTGCTTTTGCTTTCCGAGTTTATCGAAAGGTGCTTGCGGATCGGCTTGACCTTTTATTTGTGCCTGAAAACGCTGATAGTACTGAGCGACCAACTCGCGATCTTCCGGGGTTGCTGTTTCCGGCAATTTAAAGGCTTGGATGAGCACGGTCGTACGTTTTGCAGCAGCGCCAAAATGTTGCAAATGCGCAAGCTCTTTGCCTACAGGAGGATTGTAGGTATAATTGCGTTTGTTTTTCTGATAATACGCTTCACCGTCACACTCTTTGGTCATTTTGCCGTCAGGAGTGTGCAAGTGCTTTTGGCGCATAATGAGTTCGTGATTGCTGTCCACCGCGCCTAATACGCGGTCTATACCAGCTGAAAATTCTACTTTTGCCATTTTATATTTGGGTTTTAATGATCTATTTGCGTTCTTCAAAATGCTCCGAGGTTTGATCGATTATAACCTACTAATCACCTACTAATAACCTACTAATCACCTACTAGCATCCTACTAATATCAGTCTATTTAAATTGAATTTTGATGCAAAGGTACAACAAAAAAATGGAATGTGCAAATTTTTGATGTGGAAAATGTCAAAAAAATGTATTTTTGTTTGGCGAGAGAGCGCCAAAAAGTGGACAGATAACGGGGAACCATGGGGAATTAGTTCCGCGAGCGGGAGCTTTAACGGCAGAGATCGTCGGTGTCTAAGAGGATGGTGACGGGGCCGTCGTTGATGAAATCGACCTTCATGTCGGCACCAAAGCGGCCGGTTTCGACACGGAGGTTGTATTGCGTCCGGAGCGTTTCGTTGAAATAATCGTACAAGGGAGCAGCTGTTTCCGGTCGTGCGGCACGGATGAAAGAAGGTCTGTTGCCTTTGCGGCAATCGGCATAAAGGGTAAACTGCGAGATGCTCAGAATAGCGCCGCCGACTTCGTTGAGCGCGAGGTTCATCTTTCCGCCGACATCCTCGAAGACACGCAGTTGTGCAATTTTCTTCGCCAAGACGTCCGCTTGTTCGCGGGAGTCGGTGTCTGTAATACCGACAAGAAGCAGGAAGCCCTTGTCGATTCGACCGACGGTTTCTCCGTCAATGCGCACCTCGGCGCGACTGCAACGCTGAACGACTACTCGCATAATGAAGTTTGATATTTATCTTCGAGGCTTTGACCGGTGAGGGTGAAGGTGCGGTCTATGTGACGAATGAAGAGTTGATTATATATCGCCTAGTTTATGTATAAAGTACATTCCAAATGGTGTAATGACAAAGCAACCTATCAATACCAATATCCCCCATGCCCAATTATACTTCCGCCAGTAATGAACTGTTAGACGTATCGTGAGCCAAATTGCAACTATAAGCAAAACAGCTAAAAAGGTATGATCTACAAAAAACTTAAACATATCTCAATGAAATTTTCTGCAAAGTTACGAAATTTTTCTGAAATATGCAAATATTTGTGTGATTATTTGCTACTTTTTCTGCGATTACAGTCGCGGCAGAGCATTTGGCAGTTGCTTGCGATAGTTCGTCCACCTTCGACCCACGGGGTTATATGGTCGGCTTCCATGACTTCGATGTCGAACGGTTTGCCGCAGATAGCGCACTTGCCGCCTTGACGCTCGTATACCTCGCGGCGGGTATTGGCATCAAAAGTGCGGATACCGAGGTGGTGAATGTCGCCATCCAGAATATAGGCAAAGATACCTGATTTCTTCTGCACGTCGGAGTCTGCCATCAGTTTTGCCATTTGCTCGTTGATATAAGTGGCGGTGAGTTTGGTGTCGCGGTGTTTGTTATAGAGCAATCCCCATTCCACGCCCTTCATCTCTTTCTTGTACTTGCGTCCGAAGAGTTTGTCCACCCAATGAATGACATCTTGAAAATACTGCCACAACTCGTCGGCATCGGTGTCGTGCTGATGGTCTGCCATATACTGACGAAGCGACTTGCCTTGTGCGTCACCTATCCATTGGAGGGTGGTCTCGAAATAATCCTGCCGAATCGGCGAACCGGACATAAAATCCGAGGCGATACGATAAGCCACGCAGCCTGTCTTGGAGAAACGGCGCTTGGCTTGTGTGGTCCACGAACCCGCATAGATAGCGTTCAGAATCTCTTGGTCGGTCAACTTCTCACCGGCAATATTGATACGCTGAAACCATTTGATTTTCTCTTCGTCGTTACCCTCGCAGATATAGACTTGGAGCTTGTAGTCCAGAATACGGTTCTGCTGCTCTTGGGTCATGTTGTTGAACCCCAGCAAGTTACCGTCAAACTCCATCATATATTCACCGGCAATGAATGAGCAGATAGAGATAGTGCGTTGCTGCCCATCCAGCACTTCGTAGTCGATTCCATCCGCGCCATCGGTCTTGACCCAATACATGACGTTGAGCGGAAAGTTCTGCCAGACGGTGTCCATGACCGCGTTACGTTTTTTCTCGTCATAGACGAACTCCCGCTGATATTTCGGACGAATGTTGAGTCGCCCGTTATAACCGACGATGCCTTCTTCCTGAATACTCAAATCATTATACCCCGCGCACAACTCCCGCACGCGTACTTCATGTAAATCTATCTTCATGGCTTTTGTGGTTTTTTATTGCGAATAAATATTCTTGAATACTGTTTTCGCCCATTTATATAGCCTCTTCCTTTAGGAATATTCAAGGTGTATTCATTTCCAACTATTTCAAATTGATCTGGATTGTATTTGTCTAAAAATGTGACAGGTACACCCATTATTCCCTCATAGTCACATGGAATTTCCGTATATGTTTTTACATTAATTGCATCAAAATTATCGTATTTCGGATATTCTTCTGGCGAATAATGCAGGTATAGAATTATATCCTCATTGTGCCGAGTAACGGGTAAGTTTGTAAACCAACAAGATGTTGACACACGAGCCATCTTTTTCCCATTTTCTAAATGATGGAACTTTTCCCAATTATCAGGTACCTGAAAGAACATTCCGACATTAAAATTCGTATAACCTGTACGGATTTTGTCTTCTTGAAACATTCGGAAGGTTTCTTTATAGGTTAGCGCGTTTGTGTTGCCAATAATAATAAATTGTTTGTTATATTTATCTAATAGGGCAAGGTATTCGCGGAATAAAGAGAACGGTGGATTTGTAACTACGATATCAGCCTCTTTGAGCAACTCGATGCACTCCGGGCTATCAAAAGAGCCGTTTCCTTTAAGTAAGGAAAGTGCATTTTTGTCGTTTTGGATGAGCCACTGAACATCAGCAAGGTTTACTGCTCCATCGTTATTGTAGTCTTGTACTTCTGTTATTTCTACTTTGTAGGCAATCTTTTTAGGCTCGGCTTCTTCGATTTCAAACAACAACGGTAGTTCGTCTCCTGCGACAGGCGAACCATCATAGCAAGTAGCGATTAGTTTCTTGAGACCTAATCGGTTAAAGTTGAGTGCAAAATACTTGAAGAAATTACTTTCGTACGGATCGTCGCAATTACACAACACAACTTTCCCTTGAAAGTATTGCGCGTAGTATTTGAGTTCTTTGGCAATGTCATCCAATTTGGTGTAGAACTCATCTTTTCTTGCTTCTTGAGCGGCATTAAGTCCAACTTGTGGCATAGATTGATAGTTGTTTTGTGCATACTATCAATCACAGCAATAAAAAGCGTGAGCCTCTTATCACTTACCAAGGTAGCCCTGCGAAGGAAACCTTTTCCACTTTAAGAAACTCACACTATTCGTGCAAGCATCTATTATAGTGGAAAAAGGCATACCTATACACAGGTCGCCTTTACTGATTATTCCAGTGCTTTATATCCGTAAACTTTCGCAGGGCTTTCGGTAAAAGTGAAATAATAGTAATGCTTATTATTTTAATATGTTTTAGCGCAACGCTTTGCGCCTAATTTCAAAATCGGGTGCAAAATTACAAAAATATTTTGATATGAGCAAATTAAACGCGAGATTTATGCGTAGAAAGAGGATTTTGCGACGAAAAAGCCCATTATTTCCCTGCTATCTCGGCAGCAATCGCGTTGAGGGCGAGGAAGCGGTAGCGCTTGGAGGTGTGAGGGAGATCACCGGCTTTGGTGGTGACTTGAGCGGCGATGTCAGAACGGTCAAGGAGCGCCGGAGAGGGTTCGACAAGCAGGAGTCGGCCTGCTGCACAAGCCTCGAAATAGACACCCTGCGGTTTGAAATATTTATAGTGCGGGCTGTCGGGCTTGGGAAAGCCGTTTTCAAGGAGTATGATAAGCGGGAAGCCGGCTTCGCGGAGCGTGCGGGCAATCGTTTTCTCGCCTTCGGAGATAGCGGCGGTGATATAGATAGTGCCGTTGGCGGCTTCGACGAGGCACTCGTTGCGGAGGGCGGCGATGTCGGCGGGCGTGAGGCTGCGGGAGCATTGGAGGACCGCCCGTTGCGGGTAGTCGGCGAGGAAGATATTGCCGAGCGTGGTACAAGCGATCCCACCGACGAGGGTCTGGCGATGGAGGCGGAAGAGGTCGGGGTTAGCGCGCTTAAGCGCGAGGCGGCGGGGGTTGTCCGCTATATAACGGATCATGGCATCTAATTGCCCGTCGTGGAGGAGGATACGATCGTGGTAGCCGTCGTCCCAAAAACCTGGAAGTTTTTCTCGCTCTCCGAAAGAGCGAGCACATGACACCGGCGCTGGTTTTTCTGACGCTCCGAAAGCGTCAGCACAGGACACTCGCTGATGGTCGGTAATGGTTGCACTATCGGGGTGTTCTGTGCGCGTTCTTTCGGAGAACGCGGTCCAATACGCGCGATTCGTCCCTAATTTGAAGCCATTCACTACTGTCCCGAGATGTACCGATATCGGCTCTTGGACAAAGAGGAGCATGTGGAGATGGTCGGGCATGACCTGTTTGCCGAGGACACGTATCTGCGGAAAATGCGAGGGGATACTCTCTACCTCTGTATTGACGGCTTTGCCAAGGTCGGAGAGATCGATATAGGCGTTCTCTGTATCGCCCGCTAACGAACCAAGCAGCGGCTGACGGTCACGCACAACGAGCGTGAGCATGTAGATGCCACGCCCTTTGTAGTCCCAGCCCTTGCAGCGCCGTAACATAGACGGGATAGTGTCACGATAATAGTTATTTGCCATTTTCGGGCACAAAGGTACGAAAAAAGCGGCATATATGCAAGAGGAAATGAAAAATTGCAGCAAAAATGAGACAGAAAAATGCAAATAAGAAGGAATATAAAAATCCCCCCGCTCCATAAAAAAAATGACATACGCAAATTTGTATGCCATTTTTTTGAATTTTTGTTTGGCGAAATAGCGCCAAAAAGTAAACAGCTAATATGCGCGCGGGGAATTAGCCCCGCGAGCAGGACCTTATTCGAGGTGTTGACCGGTGAGGGTGAAGGTGCGGTTGGAGCGGCGGATGAGGACTTGGCCGTTGTGGAGAAGTTTGGTAGCCTGTGCGGGAGTACCAGAGAGTTGGTTAAGTCCTTCCGTATCATCGATGATACCGGCGGGTATCTGCGAAAGCGGTTTGATGGAGCCGAAGTTTTTCCATTGGTTGGCTGCTTTGTAGGCTTCTACGCTCTCGTCCGGAACGTACAGCACGGCTGCGCTGACGTTGGTGTCGTAGAATGAGTTCATACCGAGATCCGGAGCCGCAACGGCCATACAAACGACGTTTTTCAGATTCTTCATGGAGAAAGAATACATGTCCGTGGAAAGGAGTCCGCTTCCGATAATAAGCGTTTCCATTGCATCGCAGTCGTCAAAAGCATATTTTCCTACCGTTTCTACGCTGTTGGGCAGTTCCACGGCGGTGATAGCAAAGCAGGAAAAGAAAGCATAGCTGTTGATAATTTTAACGCCATCTTTTACTTGGACACGCCCCTTTGCAAAAGCGGAGCAAGCACTAAGCGTTGTATTGTTATTGGCGTCATAGACCATCGGATCTTCCACGATGCCATTCACGGTACGTGCGCCGGCATCCGGTTTGTCCTCGCGGCCTTCCGAATAGGCTACATTCGGAATCCACTTAAAGGCTTCGAACCTGATCTCCGTAACATTAGCCGGTACAGAAAGATTGGTCAGCGAGTAGCAACCGTTCAGGGCGTGTTGCGCGATCAAGGTCAAGTTCGGGCCGATAGCAAAAGTATGGATGGAATAGCAATCCTGGAAGGCGTATTGATTAAGCAGAACAAGGCTTTGCGGCAGCACGACATCCTTGATGGATTTGGCGCCGCTAAAAGCATATGAGCCGATAGAGGTTAAGCCTTCCGGCAGATTCAGGTACTCGATTTCCTCGATGTATGGCTGCCAAGGCTTGTCCGATGGACCGTAATTGGGAATGACCCGTTTGTCCGATCCTGTGAGCGTGAAGGAAAGGGTCTTGGTGTCGGTGTTATAGGACCAATCCACATTCACGGTGTCGGCACAAGTGCCAGGAATAACTTCTGCTTTAGCAGTAAAGACGAATGCGCTGAGGAGCGCTACGAGAGTAAAGATTTTACGCATAATAATGTGAGTTTTGAGTAAATAACTATTTGCGGGGCAAAGGTACAACAAATTTTTGATATATGCAAGCGGAAAGGGGATTTTTTAGAAAAAAGTAAGGAAAAACGCGCGGGCGCTTGCGTATATGGATTTTTTTTTGTACCTTTGCGCCCGATTTTGGATATTATGGCCAAAAGCGAACAAAAAGACAAAAAATAATAGGAATTAATAATAAAAACAGAATAGAATTATGGCAAATGACAAACAACAGAGCGGTTTGATGTTCAATGCGTTGACCGCAGGAAGTAAGATTGTAGGTAACATTACCGCGGACAGCGATTTCCGCGTGGATGGTTTGATCGAGGGTGATCTGAACTGTACGGGTAAGGTAGTGATCGGCGAAGGCGGTAAGGTCAAAGGTACGATTAACTGCGCGAACGCTGAGATCATGGGGCTGATGGAAGGCAAGATCAACTGCAGCCAGCAGCTTAGTCTGCGTACGAGCGGTAAGATCGTGGGTGATGTAAAGACGAAGACGCTGATTGTTGAGCCGGGTGCAACGTTTAACGGTACTTGCTCGATGGGCGTAGAGAAGGTTGCAGCGCCTGTTAAATAAGAGAGAAATATGAGAATTAAACCTTTTAAGGGAATACGACCGCCGAAGGAGTTGGTGGAACAGGTGAGTAGCCGGCCGTACGATGTGCTGAACAGTGAAGAGGCACGGACAGAGGCGGCGGGTAATGCGATGAGTCTGTATCATATCATCAAGCCGGAGATCAATTTTATGCCCGGTACGGATGAGCACGACCCGCGGGTGTATCCGGAGGCAAAACAGCAGTATCAGCGGTTTAAGCTCAAAGGCTGGTTGGTGCAAGACCAGGATCCGCATTACTATGTCTATGCGCAGACCATCTTGGCGGATAATCCGTTGTCCGGAGGTAAGGAGAAGACCCAGTACGGCCTGGTGGTTGGTGCGTGGGTGGATGATTATCTGGAAGGACGGATCAAGAAGCACGAGTTGACACGTCGGGACAAAGAGGAAGACCGAATGAAACACGTGCGGACCTTAAATGCCAACATGGAGCCGGTATTCTTTGCCTACCCTCACCGCGACGACCTTGATAAGATCGTAGAGGACGTATGTAAGAGCAAACCCGAGTACGATTTTGTGGCGGCTCCGGAAGGATTCAGGCATACTTTCTGGGTGATCGAGGACAAGAAAACGATCGACCAGATCACGGAGATCTTTGCACAGATTCCGGCGATGTATATCGCGGACGGACACCATCGTTCAGCGGCAGCGGCCGGCGTAGGACAGGAATTAAAAATTAAAAATGAAAAATTAAAAATTAAGGTTCCTGAGTACGAGTATTTCTTAGCCGTTTGTTTCCCGGATAACCAGCTCAACATTATCGACTATAACCGCGTGGTGAAAGATCTGAACGGACTTAGCGAGGAGGAGTTCCTTAGTAAGTTGGCGGAAGATTTCGAGGTCGAAGAAAAGGGCTCGGAGATCTATAAGCCGAACAAACTGCATAATTTCAGCCTCTATCTGGGCGGGAAATGGTATAGCTTGACGGCGAAAGCAGGTCGGTACGATGACAACGATCCGATCGGCGTGCTGGATGTGACGATCTCGAGTAACCTGATACTGGATAAGATCTTGGGCATCAAGGATCTGCGCTCGGACAAGCGTATCGATTTCGTGGGCGGTATCCGCGGACTTGGTGAGTTGAAGCGGAGAGTGGATAGCGGTGAGATGAAAGTAGCGCTGGCACTCTACCCTGTTACGATGCAGCAGATTATTGATATCGCGGATAGCGGCAATATTATGCCGCCGAAAACGACGTGGTTTGAACCCAAACTGAGATCGGGACTTGTGATTCATGAATTGGACTAAGTATTTCTATATTCTTTTAGCGGTACTGACGCTCACGGGGTGCAGTATACAGCAGCGGATCAAGCGGGCAGATAAGAAGTTCGCTATCGGGGAATACTATGCCGCGGCGGATATCTACAAGTCCTGTTACGGTCGTATCTCGGCCAAGACGGACAAGCCTTTGAAGGGCTACGTAGCGTACAAGCAGGGTGAGTGTTACCGGTTGATAAACAACCCGCGTGCGGTGAATTGCTACCAGAATGCCTTGCGTAACAAGTACCAGTTGCAGGACTCGATTATCTTCCTGCATTGCGGTCAAGCGATGCAATATCAGGGCAAGTACAAAGATGCCGCCAAGAGTTATGAGTTGTATCTGGAAGCCCATCCTGACAGCTATGTAGCACAGGCCGGTAAGTACGCTTGCTCGAAGATCGATGAATGGAAACGCGAGACGAGCCGGTACAAAGTAAGTGAAGCGAAGGAATTTAACCAAAAGCGTGCAAGCACCTTCGCACCGATGTTTATCGGAGACGATAAAGATGCGTTGATGTTCACGAGTAACCGTCAGGAGAAGAGTAAGAGCAGCACGAAGAAACTGAAACGGCCGAGTAACGTGACGGGACAGCAGTTGTTCCAACTCTACCAGACGCGCAAGAACGCCGCGGGCTTATGGGAAGATATCGTGCTGGCAGAAGGGCTGTGTGACGCACCGGAAGAGGAAGAACAGCAGAACGACTCCACAGGTGGCGGTAAGGCTGCCGGCGCAGCGGAGATGGGTGTTTGTTCGTTTACCAAAGACGGCCGCACGATGCTGTTCACCTACTCGAAGCCGATCAACGGTCAAGATTTAGGTGCCAAGATATACAAGAGCGATCGTGCGAGCGGAGAATGGAGCGAGGCACAGGAAGTGAAACTGTTTGCGGACAGCTCCATCACGGTGGGTCACCCGGCGTTGAATCCTGCGGGGGATACGCTGTATTTCGTTTGCGACGACCCGCGCGGTGAAGGCGGTAAGGATATCTGGTGCGCCGAGATGGATAACGGCGAATGGGTGAACCCGCAGCCGCTGGGCAAGGGCATCAACACCTCGGCTGACGAGATGTATCCATACGTGCATGCCGACGGAACGCTGTATTTTGCAAGTAACGGTCATCCCGGATACGGCGGTTTGGATATCTTCAAAGCCGTGCGGGACACGACGAACAAAGACTCAGTTGTTTGGGTCCTCTACAACATGGGTGCGCCGTTCAACGGCACGGGAGACGATTTCGGTATCACGTTCGAGGGTGAGAGCCAAAACGGATTCTTTAGTTCGAACAGAGGCGACAAGAAGGGCTTTGACAAAATCTATCGCTTTGTACTGCCGGAAATGGAGTTTTTGGTAGAAGGTGCAGTGACGGACGAACAGGGCAATGCGCTGAGTGAGGCGGTATTGCGTATCGTCGGCTCGGACGGCACGAACAGTAAGCTTAATGCCCGTCGAGACGGCACGTATAAGATCAAACTCAAAAAGGATGTCAAGTACGTAATGCTGGCTACCTGCCGCGGGCACCTGAACGCCAAAGAGCAGTGGAACACGCTCGGCTTGAAGGACAGCAAGACCTACAATGTCAATTTCGCTCTGAACCCTATTTCACGACCGGTGAAGATGGAAAATATCTTCTACGAGTTCGGAAAATGGGATATCACAAAGGCTTCAGAGGCAGAGTTGGAGAAGTTAGTCAAACTGCTGAACGACAACCCCAATATCACGATCGAGTTGAGTGCCCACACGGATATGAAAGGTACGGATGAGTTCAATAACGAGTTGAGTCAGAAACGTGCACAGAGTTGCTGCGATTTCCTCAAACAACGCGGTATTGAGAGCGAGCGTCTGACACCGGTGGGATACGGAAAGACGAAACCGGTGGTTTGCGACAAAGCGCTCAACAAGCAGTATCCGTGGATACCGGTGGAGCAAGTGCTGGACGAAGCGTTCATTACTCCCCTACCCGCGGACAAACAGGAGATCTGCAACCAGATCAACCGTCGTACCGAGTTCAAGGTACTCAAGACAACGTATAAATTGTATTAAGATGCAACAATATTTGGATTTATGCAAGCGTGTGCTGGAAGAAGGCACCGTGAAACACGACCGGACGGGCACGGGAACGATGTCGGTGTTTGGTCACCAGATGCGGTTTAAAATGGCGGACGGTTTTCCGCTCCTGACCACGAAGAAGCTGCATTTGAAGTCGATTATCTATGAGCTGTTGTGGTTCTTACAGGGCGACACGAACGTGAAGTATCTGCAAGATCACGGCGTACGTATATGGAACGAATGGGCCGATGAGAACGGTGAGTTGGGACCTGTCTATGGGCATCAATGGAGGTCTTGGCCCGACTATAACGGCGGACATATCGACCAGATCAAAAACCTCGTGGAGCAGATCAAGAACAACCCGGACAGTCGGCGCTTGATGGTGAGTGCATGGAATGTGGCGGAAGTGGAGAAAATGGCCTTGCCGCCGTGTCACTGTCTGTTTCAGTTCTATGTGGCGGACGGCAAGTTGAGTCTGCAACTCTATCAACGTAGCGCGGATATCTTCCTGGGTGTACCGTTTAATATCGCCAGCTATGCGCTGTTGCTGCAGATGATGGCGCAGGTGACGGGACTGAAGTGCGGTGATTTTGTGCACACGCTGGGCGACGCGCATATTTACCTCAACCACCTGGAGCAGGTGAAACTACAGTTGACACGTGAGCCGAGGGCATTGCCGAAGATGATTATTAACCCCGAGGTGAAGGACCTTTTCGGCTTCCAATACGAGGATTTTACTTTAGAAGGATACGACCCGCATCCTCATATCGCGGGAGTTGTTAGCGTATGATCAGTATTATTGTGGCGATCGCGGAGAATTATGCGATCGGAAAGAAAGGTGATTTGCTGTGTCACATGCCGGCGGACTTGAAACATTTCAAGACGATCACGAGCGGGCACACGGTCATGATGGGAGAGCGGACGTTCCTGTCGCTACCCAAGCACCCGCTGCCGAATCGGCGCAATATCGTGCTGACGGACGAGAAGGGAAAGACGTTCGAAGGCGCGGAAACCGTGTATTCGCTGGACGAGATGGTAGCGAAAGTACGCCCGGACGAAGAGGCTTTTGTGATTGGCGGCGGCATGGTGTACCGGCAGATGATGGAGCGCGCGGACAAACTCTATATCACGCATATTCATCACAGTTGGCCCGACGCGGATACTTTCTTCCCGGAGATCGATCCGACCGTTTGGAAGCAGTTGAGTGCAGAACGGCACGCAGCAGACGAAAATAACCCCTACGATTATACATTCGCAGAGTATGGCAGACGATAAGAAGATTATTTTCTCGATGGTGGGTCTGAACAAGAGTTTCGG
>CAMHSB010000014.1 GCA_946187695.1 uncultured Bacteroidales bacterium
ACGTTAACATCGGTACCATCGGTCACGTTGACCACGGAAAAACGACTCTGACCGCTGCTATTACCCAGGTATTGGCAAAGAGAGGTCTGTCTGAGGTCCGTTCGTTCGACTCTATTGACAACGCTCCGGAAGAGAAAGAGCGTGGTATTACCATTAACACCGCTCACGTAGAGTATCAGACGGCTAACCGTCACTACGCTCACGTTGACTGTCCGGGTCACGCCGACTATGTAAAGAACATGGTTACCGGTGCTGCTCAGATGGATGGTGCTATCATCGTTGTAGCTGCTACAGATGGTCCGATGCCTCAGACTCGTGAGCACATCCTGTTGGCTCGCCAAGTAAACGTACCGCGTCTGGTTGTATTCATGAACAAGTGCGATATGGTTGACGATCCTGAGATGCTCGACCTCGTTGAGATGGAAATGCGTGAGTTGCTGAGCTTCTATGAGTTCGACGGCGACAACACTCCGGTTATCCGCGGTTCTGCACTTGGTGCATTGAACGGTGTTCCTGAGTGGGAAGAGAAGATTATGGAATTGATGGACGCTTGCGACACATGGATTCCGCTGCCGACTCGTGACAAAGATAAACCGTTCCTGATGCCGGTAGAGGATGTATTCTCGATCACCGGTCGTGGTACTGTTGCAACAGGTCGTATCGAGACCGGTGTCATCAAAGTTGGTGACGAGGTTCAGTTGATCGGTCTGGGTGCTGAGGGTAAGAAGAGCGTTGTAACCGGCGTTGAGATGTTCCGCAAATTGCTGGACGAAGGTGAAGCTGGTGATAACGTAGGTCTGCTCCTCCGTGGTATCGATAAGGATGAGGTTAAGCGTGGTATGGTATTGACTCACCCGGGTGTTGTTAAACCGTACAGTGAGTTCAAGGCTTCGGTTTATATCCTCAAGAAAGAGGAAGGTGGCCGTCACACTCCGTTCCACAACCACTATCGTCCGCAGTTCTACATCCGTACCATGGATGTTACCGGTGAGATCACTCTGCCGGAAGGAACTGAGATGGTAATGCCGGGTGATAACCTCGAGATCACCGTTAAGTTGATCTATCCGGTTGCTTGCTCTGAGGGTCTGCGTTTCGCAATCCGTGAGGGTGGCCGTACCGTAGGTTCCGGTCAGATCACCAAACTGATCGACTAATACTACTATTAGCGATAAACCGCTTGGGGCATCGAGCCCCGAGCGTTTTACGGAAGTCCTCCAATGGTAGGAGAGCGGTCTCCAAAACCGTCAATGTGGGTTCGATTCCTGCCTTCCGTGCAAAGCGAAGTGTTACGCCTTCGCCGCCCGTAGGGGCAAGCTTCACCCTCGGCAACGAGGCTGGAGCTAAACGTAAGAAAAAACATAGCTTCCGATTCGACTTTGGCACTTGCTGGAGCCGAGTTTGGTTGCGCTTAAAGAGATAATTAAAAAATCTACTGATATGGCTTTTGTAGAAAACGTTAAAGAATCGTACAACGAACTGGTCCACAAAGTAAGCTGGCCGACCCGCAAGGAGCTGGCACAGAGCTCGGTGATCGTATTGATTGCTTCCATCATCTTAGCGCTCATCGTGTGGCTTATGGACTGGTGCTTTGAGTCCATCATGACCTTTGTTTATGGTCTCTTCTAAATCGATAGACTATGGCAGAGAACAAAAAACAATGGTATGTACTGCGCGCTATTAGCGGCAAGGAGAACAAGGTCGAAGAGTACATCAACAATGCGCTCGTCTCCTCTTCCCTCTTCCGCGAGTACGTATCGCAGGTGCTCATCCCGCGTGAAAAAGTAGTCACCCTCAAGAATGGCAAACGTACCGAGAAAGAGCGCAATCTCCTTCCCGGTTATCTGCTCGTGGAGTGCTACTTGTGCGACGAGAGCTTCCCGCTCCTTCGCAACATCCCCAACGTGCTGGGATTCCTGAGCGGCGGTAAGACGACCGTCAAACCCAAACCCGTTTCCCAAGAGGAAGTGAACAAACTGGTTGGCATCGCAAGTGAAAGCGAAACGCGTGCAGCCAGCGAGATCGAGTTCCTTGTAGGCGAGAGCGTCAAGGTTTGCGACGGACCGTTCAACGGCTTCAAGGGTACCGTACAAGAGGTAGCGGCCGATAAGCACAAACTGAAAGTGGTTGTTACGATCTTTGACCGCCAGACTCCGCTCGAGCTGGGCTACAACCAGGTAGAAAAAGAGTAGGAGACTCCGTTACAAGTCGTTAGTTACTACTCGATAGTTTCAAATTTATTAACCGGCCGAGGGCTCATAACCCGCTATCAGGCCAAAAACTATTAACAACGTAAAACTATGGCTAAAGAAATTGCTGGTTTTATTAAACTCCAAATCAAGGGTGGCGCTGCCAATCCTGCTCCTCCGGTAGGCCCGGCTCTGGGTTCGAAGGGTGTGAACATCATGGAGTTTTGCAAACAGTTCAATGCCAGAACGCAAGACAAAGCAGGAAAAGTTCTTCCTGTCGTTATCACTGTTTATGCAGACAAATCCTTTGACTTCATCGTTAAGACTCCTCCTGTAGCTATCCAGCTTCTCGAGGCGGCTAAGGTGAAGAGCGGATCTGATCAGCCGAACCGTACCAAGGTGGCTACTATCACCGAGGAGCAGGCTACGCAGATCGCTCAGGACAAGATGGCGGATCTCAACTGTTTCACCGTAGAGTCCGCGCTCAAAATGGTCAAAGGTACTGCTCGCAGTATGGGTATCGTAGTAAAGTAATCCACTTCAATTCACATCAACAATTATGGCAAAACTGACAAAAAAACAGAAGCTTGCTGCTGAGAAAATTGAAGCTGGTAAGCTGTACACCATCGAAGAGGCAGCTGCGCTCGTAAAAGAGATCACTACCACCAAATTCGATGCAAGTGTAGATATCGACGTACGTCTGGGTGTTGACCCGCGTAAGGCCAACCAAATGGTTCGTGGCGTCGTTGCACTCCCTAACGGAACGGGTAAAGTTGTTCGCGTTCTCGCACTCTGTATGCCAGATCAAGAGGCAGCTGCTAAAGAGGCAGGTGCTGACTATGTAGGTCTGGATGAGTATATTGAAAAGATCAAAGGTGGATGGACGGACATTGACGTGATCATCACCCAACCTCAGATCATGGGTAAGATCGGTGCCCTCGGTCGTGTATTAGGTCCTCGTGGCTTGATGCCGAACCCCAAGAGCGGTACCGTTACCATGGATGTAGCGAAAGCTGTTAAAGAGGTCAAGGGCGGTAAGATCGACTTCAAAGTTGATAAGTTCGGAATTGTACACACCTCCATCGGTAAAGTAAGCTTCAGCGCTGACAAGATCGCTGAGAACGCAGCTGCGTTCATCGAAACGATCAAGCACCTCAAGCCGGCTGTATCCAAGGGTGAGTACATCAAGAGCGTTTATCTTTCCAGCACTATGAGTCAGGGTATTAAGATCGATACCAAATCGCTTTAATCTCTAAAAACAAAGGACAAGTATGAAAAAGGAAGATAAAAATCTCGTCATTGAAGCCCTTGGCGCACAATTGGCTGAGTACTCGCACTTCTACCTCGTTAACATCGAGGGCCTGAACGCCGAGAAAACCAGCGAACTGCGTCGCGCTTGCTTCAAGCAGGACATCAAGCTCTTGGTTGCCAAGAACACACTCCTCCAGAAGGCCCTCGAGAAAAAGGGCGTGGAGGCTGAGATCTTCGGCGCTCTCAAGGGTAACACCGCACTCATGCTCAGCAACACCGGTAACGTGCCCGCTAAACTCATCAAGGAGTTTACCAAAGGCGACAAGACCGGAGAGGCTAAGCCGCAACTCAAAGCTGCTTACGTAGAAGAGACTGTTTACGTAGGCAAGCAGAACCTCGAGTTCCTCTGCGCTATCAAGTCCAAGAACGAACTTATCGCCGAATTGGTTGCATTGCTGCAATCGCCTGCGAAGAACGTCATCTCGGCTTTGGAGAGCGGAAAGAACACCATCCACGGCGTACTCAAAACTCTCGAAGAGCGCGCTTAAAATTAAACAAACTGAATTAAAAAACATTTAAAATTTATACGATCATGGCAGATCTTAAAGTTATTGCTGAACAATTAGTTAACCTTACCGTTAAGGAAGTAAATGAACTCGCTACTATCCTCAAAGAGGAGTACGGAATTGAGCCGGCTGCTGCAGCTGTTGCAGTTGCTGCTCCTGCTGCTGGCGGCGCTGCTGCTGAGGCTGTTGAGGAGAAGACCTCGTTCGACGTAGTTCTCAAGAGCGCAGGTGCTAACAAGCTCCAGGTTGTTAAGGCCGTTAAGGAGCAAACCGGTCTCGGCCTCAAAGAGGCTAAGGACATCGTAGACGCTGCTCCTGCTAACGTTAAGGAAGGCGTTGACAAAGCTACCGCTGAGGCTCTCAAGAAAGCTCTTGAAGAGGTAGGCGCTGAGGTAGAGCTCAAGTAATACCTCCCCAACCAACCACTCTTTAGGGTGGAATAGGTTTAGATCCGTACGCAAAATACGGGTCTAAACCTTTTCTGCTCAATAAGACAGAATGATTAAAAAACTGAAAAATCTGATAATTATTATAGGGCGAAAATTAAAATACTATAAAATATAACGCCGGCGATTTAGATTTAAATTATTCATTATCAGCAGTTTAGTTCTGTTAATTAATTATCAACCATATAAAATAATGGCTACAAGTAAAAAACAGCAGAGAGTCAATTTCTCGCGTATGCAAAAGAGCATGCCGTTCCCTGACTTTCTCGACATTCAGCTGAAGTCCTTCGCCGAATTTTTGCAGATGGATTCTACTCCGGAGCAACGTCGTAAAGAGGGACTCTTTAAGGTATTCCAGGAGAACTTCCCGATCCAGGATACCCGCAACAGCTTCACGCTCGCTTTCTTGGACTATTCGGTTGACCGTCCTCGCTACTCCATCGAGGAGTGCATCAAGCGCGGTCTGACCTATTCCGTCCCCTTGAAAGCCAAACTGCGTCTGAGCTGCGAGGATCCTGATCATGAGGACTTCGATACCGTCGTTTCCGATGTGTACCTCGGTACCATCCCGTACATGACTCCCAAAGGCACCTTTGTCATCAACGGTGCCGAGCGTGTCATCGTGAGTCAGTTGCACCGTTCCCCGGGTGTGTTCTTCGGAACATCCATGCACTCCAACGGTACCAAGCTCTACTCGGCACGTATCATCCCCTTCCGCGGATCGTGGATCGAGTTCAGTACGGATATCAACAAGGTCATGTACGCTTACATCGACCGTAAGAAGAAATTACCGGTAACCACCCTGCTCCGTGCCATCGGTTTTGAGTCCGACAAGGACATCCTCAACTGCTTCGACCTCGCCGAGGAAGTGAAGGTTAACAAGGAGGCACTCGAGGCGTGCATGGGCCGTAAGTTAGCCGGTGATGTGATGCGGGCTTGGGTAGAAGATTTCGTGGATGAGGATACCGGTGAGGTGTCGTCTATCGAGCGTAACACCATCGTGGTAGAGCGCGAGGAAGAATTGACGCCGGAAACGATCGAGACCATCCTCGAGTCCGGATCCAAGACCGTCCTGCTCCACAAGCAGGAGGAGCGCGAGAACGATTTCGCCATCATCTTCAACACCTTGCAGAAAGACCCGGCTAAGACGGAGAAAGAGGCTGTCCTCTATATCTACCGCCAACTGCGTAACGCCGAGCCGGCCGATGATGCAACGGCACGAGAGATGATCCAGAACCTCTTCTTCTCGCAGAAGCGCTACGACCTCGGTGATGTAGGACGTTACCGTATCAACCGCAAACTCAACATGTCCATCCCCGAGGACACCCGTGTCCTGACCAAGGAGGACATCATCGAGATCATCAAGTACCTCGTCATGCTCATCAACTCCAATGCGGAAGTCGATGATATCGACCACCTGTCGAACCGTCGCGTTCGTACCGTCGGCGAGCAGCTCTACAACCAGTTCGGTATCGGTCTGGCTCGTATGGCGCGCACTGTTCGTGAGCGTATGAACGTCCGCGACAACGAGGTCTTCACCCCGACCGACCTGATCAACGCCAAGTCCATCTCGTCGATCATCAACAGCTATTTCGGTACCAACGCCCTGAGCCAGTTCATGGATCAGCAGAACCCGCTCGCCGAGATTACCCACAAGCGCCGTATGTCGGCCCTCGGTCCCGGCGGTCTGAGCCGCGACCGTGCTGGTTTCGAGGTGCGAGACGTACACTATACCCACTACGGCCGTCTCTGTCCTATCGAGACACCGGAAGGACCGAACATCGGTCTGATCTCTTCGCTCTGTATCTATGCGAAGATCAACGACCTCGGCTTCATCGAGACCCCGTATCGTCAGGTACACGACTCGATCGTCGATCTCGACAACGACCACGTTGTTTACCTCTCCGCAGAGGACGAGGAGAACCAAGTGGTGGCACAGGGTAACGCACCGCTCCGTCCGGATGGTAGCTTCATCCGTACCAAGGTCAAGACCCGTCTGGGCGCCGACTTCCCTGTTGTTGCTCCCTCCGAGGTCAACCTCATGGACGTAGCGCCCTGTCAGATCGCTTCGGTCGCTGCTGCACTCATCCCGTTCCTCGAGCACGATGATGCCCACCGTGCCCTCATGGGATCGAACATGATGCGTCAGGCAGTTCCTCTGATCACCAACGAGGCACCGATCGTCGGCACCGGTATCGAGCAACAACTCGTCACCGATAGCCGCACACAGATCATCGCCGAGGCCAACGGTACCGTTACCTTCGTCGATGCAGACACGATCCGTATCAAATATGAGCGTTCCGAAGAGGATGAACTCATCTCCTTCGAGCCCGCTGAGAAAGAGTACAAACTGCCGAAGTTCGAGAAGACCAACCAGAACACCACCATCGACCTCCAACCGATCGTTCGCAAGGGCGACAAGGTGGAAAAGGGACAGATCCTCACCGAGGGTTACTCCACCGCAGGTGGCGAACTGGCACTTGGTAAGAACCTCAAGGTAGCCTACATCCCTTGGAAGGGTTACAACTACGAGGATGCCATCGTCCTCTCCGAGCGTATCGTTCGCGAGGATATGTACACCTCCGTGCACGTCGTAGAGCAGCTGCTCGAGGTACGTGATACCAAGCGCGGTATGGAGGAGTTCACGGCCGACATCCCCAACGTCTCCGAGGAGGCTACCAAGGACCTCGACGAGAACGGTCTCATCCGTATCGGTGCATATGTACAACCGGGCGACATCCTCATCGGTAAGATCACCCCGAAGGGTGAGACCGATCCGAGTCCGGAGGAGAAACTCCTCAAGGCCATCTTCGGTGACAAAGCCGGCGATGTTAAGGATGCGTCCCTCAAGTGCAGCCCGTCCCTCGACGGTGTCATCATCGATAAGAAACTCTACTGCCGCGCCGTCAAGGACCGCAAGCAGAAGATGGAGGATAAGGAGACCCTGCAGAAGATGGATCTCAAGTTCCGCGAGCGCTCCGAAGAGCTCCGCGAACTGCTTATCGACAAGCTCTACACCCTGCTCAACGGCCGTCAGGCTGTCAGCGTAAAGGATATCCTCGGTACCGAGCTCATCTCCAAAGGTCAGCACTTCTCCAAAGAGCGCCTCAACGAGATAGATTACTTCTCTGTACTCCTCGAGGGTTGGACCGCTGACGAGCACAAGAACGAACTCATCGCGCAGTGTATCATGAACTACATCGCCAAATATAAGGAGATGGACGCTGCGCTCAAGCGCGAGAAGTTCAACCTCACCATCGGCGACGAACTGCCCAACGGTATCATCCAGATGGCGAAGGTCTATGTCGCAAAGCGTCGTAAGATCCGCGTCGGTGATAAGATGGCCGGTCGTCACGGTAACAAGGGTATCGTCTCCAAGATCGTCCGAGTAGAGGACATGCCGTTCCTCGCAGACGGTACGCCGGTAGATATCGTCCTCAACCCGATGGGTGTGCCTTCTCGTATGAACATCGGTCAGATCTTCGAGGCTGTCCTCGGTTGGGCAGGTGCCGAACTGGGCGTTAAGTTCTCGACTCCGATCTTCGACGGTTGTACGATGGAGCAGCTCGACGAGTGGACCGACAAAGCAGGTCTGCCCCGTGGTGGTAAGACCCAGCTCTACGATGGTGAGACGGGTGAACCGTTTGACCAGATGGCTACCGTCGGTGTGACCTACTTCATGAAACTCGGTCACATGGTCGATGATAAGATGCACGCACGTTCCATCGGTCCGTACAGCCTCATTACCCAGCAACCGCTCGGTGGTAAGGCACAGTTCGGTGGTCAGCGTTTCGGTGAGATGGAGGTCTGGGCACTCGAAGCACACGGTGCTGCGCACGTGCTACAAGAGATCCTTACCATCAAGTCGGATGATGTCACAGGTCGTGCACGTACCTACGAGGCAATCGTCAAAGGTGAGCCGTTCCCGACGCCGGGTCTGCCCGAGTCGCTCAACGTGCTCCTGCACGAGCTACAAGGTCTTGCACTTAGTATCAAAATGGAATAATCAGGGAGGACTAATATGGCTTTTAAACAAGATAATAATAAGAAAACCGGTTTCACGAAGATCACCATTGGTCTGGCTTCCCCGGACGAGATCATGCAACTCTCCTCGGGTGAGGTGCTCAAACCGGAAACGATTAACTATCGTACCTACAAACCCGAACGTGACGGTTTGTTCTGTGAGCGTATCTTCGGTCCGACCAAAGACTACGAGTGCCATTGCGGCAAATATAAACGTATCCGTTATAAAGGTATCGTCTGCGAGCGTTGCGGCGTAGAGGTAACCGAGAAGAAAGTGCGTCGTGAGCGTATGGGTCATATCAAACTCGTCGTTCCGGTGGCACATATCTGGTACCTCCGTTCCCTGCCCTCCAAGATGGCTGCCCTGCTCGGTATCCCGACCAAGAAACTTGACACCGTCATCTACTACGAGAAATACCTCGTCGTACGTGCCGGCGCACTCCTCGGTCAGGAGATCGGCGAGAAGAACGAGAACGATAAGAACCGTATTCCTATCGAGGACAAGATGCTCCTCGACGAAGATCAGTACCAGCAGGTAATGGCGATCCTCCCCGAGGATAACGACATGCTTGAGGATACCGATCCCAATAAGGTCATCATCAAGATGGGTGCCGAGGCGGTCTATGACCTGCTCTGCGGACTCGATCTGGACGAGCTCAGCTACGAGCTGCGTGCTACCGCCGACAAGGCGACCTCCGCGCAGCGTCGTCAGGAAGCCCTCAAGCGTCTGCAGGTCGTAGAGGCTTTCCGTGCTTCCAACGGTAAGAACCGTCCCGAATGGATGATCCTCCAGGCACTGCCTGTTACCCCGCCGGAACTGCGTCCGCTCGTACCGCTGGACGGTGGTCGTTTCGCCACCTCCGACCTCAATGACCTCTACCGCCGTGTCATCATCCGTAATAATCGTCTCAAACGACTTATGGAGATCAAAGCACCGGATGTCATCCTCCGTAACGAGAAACGTATGCTCCAGGAAGCAGTGGACTCCCTCTTCGACAACAGCCGTAAGACGACGGCCATGAAGTCTGAGGCCAACCGTCCGCTCAAGTCCCTGTCTGACTCCCTCAAGGGTAAACAAGGACGTTTCCGTCAGAACCTCCTCGGTAAACGTGTGGACTACTCCGCGCGTTCGGTTATCGTCGTAGGTCCGGAACTCAAGATGCACGAGTGCGGTCTCCCCAAAGAGATGGCTGCTGAGCTCTATAAGCCGTTCATCATCCGTAAGCTCATCGAGCGCGGTATCGTGAAGACAGTTAAGTCCGCGAAGAAGATCATCGACCGTCGTGAGCCGGTCATCTACGAGATCCTCGAGCACGTCATGGAAGGACACCCCGTCCTCCTCAACCGTGCACCGACACTGCACCGTCACGGTATCCTCGCCTTCCAGCCTAAGATGATCGAGGGTAAGGCTATCCAGCTCCACCCGCTGTCCTGCGCCGGCTTCAACGCCGACTTCGATGGTGACCAGATGGCGGTTCACTTGCCGCTCTCCAACGAGGCGATCCTCGAGGCACAGCTCCTCATGCTCGGTTCGCACAACATCCTCGACCCGGCGAACGGTAACCCGATCACCGTACCGTCGCAGGATATGATCCTCGGTCTCTATTATATTACCAAGGAACGTGCGGGCGCAAAGGGCGAAGGACTCGCTTTCTACTCCGAAGAGGAGGCACTCATCGCACTCAACGAAGGTCGTGTCGATGTACACGCCAAAGTCAAAGTGCGTATCAAGGGTGAGCTCATCGAGACCACTCCGGGGCGCGTCATCGTCAACCAGTACGTGCCCGAAGAGATAGGTTATCAGAACGTCCTCATGAAGAAGGGTGCTGTCAAGGCCATCATCACCAAGGTCATCAAGACCTGCGGTGTGGCGCGTGCAGCCAAGTTCCTTGATGACATCAAGGACCTCGGTTACTACCAGGCTTTCAAGGGCGGTCTGTCCTTCAACCTCAACGATATCCTTATCCCCGAGGAGCGCAAGGACCAGATTGCTGAAGGTAACGCCATCGTCGATGACCTCTATGCGAACTACACCATGGGTCTTATCACCGACGACGAGCGCTATCGTAAGACCGTCGATACTTGGAAAGAGATCGATGAGAAACTCAAGAAAGTCGTTATGAAGCACATGGAGGAGGCCGACGAAGGTTTCAACTCTGTCTTCATGATGATGGACTCCGGTGCCCGTGGTAACGCCGATCAGATCAAGCAGTTGGCCGGTATCCGTGGTATCATGGGTAAGCCGTTGAAAGCTGGCTCCACCGACACTCGTACCGATATCGAGAACCCGATTCTTGCGAACTTTAAAGAGGGTATGTCCGTGCTTGAGTACTTCATCTCGACCCACGGTGCTCGTAAGGGTCTTGCCGATACCGCCCTCAAGACGGCCGATGCCGGTTATCTGACTCGTCGTCTCGTGGACGTATCGCACGATGTCATCATCAATGAGGAAGACTGCGGTACCCTTCGTGGTCTCGCTACGCGCGCCGTCAAGGATGGCGACCGCGTTGTCGCTTCCCTCAGCCAGCGTATCCTCGGACGTGTTTCCGTACACGATATCCACGATAACGACGGTAACCTCATCATCGCTGCCGGCGAAGAGTTCCGCGACGCACAATGTGAAGCCATCGAAGCAGCCGGTATCGAAGAGGTCGTTATCCGTTCTGTGCTCACCTGCGAATCCAAACACGGTGTCTGCGCCAAGTGTTACGGTCGTAACCTCGCTTCCCGTCAGATGGTTCAGAAAGGTGAAGCCGTCGGCGTCATCGCCGCACAGGCCATCGGTGAGCCGGGTACACAGCTGACCCTCCGTACCTTCCACTCGGGAGGTCTGGCCGGTGGTTCTGCTGCTCAGAGTACCTACGATCTTACCCGCGACGGTATTGTGGAAATTGAGGACTTGCGTACCATCACAACCGCTGCCGGCGACGTTATCGCAGTTAGCCGTAAGAACACCCTCACCCTCAAGGATGAGAAGACCGGTGTCATCCTCGCTACTTTCGATATCCCGTATTCGGCGAAACTCTTCGTCACCCCGGGTGAGAAATATACCAAGGGTACCCGCGTCTGCGAGTGGGATTCCTATAAGATTCCGCTCCTTATCGAGCAAGACGGTACTATCCGTCTCGAGGATGTCATCGAAGGTGTTACCTGTAAGACCGAGATCGATGAGCAAACCGGTAAGAAAGAGGTATATATCACCGAATCCAAGGATAAGACCAAACTGCCGCAGGCACATGTCGTGGACAAGGCCGGTAACGTCCTTCGCTCCTACAACCTGCCGGTAAAAGCCAACCTCGATGTCAAGGATGGCGATAAGGTCAAGATCGGTGACTCCCTCTTCTCCACCGCACGCGCGAAGAACAGCGGTGGTGATATCACCTCCGGTCTGCCGCGTATCACCGAGCTCTTCGAGGCACGTAACCCGTCTAACCCTGCTATCGTAGCCGAGATCGACGGTGAGATATCCTACGGTAAGATCAAACGTGGTAACCGTGAGCTCTTCATTACCAGCAAGCTCGGTGAGCAGAAGGCTTACTTGATCCCGTTGACCAAGCAGATCCTCGTACAGGAAGGTGACTTCGTACGTGCAGGTGCGCCGCTTTCGGATGGTGCCATCACGCCGGACGATATCCTGGCGATCCAGGGTCCGACCGCTGTTCAGAACTACATCGTCAACGAGGCACAAGCTGTGTACCGTATGCAGGGTGTGGAGATCAACGATAAGCACTTCGAGATCATCGTACGTCAGATGATGCGTAAGGTAGAGATCCTCGAACCGGGTGACACCCGTTACCTGGAGGGCGATATCGTCGACAAACTCGACTTCCTTGAGGAGAACGACCGCATATGGGGCCGCAAGGTCGTTACCGATGCAGGTGACTCCGAGAACCTCCGCGAAGGACAGATCGTTACTGCACGTCGTCTCCACGACGAGAACAGTGCGCTCCGTCGCCGCGATAAGAAACTCGTACAGGCACGTGATGCCGAGTGCGCTACCGCGAAACAGATACTCCAGGGTATCACCCGCGCTGCATTAGGAACGAAATCGTTCATGTCCGCTGCCTCCTTCCAGGAGACCACCAAGGTACTCAACGAAGCCGCTATCCGCGGTAAGGTCGATACCCTCGAGGGCATGAAAGAGAACGTCATCTGCGGTAACCTCATCCCGGCTGGTACCGGACTCCGTGACTTCTCCAAAGTCACCGTCCACAACGCCGAGGAGTATGCCGCTATCCAAGCCGCCCGCGAGGCTGCCGAAGCCGCCCTTAACGGCGACGACGACCGCTACTAATCCGCACTACGGATCATAAGACAAAGTGGGAACCCATTAGGGTTCCTTCTTTGTTTTCGGGGGATTTTTTCTTGGGGGATTTTTTTCTTTCTTTTTGTTCTCCTCTCTTGCGGTTTGCGCTCTGTAGGGTGTTCGTTTCTCTTCACGTCTTGTGTTTCCCTTCCCGCCTCCCCGCAAACCCGCCATCCCACTTACCCGCGCTGGTATCCTCGCCTTTTCTTTTCGTGCCGTTGTTTACCTGCGGTGTTTTCGTGCTGGCTGTTTACCTTCGGTGATTGGCTGTTTAGTAGGGTAGAATCTCCCTTATATACGTCCTTATTCCCCTTGCGTCCTGTATTCGGTCGGGGTGTGACCGGTGCTGGACTTGAAGCACTTGGCGAAATACTTAGGATCGGTGAAGCCGCAAGAGTAGGCTACCTCTTTGGCGGCCATATCGGTCGTACGGAGCAGTTGGCAGGCGTGTTTGATTCGCGCGGCCTGCAAGAAGTCCTTCGCCGAGAGGTTGAACAGATCGTGCATCTTTCGGTTGAGCGATGAGCGGGACATGCAAACACGATCGGCGAGGTCATCAATGACCGCTTCGCTGTTGTCCATGTTCTCTTCGAGCCATTTATGCAGCGCATTCAGGAACTCCTCATCTTTGCTCAACCGTCCCGGGGCTATGATCTCAGGGATAGGTAACGGCTCATTTTTCTGCTCCATCGCCGACATTCTCTCTTGCAGATCCAGATACGCATTGAGGGTCTCTTCGCGTTGCTTGCGGTGGGTACGCACACGATAGGTCTGAAGCGTGATAACAACGGTGATGAGCAGCAATAATCCTATCTGCAGTATCCAACCGGTGGTACTCTCCCAGAAGGTCGGAGTAACCGTGATAGATAGCTTACGTGTGTTGTCCTGCCATTGACCAAGAGCATTGGTCGAACGCACCTCGAAGATATACTGACCCGGCGTAAGGTCTTGAAAGAGCACTTGCCCTATCTTGGTCGGAGCTTCCCATGGCTGGTCTTTCTTCCCCTCTTTGTAAAACCGTGTCTTATAGTGGATATCTTCATTCCCCCTGTAATCGAGTGCCGCAAACTGCAATCCCATACTACGTTCGTTAGCCGCAAGCGTAATCTGTGTCAGTTCATCTACGGCATAGTTCGGTTTTCCTTCTAAGTAGATGGTGCTCAGCGCAATACGTACCGATTCCTTCTCCGGCACCAATTCAGACTTATCCAGTACCAGCATACCGTCCATCGGTGCAATCACTATCCGTCCATCCCCTAAATCGATAGGCCAGGTCTCGCCCATGATAAAAGGTCGTTTGTCGGATGTTTGGAAGAAAGACTTGCCGTAGTTGGTAATGGTTGAATGTTGAATATTGAATATGGAAAAGGCACTATTGCATTGCACCAATAATTCGTTTTCGCTCCACGGCATGATATCATAAATAATATCGCTGGCAAGACCGTTATCATGGGTGATATGTTCAAACTCCAATTTATCCGCATGAATATCATTGCCTATCATTCGATTGATACCACCACCTTCGGTTCCTACATAGAGTTGCCCCTCATAGAGGCACATGCACATCACCGCATTGCTGTTGAGCGACGAAGCACGATTGCCTTCGCGTTGATGCAACCGCAGTCCTTTCTTATCGAGCACCAGCAGACCTTTGGTCGTAGCTGCCAGCACGGTGTTGTCTTCCGTAATCAGCAGACGACGAATAGATATCTCTTCCGTACCGGGTATCTGCACGAATGTCTCCCCTTGCTGTTTCCAAAGACCAAAACCATAGGTGGCTGCCCAAATCGTTCCGTTAGCGTCTTCCGCTATCTCATAGACGTTGCGCACCGGTTCGTGGCGTTTAAGGCCCAAGGTATGCGGATTGTTATCTCCTTCGAGCAGGCAACCCGGTTTACAACCTATCCAAGTGTGTTTCCCATCACGACTCTCAAAGAAACAATAAGGTTGATCACCGAAAGAAACAGGGCCTTTACTCATGTGTCCGTCCGGATGCACATACCCGATCAGATGGAAAGCGGAGTCATAGACCATGATCTGCTTGCTGCTACGCCCGGATGCCAGAATATTACCATCCTGCAGGCGTATCATCGCGCGTACATCTTCCTTATTAATGCGCGTACCGCGGGTGTGTACGGGTGAAGCCACATAGACACCGTGGTCGTCAATGAGCCAGTGATTACCTTGTCGGTCTTTGTAGTCACGACGGATATTCTTGAGACGCAGATTACCTAAGTCCGTATATACTTCTTTCTCGCGCCATAAATCCGGATTACGCCGCATCTGCATGTTTGACACTGCGGCAGCCTCGGTGGAATCTGGAAGAGCCTCAAAACGGCACGTCTTCGTGTTAAACCGCACTACATGGTCATCAATAAGACATAGGAGATTATTATCTTCTATCAATTGAAGTCGACGAATACGATCAGAGGACATCGACAGACCATCCTCGTCCGCTGCTTTGAACGCCACAAAACGATAGCCGTCAAAGCGGTTGAGACCATTGTACGTAGCAATCCACATCATGCCCGTACTGTCTTGCAACGTACGCGTGGTGCGCCAATGACTCAAGCCGTCTGAATCATCATAGAAACGAAGGGAATAGTCCTCGGCAAGGAGAGAAAAACTGACTACTGATAGCAGAAAACTGATAACGATAAGCACGCGTCTCATGGTCATTGGGTGTAAAAAATCGCCGCAAAGGTAGTAAAAATTTCTCATATATACAAATTTATTTGTAATTTGGAAAAAAAATACCCCTCCATATGCGCGATAAGCAGTACTTTTGCAGCGAAAATTGAAAACGACATGTATTTACTTGGTTTTGACATAGGAAGTTCGTCCGTAAAGGTATCGCTGGTAGAAGCAGCATCCGGACAAGTAGCCGCATCGGCGCAGTACCCCAAATCCGAAGCACCTATCATCTCCCACCATGCAGGTTGGGCAGAACAGGAACCGGAGATGTGGTGGCAGAACGCGCAAGCAGCCCTCAAAGAGGTGCTTGCCAAATCACCAATCACCAATCACCATACGGCGCAAGCAGATCGGAAGAAATCACAAATTGATGCCATCGGCATCAGTTACCAGATGCACGGATTGGTGTGCGTCGATAAAGCAGGCGAGGTATTACGTCCCGCTATCATCTGGTGCGACAGCCGTGCAGCGCAATATGGCACGAACTTCACGGCCGGTAAACTCCGTTGGGTCAAAGATAACGAACCCGATATATACGCACGCACCTATAAAATCATGCTTCCCGGTGATTATATCGCGTATCGTCTGACCGGACGTATGTGTACGACCGCGAGCGGTATCAGCGAGATGGATTGGCGCGATGAGTTGGGGCTGGACCGCGACAAACTGCCTCAGATCGTAGAGACTTTCGGCGAACAAGGTTGTCTGACCGAAGAGGCTGCCCAATGGCTGGGTCTGCAAGCTGGTATCCCGGTGACCTATCGCGCCGGTGATCAACCGAACAATGCCCTCTCGTTAGGTGTACTCCATTCGGGTGAGATCGCATCTACCGCCGGTACGTCGGGTGTGGTGTATGGTGTGACGGATTCGACCGCCAAGGATCCTCTCGCACGCGTCAATAATTTTATACACGTGAACGGTCTCACCGGCATCCTGCTGTGCATCAACGGTACAGGTATCCTCAATTCCTGGATGCATCACAACGTAGCGCCCGACCTCTCCTATCCTCAGATGAACGATGAGGCCGCCAAAGCACCGATCGGTTGCAAAGGGCTGAGTGTGCTGCCTTTCGGAAACGGTGCAGAACGCATGCTCCAAAACGAAGAACGGGGTTGCTCCATTCATGGACTAAGCTTCACGCAACATAAGCGTGCGCACCTCCTTCGTGCCGCACAGGAAGGTATTGTCTTCAGCTTTATGTACGGCATCGAGATCATGGAGCAGATGGGACTCAAGGTTTCGACCATCCATGCCGGCAATGCCAATATGTTCCTCTCGCCGATCTTCCGCGAGACCTTAGCCGGCGTGAGTGGAGCGACGATTCTGCTCCACGACACGGACGGTGCAGCCGGCGCTGCCAAAGGTGCAGGTATCGGAGCCGGTATCTACAAGACCCCCGAAGAGGCGTTCGATACGCTCAAGATCCTGGAGAAAATCGAACCCAAGAACCAAACGCAGTACAAGGCTGCTTATGAACAATGGAAAAAATATTTAACTAAATAAATCTACAAATTATGGCAAAAGAGTATTTCCCGCAGATCGGTAAGATCGCGTATGAAGGACCGGAGTCCAAGAACCCGATGGCATTTCATTACTATGACGCAGAGCGCGTAGTAGCCGGTAAGAAAATGAAAGATTGGATGCGTTTCGCAATGGCATGGTGGCATACCCTCTGTGCAGAAGGAGCAGACCAGTTCGGCGGTGGCACGAAGCATTTCCCGTGGAACGAAGGTCCGGATGCCGTAACGATCGCCAAGCAGAAAGCCGATGCCGGTTTCGAGATCATGCAGAAACTCGGTTTCCCGTATTTTTGCTTCCATGATGTGGACCTCGTCAGCGAAGGCAACAGCGTAGAGGAGTATGAGGAAAACCTGAAAGCCATCACCGACTACCTGAAAGTAAAGATGGACGAGACGGGTATTAAACTCCTTTGGTCCACCGCGAACGTGTTCGGTAACGGTCGTTACATGAACGGCGCCAGCACCAACCCTGACTTTGACGTTGTAGCCCGCGCGATCGTGCAAATCAAGAACGCCATCGATGCCGGTATCAAACTCGGTGCAGAGAACTATGTCTTCTGGGGTGGTCGTGAGGGTTACATGAGCCTGCTGAACACCGATCAAAAACGCGAGAAAGAGCACATGGCCATGATGCTGCGTATGGCACGCGACTATGCACGTTCCAAGGGCTTCAAGGGTACCTTCCTCATCGAGCCCAAACCGATGGAGCCGTCCAAGCACCAATATGATGTCGACACCGAGACCGTTATCGGTTTCCTCAAAGCACACGGCCTGGAGAAAGACTTCAAAGTAAATATTGAGGTCAACCACGCGACTCTCGCCGGTCATACCTTCGAGCACGAACTGGCTGTAGCGGTAGATAACGGTATGCTCGGTTCCATCGACGCCAACCGCGGTGACTACCAGAACGGTTGGGACACCGACCAGTTCCCTATTGACAACTACGAGCTGACCCAAGCATGGATGCAGATCGTACGTAACGGTGGTCTGGGTAACGGCGGTACCAATTTCGACTCCAAGACCCGTCGTAACTCCACCGATCTGGAGGATATCTTCATCGCTCATATCAGCGGTATGGATGCTTGTGCACGTGCGCTCCTCAACGCCGTGGAAATCATGGAGAAATCGCCGATTCCGGCAATGCTCAAAGAGCGTTATGCTTCCTTCGATAAAGGTCTGGGTAAGGACTTCGAGGACGGTAAACTGACGCTGGAGCAAGTCTATGAGTACGGTAAGAAAGTAGGCGAGCCCAAGCAAACCAGCGGTAAACAAGAGTTGTACGAGGCAATCGTAGCATTGTACACAAAATAATACCATTATGCGCTCTGACAAGCACAAACTAAACTTGTTCGGAATCGTCCTTGTGGCGGTGATCGGAGGGCTGCTGTTCGGTTACGACACGGCAGTTATCTCCGGTGCCGAGCGGGGTATGGAGCAGTTCTTCTCTTCCTCCTCCCACTTCGACTATACCGACTTCTGGCATGGTTTCAGCACCTCTTCCGCCCTCATCGGTTGCATCATCGGTGCGTTCCTGTCAGGCCTTTTATCCTCGCGCCTGGGACGAAAGAAATCGCTCTTCATCGCGGGACTCTTATTCTTTATCTCCGCATGGGGTTCCTTCGCTCCGGAATCGGGTATTCTGCCCTACGGCGAACCGACCTTGACCTTGCTCATCGTCTTTAATATCTACCGTATAATCGGTGGTATCGGTGTGGGCTTGGCTTCCGCTATCTGCCCGATGTATATCGCCGAGATTGCCCCTGCCGACAGGCGTGGCGCACTCGTCAGTTGGAACCAGTTCGCGATCATCTTCGGTCAGTTGGTGGTGTATTTCGTCAATTTCCTGATCATCAAGTCGCATATCAACGACCCGGCGATTGTGGAGTGGACGACCAACACCAGTTGGCGCGTCATGTTCGTCAGCGAATGTGTACCCGCAGCGACCTTCGCCTTACTGATTCTGCTCGTTCCCGAGAGTCCTCGTTATCTGGCGCTCAACGGTCGGGACGAAGAGGCACTCAAGGTGCTCGTCAAACTGCATAGTCCGGAGCGTGCGATCGAGATCGTGCAGGATATCCACGCCACGGCCACCGAGAAACGCGAACCACTGATGACCTTCGGTTGGCTCGTCATCTTCGTGGGTATCATGCTTTCTGTCTTCCAGCAGATCGTCGGCATCAATGCAGTGCTCTATTTTGCACCGCGTATCTTCGAGTCAATGGGTGTCGGCAACCCGATGATCTTCACGGTCATCATGGGTGTGGTGAACATCTCCTTTACCCTGCTCGCCATCTTCACGGTCGAGAAACTCGGCCGTAAACCGCTGCTGATTGTCGGATCGCTCTTGATGGCCGTCGGAGCCGCAGGCGTAGCGCTGATCAATATGGTGACACTCCCTGCTTGGGTAGCGGTTGCCAGCATAATGATCTACAGCGCGGCCTTCATGTTCAGTTGGGGACCCATATGCTGGGTCTATATGTCCGAACTCTTCCCGAACACCATCCGTTCGCAGGCTACGGCTATTGCTGTTGCTTTCCAATGGATCAGCAATTTCGTGGTAAGTTCCAGTTTCGTACCTTTGTACAACTACAGCCATTCGATGGTTTATATCATCTACGGTGTGATCTGTCTTCTTGCAGCCCTCTTTGTCTGGAAACTTGTTCCCGAGACCAAAGGCAAAACCCTCGAACAGATAACCACCATGTGGCGTGAAAAAGCAAAACAGTAAACAAATCATATACTATGCAAAAGAACTTCTCTTTGATAGTTGCTCTCCTGTTGGCAGCAGCAACCATCACTGCGCAAGACCTTGTGCGTTTCCCTTGGTTGGATACCAATAAGAGTTTTCACGAACGGGCTAAACTGCTCGTGAACGAACTGACCCTTCGTGAGAAAGTGGACCAACTGGGTAACATCGTCAGCGAAGATATCGTTCGCAAGGATGCCAATAACCAGGACTACATTATCCTGCCGCATTACCAATACTGGAATGAAGCCATCCACGGTGTTGCCCGTTCCGGTGCGGCCACCTCCTTCCCGGAGTCCAAAGGTATGTCGGCTACCTGGGATCGCGAACTGATTTACGATTGCGCTTCGGTCACTTCTGACGAGGCACGTCGCTATTATCTGGATACCCAGAAAGGACTCAACTACTGGTCGCCCACCATTAACATGGCACGCGATCCGCGTTGGGGACGTGAGGAGGAAAACTACGGAGAGGATCCCTTCCTGGCCGGTGAGTTAGCGGTTCCGTTCGTACGGGGCTTCCAAGGAGCCAATTTCGATGGTACGCGTTCTACTGAATACCTCAAACTGGTAGCTTGCGCGAAGCATTTTGCCGCCAATAACTACGAAGCCGGTCGCCAATCGACCACTTCTTTCGTCACGGAAAAGAACATGCGTGAGTACTACCTGCCTGCTTTCGAAGCCTGTGTACGCGAGGCCGACGTGAAGTCCATCATGGCAGCCTATAACGCCTTCTCCATCGATCCGACAGAGACCGATGTGACCGGTCGTGGTTACAAAGATGCGCACGGCGGTCTGCCGATGTCCGCCAATAAGATGTTGCTCACCGATATCCTCCGCAGAGAGTGGGGATTCACGGGTTATGTCACCTCTGATTGTGCGGCAATTGGATGTATCCATCGCTGGGTGAAGCACGGTTATTTCGGTAACTACACCGAAGGCACAATGGACGAGAGTCCCGCTTTCGCCTCGATGCACGATCCGTATGAGAACGCCACGCCGGAACAGATCCTGATGGAGGCGCGTTCGACGGCGCTGGCTATCAAAGCCGGTTGTAACTCCAACTGTGAGTTCAAGAACCGATCGGCCGTTTATCAGCGTGCGGGAGTGAATGCGGTCACCCCGACTTTCCAACAGACCGATCCGCTGGAGTATGTGACCCTAACGGAAGCCGATGTAGACAGTGCATTGGTGCAGATACTCGAGACCCGTTTTGCCTTGGGTGAGTTCGAACCGAATGCATGCCCGTGGAACAGCGGTGTACCGGCTTTGGAGACGCCCGAGCATCAGGCGATGGC
Source organism: uncultured Bacteroidales bacterium (assembly GCA_946187695.1). Lineage (GTDB taxonomy): Bacteria > Bacteroidota > Bacteroidia > Bacteroidales > Paludibacteraceae > Colicola. Next base: position 21,036 of record CAMHSB010000014.1, read on the forward strand.
GCTGCGCGCTGCTCAGGAATCGATGACGCTGCTCAAGAACGATACGAACTTCCTTCCGTTGTCCACAGACAAGACGGTGGCCCTCATCGGTCCGTACGCCAACAGTATCATGTTAGGTGACTATTCCGGTACGCCGACCTATACCACCACGCCCTATCAGGCTTTCGCCAATAAACTGACCTTACCGATTATTAATCTCCCGGCCGTACCCTTCACCGAAGCGGTGGTGAGCCAACGCGGTGCATCGAAGAACGATGCCGGCAACGGCTATCTGGAGAATACCGCACCGGGCGATATCTTCAAGTACGCATCCGTCGATTTCGGTAGCCAAGGTATGACCAATTTCTCGATGGAGTGTGGTGCGAAGAACACCGGTCTGGCACAGGTAAGTTTCATCTTGGACAACCAAAACAATGCACCTTTCCTCACCCTCGACAATGCCGATACAGGCGGTTGGGCCAAGTGGACCACCCTTTCGGCCTCCATTGATCCGACGGTAGTCAACGGCACCCATGACCTGTATGTCAAATTCAGTGGTAGCAACAGTTATTGCGGTAACTACAAGAGTTTTAACTTTAGCAATCCCGATGCAGGTCCGGTCTTCCTCTATTCGCCTACGGCGAGTGTGAACGACCGCTATACGGAGGACCAGATAGCAGCGGCTGTGGCGGTAGCACAACAGGCTGACGTGGTCATCTTCCTCACCGGAACGAACTACGAGAAACCCGCTGACCACCATACGGGTACGGAGAGTCACGACCGCTGGATCATCGGTCTGCCGGGCAACCAAGAGGCCATGCTCGAAGCCCTCTATGCAGCCAACCCGAATACGGTACTCGTTCTTGAGTCCGGTTCGTCTCTCGATATCACGTGGGCCAAAGCGAACGTGCCGGCTATCCTTGAGGCATGGTACGGCGGTCAGGCACAAGGCCAGGCGATCTGCGATGCTATCTACGGCGACATCAACCCGAGTGGTAAGTTGACTTCGACTTGGTACAACAGTTTGGACGAACTGCCGAGTCGTGCCGACGAACAGGCCGAGACCGAGGTCTTCAAGCGGGACCAGCACGGTATGATGTTCTACGACATCGACACCTGGGGGTACACCTATATGTATTACGGTAAAGCCAAACACCATCGTCAGGCTGCGGCTCCGTTGTTCCCCTTCGGTTACGGACTCAGTTACACGACTTTCGCCTACAGCAACCTGCAAGCGCCGGCTTCTATCGCGGTGGACGGTACGATCAACGTCACCGCCACCATCACCAACACCGGTTCGCGCGACGGTGCGGAAATCGTCCAACTCTATGCCAACTGGAACGGCGTAGGTGTGAACGGTCAGAAGAACCGCAAACTCATCGGTTTTGAGCGCGTGGAGATTCCGGCAGGACAGAGCGTACAGATCACCATTCCGGTCAAGTACGAGCAGTTCAGCTATTTCAACGAGACGACCCACCGCTACGAAGTAGAGGCGGCGAACGTCACGCTCGAACTGGCGGCTTCCTCTGCCGACATCCGTCAGACGGCAACGATCGCTACCGCACCTGGTGTAGCGAAAGAGACCTATATCAGTGACCCGGCTACCAGTATCGAAACGGTGGAGACCAAAGACCAATTGCGCACAGACGATCATATCTATACCGTATTGGGTGCGTATGTGGGGCGCGCAGAGATCTTCGACTCCCTCCCGAGCGGTATCTATGTATTAAACGGCGTTAAATATTTCAAAAAATAATATAGTATGAAAAACATTTTTAGATCCGCATTGCTGCTTGCATTCGCAGCATGCATAATGAGCCTTCGGGCAGCAACCGTCAATGACCTCGTGGCTATTGACAACGATTGGACGTTCATCGCCGACGATTATACGGCGAGCGGTACCAGTGGTTGGAGTGACGGCACGCTCTATGCCGATGGAAAACTTCTGTCATTGGGTGGCAATAGTGTTGCTACCAACAAAGGATCCAGTACGTTTGGTGGAGGAACTCACTTGAATAGTCTGCGTGTCAAGACCACCCAGAATCGCCTGGCTTTTGCTGTAGCAGAAGCATGTACCATCACCTTCTATACGCAGGGACACGCTTCGCGTGGTTTGATCATCAGTACGGTGGATAATAATAAAGATCGCGAACAAGCCTATGCGGCACAAGCATTCAGTACAACCGTTTTTGAGGTTTCCTTTACCGCTGCGGGCACCTATTACGTGACCTCCGATGGCGATCTCTTCGTTGCCGGCTTCGAAGTGAAATTTCCCTCGACGACGACCGAGAAATGTTTGGTTACTTTCGAGAACAACACCGACGCGATCGGTACGGCTCCGGTAGTGGACAGCGTAGTGATCGGTAAACCCGTGACCATCCCCACCAACAAGACCCTTTACAAAGAAGGGTTTACACTCACCGGTTGGAGTGACGGCGAGAACACCTATGCGATCGGTGCTTCTTATACCACCTCGGGCGACATCACGCTGCACCCTGTCTTTACTGCCAATGTCTATTCCGTAACGGATGTGTCTGTTTCGACGACCGTACACTGGGATTTCCAGAAGCAAAACGGTGCTCCGGAGGTACAATGGGAAGGTCGCACGAATGATGTGCTCGTTGAACAGGTAGTTATCAACGGTCAAAGAACGGATATAGGTCTCATCATCAATACCACACCGGGTAAGTTCAATAATGCCGCTTGGAACGATTGGTGCCAGGTGAACGAAGGAACGACTTTCACCTTCCCGACGATCAACGAGGCAGTAGTAAGTGCGTTCTCGATGTACGAACCGAAGAACGGCGAGGAAGAGATGAGTAACGTGGACGGGATTGCGTATAGCGCATATGCCGGCAATTTGGCCACCTATAACGTAGCCACAAGCACCGGTTTGTCTGTTCTGACGATCAAAGGTGGCAGCTACTACCGTTATATCGAGGTAACCTATCCTGCGACTATACCGCCATATATCCCGGAAGAAGGAGATGAGAGCATCAATATCAAGATGAACGAAGGTAACGTAGCGGATAACGTGTGGACCAATGGTGTCTATACGCTCACTACTTCCGGTATCGGTTCCAGCGGCGGTGCGGACTTTAAGTTCGATGCCAACACCGATGCCCCTTATACAATCACTGTTCCTGCGGACGTAGTGGTGAAGCAGTTTATTATCAAGAATTTCCATGCTAACTACAGCGGTGGTAATGGCAAACTGAAGACCGTCACTTCCGAAGGCGCTATCGCTTATCTGCCCTCCAAAACCAATTGCGTGTGCAATGTAGTGGGTTCAGAAGCCTCGAATAGACAGTACGAAGGTGAAGCATACGACTTGGTTGTCAATATTGTGAACCATACTGCCGGTACGCCAATCGTGTTCACCATGCTCAAGAGTGCACAACCGATGGGGTGGATTCAACTGACGATCGCCAAGCAGGCACCGACTACTGCACCTGTCAAGACCGCAGAGAACGTTGTCGTATCCAACAACGATGCCGCTATTCTCGTATCCTTCGACCGCGAGATAGCCAACGACGTAACGGCAACTATCGCTGGTCAGCAAGTAACCGCTAAAGGTGGTGGCAGTTCGATCCTCTTCAATGCATGGGATTTGAACTATAACACCAACTATATGCTCACAATCGCAGCAGGAGCTGTAGAAGATACCTATGGTAATGTCACCGATGCTGCCATCGAAATAGCAGTCAATATACCCGGGAAAGAAGCGGTCGCTATGGCAGCATACGACTATATCGTAAGCACCGTGTCAGAACTCAATGCCGCGCTGAATGCCGTACAGATATCCAATCCGACGAGCAATAAATCGGCAGCACGCAAGACCATCTTCATTAAGAACGGAGACTATGATTTGGGATCCGTAATGGATGGATCGAACTACCAAACCGTTCGTTGGCTCAATGCGAACAACGTTTCGCTCATTGGTGAGAACCGTGACAGTGTGATCATTCGCGGTTATAGCACAGGTATCAGCAATCCGGTTCTCAACCTTCGCTACGGACAAGGCTTCTATCTCCAAGACCTGACGGTTCAGAATGATTTCGACTACGGAACGGGTTCGTTCAACGGCGTAGCGGTGGCTATCTACGGTGGTAACAAGACGATCATGAAAAATGTCCGCATGCTCTCCAACCAGGATACACAAGTAACCGGTCATCGTGTCTATCATGAGGACTGCGCCATCCATGGAACGGTCGATTTCATCTGCGGTGGTGGCGATAACTATTACTACCATACCGAACTCGTGCTTGAGAACCGCGGCGGTAATGTGATTGTCGCTCCTTCTACCAATAGTGCACAGCAGTGGGGCTATGTCTTCGATGCGTGCACCATCAAGGGTGTTGATGATGCGGCTGTAGCCACCAATGCCGGCACTTACAGCCTCGGTCGTCCGTGGCAGAACGAACCCCGTGCTACCTTCCTCTATACCGACATGCAGGTGCTCTGCGCAGCAGCAGGTTGGGCAGGAATGAATAATCTGACAACCCATTTCTATGAGTACAATTCGCTCCATGAAGGCAGTGCTGTGGATCTCTCTGGTCGTCAGAACTCACCGACATCGACCAATACCTATAGTCCTATCCTCACCGATCAAGAGGCTGCGGCTTTCTCGGCGCGTAACGTCCTTGGCGGCGAAGACGCATGGGATGCAGCGGAACAGGCAGCTCAGGTTAACGCACCGGCGAATGTCGCTTTGAATGGCACAACCCTCTCATGGGAGGCCGTAGAAGATGCGTCGTCTTACGTGGTACTCAAGAATGGCCAATTCATGGCGAATGTGACGACCACTACCTTCTCCGTTTCAGAGCATGGCGCATATAGCATCAAGGCTGCCAACCGCTTCGGTGGTCTCGGTACTGAATCGGCTTCTGTTAACTACGGAGAACCGACAGCGTTGAACCCCGTAACCGGTAACCTCTTACCCGTAACCCATAAGGTCCTCCGCAATGGTCAATTGCTCATCCTCCGTGATGGTAAGACTTACAACGCCCTCGGTCAATTAGTCAACTAGTAAACCATTAACCAATAGACTATTTAACGTAAAAATCGCTCATCAAGGGCGATTTTTACATCTTTTCCCCCTCTTTGGCAAATATTTCCCCCGCGTATATACGTATAACTATGTACCTTTGCAGCGGATTTCAGAAAAATCAACAAAACACAATAAAACGATGAAAAACAAAATTACAAAACTTTTCACGCTGCTGACCATGGCAGCAATGAGTATGGGAGTATGGGCTGACAATGTAAGCATCCCGCAGGATTTAGGAAGTTATATTGTCGTAGGTAGTTCTACCGGAGCAGGTGGTTTTGCCAGTTACATTACGAAGAACAATTGTCAAGTGGATTCCCGTAAGGGTGATGCTGGCAATAGTAAGTACTACACCATCGGTTCTACTCGTGCTGATACGAAAGTTGATTTCCACGTAACAGCGAGTGCCGCAGGTAGTTATGTTTTCGGCTTCAAATCCGGTGCTTCCGGATGTTCGTCTGTCATTACAGTGAAAATGACGAAAGAGGGTAGTGATACTCCGATGTACACTTCCGGTGATGTAACTATTTCGGATGATGGCAATTGGGATCCGAATATCGCTCATAATTTCTTTATTGAGGGAGTGGAAGCGGCCAATTATACGCTTTCGTTTGAAGTGAAGGAGATTACTTCCGGTTCTTATGCCGGAAACTTCGGTAATTTCTTCTTCCATGCGACAGACCAATTAGCTTGGCCGACCAGCTCGGCGTACATGGAGTTATCGGATGGTACATTTAAAAATGCTCGTGACAACAACGATAACGTCATCAACTATATTAGCCGTACCGGTGGTTCTATTGATGACCTGCTGATTTATAATAGTGCAGCAACTTGCCCTTTGTTCCATTTTAATATTGATTCCCATAAGCAGGCCAGCAAGGTAACTATCACCGTGACCGATTTCGCGACAGTTACACAAGAGGCTCAAGAGACAATAGTGGTTACCGGCAATGGAGATTATATGCAACCGCTCAAAACGGTCATCTCTGCAGGTTTGAAGAAAATACGTTTTGATTTTGCAGACAACGACGATACAGCTGATAATGATTATCTTTTTAACTTCCGTCAGGTATATTTCACTTTACCACTGTCCTTACCTATTGAATCAGCACTCTACCTAAACCAAGACGGTGTGATATTTAACAATGCAAAGTGGAATGATGATGGTGTAATAAACTATATCAAGGCAGCCGGGGCTTCTATTGATAACTTGTATCTATTTAACGGAAGCGAAGGTTTTTATAAACTCTGTTTCAATATAGCACATCTAAAGCAAAACTCCAAAGTGGGAATTACTATTACGGATATGGCAACGGGTGAAGTGGAAATAAATAATCAAACTATGGAAATTACGTCCACCGGAGACAAAGAGATTCGTTTCACCAACGCTTTATCGGTCGGCTTGAAGAAAATACGCTTTGACTTTACCGATGCCGATTCGGAACATACAGACGAGCACCTATTTAACTTCCAGACGGTCACTCTACCTGCTGTAACATATGATCCGCTGCCGCAGACAACTGTAGCAACGATGGACTTGAACCAGGCAGGAGTAACCTTTAATAATTGCAGCTATGAAGCAGGTAATAGCAATATCGGCTTCATAAAGAATGGTAGTTATGCTGACAACTATTATATCTATAATACAAATCCCACGGCTCATTACACACTTTGTGCCGGTATTCCTTGGTATAAGAAAGGCGGTAAATTCAAAATTACTGTTACAGATGTGGCAACTGGCAATATAGAGGTGGACGCACAAGAGTCACCTACTATTACAGCTACTGGAGACGTGCAGTTTAATCTGACTAACACTATCACAAGCGGCTTGAAGAAAATACGTTTTGACTTTGTTAACGAAGGAGAGACAGATTATTTGTTTAACTTGAATAATGTTTCTTTCTCCGCATCGCGCTACACCCGCACCCATCCGCACATGAACCTCAACACCCTTTGCTATCCCTATCAGATAGACTCTTATACAGGCGCAACGTTCTATAATATCCTCAGCACTACGGTGGAAGGCGGAAACATTACCGAGTTGGTACTCGAAGAGCACGTCGGTGCGTTGGAAGCAGGTGTGCCCTATTTCTACGACCCGACACCGGGTGAAGCAGAACTCGTTTGCTACTATAGCGGTGCAGAAGTAAGCACACCGGGCACGGCTGCAGGTGGCGCATTTGTAGGTACGTACGTGGACGATGCCCCTGTTCCGTCCGGCTCGTATGTAACGGTCAATAACCAATTGTATAAGACCGGAGATGGAGCCACTATGGGCGAGTACCGCGCATACGTTCGTCCGCAAGCTTATACCCGTGCGGCGTTGCCGGGACGCAGACGTTTGACAATCGGAGGCAATAACGCTCCGACAGGATTAGAGAGCGTTCAGCCATCAGCTACCAGTAGCCAGAAAATCCTCCGCAACGGACAAGTAATCATTATCCGTGGCGATAAGAAGTATAACATGTTAGGTCAGGAATTATAATACTATGAGAAAAATGTATAAACAACCGAAAACAGATGTAGCTCCCATCGAGGCTGCAATGAGTATCTGTCGCGTCAGCGGCGACGGTCACGTGAAGGTAAACAACGATACACCTCCTTTCAACGGAAAGGTGATTTAAATGAAAAAGATTGGTTTATTAATCCTCGGTTTGTTTGCTTCGCTGTCGCTGTTGGCAGCGGAGCAAAAACCGTTGGAGAAGATGAAATGGGGACATGTGGCTCAAGGACGTATGCCCGAAGAGTGGTATGCGTCCGAGCAAGCGCAGCAGATAGCCGAGGTCGTTATGGCGGTGCAAAAAACCAACGGAGGTTGGTACAAGAATAGCCAGATGCATAAACTGACCGAGGAAGAGATGATGGACCTCATGCGCAAGAAAAAAGAGCACTCCTGCCTCGACAACTACGCGACGACCCAAGAGATGCGTTTCCTCGCGCATGTGTATAAATATAATAAGGATGAGCGTTACCGCCAATCTTTCTTAAAGGCGCTGAATATGATTCTTGAGTGCCAGAAGAAATGCGGCGGTTGGTCGCAGTATTGGCCGCTCACCGGAGGAGGCAGTTATCAGGACTACATCACCTTCAACGACGACCTCATGACCAACGTCATGCTCATGCTCCGCGATGTCTATGAGAACGAAGGCGACTTCCGAGACTTGACGGATGAGGCGACCCGCGAACGTTGCCGCAAGGCTTTCGACCGAGGGGTGGAGTGTATCCTCAAATGTCAGATTGATGATGAAGGCGTTAAGTCCGTCTGGTGTGCCCAACATGACACCGTCACTTTCTTACCTACTGAAGGTCGTCCGCATGAGTTACCTACTTTCTGCGGACAGGAGTCAGCGGCGCTGTTAGAGTTCCTGATGTCCATCGAGAATCCATCCAAACCCGTACAAGACGCTGTCCATGCCGCTGCGGCTTGGCTCGACACCCATAAGATCGAGAATAAAGCGACCGAGCGCTACACCAACCCCAACGGCGAACCCGACGTACGCGTCATCGACCAGCCGGGTAATGCACTTTGGGGACGATTTATCCAACTCGGAGGTAAGACCGCCAAGAAGACCCAAAAACTCTTCATCAAGCACTTGGAAGCTCGCAACAAAACGCGCAAGGTGGTGTATAAAGGCAAGGAGTACAAGTACGCGGAAGCCGACAACGCCCGCGAGTCCTATGATCCTTCCAAGGCCTATCAACCGGTCTATGCGATCTACAAAGATAGCCTCCAGAACCTCTATTACCGCTATCTCTATAACTACGAAGATACCCCGCCTATCACCGATTGGCAAGGCGTACCGCAACGCACCTCCCTCATGCCCGTCAACCGCGCCAAGTACCAGTTCCTCGGTAACTGGCCGTGGGAAGTGATCTACGGCGAATACCCCATGTGGAAAGAGAAGGTCGATGGCGCTAATGAGGCAGCCATTCATGGCTGGCAACAAATAACCGTTACTGCCGATATGCTCTCCAACACCAAAGGTAAGGACTACAACGATGCCCGTCTCGGTACGATCAAACTGGCACCGACCACTCACACCGTCGCGATCCCTGAAGGCAAGCAGGTCGTACGTGTCGTCGTGCATGGTTTCTCCAACTCCGACAACGATGCCATCCTCTCCGCCGTCAATGGTCAAGCTTGCAACTATATCTTCCCTAAGAAAGGATACAATCCTGTTTATACCACGCACGTCATTGACCAATTACAAATTACCAATGACCAATTATCGCTAACATTTAGCGATTCCCAATGCTGTGTCATCATCCGTCTCTACGTCAAATGAAAAAGTTCGCGCTGATCATATTAATTTTGAATTTTGAATTTTTAATTTTTAATTCAAACGCCTCCAGCGTGGACTCCTACGCTTGGTCGGACATCTGCGCGGGGCGCGTAGAACCCGCTTCTTGGTACGGCTCGCAAGAAGCACAGGACATCGCCGACATCGTGCTGGCCGTGCAGAAAAACAACGGCGGCTGGATGAAAAACGACCAGTTGCACAAACTCTCGGACACCTATTACCAACGACTCATCAGCGAGAAGAACACCCATTCCTGTCTCGATAACTTCGCTACTACCCAAGAGATGCGCTACCTTGCGCGGGTGTGGAAAGCAACTGGCATCGCCAAATACCAAACCGCTTTCGGTTATGCCCTCTATATGATCTTCGCTGCCCAGAAAGCCTGCGGCGGATGGTCACAGTACTGGCCGCTCTCAGGGAACTATAGCTATCAGGACTACATCACCTTCAACGACGACCTCATGACGAACGTCATGCGTATGATGCGTGACATCTACGAGAACCAAGGTATCTTCGCTGATATCACCGATGCATCCACCCGCACGCAATGCCGCAACGCTTTCGATCGCGCTCTGCAATGTGTGCTCGATTGTCAGGTGAACGATAACGGTGTGCTCGCTGCCTGGTGCGCCCAGCACGACACCCTGGCTCCTTTCTACCCAATGGAAGGTCGTCCGCACGAACTGCCCTCCATCAGCGGTTATGAGTCTGCTAACCTCCTGTCTTTCCTCATGACCATCGAGAACCCCTCTGAAGAACTCAAATACAGCATCTCCTCCGCTGTCGAATGGCTCGATACACACAAGATCGAAAACAAAGCCGTGGAGGACTATACCAATGCCCAACAACAACCCGACCGCCGTATCGTGGATAGCGAGGGTACCCACCTCTGGGGACGCTTCATCCAGATAGGCGGCAAGAGTGGTACCACTATCTATGAGCATTTCTTCGCAAAACTCAAAAAACGTAATACCTCCCGCTCCTATACCTACAACGGCGTTACCTACTCCTACAAAGAAGAGGAAATAGCCCGTGCATCCTACGACCCCGCGAATGCCTACCAGCCTATCTACGCCATCTACAAGGATACGCTCCAGCACATGTACTATCGCTTCCTCTATAACTACGAGGATACACCGAAAGCCATCGATGCCAAGGGCTGCCCCGTCTATACCTCCCTCATGGCGACCAACCGCGCAAGTTACCAGTATATCGGTTCTTGGCCGCAACGGGTCATCGAGACCGAGTATCCGATCTGGAAAGCCAAATACGAGACCCATACCGAAGGGATCTATACCCTCTCTGCGAAGACCTATGTCTCCTCACAGAGCAACATCTTCCATTTCAACAACGCCATTTCAATGGCCAACGATGGGAACAAGGGTTTTGCATCCGGTGAGCGGAACAGTATCAAGTACTCCGCCGATGTGACTTACACCATCCATATCCCGTACGATCTGCAGGTAACTTCCGCAGAGATCCGCGGGTACGATAACTACCGCGAGGTCGATTCCTACCTCTCGCTTTGGAATGACGTGGCGTATAGTGAAAACACCTATCGTTTCCCCGCTAAAAACGATGATGAAGCCCAATGGAAGACTTACACCATCGATATGACAGCCGCCCCTGCGCAAGATGCGTTGAACTTTAAAATCAGCGGCAAACAGACTTGTTTGGTCATCGACCTCACATGCACCCGCAGAGATCAGCAAGCCATAGACCCCGTACCCCGTAACCCGTTACCCGTTACCCGTAAAATCCTCCGCAACGGACAGGTGATCTTCGTGCGCGATAATAAAGCGTATACTATTTTAGGTCAAACAATATATTAACATTTTAACATTAAATCAGTATGAGAAAATTCTTCACATTCGCTATCGCTGCTTTGTTCAGCGCAAGCTTGTTGGCTGACACAGCCCTTTTATCGTGGCAATTAGGCGAAAACGGTGCTTATGCCGAGGCTGCTAACTCGATCACCGGTGCTGCCGGTTCATTAGCCGAAGGTTGGACCATCGCTATCACCGGTAACACACAGAAAAACTGGGGTGCAGGAAACGGAAAGATCTTCATGGATCCGGATTCCATCATGACCCTCAAGAACTCCAACGGCGCACAGAACACCGTCACCCTGCCGGAAGGCCTCTATGCTTCCCAAGTTGTGTTCTATGTCGTAACCAACCACGATACCGATAAAGGTTTGCTGGGTGAGTTTGACGGCGAAATATGCAAGGATTCCGTTCATAGCCTCAAAGACTATGACCACCCGACGATCATCACCAAGACCCTCGAGACTCCGAAGAATGCGTTCACCTTCACCTTTAAATCAAAACAAGTTTGCTTCATTGCGGTCGTTACTTATTCGGATCAGGCGCCCGAAGAGCCGAAACCCTATGGTCTGCTCTCTTGGATGTTAGGTGAGAATGGTACGGAAACTGCTGCTGCTCCCTCTATCACCGGAATGCCGGGATCGGAAGCCGAAGATTGGACCATCGCTTTGTCCGGAGATCCATCCAAGAACTGGGGCGCAGGTGGTAAGATGACCTACAAAGGAGTAGAGTACAAGTCCCTCAAGAACTCCAACGGTGTACAGATTACCCTTACCCTTCCTGCTGGTAAATATGCAACGGACGTCGAGTTCCGTGCGGTCACCAATGATGATGCAGCCGTAGGTTCGCTCAAAGAGTTCGACGGCGAGAGTGTAAAAGATACCGTCTTCAGCCTCAAGGACTATAGCAATCCGACCATCATCAAGAAGGAACTGGCAACGCCGAAGAATGAGTTCACCTTCACCTTCGGCGGCAAGCAGGTGTGCTTCCTCGCTATCGTGCATTACGAAGAGCATGAAGAGCCGACCGAGGCAGTTCTGAATACCAAAGCCGAAGTCAAAGCTATCAAACGCTTCGAGAATGGTCAACTCGTTATCATCAAAAACGGCACCCGCTACAACGCCCTCGGTGCGCAATTATGATATGAGAAAAGCAGTATTATTCATCCTTGGTCTTGTTTGGGCAACCGGCCTCTTCGCCGCTGTACCGGGTTATACCAATCCGATCCTGCCGTACGACTATTCCGATCCGGATGTGTGCCGGGTGGGAGATACGTATCTGATGACGTCTTCGTCTTTCAATAACGTACCGGGTTTGCAAATCCTGGCCTCGAAAGACCTCGTGCACTGGCAGATCGTGGATGCCGCCATTCGCTACCAAGTACCCGGATATCAAGAGGGCGACAAGGTAACGGGTAATTTCGTCTGGGCGCCTGCGATACGTGAGCATGACGGACAGCTCTATATCTATTACGGAGACCCTGACCGAGGAATCTTTTGCGTGAAGGCCGATATATCCAAAGGCCTTAATTTCCCCTTGGCATGGGAAGAACCGGTATTGGTGATCCGCGCAAAAGGCTATATCGATCCCTGTCCCTTATGGGATGAGGACGGACGCGTCTATCTTAGTCATGGCGTGGCCGGCAGCCGCTTCGGCTTGAAGAGTGTACTGCTGATGGCGGAGTTGAATCCCGACGGTCTGAGTGTCAAAGTGCCCAGCCGTATCATCTTCGACGGGCATGAAGAGCACCCGACTTCCGAGGGTACAAAACTCTATAAACGCAACGGCTATTACTACCTCATGCACCCTGCCGGCGGTGTACCGACCGGCTGGCAGGTCGTTCAACGGGCAAAGAATATCTACGGTCCCTACGAACTGAAGATCACGCTCGCGCAGGGTAAGACAGCCGTCAATGGTCCGCACCAAGGCGGATGGGTGGAGACCCCAGAAGGAGAGAACTGGTTTATCCATTTCCAGGATGTCGGAGTCGCAGGTCGTATCGTCCATATGCAACCCGTCAAATGGGTGAATGATTGGCCGGAGATGGGACATAACGGAGAACCCATACTAAAGTACAAAGGACAAACGACCAACGACAAACGACCAACATATGCCAACTTCGCCCGCCGCGATGAGTTCGATCAACCCGAGTTAGCCCTCGATTGGCAATGGGCCGGCGGACGTATCCGACCGCAGTGGTTCTTCTGCGATGCAGACAAGAGTATCTTACGCCTTTATAGCGCACCGCGGGAGGAGGATGATTGGATGCCGAACATGCTGCTCCAGAAGATTCCGGCAACCGCTTTCACGGCCTCTGCACGCGTACGCTTCGTTCCTAATAAGGATAAGAAAATGGAACGTGCCGAACAAGCAGGTATGATCGTGTCCGGCAGAAAAGCATCGTTCAAACTGGAAGCACCGGTGACGGATAATTGGTGCTACCTCAAGTTGGAAATGGACGCCAAACAGCGCGGACAGTATTATACAAGTACCGACGGCAAGAACTGGACGAAAGTAGGTGAACGCTTCCAGGCCGTGGAAGGCCATTGGATCGGTGCGCAAGTAGGCCTTTTCTGCACCCGCGACAACCGTAAATTCAATGACTCCGGTTGGATGGATGTCGATTGGTTCGAGATAACATTAGATTGATATATGAAAAAGCATTTAACTTTATTTCTGATGCTCTTTGTTTGCATGGCCATGCAAGCAAAACTCATCAAAGGGACCGTGACAGACGTGAACGGAGAGAGTGTGATTGCTGCATCCGTGATGGTGCAAGGCACGTCTATCGGAACTATCACCGACCTGGACGGAAACTACACCCTCGACGTACCGGACGATGCCAAGACACTCCTTTTCTCCTTCCTCGGCATGAAGACCGAAGAGGCGCAGATCACCGGTGATGTGATCAATATCATGCTCGTTGAGGACAAACAGGTGCTCGACGAAGTGGTGGTGACCGGTTATGGCTCGGTCAAGAAACGCGACCTTGTAACAGCCGTTTCTTCGGTCGGAGCCGATCAGATCAAGGACGTACCCGTCACCACCGCAGCGGAAGCGCTGCAGGGTAAGTTAGCAGGCGTGCAGGTGGTAGCTACCGAAGGTAGTCCCGATGCGGAGATGAAGATTCTCGTCCGCGGCGGTACATCGCTCACGCAATCCAACGAACCCCTCTATATAGTGGACGGTTTTCCGGTAAGCAGCATCTCGGATATATCTCCCAACGATATCCAATCGATCGACGTGCTCAAAGATGCAGCGGCAACTGCCATCTACGGTGCCAAAGGTGCGAACGGTGTCATCATGATCACCACCAAGGAGACCAAACTCACCGAAGACGAGAAGAAGAAAAACGCTCTCAAGATCCATGCCGACTATACGGGTTATATGGGCTGGCGTACCCTCGCAAACCGTTATAACGTGATGAACAACGAGGATTATCTGCGTTCCCAATACGAATACGTCTATCTGTCTAACCGTGGCAATGCGGATGAACTGGCTAAGTTCTTCAACCAATATAGTCTCGGCGGTAAGGCTCCTGCGAACCTGCAGGGCCTGGTGGATTTTTGGAACGAGCAAGGCAGCGTCGATTGGCAGGATGAGATATACGGAGGTAACCACCTCAACTCAAACCATACCTTCGGTTTCAACATGGCCAACAAACTCTTCTCCCTGAACCTCAGTTACAACCGCGTGGATGACAACAGCATCATGTACGGTAGTAATTTCGACCGTAACAACGTAGCGCTCAAACTCAAAGTGCAGCCGGTGAAGGGACTTTCTATCGGTATCAACGCACGGTACGTGAACACCAACACCCTGGGCTCGGGTACCAACAGCGCCGATGAACTCAAGAACAGCAAGAGCGACAGCCGTCTGCGCAACGTGGTCGCTTTTGTGCCCCTCAAAGGCCTCACCGTCGATCCCTTGGATGCCGATGACGAAGAGACAGGGACCACTACTTGGACGCTGTACGACCCCTTCCGCTCAATAGACGACAACTACAAGACCAAAGTGGAGCACAAATGGAGCGTGAACGGCTATATTGCCTATAAGTTCCTCAACCATTTTACGATTCGTGCCGAGGCTGGTTACGAAGGACGGCAGATTAACCAAAACCGCTATTTCGGCGGTACCACCAGTTACTCCAAGACCAACGAAGGTAAGGCGCAAGTAGGACTCGACTCCATTACGGGCTTGGGGTACGGAAACGTGCAGGCCTCCAAGACCTATGCCTCGCGCTTCAAAGAGACCAACACCTTCGAGTATGCCCAGAAATTCCGCGGCGGTAGACATGACCTCAGCATCCTCATTGGCGAAGAGCAGATCATCAATAAAGGCCACACCGATTACAACTATTATTTCGGTTTCGATCCGCGCACTGCGGCGGCTACCGTGTTCGGCAATCTCAATAGCGCCAAGAAGACCCTCACCAAGGACTACATCAACCCCAATGACAACATGCTCTCTTTCTTCGCCCGTGCGAACTACGTGCTGTACGGTCGGTATTATCTCACAGCGACCTTCCGCGCGGATGCTTCGACCAAGTTCGCCCCCGGAAACCAATGGGGCTTCTTCCCCTCGGCAGCCATTGCTTGGCGTATGATAGACGAGAAATGGATGGCACCGGCGCAAGACGTCATGAGCAACTGGAAATGGCGGCTGTCCTACGGTACGGTAGGTAACAACAACGTCGATCTCGGCTACCTTTACCTCAATTATATCTACGACAATACGCACAACTACCTGCAGGGCATGAACGATGTGCTCATTGATGGTAAGGCAGGCACGAGCTCGCAATTGATTGCGCCGAACGACCAACTCAAATGGGAAACCACCACCACCCGTAACTTCGGTATGGATTTCGGTTTCTTCAACGAGCGTTTGAGCGGTTCGATCGATCTGTATTGGAACACCACCAAGGACCTGCTCCTCAAATACCGTCTATACACGGGCGGGTATAACTACCAGTACCGCAATATCGGTGCCACGGACAACAAAGGTGTCGAGTTCTCCATCCGCGGTGTGATCCTCGACAAACGCACCAAAGAACTCAGCTACGGCCTGACGCTGGATTTCAATATCGCGCATAATGTGAATAAGGTCCTCGACCTCGGCGGCATGGATGACTATGGCGTGAGCGCCGAGTGTTTCTCCACCTACTACACGCAGGGCTATGAGTTCTATCTCAAACCCGGCTCGGCCATCGGCGATATCTACGGTTATCAGACCGACGGTATCTACACTACCGCTGATTTTGCGCAGTACAACGCAGACGCTAAGAAGAAAGAATGGCAGGATGCCAATGGCAATCCCATCAAGACCCCGCTGGGTAATGCCTACCCGGGTATGACCAAACTCAAAGGCGACTCGCTCGTGAAGGTAGGAAACGCCACACCCAAGATAAACGGTGGTTTTAACCTCAGTTGGTTTGTCGGCGGTGAGGCGTGGGGAAAGATCGACATGACCGCTAACTTCACCTATAGCGTGGGCAATAAGATTGTCAATATGTCGGCACTCGACTTCTCGACCCTCACTTCGTCCACCAAGAACCGCAACCTTCTGGCGAGCTGCGCCAACCACTACACCTTGTTCGACAATAACGGTGCCTTGGTTGGTAACGATATCTACACCAAACTGGACGGAGACATCATCAAAGGCGATGATTACGCGGCTTTGAGTGCCGCCATCGAGGCGCATAACGCCGGCCGTACGATCGCCAATCCTTACGCCACCAATACCGTGCTGACGGATAAGTTTGTCGAGGATGGTTCGTTCTTGCGTATGACCTCGCTCACCTTCGGTTACTCCCTCCCCGAGCGCTGGATCAGCAAAGCGCATATGACGCAAGCGCGTATCTTCTTCTCCGCCTCCAACCTCTTTGTCGTCACCAAGTACTCCGGTCCGGATCCCGAAGTGGACACCCGCTCGGGACTTAACCCGATGGCAATCGGCGTGGACTTCTCGGCTTTCCCCAGAAGCAGAGGTTTCAATTTCGGTATTAACTTAGCATTCTAATGAGTATGAAAAATAAATCTTACAGCCCGAAGGGCGGTCTTACAGTGTTAACGGTCTTACAGCGTAGCGGTCTTGCAGCGCTTTGCGCGGTCTTATTAGTCTCTTGTAAGGATTTCTTCGAGAACGCAGCACCATCGGCAGAGAGTTCGGACAAGGTGTTCAGCAATGTCGCTATGATCGAGCAGGCGATGTGCGGGGCGTACCAGGAACTGGCGCAGGACAAAGGATACATCAACCGCCTGGGCTGTGGTCATGCCGGTCTCAATACCGACTGCGAATGGTCCACTTGGTCCACCAAGAGCACTGCGTCCGCAGAGTTGGTTACCTATGCGCAGACCATCTCCAATTCGGATATCATGAACGTACGAGGGGCGGATTGCTGGAGTTATCTGAACACCGTTATCGAACGGTGTAACAACATCATCGAGGGTATTCAACAGTACGGCGACACCTCCGATGCTGCCTTTCGTTACTACTTGGGCGAGGCCTATTTCTTGCGTTCCTTCGCCTACCTGGAGATGGTCAAGTACTGGGGCGATGTCCCGGCACGTTTTGAGTCGGTGACCAAAGTACACGCCAGTGTCAATGCCAAGAAAACCGACCGCAATAGCATCTACGACCACCTGCGAGTGGACTTGCGCGAAGCCGCTCGTCTCATGCCTTGGTCGAGCGATGCTGCAACTCCCGCCAATAGCCGGAATAACGTCGGACGCGGTAATAAAGCAGCCGCTTTGGCGCTGCTCGCACGTGCCGACCTGATGTATGCCGGCAAGGCCGTTCGGCCCCTCACGCTCGATGACCCTACGGGCTATTGCGTGCGCTATAACTTCGAGGATGAGAGCCTGCGTACCGAGATCTACAAGGAAATCGTCTGGGCTTGCGATCAGATCATCCAACACGAAGATAAGTTAGCCCCCTCTTTCGAGACACCCTTCCGTCAAATCTGCGAGGATAAGACGGACTATGACCAGATGGAACACCTCTGGGTGCTGCCGTTCGCTGATGGGGCCCGCGGACAGATCATGGGCTATAACGCACCCAAACTCGGCTCGTCCGATAAGATAGGCGGATTGCTGCGCGGTTTCGGTGTCGGTGGCAAGACAAACGGACACAGCTGCATGGCGCCCTATCTCTTCTTCCAGTACGACAACGGCGATACCCGCCGCGATGTGACCTGCACGCAGGGAACATGGGATATCTATAGCGGTACTGACCGCGAAAGACTCTTTCCCGGAAGTGGCGAGGACGATGTAATTGTCTATCAGAAAGCACAGGGTATCCATAATTTCTATCTCTCCAAGTTCCGCTTTGAGTGGATGCGACCGGGGCGGGAAAGCACCGGTGACGACGGTATCGACTTCCCCGTCCTCCGCTATGCCGACGTGCTGCTGATGTATGCCGAAGCCGCACTCTACACCTCCGCAGCCGACAAAGTCAACGGACTCGCCTATCTCAACAAGGTCCGTACGCGTGCCGGTATAGCAACCCTCGGCTCCTATGACCTGCAGACCATCCAGACCGAACGCGCCAAAGAGTTCTGCGGCGAGTATATCCGCAAATGGGACCTCATGCGATGGGGTATTCTCAAGCAACAGGTACTC
Source organism: uncultured Bacteroidales bacterium (assembly GCA_946187695.1). Classification (GTDB taxonomy): domain Bacteria; phylum Bacteroidota; class Bacteroidia; order Bacteroidales; family Paludibacteraceae; genus Colicola. The sequence goes on from CAMHSB010000014.1 coordinate 39,811, forward strand.
CGTGCTGCCGATTTTGCGCACCATGTCGAGTTCGTGATCACCGGCGAAGAAGGTAACTATAAGGTCGATCACCTCACAACCGACTTCAACGAATCCGAAGTAACCCTCTACAACTCCTATTGCTATAAGTACACCCTGAATACCGAACTCAACGTGTGGAAATTGGACGGTATCTACGGCCTGAACAAAGGCGAAACAGGTCGTCCTGCTGAATACGACAAGAGCGCAGGATGGAACGAGAAGAGCGATCTCTACGGTAAACTCGATAAGAAAACCGGTACCCTGACCAAGGTATATGTGGATGAACTCAACTACCCGGTTTACAGCAAAGCCGAACAACTCGAATCACGCCAGTACTGGCCTATCTTCCCCCATTACATCTCCGCCTCCAACGGCAACCTCTGGAATAACTACGGATACTAAATACCGTACCTTACAACAATCATAATACTACTTTTGTCGAAAGGCGATCCACTTCGGTGGGTCGCTTTTTTTTTGTCTAATTTTTAAAATTTTCACAACAATGAACACCAAATCTTCTTACTGCGCCAAACGAAATGTGCGCATCCAAAATCGTTTTGACGAACTTATCAAAGACAACGATCTTTCCATGTTTGACATTTATTTTATCCTCAGCGAAGAGTTCGACCTATCCACCGATCGTATCTCCGAAATCATCCATAAACGAAGAATTTAAGCCCTCGCGCACGATAAAAAAAACTGCCATTCTTCCGCGGTAATTTACCGTTTTTATCCGCAAAGATTGCCGTACATTTGTGCCGCCTTTCGGACCGGAGAGGCTCCGGACCCGCTTATTCCGAAGCATCCGTAACCCCGAATGGCGGTGCATTATGACTTTATTAAACATCATCCAATTCCATCCGCTCAGGGATACACTCCCTGACGGAACAGAAGTGCGACTCGTCCTTCCTGTCGAGCGAACCAACAACAAACCGCTCTACATCACCTCCGACGGACGGCCCTTCTCTCATGTGCGTGTCAAAGACAAAACAACCGGTGACTACCGTTTTGAGTACCACCCCATCAAACCCATCTTCGACACCTCCAAAACCAACAAGTACAACGGCAATCGCAAACAGAAGTACCTCAAGATGTCTAACCGTTACGGTTATATCCTCATCCACCATGCCGTGGCACTCGCCTTCATCGGCCCCCGACCCGTTGAACGGCTTCCGCCATCACCCAAGTTCCCCGCCGGACGACTCCATCCCTACGATTGTCATCACCTCAACGGCATCACCACCGACAATCGTCCGGAAAACCTCATCTGGCTCTCCGAAGCCGACCATCATCGCTTCGATGCCGCCCTCGCCAAAGGCCTCATCCTCTCCCGCGACTCCCGCTCCACCGACGACCTCATGCTCGCCGACATGTCCCACCACATGGAGTGTTAGCGCTTAATTGGGCCCCCTAAAATCTGCTGATTTTTGGGGAGAGCGGTGGAGAAGCCAATTGACTTTTGGCTTCGAAAAGGGAAGGCGGTCGGGGAGACCAAGCCGACCGAGAAGGAGGTCGCCCGTTTATTTAGCGGAGTGGTATAAACCTTTTGCGATCTTGTTGCCGAACGCGAAGCTTGTGTCTTTTTTATTAACCCCTCCCACTTGGGCTTGTGTCTTTTTCATAAGACCTTCCCCTCTTTGGCTTGTGTCTTTTTTACATAGCTTGGTCCTTTTTTAAAACAAAAAAAGACACAACCCTAAAAAAAATTCTTCGTTAATTACGTCCAAATAGTATATGGACACCCTAAAAACAAAAACAATTATGGAAACAACTGTATTCAAAACCGAAAATTTAACCCTCCTGCACGAACTCCGTGCACAAGAAAAAGCCCTCAAGGCTCGTATCGAATCCGTCTCCGACGCCGCCACCGCCGAAGCCGTCGCCATCCTTGCCGCCGAAGGCAAAGACCGCGGCGAGTTCACCATCCCCGGAGTAGGCACTTTCCAACTCCAGCGCACCGATGTCATTGACATGACCAACTACAACCGCTATAAAGGCGAGGATGCCATCCGCTGGCGGCAGAAGAACGACCAGAAAGAGCAAAGTCGTAAGTATCAAGCCGCCCTGACGCGCGAGATGAAAGGTATCACCGACGCCTTCGTCGCCACACACCCCGATTGGTCTCCCGACGAAATCAAGCTCACCGTCAAAGTCATCGGCCTCGACTAGCTTGTGTCTTTTTTATACAGTCCTGGTTTTGGCTTGTGTCTTTTTTATCCAACCCCCTGGTTATAGCTTGTGTCTTTTTCCTTTAGACTAGGTTCCTTGTTGGGACAAAAAAGACACAACCACAAAGAGAAAAGAACCAAAAGAGAAAATCATGCGGGTGGGGTATAATATCCCCTAAATAATTTATTATATAAATTTAAAATCCCCCTTTTTATGGAAACCATAGACGACCTCTTAGAGAAGCGGCAGAATAAATCGCTCGTTGCATTTATGAAACTGATCGACCCCGAGCGCAAGTTCCGCATCGATCTCAAACTCGGTGACAAATGGGACGCGCTCTCCCTCACCGACCAGCGACGTCTCTACCTCTATCTGCTTTACCGCAAATGGCGTGGCATACCCGTCTACGGTACGCCTTACGATATCATCACCGGTTGCCACCCTGCGCCTTTCAATTGGGATGGACGACTCTTGATCGACAAACTCCTCAAAGAGGGCAAAATCGTCTCTGCTAAGTACAAAGGTTCCTTCGGTCTCTACACCCGCGACGAAGCCCGCGTCTGGCAAATGGAGGATGTCCAATCCCGCAAGTAAATCACTTCGTCCATTGTCCCGGCATTGTATGCCGGAATTGTATAACACGCAAAACAACATCCTTATGGCTAAAATTAAATTCAACCCCAATCAACCGATACAATCCCTTTCCGGTTCCGTCGGATCTATATCGTTCCGCACCATCAACGGTCACACGCACATGTACCGCCGTCCCGATCCTGTCCTCCCCAAGAACCCCACGCGCAAGCAACGCGCGCAGTTCAAGCAACGAACCCTCATCGACAACTGTCTTGCTATCCTTCAAGCGCAGTACGAGGACATCCAAGAAGCTATTGCGATGCGCCCTAAAATCAAAGAACGGCTGCGATACCTGTACAAAACATTCGCACCGACGATCAAAGCACCAACCAAACTGCAAAAGGCGATCATGACGGAATACTATGCGCGTTTTTCTGCGACTTCACCGGTCCTTTCTCGGCAAAACCCCGATACAAACCCGGTCCATTCTCGTCGTAAACCTTCTAATACGAAACTATCATGACAACGCAAGAAATTCACGACCGGCTCAACCATCGTGCCGGCAAAACCATTCCCATCAAGCACCTGATGACCCTCATGGAGCGCTTCCAAGAAATCACCGGACAACCGGTCTCTGACACCAACATAGAAGCCTTCCTCCGATATGCATGGTAATCATGCCTGGGGCCCCAAACGGGCGCTAACGCAGCGCGTCCGGTGGGGAGAGCGGAGGCACCATACCTTCAGATCGTGCCCTTGGGCAAAGAAGTCGCCTTTACCAATTAGCGGAGTGGTTTGGTCTTTGCGACCTTATTGCCGACGCGATGGAAAACTTTTTGGCAAAAAATTTGCAAAACCGCCAAAATTGTGGGCATATTTGCACCAGATTTCAAAAAATCACACAACTATGCAATCAGATCACCTGCAACTAATCACCGCCACAGTTCTCTCCATTGGCGGACTCATATTACTCTTCTGCGGCATCTTCATCGACCCGCAAGGACAGATCCACGAGACCTTACTCGTTGCCTTCGGCGAGACTGCGACCTTTGCAGGTGCTCTGTTTGGCATTGATTACGTTTACAAAAAACGCCCGTGACTTATGTACTACAAACTGATCCGTGCAATGCCAGAGGGAAACGCTGTCCCCGGCAAACTCTACCGCACCTCGCACTACATCAACAAGCGTACCGGCCTCCTCGTCGAGCGTCTCCACTACATCTGCGACACCCTCGAAAACGCCGACTACCTCATCCCTGCTTTGATCTACAAGGTGCAAGTCACGCAATCGCCCAAATTCAAACGCCCCCTGCCCATATTGGTGCAAGTCCCCGGACGTACAGGCATTCGCTTCCACCGCGGCTCTCGCCCTGAGCACAGCAAAGGCTGTATCCTTATCTCGGCCTACATGGAGCAATCTCTCACCGCTCGTTGGCTCGCAGAGCAATCCGCTCATGAGGAGACCCGCCTGGAGATATGTAACAACATTAATTATTACCGTCAATGAAAAAGTTTTTAATTATCGCACTCTCCCTGTGCGCAATCACCGTCGGTGTCTGTAGTTGCAAGGCTTGGAGAACCATCTCCACTACCGCAACTTATGTTCAGTCCAACGACTCGACGAAAAGCACCGCGACCATCACCACCAAAACGGTCGAGGAGTACCAAGGTGTTAAGAAAAAATAGGTAAACGACACGCCTATTAAAAGAAAGCGTCTATGCACGGCGAATGTATGCGCCGTATTATCTAACCATCAAAAACACAACGCGAAATGGCAAAGGCCTCTTATGCACCAATGTTCGAAACGGTTAGCGGTGCATTGAACAGAATTAACAAAAAGAGTCCTCATGCACAGGACCAAAAGATGGTGCTCACGACTCACCGTAAAGCACCGACCACCTCGCCTGATTGCTCTCGTGTCTACCTCCGTGATCTCAATTCCATCACGCGCTCCACGCCCGTGACTGCTCGCGAGACCACGATCCGGACCAAGTTCGCCGCCGTCTCCACGGCCGTCAACACCCGTCTGCACGACACCACCAAGCAAGCAGCCGACCTCGCAGCCTTCAATGCTCAGAAGGACACCCCTGGTGGCAAAACTACCATGCGTTCCTACATCTGGAGCCTCGAATCCGCTGCTTACGATCAAGCCAACGGCTGATCACCAAATCTTTTTATTTAACCTTATCCCCTCTCACTCGGCATAGAGGGTCCCCGACGGGCGCTAACGTAGTGCACCCGGTGGGGAGAGCGGAGGCATCGGTCGCCCGTCTGTTTAGCAGAGCGGTACAGACCAATGCGAGCCGATTGCCGAACGCGAATGGCTAAAGTAGAATGGAGTTCCGGTATTGATCATGTATCCGGAGCATTGAGCAAACCGAGCAAGAGCGGTCAACACTCTTGTACCAAAATGCTGTTGGGTACGCACCGCGTGAAACCCACCGAGAGCAGCGATTGTAACCGTATTTACCTCCGTAAGAAGGTCGTTCGCTCCACCGCTCCGGGCGAGGACGAACTGTGGGCACGTAACCGCTTCACCGCGGTAGCAGCAGCGGTCAAGACCCGTCGTAAGGACCTGAGCCACATCGCTTCCGACATGCCAGCGTTCGAGGCACAGAAGAACACCGCCGGCGGCAAAAAGACCATGAAGTCCTACCTCTGGCTTGTCTGCGGTCAGGAGTACGATCAGGCGCACCCGCGTAGCTAATCGTCACCCCCTTCTCGGGAAGAGTCACCCACCACGGTGGCTCTTTTTTTGTATAAAAATATACAAACTCTTGCATATCTCAAAAAAAAGGTAACCTTTATTCTTCATCTATTGATGTTTCGCCTGAGAGTTGCTCAGTAGAGCCACTGAAGAGAGATAACCGACAGAAATGACGAGATCAAGGTTGTAATATGCTGATAAATAACAATCTCTCCTCTTGTGTCATTTGTAAGATCTTGTGTCTTATTGCACAAAATTGCTCAATCCGATACATCTGCGGGCACAAAAAACAGAGTCTCGTTTCCGAAACTCTGTATGTTCTGTTTCAACTGGTGACAAATTGTCCCCTGGAACAGTTACACGCATGTATAGCCGCCATCCACGGGTAGAGCGACACCGGTGACATAGGTGGAAGCATCCGAAGCAAGGAAGACCACAGCGCTGTCCAGTTCGCCCTCATGACCATATCGCTCCAGAGGGATGACCGTCTTGGCATATTGCGCAAAATAGTCGGACTCCAGAGTCTCTTTCGTCAGGGGCGTGATGAAGTATCCCGGGCAGATGGTATTCACCGTGATACCGTATTTTCCCCATTCAGCTGCCAGCGCCCGCGTGAGATTGACAACGCCTCCTTTGGCTGCATGATACGGCGAAGCGGGAGCGATCTTATTGCCCACCAGGCCATACATCGATGCGATATTGATCACACGTCCGTAGCCGTTCGGGATCATGGATTTCTTCGCCACGGCTCGCGCCACGCGGAAAGTACCGAACAGGTCTATCTGCATCTCGTTCTCAAACTGTGCATCGGTGATATCCTCCGCCGGCGCAACAGCTCCCGTACCGGCATTGTTGACGACGATATCGATATGACCAACCTTCTTGAGCGCATCATCCACCATTCGTTCTACCGCTCCGGTGTCGGTGATGTCACATTGCAAAGCTAACACCTTCACGCCGAACTCCGCCTCGATGGCCTGTTGCACTTCTACTAATTTCTCATACCTGCGGGCAATGATCACCAGCTCCGCTCCTCGTGCCGCCAGGGCTTTTGCCATCTGTACTCCCAGGCCACCGGAACATCCGGTCACCAGTGCCACGCGGCCCCTCAAATCAAAAATATCTTTCTTCATTTCTCAACCTTTATTTAAAAATGGGCACAAAAGTACAATAATTTTTCCATATGTGCAAATTTTTGGAGAATTTTCAGTGCGAGGCCCTCCCGATAAGAATGAAAAAATGCGCGCGCGCTTGCATATATGAAAAATTTGTTGTAACTTTGCAGCCGAAAACATTTGGAACCATGAAAAAAATCTTTTCGCTTTTCGTAGCCATGCTACTCTGCCTGCCGATGGTGCAGGGAACGATCAAAGTGCACACGATCGGAGATTCCACGATGGCGGAGTACGACGAGAGTACAACGGACAAAAGAGGCTGGGGTATGTACCTCGGTTCGTTCTTCGATCCGACGTTTGTGACCGTAAATAACAGGGGCAAGTCCGGTGCGGACACCCGCGGTTTCTATACCGGTGCGGCCTATTGGCCTTCGGTCAAGAACCAGATGAACGCCGGCGATTACCTGCTGATCCAGTTCGCTCACAGCGACGAGGGCACGATCACCTACGGTATGGACAACCTCGAGTACGCCGCTTATTGTCAGGCTAATAGTCTGCCGGCACCGACGGATGCGCGTGGCACGAACCCGCAGACCACCTATCGCGATATGCTGCGTGCGTTCATTGATGAAGCGCGTGCGTTGGGGGTGAACCCCGTGTTGG
>CAMHSB010000015.1 GCA_946187695.1 uncultured Bacteroidales bacterium
CAATCGAATAACACTTGTTTCCGGAAAGAAACTCAAAGAAGGGAGCAGCCTCTTCTATAGAGGTAACTGCAATGCCCAAATGCTCAATGTGTGTGGGTTTCATAATGAAAATATTTATTATTTATAATTTTAGATTGCAAATTTTCCAAAATCGGCTACAAAGGTACAAAAAAAGAATGACATACACAAGAGTGTATGCCATTTTGTTGATATTTTTTTGATTTTTTGTTTACTTTCCAGCCTGAACGCCGCCACCTCCACCGAGACGGTTGAGTTCGTCCAATTCACCTACCTTACGGTTCTTATGCTGCTGATACTGACCGAACATCCAAGTAATGGAGAACATTACACGTTGCTGACGAACAGTGTTTTTATACCTACTGCTATATCCTTGGGCTAAGTCCATGCTCTCGGAACGGAAGACCATCGAGCGCAACATATCTTGCACATTCAGGTTGAAAATCAAGCCTTTAGCCATATACATTTTGCGAACGCCAAAACTCATATAATACGTACTACCTTGACGCTCATAGCCGATTGTCATAGGGGAGGACCAGTTACCGTCCAGTGTCATGATCCAATCTTTGGGCAGATAGACAGAGAGCGTACCGCCTACGTAGCCGTAGTGGTTGCCTAATTCATAGACGGTTTTTCCTTCGGTATTCTTTTCGTAAGAGCGGTTGAGAAAGTGATACCATCCGGCATTTACGGTAAGTGCGAGCCACGCCCCCTGCATCGTGCGGTTGCCGTTTTCTCCGGTAATATATTTGGGCACAAGGGGCAGTTCTGTGAGCGAAAGATTGCCTCCGTGGGTAGTACAAGTACCGAAATTGATCCATTTCATTTCTCCCATGCCGGTAGGTAAGATCGTTGTATGTTGCGAGAACATGTCCTGTGTGTGCGCAAAATTGAACGTGAGGTTGAGATACTGCGTCCATGAGAAATGCAGTTCTACATCGTTATTAAACTCCGGTGTAAGTTCCGTATTTCCTTTTTGATACGAATATGCGTCCACATAAGTAACGAAGGGGTTCAACATCCAATAGTTCGGTCGCTTGATACGCCGCGTATAACTGGCGCTGACTGCAATCGGTTGTTGCAGTTTACCGAGCGGCTTACTCGTATAACCCACATACGCCGTCGGGAAGGGATTGAAATACGACTTGTTTGTAACGCTGTCCGCACTGCTCCAATTGCCATGACTATAGGTATATTCACCTCTGAGGCCCAGTTTGACCGACCAGTGTGCGCCGAATTGTTTGCCTACAGATATATAAGCGGCAGCCACATGTTCCCGATAGAGGAAATCGCTTGGGGTCGTGGACAGATGAGTGCCGTTCAAAATCGAGTCTGTCGTCATATTGTTATCCGTGGACGAGAGGGCGTATTTGACGCCGCACTCGATAATACCGGTTTGCCAGAACTTGGTCTGGAAATCCAATTTGGCACTATAGATATCCACGATTTGTTTGCTATGAATGTCCAATCCTTGATTTTTGATACCAATAAAATCCGTTTCTTGAAAATTGTGGGTCTTGGTCTTATAGCGGTTATAATCCACGTTGACCGTGAGTTCGCGCTCCAGTTCCTCATTAAACGTGTGGGTAAAGTTGAGGTTTGCCGTGTGTTGGGGTGCTCCGGTACGGGTGTCGGTGGTCGTCTTGCTTCGCAAGGTATCAACACCTTGAATGGTATAGGCATAATTGCGGCCATCCATCATATTCTGACGGATATTCATGTAAGGCACCTGAAGGATAAAACCTAAGGTGTTGGCCGAGTCTATATACCAATCATTGCCTAGTTTGAGCATATAGTATTGGAAATTCAGATCGTATCCCGACTTCGAGTAGTTCTCTGTGGAAGGTGTCTTTCGATATGACTCGAAGTCTATATCGTTCTGCGAAAACACTTGCGTCAACTGACCGAAGGTATAGGTCTTCTCACCGCGGTAATTGAGCATCAGCGAAGCCATCTCCTGACTCAACCAGCGGTTAACATCGCTGAAATACATACCTCCGTACCCAGCGGACAACATGCCGTTCAGACCGCGCATCATATTTCGCTTCGTCTTGATATTGATGATACCACCCTGCCCGCTTGCGTCGTATTTGGCTGAGGGGTTAGAGATGATCTCTATCTTCTCGATAGTGTTACCGTCTGTACCATCGAGCATGGCTTTGAGTTGCTGACCGCTTAGGTAAGAGGGCTTGCCGTCGATCCATATCTCCACGGCTTTACCGTTGACGGTAATATTGCCATCCTTGTCAATCCGCACACCAGGCGAGCGGCGCAGGATGTCATTTCCGTTGGAACCGGCGGATAAGGGAGAGGCACTCACGTTCACCACCAGTTTGTCCATCTGCCGCTCGATAAGCGGTTTCTTGGCTTTCACTTCCACTTCCGCCAGCCGCTCCGCTTCTTCGTGTAATACGAAATCCGGTCCGCCAAACGCGGTGTGATAGCCGACAAAGGATGCCTGAATGATATACGTACGGGCGGGAACCTCTAGAGAATAATGTCCGTCATCATCCGTGATAGCACCCGTAATGAGTGTTGAGTCTTGCGTCAACACGGAGATGGTTACAAAAGGCATGGGTTTTCCATGTGCGTCCTCTACCGTTCCTTTCACGTTTTCTGCCAATGCCGTAAGCGCAAACAGCATAACAAATCCCAATACAATCTTTTTCATAAGTTTGTTCCGTTTTGAAATCCGGTGCAAAAGTACTGCATTTTATTCAAACGGTATATGAAAAAACGGACATTATGCCTTTTGGAACTCTTTTTAGGCGAAAAAAACGGAGAAATCATCCGTCAAAGGGATGCCTAACATGCGAAAATGGCTTGGCGAGACACATCCCATCTGCTGAAACTCAAGTGCCATGTGGCTCAGATCATAGTAGCCGTGCTGCAAAGCAACGGTCATCAAATCTATTGATTTGCCCTTTGCGGCAGTCTGCTGCATAGACTGCAAGGTTCGATGGAAACGACGCAAGCGAATAAACTGTTTAGGAGGGATGCCTACATAGGTGCGGAAGATGCGCAGGAACTGGCGTTCACTCAAACAAGCGACAGATGCCATTTCGGCAGCGCAGATATTGCCTTTCGCCTCATCGCAAGCGGCAATCACACTCTGCAGGCGGGTATAGTTGGTGTCTTCCTTATGCGGCAGATGCCCCAGGAAGAAAGCATCAATTAGCGGCGCAATATGCTCTGCTTGAGGCGTGTATTTGAAGATGTGGTCCAGTTGCATTAATCCTTCATCACCATAGGATTGAGCGGTGAGCACTTGCCCGGATAATTGTTGCAGGTCGATATGCAACAGGGCGTGCATACCTCCCGGTTCAAAATCCAGCATCATCCCTTCGTACCAGCCGCTGAGTGTTGTGATGCCGATTGTAGTTTGGTTCGCGCCAAGGAGTGTCAAACCATCAGAGATGGTACCGTTTATGTCGGTGGTCACATTGCGCTGGAAGATAAGACTTCCGTAATTGGGGAGTAACTGCTGCACATGTTTTCCGTTCACGAAACGCGGGTCATCTCTGGGCGGCATCATCGTATCGGTTGACCCCTCTGCCTTGACAAATACATATCGGGATATATATGGTCGCAAGGCCTCTGTGGGGTGAAGGATTTGGAAAAACATGCTACAACTCGATTTGACTTTTTATCCAAATAACCGCGTCAGCCTCAAGGGTCCATCCTTGTAAGGGGGATGAGGGTGTGTAGCCGGAAGTCTTGTAAAGGGCAGTACAAGGCGCGTTGTTCGTAGCAATGACGGCATATAAGAGGCGGAGGTTGAGGTGCCCGAAGGCATATCTCTCCATTTGCTCTAACGCCCTTCGCCCTACTCCCTTGCCGCGGTGTTCAGGGGCGATATACATTCCGAGCGCGGCTTTGCGATTGCGGGGATCGAAGTCAAAGAGATCAATACAACCCATCGTTACGCCCTCTTCCTCAATGATGAGGCGGAGTTGGCAGTCGCGGTAAATATCCCCGGTGGTGGACTCAATATAATCGCGCAAGTCCTGTTGGGAAAGCGGATTATGGTTGTCTCCGTCTGCCCAAGAAGCCGCATCGTTCTCCCATGTATAGAGGAACGGCAAGTCAGCGGGTTCTATTTTGCGCAGGTTAATCATCCTCCGAAGAGTTTGGCAAAGAAGCCTTTTTTCTTTTTGTTAGGGTGCAGATCTTCCATGTTGCCCTGCGGTGCCGGTTCAAAAGGATGCCCGGTATGAATCATATTATATATGATTCCCCACTCGGGCAGTCCGCCTAAGTTACGGTCATCGATATAGATATCGGCCACCACCTTACGGTTGGTACGATCTTCCTCTTTCTCTTCCGGATAATTGGAGTTCACGGCATAAAACTCAAGCCCTTTGGACTTGCAGTAATCCAGCGCTTCTTGGAGCAATGCCCCTTCCCGAACGGTCCAGAGGATGATCTGATGATGATCCTCCTCCTGCAGTTTCTTGAGGGTCTGGATAGCAAAGGGGATGGGTTTGCCTATTTTCGGGTACTCGTGGGTAACAATCGTACCATCAAAATCACACGATATAATCATAGTTTCTCTTTTTATACGTTAATAAGTGGGCATATTCGGATCCTCTGGCTGCATTTCCTGATCCATCTTGCCAAGCGTCGGTTTGGTGAAGTACCACGCTACCGCAGCGATAGCAGCTACCCAAAGCATCGATTGGTAACAGCCCATCCAGTAGTAAGCTGCGATGCCAAGCGGCATGGCATTGGAAGCCAAGAGGATACGCGCCGCCGCACATTTAAAGTACTTATCGTAGGTCTGCGGTTTGAACCATTTGACGAGATAGAGCCCCAAGGGGATGGTAAGCAGAGCATCAAAGATGATGATATACTGCACGGCTTGGCCCAAGGACGACATTCTGTCCAGCGGTTCATAGAGCCCTTTGGTCCAGGCGTAATACATGGCCGTCAGGACGATGAGTGCGATGACCATTTGGGTGTAATAGATCCAATTGAGATTGCGGATAACTTGATTCTCTTCCATATTATGCTTTGAATTCTGTTCGGTTAACAATAGACCGTCCGAGAGTGATCTCGTCCGTGTATTCGATTTGGTTGCCCACCGCCACACCGCGAGCGATCTGGGATATCTTGATATCCATGCCGGCGTTCTGTATTCTTCTATAAATATAGAAGTTCGTCGTATCGCCTTCCATGGTGGTAGGCAAGGCGAGGATGATCTCGTCAATATTCCCTTTGGTAATCCGCTCAATGAGGGAGTCTATTTCGATATCTTTGGGCCCGATCCCTTCCATTGGAGAGATGATACCTCCGAGCACATGATAAACCCCGTTATACTGCCCCGTGTTTTCGATGGACATCACATCCTGCACGTTCTCCACCACGCATATTGTCCCATGGTCCCGACGCGTCGAAGCACATATCGGACAGGTCTCCGTATCGGAAATGTTATGGCACTCGCGGCAATAAACAACCTCTTTCTTGAGGCGCGTGAAGGCATTGGAGAAAGCCTCTACGTTCTGTTCCGGTTGACGCAGCAGATGCAACACCAGCCTAAGCGCGGTTCTCCGCCCTACTCCCGGCAACGATGCCATCTGGTTCACAGCCTGCTCTAATATGACGCTCGGGTAATCACTCATGCTTTCTTTGCCCAGCGGGCCGGAATCATTCGATAAGGATAACGGCTGCGGATATCGGCCGCATTCGGGCAATCAATACGGTGAATACGGATACCTTTGAGCACGGACACGAAAGCAAAGATCGGATCTCCGGGCTGCGGGTTGCAACATTTGGAGAGGTTATAGTCGACGTTCTTCACGTTCATGTCCACCTCGATCGCAAGGCCCTTGAGTTCAGACTTGTCGATATACTCGGTATGTTCGCGTTGGGCAGGTGCCTCTTCCGGCGTGAGCAGCACATCCCTCAGATGTTGCATGTCCTCTTTGCCGTTCGCCACCGATTGGTACATGTCCGAAACGGCTTTGTAACCCAACTTGATGGCCATGCGGGTGATGTCACCCTCCGTATATTCGAGTTTCCAGTTCTTGAACTTACGCTCAATGATCTCCTTTCCTTCTGCCGCTTGCTTGTACTCGATCTCCTTAAGGGCCTGACGAATCTTGTTCTTCGCTTTGGTCGATGCCACATAATTGAGCCAATCGGCGTTCGGGTGCTGGTTCGGCGAGGTCAAAACGGAAACCTGATCACCGTTCTCCAACTTCTGTCGGATGGAAACATTCTGATTACGAATGGTACCACCAACACAATGTGCACCTACTTCGCTATGTATCGAATAAGCGAAATCCAATACCGTTGCACCTTCCGGCAGACGTCTCAAATCGCCGGTGGGCGTGAAGACAAACACATCGCCGGACTTCTGTACAATAGAGCCTTTGACGCCCTTATACGACCAGTGCGCCGCAATACCCTGCTCCGCTACCTCATCCATTCGGCGGGTACGGATCTGCACCTCGACCCAGCGGTTTTCCGGTCCCAGTACGGTGGTATGAAGCGATTCGTACCCGTTTTCTTTGGGCACAGACAGCCAATCGCGCAAGCGTTTGGGGTTAGGCGGGAAGATATCGGTGATCAAGGAATAGACCTGCCAGCAGTCCGATTTCTCTTTCTCCGGCGGGGAGTCCAAGATGATACGGATGGCAAAAAGATCATAGATCTTATCCACATCGCAATGCTGCGCCTGCATCTTATGGTAGATGGAGTGAATGGACTTCGGGCGACCTTTGATGGTGAACTCAAACCCAGCCTCCTTCAACTTCTTCTCCAGCGGCGCAATGAAAGAAGCAATATACGCCTCCCGTTCCGCCTTCTTCGCGTTGAGCGCGTGCGCGATATATTTATAGGTATCGTAATCGAGGAATTTTAGCGCAAGGTCCTCCATCTCGGTCTTGATCTGATATAAACCGAGTCGGTGAGCCATAGGAGCGTGCAGGTTCTGGGTCTCACGGGCGATATGTCGCCGTTTGTCCGAATCTCCTTCTTTATCGAGTTCGCGAAGCAACTCCAGCCGCTCATTCAGGATCGAAAAAAGGACTTTATTGCTATCTTCCATATATTCTATTTCTAAAAAACGGCACAAAGTTACGATTTTTCTTGCACATATGCAAATTTTTTTGTACCTTTGCAGCGATTTTTTGAAAATAATAAAAATTTAACCGATAATGAAAACAACAAGATCCCTTGTAATTTGTCTTTTAAGCATCGCGGCAGTTGTCATGGCTTACTTCTGTGTGACGAGTGTTACGACGCCTATTAAGTTTGAGAACAAGCGTGCTGAGCGCGAAGTAGTGGTTATCAAACATCTGGTTGATCTGCGTACGGCAGAGGTGGAGTATCACCATCAGAAAGGTGTTTTCACCGCTAATTATGATTCGTTGCTGCTCTTCCTCAAGACCGCTCCGAAGAAAGAGCTCCTCAAGGAAGGTAGTCTTACCGACAAGCAGTTGGAGGCCGGTTTGACCGAGCATAAGGCTGTTAAAATCCTCAATGAAGCAAAGAAGAAAGCGCTGAAGACGAAGAGTTTTGATTCTACCGATGAGCTTTACGCTTATATTTGGGAGAACGATAAAGACGTTGTTAGCAATGGTTTAGCAGGTTTCCGTCGTGATACGATTGAGCTCAACATGTTGCAATCGCTCTATAAGGGTGAGTACGACGAGAACTCGATTGATGCCATCATCATTATTCCGTTCAGCGAAGGTAAGCGTTTCGAGTTGGAGGTCAACAACGACTACAAGACCAGCCAGGGTATCCGTGTTCCGCTGTTCGAAGCACGCGCTCCGTTTGAGAGCTATCTGGGCGACCTGAACAATCAGGAGTTGGTTAACCTGATTGATAAAGAGAATAAACTCGACCACTATGCAGGCTTGAAGGTCGGTGATATCTATGCACCGAACAACAATGCCGGTAACTGGGAGTGATCCATGCGCATTATTTCTGGCATATACAGGGGGCGGCGGTTGTCGCCCCCTAAAAATATCACCGCGAGGCCAACGACCGACTTCGCCAAGGAGAGCCTGTTCAATCTGTTCAATAACCGAATGGATTTGGAAGGGATTGATATGCTGGACTTGTTTGCCGGTACGGGTGGCATCGGTATTGAGTGTATTAGTCGCGGTGCACGGGAAGTGACGGCCGTGGAGATTGCGCATGTGCAGCAAAACTGGATTATCAGTTGTTGCAAGCAACTCGGCATCCGCAATCTAAGTGTCATACGCGGCGATGTGTTTAAGTTCCTCAGCGCCTGCCGTACAAAGTACGATCTTATCTTTGCCGATCCCCCTTATGCTTTGGAAGAGTTACCTACTCTGCCCGATGTTATCTTAGCGCGGGACATACTAAAAGAAAACGGATGGCTTGTGATTGAACATGGCAAAGATACCGATTTCACAAGCCACCCTAGACATATCGAGACGCGCACCTACGGAAGTGTGCATTTCTCGTTCTTTCAATAAATGATTAGGAATTACGCTATTTCGACGTAAACTTCCAATAACTTACACGGACCTTGCGGGTCAATACGGATTGCATTCAGGCAAGCAGGAATAAGTACTGCTTCGCCTTTTTTGATGCCTACCGTCTTGTCTTCCGCCTCGCAGTCCAAGGCTGTCACCGTACAACTACCCTCTACGCACATATACGCTACGAACGAGTCAATCGTACTGTAATCGCGCATCATAGCGCGCGTCGGACACAGGAGATTAGTGGTGAAGAACGGAGACTTCTTCAGGTTCACTTCTCCGTCCATACGCGGCATGGTCGGCTGACAGGATGCCTCGGTCTTCGGCGAGAACTCCATCACCTTGAGCGCCTTATCAAGCTTGAGCGGACGTTTCTTACCGTCATTACCTACCCGGTTATAGTCGTACAGACGATAGGTAATATCCGAGTTTTCCTGGATCTCCGCTACAATCGTATCTTTGCGCATCGCGTGCACCGTACCGGAAGGGATATACGCCACATCACCCTCATGCACCTTATACTCGCGCAAGTAGTCGGCTAAAGTGCCGTCATTAATCGCCGCATGTATCAAGGACACGTTCATCTGCTGCTTCCAACCGAGATAGATAGCTGACTCTCCTTTGGAGGGCAGCACGTACCACATCTCGGTCTTACCGGGACATTGCTCGTTCTCCAATGCATACTCATCGTCCGGGTGAACCTGGATAGACAGATCGTCGGTTGCATCAATGAACTTGAGCAGCAACGGGAAGCGGGTACCGAACACCTCAAACACTTTCTCCCCCACCAGCTCATCCATATACACCTCGATCAAGTCCTGCAGTTCATCCCCTTCGTGCGAGCCGTTAGCTACCGCTGTCGGGAAACGCTCTATATCCGACATCACCCATGCCTCGCCTACGTTCTCGTAGCCAGCAGGCACGTTGTCGTACCATTTCTCGATTGTATGTCCGCCCCAGATCTTATGGAATAGTTGCGGTATGAACTTAAACGGATATAGCATAAATCTTCTGTTTTTTTCAATCTTCAATCTTTCGAATCTTCTTCTCCCATTTCCATGCCGATAGCAGCACGTCTCGAATCGGGGTGTCTGCTTTCCATCCCAGCACCTTGTTCGCTTTGTCGGGCTTCGCCCACACCTGCTCGATATCGCCTTCCCGACGGCCGACAATGACGTACGGCAGTTTCACACCGGTCGCCGCCTCAAACGCACGGATGAGTTCCAGCACCGACACACCCTTACCTGTACCGAGGTTAAACACCTCCACCTGCTCGCGATCTTCCACTGTCAGCATGCGACCGATCGCCTTCACGTGCGCCTTTGCCAGGTCTACTACATAGATATAATCGCGGATACACGAGCCGTCCGGCGTATTATAATCATTGCCAAACACGCGCAGTTCAGGACGGAGTCCAGCAGCCGTCTGTGTCACATACGGCAGTAGGTTCTGCGGCACGCCGTTCGGTAACTCACCGATAGCTGCTGACGGGTGCGCTCCGATCGGATTGAAATACCGCAAGATCGTTGCGTGCAGCTGTTTGTCCGCATGCGCCTCATCGCGGATGATCTCCTCGTTGATCTGCTTGGTATTGCCGTAGGGAGAGAGAGCTTTCTGGATAGGCGCGGTCTCATCAACCGGCAGATGGTCCTTATCCGGCTGACCGTACACCGTGCAGGAAGAAGAGAAGACGATGTTATGCACCTGATGCAACTTCATCACCTCCAGCAAAGTAACCAGACTGCCGAGGTTGTTGCGGTAATACATCAGCGGTTTCTCCACCGACTCTCCGACCGCTTTGCTGGCTGCAAAATGAATGACACCGACGATATCCGGATATTGACGGAACACATTATCCAGGTCCATAAAATTACCGCAGTCCACATTAGCGAACTCCGGTTTTTTGCCCGTAATCGCCTCTATGCCGTCTAACACATCAATCGATGAGTTACTCAGGTTATCTACGATGGTCACATCGTAGCCTTCCTGCATCAACTCAACCGTCGTGTGCGAGCCGATATATCCGGTACCTCCTGTGACTAATATTCTACTCATAATATTCTTGTTTTATTCATTTACAATAACCGTCTTGCCGTGAACTTTCTTGTGTCGAAGCCAAAGGCCATAGACCTCCGAGCAGTTGCCGGCAGTAATAAAGGCTTTGATCTTGTTGTCGCGGATAAATGCCATCACCGACGAGAACTCGTCTTGCGTTAACAAGGTCTGGATCTCCAGATGCTCTTCTCCGCTATAGCCGCCTTCAATCCGATAAATCGAGCATCCGCGCACGAGCGTCTCCACAATATATTTGCGTACTCTATCGGGTTCGTCCGATACGATGCAGACACGTTTGCGTTTATTGAGCGAAGCCGTGAAATAATCGATAGCCAGACCGTTGATCCACGTACCGATGATACCGATGACCACCATCCGGAAGTCATTGATCAGGAACGACGAGCAGCAGATGATGATACCGCCGATTGCAACGGATGTACCGATATCGAAATGCAGGTATTTATGCACGATCTTACCGAGGATATCGAGGCCTCCGGTCGAAGCGTTAATGCGGAACAGAAACGCCTGACAGGCACTAAGTAAGAGCACGAAGCAGATCAAGTCGAACCATACATCACCCATGCCTAAACCGCCGCTCATTACCGACTCGCGCACCTGCTCCATCACCTCTCCGGTACGATTCAGAATATACGGATTGCCATGCGCATCGAGTACAGTCTGACCGGCTTGCAGTTGCGCCAACACCTCCGGTGCATCCACCACCTGGTGCGTGAAATTGGTATTCGGATAGATACGGTCCCACAGCTGCGTCAACGGACCTAAGATCATCGCCGTATAAACGGTCTTGGCTCCGAACTCGTTTCCGATCAGGATGAATGCCAGCAGCAACAGGAACGCGTTGATACCCATCACAATATAGGAGAACGTATCGGCATCGCCGCCAATAAGGGTATTGAACACGATGGAGAGACCGGAGATCGAACCCACGATCAGATGACTCGGCATCAAGAAATAATAGACTGCTGCCGCGCCGAGACTCATACCCGCAGTCATCATCAGCAGTTCTTTCCAGAACTTACGCGTACCCATCGCCTGCACAAAACCAAGCACCAAGTCCTTCCAGTATTCCGCTGAAATATATTGTTTTAAGTGTTCCATGGTTTTATTTTTCTTCACTCACTACCAGACGCGCCGTCCGACGGGTTGTCTGACTCAGCATAATCGTACGACCGGCTTTGGCCTGCTCCAAGATCTCTTTGGTCGTACCGCGGATCGTGAGCAGCGACAAATGGTCGTTATAGGATACATTGAAATGGACCCGTAATGCCTCCAAGGCGTCTGCCACAAAACGTGTGTTGTCCACGCACACAGAGATCGTCACCGCCGAGGACTGTATCAACGACACTTTAAGGCGATGATGATGGATAATATCGAAGATCTCACTCAGGCTCTCTTCCAGCACAAACGCAAAATCCTTCGGCCGCATGGTAATCAGAATCTGGTTCTTACGCCAAATATACACCGGAATATTCACCGGTCCGATGCCGTCTTCCGAGATACACGAACCTGCCGCATGGGGATCGCCGAAGGGCTTTACAAACAAAGGAATATGCTTATTCTCAAGCGGCTTAATGGTCTTCGGGTGAATAATCTGCGCACCCGAATAACTGAGTTCCACCGCATCCTGATAGCGCAGAGAGGGGATTAGAACCGTCTCCGGCTCAATACGCGGATCGGCATTCAAGATACCCGGTACATCTTTCCAGATCGTCACCGATTCTGCGTCCAGGTAGTTACCCAAGAGCGCTGCCGTGTAGTCCGATCCTTCCCGACCGAGTGTCGTACGTTGACCGTCTGCCGTACCGCCGATAAAACCTTGTGCCACCACGATAGCCGGCCTGTTCGGGCGCTCCCAACCGGCGCGGATAACAGCAGCACTCGTCGCGTCATCCACTTTTGCTTCCCGCCACGTAGCATCCGTACGGAGCAACTTAGGCATGTTCCACCACTCTACCGACAAGCCCTGCTTGAGCAGATAAACCGCGATGATCTGGGTGGATAGCAACTCACCCATCGACACGATCTGGTCGTAGTTCTCGTCGTACGATTTATTAGGATCGTAAGGAATCTCACCTTGCAGCCTTATATCCGAGCCGGGTTGCAGCCCCAGCTCCTTCATGATCGCCACATGGTGGTCGATGATGTCTATCCATTGGTTGAGCGCCGCTTCTTCCTTGCCGGCATCCAGGAACTCCAACACCCGCTCTAACGCATTGGTCGTCTTTCCTACTGCCGACACCACCACCATAAGACCGTCCTGCACGTCTGCTTGACGTACAATCGTCTCCAGGTTACGAACGCCTGCCGCGTCCTTCACCGATGCCCCACCGAATTTATAGACCTTCATTCGATAAGTGATTAGAGATTCGCCATCTTGATGGCCGTCACTGCACCTTCGATTCCTTTGTTACCCAACTTACCGCCGCAACGATCCAGCGCCTGCTGTTTGTTCAGCACCGTCAGTACGGAGAAAATAACCGGCACTTTGCCCTGCGCATTCAGCATCGCTACACCTTGCGTCACACTCTGACATACATAGTCAAAATGCGGGGTGTCGCCCTGAATCACACAGCCGATGACCATCACCGCATCCACACGCTCCTCTTTCATGATACGTGCAGCGCCGTAGGTTAACTCCACCGTACCCGGCACATGAATCACATCAATACCATCTGCCGGTACACCGTGTTTAGCAAATGTATCCACGGCGCCCTGCAGCATCGCATATGTGATTTCGCTGTTCCAATCCGCTACTACAATCGCATAGCGCTGACGTTCGAGAACATCAGCGCTAGGCAGTTGATTCGCATCATATTTCGACAAATCCGTCGTCATTATTCTGCGATTGCGATATATTTATCGATATCCTGAGCTTCAGCAGACTGCGGATAGTTCTCTTTGATTGCCTTGAAAGCTTTCAGTGCTTTGGATTTGTTGTCCTCTTTAAGGTACACCAGACCTGCTTTCTTCAGACTCATCGGAGCGATGATCTCGTTGCCGGACTCAGCAGCAGCCTCGAAAGCCTTGGCAGCTTTACCGTACTCACCGAGCTCTACATACGCATCACCGAGCAGTTGGTGCGCAGCCGGATCGATGTTCAGATCGTCAGCATCGAACTTCTTGAGGTACTTGGCAGCCTCTTCATACTCACCCTTCTCGAAGTAGCAGATACCTGCATACAGCGCAGCGAGCTTACCTTGCTGATAGTGACCGTACTCGTCCGCGATTGCCTCGAAACCGATGCACTCAGCGTCGTCACCGGCAAGCGCTTTGTCAAAATCACCGGCCATGAAATAAACGACTGCTTTCGCGTTCTCGTTACTTGCCTCCAGAGCCTTCGGCTTGATCACGTACTGGTTGATGGCGATGATACCCATCACTACGACAGCGATACCGCAAACGATCCAACTGATCAGGTTCGCGTTGTCTTCAATCCACTTACCGGCACCGGTCAGCGCCTCATTTACTTCTTGCAATTGTTCGTCCTGTTTTACGAACTCTTCTTTCTTCTTAGCCATTCGCTGCTGGCTATCCTCGTACATGTACCAAAACTGCGTTTTAGTAGGGAGTACTCGGATGCCCTCGCTCTTAACTCGGACTCACGAAGTCCTCGTTAGTTGGAAAGCCCCTCTTAGCCAGCCCAGAGGAATAAATGTTTATACTGTTTTTATTGTTTACAAAAAGGATTCATACACAAATCGGCTGCAAAAGTACAAAAAAAAATTGACATACACAAGAGTGTATGCCATTTTTCGAACATTTTCATGCATTTTATGCTTGTTGTTTGCGAATTTGTGCGATAGTGAAGCCACGAAGAGTCTTGTAGTGCTGTCCCTTAGAAGTTAGCGATTGATGCCATTTTTGGAGCCATTCATCATGCTTAACGGGGTCTTTGAGTTCGGCATCAGCTTTAGCGGATGCCTCTTTGATAAGTTGAAAGGCCTGACGTTGTGCGGGAGTAATGGATTCGGGATCTCGGTGTTCGGGACAATGAGAGATGATCTCTTCCCCAAAACGGTTGGTGAGATAGAAACGATGTCCATTAGGCGGGACAATGCCCGTATACTTCTTGAACTTTTTGTTTAATGTTGCTTTTGCCATATAGGTTGTTGATTTAATAGGTATCGCCCCCTACTTACTACCGACTTAACCCCGATCCGATTCTCTCTCGTTAGTGTCTCGCCAGTCTGATTTGGCTATATATGTCGGTCAAACAGGAGAAAAAAGGAGGTATTTTGAATTCGAGTGCAAAGGTACAACAAAAAATCGACATACACAAATATATGCCGATTTTTTGCAAGATTTTTTATATTTTCCGAGAGGAGTTGGGAAATTACAAATCGATATCATCAATTAGATTTGGGTATCCTCGCCAAGCTGCTTTCATACCACGTGGAATATGGATTTCTTTTATCTTACCGTATGCCTCTTCAAATTGTCCGACTTTGCAGAATGGCTCTTTGAAGTAAACATATATAACAATTTCATTTGATCGAGCTGTATTGTTATCCGATAATTGATCTCCAATCCACTCTGCTTTAGTTAATCTCTTTGGCAACCGGAGTTCTTCCAATTGAGTTCCATAAAAGGCATAGAGAGGCAGACCGATAGACTTTGTGTCTCCAATATATACTTCCATATCAGGATAGTCTCTATCAGAATAGAAATGGTATGTTGTTATTTGGGTATTCGACAAATCAACTTTTTTCAACTTGCATTCTTTGAAGCAAGAGTAACCAACATATTTTAATGAATCAGGAATATTGATATCCTCTAATGGAGAAAATGCAAATAAGTAATCACCTAATGTATGTAGTTCATTGGAAACTCTGACTTTCTTCAAGTGTTGAATGTATTTTTTATAGTTTTTAGAAGCTCCACGCAATAGGTATAAATTTTTTCTTTCAAGGCGTAATAATTTATTCGGGAAATGTATTTCCTCCAGTTCTTTCAAACCCTCAAATGCTCCTTCGGGGAAATAACATTCGCTGCTTACGATAACTTTGCCATGCCCAAAAATAGCATCTAAGTCTTCCATTTTTACATCGTCTATACCCAAACTCTTAATGAAGTTGTCTCGAACTTGTGCTTTTTGCACTTCATTATACGATGTTTCATAATGTGCGTATTGCTGCTCTTTCTTTTCTCTATCCATACTACTTCCTAAACTAAGGAGCTGGAGTAAGAAGATATCAGCAGCGGCTTTGCCCTTCTGCACTTCTACCGAAGCAAAGGTAAAGCAGTTCGTCATATCTAAAAACTTCAGATATTTACATTTCCTAACCAACTCAAATTCCGTCTCATCCATTACTCCTTTCAGCGTAAGACTTCTGATATTAAGAGCATTGTCGTCAGTAATGAAGTTCTTGAGAGAACCAACACTATCCAATTGGAATGTATAGTTGTTTTGTGCTCCATATTCAACAACACGCAACACTTTCCAGTCACCAACATTATAGCGATGGCTACGAGCACCTGCTGGAATCATAAATTCTATATCATTCTTGACATTTGCCCATTTATCTTTGCAATCTAAATTACTCCCAATATCTCCTCTTCTTCCACTTTTAGACTCTAAATCAGAAATTAACTCAGGAGCATAAGAAAATTCAGTCAAATCAACTTTCTTTACCCCACAACAAACAACACTACCAAGATTAAAAGATTCTGCTTGGGAATTTACCTTGATCTCTTCCAACTGCTCTGTTCCGCTAAATGCGTAATTGCCAATTTTAGTGACAGCAGGCATTGTCAGTTTTCTTAGCTTTTTACAGTTCAAAAAGCATCCTTCCGGAATCTCAGTTATATTTTGTCCTAAGTTTACCTCTTCTACATCTGTGCCAGCAAAGGCTTGTTTCATTATCTCATGGTATGAACCAAGATCAACAACGTTTTGTGACGATGCGTATCTATTTAAGATTCTTTTTCCTGTGGGTTCAATTAAAACCTCTTCTGGACGAATCATATATAATAAGAATTTGTTTACAGTAGGATTTGATTCGTATATAACTTTGCAACGAATTTTGTACTCGTCAGACATGTCTTCCATTTCCATGCGATTCATACGCATATACCTGTATATTTCATCGCCTACTAGTGCGTCCATGTCGATGAATTCTTTCTCCCGCAAGTTCTCAAAACTGATACTAGTAGATAATCCAGCACCTTTGGCATTTGGCACAAGCATATCCAAATTGTATTTGGTATTTTGTTGGATTGCAAGGCCGTCTGCAGTTGAAGGAACTGCCAGAAATTTCAATTTAGACATGTTGATCATAGGGGTTAAATTCTTGGTCCCTTTTATCAACTCCATACTTTTCTTTTCTTTGCCTTCTTTCCACTCGTAGATAGGAGCGATATTTTTAGCGTCCCATAAATCAAGATAAGCGATATTCGGTAAACTGAATAAAATGTCCCAATCTTTTGCATTTAATTCACCAGATAGTTTAAGAGCCGTGATCGTTGGATCTTCCTTTTTGATCAATTTACCCAACTTGCCTGCTGCAGGAACTTGAATCTCTTGCAACTGACCATACTTTGCCGCTTCCTCGGCACTTTGAGCGAACGCTCCGTTCACGAATGATGCTGTCACTAACAGCAACGCACTAATTAAAAACTTTTTCATAGGTATTGCAATATTTTAACAATTATTATCTATCTTATAGACATAGAAAAAGCGTGAAGTCCGTTTGCTCTTCACGCTCCTTGAGGCCTTCGCATGCCCGCTTTAAGTAGAAAAACAACCGAAATCCACGCCCGATATGCTAAACCCGCCTCACCCTTTAGCGAGGCGTGGATATATAACATACCCACATGGACATTCATTATGGTTGTTTGGACTTAAAGCTGAAAGTTGCGAAGTTTCAAGGAGTCGCAAACAACGTTAATAAACGCCTTTTAATATGTCCTTCTGTTTAACGTCGGGAAGCGACGACCGCTTTTTTACGCTGTCGGTGGCAGCGAGGGGTTATATTAAAACACGATCATGCTCTGCGGCATAATTCGCAAAATGTACACTTTTTCTCCCTCAACAGTATATAGGATTGTCATCTTCTTTCCAAACGGAATCGTACGAACTAAAAGGCCATACTGATAACTGAGGTTAAAATCAATAGCCGGCAGTTCTGCGTACTTTTCTAACCAATCCAATCGTTTGTCTAAGTCCGCAAACTTGCGTTTTGCAGTCAATGGCGCATAGCAATCTTCCACAATAAACTTCTCCAACTCGATCAAGTCGGATTCAGCAGATTGCTTAAACTCAACTATGTACGGACCTCCTCCGATCATTGCGCCTCACGAATATCGGCTAATCCATAATGAGAACCTACTCGGCGAGCTAACTCATCCATAAATTCTTTACGTGAACGAGTCGGCTGCGTTCTCCAATTCGGGTCAATAATCGGCTTCTCTTGGATGTCCGAGCTCCAATCGTACGATGTTTGCCTTACTGCTTCCATATAAATTTGTTCTTCTAATTTTCTATTTTTATATTTTGCGCTGCAAAATTACAACAAAAATTTGATATATGCAAGAGAAAAGTGCATAAAAAAAAGCACCGTGTAGCATTTTGCGCGAGAAAACTTCCTTAAGATAGGATTTGAGGCCTGCTTTTTCCTCTGTAATCCGGCCAACTCATCGCTACCCGGGAGTCAGGAATGTAAACTAACTCAATTCACGGGGTCACGGCGTAGAGTACCGGCACGCCATTAGTGAAGCATTTGCACTCGGTTAGTTGTTATTTGTTGAGTTTTCCGGTCTCGTAGCTACACGATGCCGTTCGCTTAAACTAAGACTCGTGCGAATCGCGACCACCGTCGCTCAAAGAGCACTACGTCTTGTTCTACGCTCTTCGGTCGGACTCACGAAGTCCTCCCGAGGAATGATAGAATCTTATTAATTGTGCCATCCGAGGGTCACTACCACTCGGTGAATATCCTGGTTATAAGTGGTCGGGAGCATCCCTTCATGAGCGTACAGATCACGACTATTCCGGCTGTACTGGTAAGCGGCTTGCACCATCACATGGTCGCCTCGATAGCCGATTGCAAAAGAGGCATAGTGGGTGTGGTTCGGATACATAAAATAGGTATCCTGACGGTTGAAAGTCGGATCCATCGGAACGACCGTGTTCAGTTGCTTGAACGGACTCTCAAACGCATAACCCGCATTGAGATACATGCCCAAGATAGGAATCACTTCGATACCTGCCCGCAGCGAGTGCTGGAGCGCCTCTTTGGGCTGATAATACAGGTCGTATTGCAACGCAATCATCCCGTACGCACCGATCTGGAAAGCCACCGACGAAGACGAATGTAACGGTTGGTGGAATTGCTTGTCGCGGTTACTGCCTTCCGGGGCGTACGACATCCGCACACTGTCGGTATGGGCCGTCAAGGTACCCGAAGTAGCCGTTATCAGATGCCCCACCGTAGGGGTCTCTATACCCGTTCCGATACGCAGCCAACTCAGCGGACGGTAGATTACACCGGCAGCCAGACTTGCACCCACGCCGTTGTACAGCACCGAGGTCTCGTTCGTATTGTAATAGTTGCTGCCGTCCACACCGATCTTACTGCTGAAAACCTCGCGGTAAGCCGCGGTAGCCGACATCGAATAAGCCTGTACATCCAATGCCGCACCGACGTACCATTGGTCGCTGATATTGGCAGCCCAACCGAAATCAAACGCGTGGATGCCCCCACTCTCCCTTAGACGCAGGTCGTAGCCTGTGTTGTAAGCATCGGTGCAGAAAGGTATATCCCACTCCACGTCTGCGTTCTCAATCAGCGCACCCAACGAGGGACTTGAACCACCGCTCACGTAGTACTCGCGGCTGTAACTATGCAACCGACGGTAAGCAATCATCAGGTTGTGGAACTTGATCTTACTATCAGGGTTTATCACCGGCAGACTCAGCACAAAAGAGGCCTGCGAGAGCGTCCACCGCGTTAGCGGTTTGGCATGTGTGATATCCGTGGAGAGCATCGCTTCCGAGCGGCGGTACAAGCCCAAACCGGCGATGTTATCGTGCGCCGCGGATGCATCCCCACCGATAGCCGACATCGCACCCGACATTCCTACATACCGCGCTGAACCGATGATCGAACGTTCCCCCATACGGGCGTAGTCCTGCGCTTGCAAAGCAAGCGACATGACCAATGTTACTATGATTGCGATTCGTCTCATCGTTTAATCCGTACCGTTATCGTCGTATCCTGCTGCGAGATGATTTCGAATTTTTCTTGGCTCTCGACGTTAGACTCTCCACTTTCCACCTTATCCGGCCAATAATATGCATCGTCAAGCGGTGCGTTAGACGTCACACCGCAGGCAGTACACATGACCGCGACTATTCCTATGTATAGCAGCTTTTTCAAATCTTTCTAAAGCCGATAATCTCCCGTACTTCCTCGATCGTTTTCTCTGCTCGTGCAGCCGCTTTTTCAGCGCCCTCACGCATGATCTTATCTAATAATGCATCATCGCTCGAGTAAGCGAGAATACGCTCGCGGATGGGCGCCAGTAGTGCATTCGCATCAGCCGCCATCTGCTTTTTCATGTCGCCATAACGGATCTGCATGTTGTTGTACAGATCGTTATAGTAGTCCGCCGCTTCCTTTCCGGAAAGCAGCTCACAGAGCGTAAATAAATTCCGGATTACTTCCGGTTTCTCCTGATTCAGTTGCGTCGGACCTTGGTCGGTCACGGCACGCATGATCTTCTTCGTCACCGTCTTCTCGTCGTCGCACAGATAGAGACAGTTGCCTTCGGATTTACCCATCTTACCCGTGCCATCCAAACCCGGTACCTTTACGGCCTTGTCTGCGAAATGGAAAGAAGCCGGCTCCTTGAAGTACTCGACATTATAAATACGGTTGAAACGACGGGCAAACAAACGCGCCATCTCCATATTTTGCTCCTGGTCCTTACCTACCGGCACTTTGTCGGCTTTGTGCATCAGGATATCCGCTGCCATCAGACACGGGTACGTCAACAGACCAGCATTCACGTTATCCGGCTGTTTGCGCACTTTCTCCTTAAACGAGGTCACGCGCTCCAGCTCACCCAGATAGGCGTTCATATTCAGGTACAGATACAACTCCAGCACCTGCTTCACATCGCTCTGCACGTAGATCGGTGCTTTCTGAGGATCGATACCGCAAGCGAGGTACTCACTGAGAATCGTCTTCACTGAGTTACGGATATTCTCCGGAGTCGGATGCGTCGTCAGCGAGTGCCAATCCGCAATAAAAAACATACAATCGTACTCGTCCTGCATCTTCACGAAGGACTTCACCGCACCGAAATAATTGCCTAAATGCAAATTACCCGTCGGCCGTATGCCGCTAATTACTCTCTCCATATTACACTTCAATCGGTAATTGACGATAAATCGGTTGCGCAAGGGTCGTCAGCGTCGTTGTATCGGCTACACCCGGAATGATCTGAATCTTACTGTTCAGCAAAGTCAGCAGATGCTCGTTATCGTGCGCGTATACTTTAATAAGGAGTCCGAACTCACCCAAAGTGTATTGAGCCTCCACTACTTCCGGAATCTGCTCCAGCGCCGAGATCACCTGATTGTACATCGAGGCTTTCTCCATCTTGATACCGATATAGACGCAGAGCTGATAGCCCAAGGACTTCGGTTGTACATGGTAACTGGAACCGGTTATCACGCCGTTATCAAACATTTTCTGTACACGCTGATGAACAGCCGCACGGCTCACGCCGCACTGCTCCGCTACATCGCGGAAGGGAATACGGGCATTCTGGGTAATAATCTTCAGAATCTTACGATCCAATTCGTCAATTTTTTCCATTATTAAATTAAAATGCTTGAATTTTGCTGCAAAATTAGTGAATTATTTTGATATATGCAAATTTTTTTATACTTTTGCAGCAAATTTTGTAGCAAAATGACACTTGAGGAATATATTTCTGTTCATTCAACCCCGGAAAATGAGGTTTTGCAGGCCATCACACGCGATACCTATGTGCACGTGCTCAACCCTCATATGTTGAGCGGACACGTACAAGGCCGCGTGCTAAGTATGATCAGTTACATGATCCGTCCCAAACGAATTTTGGAGTTGGGCACGTTTACCGGTTATAGTGCCTTGTGTCTGGCAGAGGGCTTAGCGGAAGGCGGCAAATTGGTCACTATCGAGCATAACGACGAACTCGAAGAGACCATACGGCGTAATTTCGCTCGTTCACCGCTGGGCGAGAAAATCGACCTTCTTATCGGCGATGCCAAAGAGCTGTTGCATCGACCATTGATGGTCGATACGTACGATCTGGTCTTTATCGACGCCGATAAGCGCGAGTACTGCGCGTATCTGGATTTGGTCTATCCGCTGGTGCCGGTAGGAGGGTTCATTCTCGCGGACAACACCCTTTGGGACAGGCATATCATCGATCCCGCCTACGATAAGGACAAGCAGACACTCGGACTCCGTGCCTTCAATGACAAACTAAAGGAGGATAACCGCTTTGAGCAAGTCATCCTCCCTTTGCGTGACGGGTTAACCCTGATTCGTAAAATCCGCTAATCCCTAATCGATCACTGCAGGCACTTATCGAGTTCATCGGTAAGTGCTTTTTTATCGAGATGCTGACCGATAAAAACGAGTTTCTGCATCCGGTCGCCGTACTGGTCATCCCAGTCCTTACGCAACTGCGCATCGTCTGCCATCAGTTGCATCAGTTCCTCCTTCGGCATGGTTGCAAACCACTCACCGGCCTTGCGCAGATTGAACTGCTTGCCGGCCTGTTCGAACAGGTAGCACATATCGTACTCCTCCGCAAAATAGCACATACCTTTGCAGCGGATCACGTTCTTAGGCCATTTGCTTGCCACGAACTCATCAAATAGTCCCAGATCAAACGGCCTACGCGCATAATAGACATAGGTCTCGATACCAAACTCTGCGAGGTGATCGTGATCATCGTCGTCATCGTCATCGTCGTGATGATGCTCGTGATGGTGACTTGCGTCCTCCACCTCCTGGATCCATTTGGCCGAAGTAGCCGTCTTGTCGAAATCAAACAAACCGGTGTGCAGCAGTTTCTCCAGTTCCACATCGCAGTAGTTCGTTTCAATGATTTCGGCGGTTGGTTGGATTGCGCGAATAATACTCTTAATGCGCGCAAGTTCTTCTTCGCTAACTTCGGAAGCCTTATTCAACAGGATCATATTGCAGAACTCGATCTGCTCAATCACCAGTGCAGCGAGGTCTTCTTCCTTCGGGATATAGTGCGCCAAGGCATCGCCTCCGGCAAACTCATCGCGGATACGCATGGCATCCACTACCGCACAGATACAATCCAGCGTCGGCACACCGTCGGTAGCAAACTGCGGCACCATCTGTGCGTACGAGCACAAGGTCTGCGCAATCGGCGCAGGCTCGCAGATACCGCTCGCCTCGATGACGATATAGTCATACGCGTGCTGAGCAGCCAGATCGTGCAATTGCGCAATCAAGTCCATCTTCAGCGAGCAGCAGATACAGCCGTTCTGCAGTGCTACGAGCGAGTCGTCTTTCTGACTAACCACCCCGCCCTGCTGGATCAACGAAGCATCGATATTCACTTCGCCGATATCATTCACGATAACGGCAAAGCGAATACCTTTCTTGTTCGTCAGGATGCGGTTTAACAGCGTCGTCTTACCGCTTCCCAGATAACCGGTAATCAACAGTACCGGAATTTTATTGATTTCTATCATTTCACATACGCGGCATAATCGCCGTAATATTTATCCACAAACTCATTTTGACCGTACCGCTCGCAGGTCTGCAGGACGTAACTCAGGATCGCAGCTTCACGACTTGTCGTAGACTCCATCAGACCGCGCTGACGACGATCCAGACTCTGGGCAAAATGCAGGTACTCGACGCAGCTCTGTGCCACTACATCCATGATCGCCAAGGCTTTCTCATCCTCCTTGAGCATGAAGTACATCGAAGCCATCGAAGCACTCGTATAGTCGTACGGTACGTTGCAGCCAGGCAACATCTCTTCCGCATAATCCAGCACCTCTTTGGCCTTGTCGCGTTGGTTCTCGCGGATCAGTTGCTCTGCCAACTGGGCAAACATCATTCGGTGGGTGCGGCACATACGCATCAAGTTCTCGTCGATATAGATACCCGGGATGTTCATGTTGCCGTACTTGAACTGATGCATCATGTTTTCGTACATCTTCTCCGTATTGACGCGCGGTTGACCGTCGCGACTGCGGATCGGGGTGATCTGATAAGCCAGACCGGTGAGTTCCATGTACGGCTCCAAGCCCAGATAGTAGTCATTACCTACCGTCGCGCAGAAATACATCGGACGCTGCCATTTGTTCGTGCTGAGCATCTCCATGATCATCATCTCCGAACGCGTGTACATACGTTTTTTCTTGAACATTATCTGCTCGCCGCTCGGGGTCTCTACGTAGAGTTGATCCGACGGGATGTAGTTATCACCCTCACGGGTCTTGGTACGGGGATCGTCCGAACGCAAGAAAGCAAATGCTTTCTCTACACTGATCGGTTGTCCCAGACGATTATCAACGCGGGCAATCTCGTTGCTGCCCGGCATGAAGTCCTTGTACTCCCAAGAGATCGGCAGCGCTGCCGACTCGTAGTACGGACGTTTCATCTGAGAGATATACCAATCGGTCTGGAGGTAACTGAGGTTACATACACGCAGGTCGGTACCTACTTCCTCTACCTCCTGGTTGTACCACAAGGGGAAGGTGTCGTTATCGCCGTTCGAGAAAAGGATCGCCTGCGTCTCGCAAGACTTGAGGTAGTTCGCGCCGAAATCGCGGCAACTGTAGCGTTGGCTACGATCGTGGTCGTCCCAGTTCTGCTGCGCCATGAGTGCAGGAACACCGAGGCAGAGCAGCGATACCAAAACCGCCACACAAGCTTTTCCGGCATCGGATTTCAATGCGCTGTTGATCCAATCGATCAAGGCCAGTACGCCGAGTCCGATCCAGATACAGAACGCATAGAAGCTACCTGCATACGCATAGTCACGTTCACGCGGCTGGTACGGCGTCTGATTAAGGTACAGTACAATCGCCAGACCCGTCAGGAAGAACAGCAGGAAGGTCAACGTAAAGTTCTCCATGCCTTCTTTCTTCTTACCGAGTTGCCAAACGATACCGATGATACCGAGCAACAAAGGCAGGAAATAATAGACGTTATGGCCCTTGTTCTCCTTCAATTCTGTCGGCAGCAGGTCTTGGTCGCCCAACATCGCGTTATCGATAAACGAGATACCCGAGATCCAGTTTCCCTTTGTAATATCGCCGTAAGACTGCAGATCGTTCTGACGACCTACGAAGTTCCACATGAAGTAACGCCAGTACATGAAGTTCACCTGGTAGCGGAAGAAGAACCGCAAGTTCTCCGCAAAGGTCGGGCAGTACTCTGTCTTCTGCTGACCGCAGTACTCGTACCGTACACGTTTGCCCTTTATGTTCGCCCACTCTTTATAGGCGCTCACGTGACTGCCCTGACTCGAATACATACGCGGGAACAGCATACAGAACTGATCCATGTACTTGTAACTCGTCTTGTAGCCTGTAACCACGTATTTGTCCTTCTCACCCTCTTTTTGGGGGGCTGGAGCATACTGGGCATGACCCTGTTTCTCAACCGGCACACATATATTGCCCTCCACCCGCAGCTCTACCGGCGCATTATACGTCTGACCGTAGAATAACGGACGATCGCCGTATTGCTCGCGGTTGAGGTAATATTTAAGGCTGAACACGTTATCCGGTGAGTTCTGGTCCATCGGTGTGTCTGCATTCGAGCGGATCACCAGCGCTGCATAGCTGCTGTAGCCGATGAGGATTACCGTTACCATGATAGCTGCCGTATTGAGCCATCTCCATTGACGCTTACGCGTGTAGAGGATGGCCCAAGTAAGGAAGGCGGCGATCAGCACGAGGCATACCGCCAGACCCGTATTGAACGGACATCCGAAGACGTTGACGAATAACAACTCGAACCATCCGATCAGCGTCGGAACACCCGGGATAATGCCGTACAGGATGACGAGGAGTACCGCACAGGAAGCAAGAAATGCGTAAAACATGCCCTTCCAACTGAACTCGTACTTACGGAAGTAATAAACGAGGCCGATAGCGGGGATCGTCAGTAAGTTCAAGAGGTGCACACCGATGGATAAACCCATTAGGTACGCAATTGCGATCAACCAGCGGTCACTACCCTCTTCATCGGCCTGTTCGTCCCATTTGAGAATCAACCAGAAAACGACTGCCGTAAAGAGCGACGAGCTCGCATAGACCTCGCCTTCGACCGCACTAAACCAGAACGTGTCGCTGAACGTGTACGCTAACGCACCTACTGCGCCGGCACCCAAGATACCGATACCTTTCCATAGACTATCCGGCTGCACGAGTTTCTTCGCCAGCGCCGTGATCGTCCAGAAAAGGAACAGGATCGTAAACGCACTTGCAAGCGCCGATAATGCATTCACGCACATCGCTACGTGCGAGGTATCCGATGCAAACAGACTAAAGAAATGCCCCATGAGCATAAAGAACGGTGCTCCGGGCGGGTGACCAACGTCGAGTTTCCAGGCGCTGGAGATGAACTCACCGCAGTCCCAGAAGGATGCGGTAGGCTCCATGGTCAGGAGATACGTCGCAGCAGCAACGGCAAACACCGCCCATCCGCACAGCGTATTCCATAATTTAAATCCTTTCATTTTTTATACTTGATTTTATATTTTAGGCCACATTACGGCAAAATCGGCGCAAAGGTACAACAAAAAAATGACATGCGCAAATAAATAAGGAAAAAAAATAAAAAAATGCGCGCGCACTTGCGTATATGAAAAAGATTTTGTAACTTTGCGCGCTTTTTGACAAAGCGCCGTGTAAATAAATAAAAAACAAAGTATAAATTATGATTAAAGTAGGAATTATCGGGTGTGGCTTCGTAGGCGGAGCCCTGAAAAATTGGTTGGAGAACAACAACCCAGAGTGTAAATTATTCATCAGCGATCCGTACAAGGGTTACAACGATGATCTGAGTGACATCGACATCGCTTTTTTGCAGATTCATGTACCGACGGAAGAAGACGGCACGCAAGATCTGACGCTGATGAAAGAATTGATTAAGAAACTTCCGGACGTACCGGTCTTCGTCCGCACGACTATTCTTCCGGGCACGAGTGCCATGTTGTCGAAAGAAACCGGACACAAGGTGTATTACATGCCGGAGTTTTTGACCGAGCGTACGTTCATCGAGGACTTCAACAAACAAACCATGGTCTTCACGGGCGCACAGGACCTGCTGACGAAGATCTTCGTGGGTAAGAAGTTTACCGTCATGTCGCCGCTAGAGGCAGAGTTAACCAAGTACATGCACAATGTATTCGGAGCCTACAAAGTAACCTACTTCAATGCGTGCAAGGAGTACTGCGAAAAGATGGGTGCAGACTGGCGCAAGGTACATACGGGCGTACTGCTGTCGGGTTATATCAACGACACGCACACTTACGTTCCGGGGCCGGACGGCAAGTACGGATACGGCGGCAAATGCTTCCCGAAGGACGTGAACGCTTTTGCAGAAATGACGAAGGGCACATCTTTGGGTACCTTATTGGAGCACTTGCATGAACTCAACGTCCACTTCCGTGGCGTAGAAGAACACATCTGATTTATGAAAATTGCGGCAATCATTCCATGTTGGAATGAGGAAAAGTTATTACCTCGAATGCTCGACTGTTTGCTGTCACAGACATTCTCTGACTGGCAGGTTTTCTGTGTAGATGATCACTCCACGGACAATACGGCTCAAGTCATTCAGTCCTACGAGGCAAAAGATAGCCGAATTCACTATATCCTCCGTGATAGAGATCCGAAAGGAGGTCAGACTTGCCGCAATATCGGTTTAGCGCATGCAAAAGATGCGGAGTTGGTATGTTTCTTTGATGCCGATGATGTGATTGCTCCCTATTGTTTTGAGCAACGCGTTGCGTACATGGATGCGCATCCGGAAATCGATTGCGGAGTGTTTCCAATGCTGGCTTACAGGAATGACATCCACGAAGCAGAAAGTCCGGTGTATGGGGTTAAATCGTTTGAAGATGATTTGGTAGCAATGCTCTATCTGTCTATTCCAATGGCTATCTGTACGAACACGTACAGACTGCGTGCAATGCAGAAATACCATTTGGTCTGCGATGAGCGCGTGATCACCATGCAGGATTCCGATTTGTCCTTTCAATTGATCTTAAGCGGTATGAAATATAACTATGCGACCGATGCTAAGGCCGATTATTTCTACCGTTTAAGCAGTGACGGCGTCGCGGCTACTATTACCTCTAAAGAGAAATGGCCGAGTCATCTGTACTTAATGGAAAAAGTAGCCAATTCAGTTGAGCGTAAATACGGGGCAAAATATGATACGTCATTGGCCGTATATTATGCCCTTTTGATTCGGAGAATCGGTATCAACAAGAAAGCTTATCCGGCGTTAATGCAATTACCTTGGATAAAGCGGCATACCTTGTTTCGGTGTATGACGTGTTTGTATCAAGTCGCTCATATGGAGACGCTATGGAGTTTATTTTTCTACCCGTACAGACAAGCCGTCATCAAACATGAAGCCGAATGGAAGCGACAAATGGCCTCTAAGCGCAAACAATTAATGGAATAAAGTAACCAAATGATGAAAATAGCAGTTGCAGGAACAGGATATGTAGGATTGAGTATAGCAACCCTACTAAGCCAACACAATGAGGTAACGGCGGTGGATATCGTGCCGGAGAAAGTGGAGATGATCAATCGTCGTAAGTCCCCTATTCAGGACGAGTATATCGAGAAATATCTCGCCGAGAAGGATTTACACCTCGCGGCTACGCTGGATGCGGAGTTAGCTTATAAGAATGCGGAGTATGTGGTGATTGCTGCGCCGACGAACTATGACAGTCGGTTGAATTATTTTGACACAAGTGCGGTAGAGAACGTGATTGAGACCGTGCTGCGCATCAATCCGAATGCCATCATGGTCATCAAATCGACCATTCCGGTAGGTTATACGAAGTCGGTGCGCGAGAAATACAACTGTGATAACATCCTTTTCTCACCGGAGTTCCTGCGCGAGAGCAAGGCCTTGTACGATAACCTCTACCCGAGTCGTATCATTGTCGGCACGGTATTAGAGGATGCGCGATTGGTGCAAGCGGCAGAGCGTTTTGCGGCGCTGTTGAAGGAAGGTGCGCTGAAGGAAGATATTGAGACCCGCATCATGGGACTGACCGAAGCCGAAGCCGTAAAATTGTTCGCAAACACCTATCTGGCGCTGCGCGTGAGCTATTTCAATGAGTTGGATACCTATGCGGAGATGAAGGGTCTGGATACGCAGTCGATCATCGATGGTGTGTGTCTGGATCCGCGTATCGGCACGCACTACAACAACCCCTCGTTCGGATACGGCGGATACTGTCTACCGAAGGACACGAAGCAGCTGCTGGCGAACTATGAGGACGTGCCGGAGAACCTGATTGAGGCGATAGTCGAGAGTAACCGCACGAGAAAGGACTTCATTGCCGACCGTGTATTGGCCAAAGCCGGCTATTACGACTACTACCATAAGGGTGATTTCGATGCCAAACAGGAGAAGAGTTGCACGATCGGCGTCTATCGTTTGACAATGAAGTCGAACAGCGACAACTTCCGTCAATCGTCTATCCAAGGCATCATGAAGCGCGTGAAAGCGAAAGGTGCGCAGGTGATTATCTACGAGCCGACGCTGGAGAACGGCAGCACGTTCTTCGGCAGCGAAGTGGTAAACGACTTGAACCAATTCAAACTTCGCAGCCAAGCCATCATTGCCAACCGGTATGATGCGGTGCTGGATGATGTGAAAGACAAAGTATATACAAGAGATATTTTCCGCAGAGACTGATGACTCCCTCCCAACGCATAGTAGTCAACACGACAGCGCAGTACACACGGACCGTGATCAACGTGTGTCTGTCGTTGTATTCAACGCGTTTGGTTCTTGCCGCGTTGGGACAGACGGATTTCGGAATCTTCAGTGTGGTAGCGGGTGTGGTAGCGATGTTGGCGTTTATGACGAATGCTTTGGTTACCACTACTCAACGCTATCTGTCTTTCTATCACGGGAAAGGAGATTTAGCCTTTGTGTCCCATGTATTCGGAAATAGTTTGCTCTTGCATATACTCATTGGTGTATGTGTATTTTCCGTTTTAGGTGTTCTTGCATATCCGATTGTATATGGTATGCTTAATATCGATGCCGGAAGAGAAACCGCGGCGATGTTCGTGTATTTCTCGGCCATTTTTATTCTTATGCTCATATTCATTACAGCTCCTTTTAGAGCCTTGTTTATAGCACGGGAAAATATAGTATACATCTCCGTTATTGATGTGCTGGATGGTGTATTTCGGTTATTGATAGCCGCATTCCTGGTGTACTTTACTTCCCATGACAAACTAATTACCTATTCGGTTCTTCTGATCGGTATCTCATTATTCAATTTACTGGCTTTTGCAGGATATGCTCTCCGTCATTTTGCAGAATGTCACATTCCCAAATGGCGTGAGTTCGACAAATCGTTTATCAAAGATTTGGGAGGTTTTGCCGGTTGGACCGTATATTCGTCCGGCTGTGTGATTATTCGCAACCAGGGTATCGCAGTACTGATCAATGTTTTTTGCGGCGCGATAGGAAACGCAGCCTATGGCATAGCGCAGCAGGTGTCCGGAGCGGTTGCATTCTTATCAACGTCCATTGTCAATGCGATTAACCCGCAGATCATGAGTGCCGAAGGACAAGGAAACAGGGCCCGAATGTTACAGTTGGCGGAGTATGAAAGCAAATATGCGTTCTTATTGCTCTCCATGATCTCCATTCCGCTCATTTTTGAAATGGAAACGATATTGCGTATATGGTTAACTGAAGTGCCTGAATATGCGGTATCATTTTGCCAATTAATGTTGCTCGCTGCTATCTTTGACCAATTGTCTATCGGTTTAACTTCTGCTAATCAAGCAATCGGTCAGATTAAGGTCTTTACGTTATGGTTTTATAGTTTCAAACTATTCACCTTGGTCGGAATAGGGATATGTCTGTATGTAGGTGTGCCTGTAACGACTTCCCTTTGGTGTTATGTAGGCATGGAATTATTCGGATCTGTACTTCGACTCGTCTTAATGAAGTACCAAGCCGACATTAACATTCTCCAATTTATTAGAAATGTATGTTATCGCGTGATCGTTCCATTTATTACGATGGCTGCCATTAGTTACGTCAGCGTACACTATATCACGATACCTTATCGTTTTATGATTACTATATTACTGTCTGCTTTGGGAGGTAGTATCGCTATATGGTTTACATCCTTGCAGATGACAGAAAAACAAAGTGTGTATGAAATCGTCAGAAGAATTAAACGCCATTAATGCAAAGCCCGAGGTGCAGATGCATCAAGAAGCATCATTCTCTTGGAATTTGTT
The DNA here is from genome assembly GCA_946187695.1 of uncultured Bacteroidales bacterium. Taxonomy (GTDB): domain Bacteria; phylum Bacteroidota; class Bacteroidia; order Bacteroidales; family Paludibacteraceae; genus Colicola. The sequence goes on from CAMHSB010000015.1 coordinate 31,075, forward strand.
GGGATTATATGCGCTGCTCATATGTCCGTTTATTATTGCGTATCCTCAGAACTCGTCCATATTCTATATGTTGTCTCGAGGTATGCAATTGCTTTGCGTTACGATATGGCTGACTCTCCAATTCTACAATAACTTGCGCATATCGCTGGAGAATAAAATATTTGTTTATTCCGTACATGCATGGTGGATTTTTTTGATTTGCAATACCTTCATGCAAGTCCCTACCCGCCAATTCACGTTGATCTATTATTGGATAACGATATGGAATATTCTTCTGATTGCGAAACTATACATGACCCGCGATTTGGTGCGTCACTTATACCATGTGGGCATTTTGTTTTCGTTTCTGGTCTATCTGAATGTTATTCTCTACGTATTATTCCCTGATGGCTTATGGGTAGATACCGAATGGTTAGGAAACGGCGATAAGACACGTTACCTCTTCGGGAACTACAATCAAACAGGTATTGTCGGATTGATTGCGCTGCTGATTTGGGGTGCATATACCTTCCTCACCGGTCGCGGATATAAGAACATGTTTTGGCTTATGGTCTGCAATCTCGGCGTGGTGGCCATTATGGGCTCCATGACCTCAACCGTAGGTATCCTGATCATCTGCCTTTATTTCTTATTACACAAGCGTATCAAGCATCCGTTCCGTTGGGTAAGTATATTTTTCACCGTGTATATCCTGTTCTTTGTCATCATCGTATGGCAGGGTAAGAATCTGCAGGAATGGCCGTTGTTGACTGATTTCGTAGTGAACGTGCTGCATAAAAACATCACTTTTACGCACCGTACTTATCTATGGTTCAGTTCTGTTAAGTTAATCATGGACAGTCCGATTATAGGATATGGTGCTCGGGATGTGGAATGGATGATCAAGGCCATCGGCGGTAGCGGACCGCACAACATATGGTTGCTGATGCTATTGGAAGGCGGATTGGTTTCATTTACGTTGCTCCTTAATATGTTTGTAGCTATTTTCCGCACCTTACGCAAAAGACACGATGTGGTCGGCTCTTACGTAGCGGTATGTATATCGGTATTACTATTGATGTCCTTGTTTGAGACCTATAACACGATCTGTTTCTTCTTTATCCTGATTATCGCCTATTATATGCGTTATGCCAAGAAGGAGCAAGAAGAAATACCCACTCTAAACGATACGGAAAATGAATAAGTTATTCTATTATCTGGAGCGCATGAAAGTACATGCGTTAACCGCTTTAAAGAGGCATGACTTTAAAAGCTTCGGGAAACGGTCGTTTCTGGGACTCCATACGGTATATGTAGGTGAAGTGCATATATCCATCGGAGATGATTTTATTTTGGGAAGTCACAGTCGTTTGACGGCATGGGAACAGTTTAATGAGCAATCCTTCACGCCGGAAATCATTATCGGCAACAACTGCAATATCGGTCAACAATCGCATATCACTGCCATCAACAGTATCCGGATAGGCAATAATGTACTTACCGGTCCGAAAGTGCTTATAACCGATAATTCTCATGGTCGTTTTGTGCAGGAAGAGCTGGATATAGCTCCCATCAAACGTCCTTTATGCAGCAAGGGTCCGGTGGTTATAGAAGATAACGTATGGATTGGTGAGAAAGCTTCTATCCTCCCGGGGGTGCATATCGGTAAAGGAGCCATCATTGCTGCGAACAGCGTCGTGACGCACGATGTGCCCGCCTACTCGATTGCTGCTGGTGTGCCGGCGAAGATTATTAAACAGCTAAAATAATACAAACAATATGGATAATAGAAAAGCAAGAGTTATTGCGTTTTATCTCCCGCAGTTTCATCCGTTCAAGGAGAATGATGAGTGGTGGGGGAAAGGATTTACCGAATGGCACAACGTAGCCAAAGCCCGTCCCTTATTCCGCGGCCATGTGCAACCGCATATTCCCGCCGATCTCGGGTTCTATGATTTGCGTTTAGCCGAAACCCGCGAGCAACAAGCGGAGTTGGCGAAAGAGGCAGGTGTGGACGGTTTCTGCTACTGGCATTACTGGTTCGGCAACGGCAAACAATTGTTGGAGAAGCCTTTACAGGAAGTGGTACGCTTGCACCAACCGGATTTCCCGTTCTGTTTAGGCTGGGCAAATCACGACTGGATGAAGAAACTATGGAACAGTGAGATTTCCCCCACCAATTTCGAGAAGCTGATGGTGCAGCACTATAGCAAACAAGACATAGATGATCATTTCTATGCGATGCTGCCGATGTTCAAGGATCCGCGTTATATGCGCATCGATAATCGGCTTATCTTCCTGGTGTATGAACCGCGGCACAATCCGTTGATGAAAGAGCATATCGAACGTTGGCAGGAATTAGCGAAGAAAGAAGGTTTAGGCGGATTCTATTTCATTGCGCAATGCAAACGCAAGGAAGAGTTGGATATGTACCGGCAGATGCCATTTGATGCGCTCAACTACGACTGTCTGTACTATTTCTTCAATGCCTCCCGTTTCCATAAGATATTGGCGTATATCTTTAGGCACCCGATCACGATGGACTACAAGCGTATTCTCAAGAAATACGAGACCTCGTATATCAAAGAGGATGTTTATCCGACTATCTACCCCAATTGGGACACGACTCCCAGACGAGGCGTCATCGGTACCTTGTTTAAAAACAGCACACCGGAGTTGTTTGAACAGCACGTGCGTCAGATTATAGATGCAGCACCGGTGAATACAGACGGAGAGAAAGTGGTTTTCCTCAAGTCTTGGAACGAATGGGCGGAAGGCAATTACATGGAGCCGGATACGCAGTACGGACACCGGTATCTGGAAGCATTGCACAATGCGTTGTTTAATTAAGACATTTAGCACATTCCCTTATGAATATTGCAGTCATTTTAGCAGGAGGAAGCGGTTCCCGTTTAGGAAACGATGTTCCGAAACAGTTTTTGAAAGTAGCCGGCAAGCAGGTGATAGAGCACACTATTGATGTGTTTGAGAACTGCGCGGAGATTGACGAGATCTGTATCGTCAGCAAACCGGACTATATCACCAATGTAGAAGACTTGGTGGTCAAGAACCAGTATAAGAAAGTGAAGAAGATTCTGCACGGCGGTAAGGAGCGTTATGACAGCAGTCTGGCTGCCATCAATGCCTATACGGACGATGAGGCCAACCTACTCTTCCACGATGCGGTGCGGCCGTTGGTGAACGATCGTATTATCCACGATTGTATTGAGGCTTTGAAGCATTACAATGCAGTCGATGTAGCGGCTAAGACGACGGATACGATCATCTCCGTGGACGAGAAAGAGTGCATTGATTTTATCCCTAACCGGGCTTATCTGCGCAACGGTCAAACGCCGCAGTGCTTCAAGCGTGGGGTGATCCGGCGTGCGTATGAACTCGCTTTGGCAGATCCGAATTTTGTGACCACCGATGACTGCGGTACGGTACGCCGTTATCTGCCTAACGAGCCGATATATGTGGTAGCCGGCGAGAACTCAAATATGAAGCTGACCTATCTGGAGGATCTGTTCCTGCTGGATAAGCTCTTCCAACTCCGTACGCAGACAGGCGAGCAGAAACACCTGTCGCAAGCCACGATCAACGGTCTCAAGGATAAAGTGATTGTTGTCTTTGGCGGCAGTTACGGTATCGGCGGCGAGATCATTAAGATTGCGCAGGAGCACCAAACTCATATCTACTCTTTCTCCCGCTCGCAGAATGGTTGCGACGTATCGCGTGTAGAGGATGTCCACAAGGCCTTGGCGGAAGTGGCAGCCAAAGAAGGGCGTATCGATATAGTCATCAATACTGCCGGTATATTGGTCAAGGAATCCCTTACCTCCATGTCGCAGGAATCGATCATGGCTTCGCTGCATGTGAACCTGCTGGGCGTGATCAATGTAGCCCGTGAGGCCTTCCCGTACTTGCGCGACACACGCGGATCGCTATTGTTCTACACGAGTAGCAGCTATACCCGTGGACGAATGATGTACAGCCTCTATTCGGCTACCAAAGCTGCGATCGTCAATTTCGTGCAGGCGATTGCAGAAGAGTGGCACGATTTCGGTATTCGCGTTAACTGTATCAACCCCGAGCGCACCAAAACACCGATGCGTGTGCAGAATTTCGGTAACGAACCGGAAGGATCGTTGCTGCCGGCAGAAGATGTTGCGGTTGCATCGCTCAATACGGTATTCTCCGCAGCGACGGGTGAAGTGATTGATGTACGCAGGAAAAAATAAATTTATGAAATCGGATTTTGAGTTGATGAACGAGTTGGCTAAGCGCACCGATTATCTGCACGAGCTGACTGAAACAGAAAGCAAAGCGCTGAAAAACGCATTGCTGGATATGTATGTGGATATCGCGCGCCTGTGTGAGCAGCACCATCTGACAGTGATGCTGTGCGGTGGCAGTTGTCTGGGAGCGATACGTCATAAGGGCTTTATCCCTTGGGACGATGATCTGGATCTATTGATGCCTCGTGCCCACTATGAACAACTGATCCGTCTGCTGGAGCAAGGAGCGTTAGGGGAGCTGTATACCTACGATACCCCGAACCCAAAGACCGATTCGAAGAATGTCTTCCTCAAGATATACCGTAAAGATACGCGCAATATCGATGTGTACAGCGACGGATCACCCTTCCCGCAAGGCATCTCCATCGATGTGTTTGCACTTGATGCTATGCCGCGAACTAATTTTGGACAGCAAATCAAAGGCCTCTTCGCAAACGGATTGCAGTTCATTTCTATTGTTGTGCTGTATGCCAAATATCCGAGCAAACACCTTAAGGAGTTCATGTCGCTCGACAAAGAGATGTTGCGTCGCTATCGATTCAAATGCCTGTTGGGACATCTCTTTGGTATCATCCCGCATCGCAAATGGGTATGGTGGTTCGACCGGTTTGTGGCATCGGAAAGAGAAGACCGTCCTTTAGGTATTCCTACCGGACGCAAGTATTATGCGGGAGAGGTGTTCCCGCGAGAGGTGTACCTACCCGCTCGCGAGGCAGAGTTTGAGGGCGTGAAGGTCTATCTCCCCAACCAATACGATCCTTACTTGAGAAATCTGTATCACGATTATATGCAACTTCCCCCTGTTGAGAAACGGGAACGGCATTTTATTGTTGAACTCCAATTACCGAACAAATGAGCAAACGTACCTTCATAGTGCTGTTACTCGGTCTTCTCTCCCTATCGTCTTATGCGCATGACACCTTGCGTATCATGACCTTCAATGTAGCTGCCGGTTTGCGAACAGACATGTATGAGTTAGGAGAGTACATAAAGGGCGTGCAAGCCGATATCGTGGCCTTGCAGGAAGTGGATTTGTGCACCAATCGTCCGGAGACTCCGCTTCAGAACGGAAGAAACCAGATGGTGGAATTGGGATTTTATTCCGATATGTTACCGGTTTTCGGTCCCATCAAGAACTATCCCTTAGGAGGTTACTATGGACTGGGCTTTCTGTCCAAAGAACCGATTTACAGCATCGCGAACGTTGCATTACCGCAGGTGATTGACAAGAACGAGCCCCGCTCGATGATGGTGGCGACATGGAAGATATTCGGCAAAACGATCACGATTGCTAACACGCATCTGAGTTTGGACAAAAGCAACCGAGCAATGCAAATGCGCTATATCCGGAAGTATATGCGTAAAATAAAAGGCATAAAGATTATCTGCGGAGATCTGAATTCCGATTATTTGGAAGAGTTGGTAACCAAGGTGTTTAAGAAATGGGACGACGGCCTACCCTATATGTGTAACACCTTCCCCAGCGGTGGTGCATATACCAAATATGACTGGATACTTTACCCGCATTCTTGCTCCATAGAAGTAGCCAACACCGTTGTGGATACCACTTGCGTTTTGTCCGATCACTTACCCGGATATATAGATATCGTTATAAAATAGAAACCTATGACAATCGCTTATCTTTTCAATCGCATACATCATGGGGTAGCCGCTTTACGTATACCCTTCTACAAGCTAAGGCATAACACCTTTGGCAAGGATAATTTCATTACCGAACATGTGCTTTTGAACGGTTGTAAGTTCGGCAACTATAACTATGTCGGCAATTATTCGATCTTGAACAATGTAGAGGTGGGTAACTATTGCTCGATTGCTCCTAATTGTATCATCGGCGGAGAAGAGCATGCTTATTGGGATTACTCTACTTCCGACAGAGTGTCCCGGAAAAACATCACCAACAAGCGAACCGTCATCGGTCACGATGTATGGTGCGGTGCCGGGGCGTTTATCAAGCAAGGTGTAACAATCGGAAACGGAGCGATTATCGGCGCCCATAGTGTTGTGTTAAAAGATGTAGCACCCTACACGATCGTGGTCGGTTCTCCCGCTAAGTTTCTAAAATACCGTTTCCCGGAGGAAATGATAGCGATTCTGCAAGAATACCCCTATTATGACATGCCTCAGAAGCAAGCCAAAGAACATATCGATTACTTACATAAAAAATACGCTATTGATGACCCGGCAAAAAACATATAACATCGCTGTTATCATCCCCACCTTGAATGAGGAACGCTTTATTGCACGTTGCATCGATTCCGTGCGCGCACAGACGTACCCGTTTGAAGAGATGGACATCTTGATTGTAGACGGTGGGAGTACGGATAAGACCTGTGAGATCGTGCAGGCACTCAGTGCTTCGAGCCCGAATATACGCTTGCTGAACAATCCGCAGAAGTATCAGTCCGCAGCGTTTAACATCGGACTCGAAGCATCAAAAGCTCCGTACATCATTCGTTTGGATGCGCATGCTACCTATGATACGCACTATATTGCGCGCTGTGTACAGCTATTGGAGTCCCATCCCGAATACGGCAACGTAGGCGGGGTGTGTGAGATACTGCCTCAAAACGAATCACTGATTGCCCGTGCCAATGCTTTGTTGAATCACCTTTCCTTCGGCATCGGTGGCGCTGCTTTCCGGATGGCCACCACTGCACAAGCCGTGGATTCAGTGCCATTTGGTGCCTTCCGTCGGGAAGTAATAGAGCAAGTAGGCGGCATGCGTGCGGATCTGGCACGCGGAGAAGATAACGAGTACAATGCACGTATCCGTAATGCCGGTTATACGGTCTGGTTAGATCCGGCAATCCGCTCCTCTTATTATGCACGCGCTACTTGGGGAGCCAGCTGTAAGCAGATGTACGCCAACGGCCTTTCAATCGGACATCTGTTCTATATCGACCGATCGGCTATCGGACTGAGGCATCTTGTGCCGCTGGCTTTTGTCTTGGCTATTGTAGGGGCCATATGCATCGGGTGCTTCACCGTTTATGGTTGGTACCTCTTGGCAGCTATCCTGACGGCTTACCTCGCGGCTGCACTCTATGCTGACATTGATGCGTGCAGAAGATACGGGTGGGAATACCTGTTTATTCTTCCTCCGCTCTTTTTCTCTGTGCACCTATCCTACGGAGTCGGTACCATGGTCGGTTTAATGAAACGCAAATAAATCACATACGATATGAAACGTTTTAATATTCCTTTCTCGCCCCCTGACATGACGGAGGCAGAAGTAAACGAAGTAAAAGAAGCTATCCTGTCCGGTTGGATCACTACCGGCCCGCGTACGAAAGAACTCGAACGACAGATCGCGAGCTATGTAGGCAGCGAACGTGCCGTATGCCTGAATTCCCAAACGGCTTGTGCCGAGATGGCGCTCCGTTTATTGGGTATCGGTGCGGGAGATGAGGTCATCGTACCGGCTTACACCTACACCGCATCGGCTTCTATCATCGATCATGTGGGTGCTAAGATCGTGTTCATCGATGTACAGAAAGATAGTTTGGAGATGAACTACGAGGCAGTAGAAGCGGCTATCAACGAGCGCACAAAAGCTATTATCCCGGTGGATCTGGCCGGTATCCCGTGCAATTACGATACCTTGTTTGAGATAGTAGAAAACAAACGCGCCCTCTTCCGTCCGGCGACGGATCTCCAGCGTGCGATCGGTCGCATCGCTATCTGCGCTGATGCGGCACATGCATTCGGTGCCTCATGGCACGGCAAGATGGTAGGATCGATAGCAGACTTCACCTCCTTCTCTTTCCATGCGGTAAAGAACTTCACCACGGCTGAAGGGGGCGCACTGACTTGGCGTACCATCCCAGGTATCGATAATGAAGCCATCTACCATCAAGTACAACTCTTCTCGCTGCACGGGCAGTCCAAAGATGCACTGGCCAAGACCCAACTCGGCGCCTGGGAGTACGACATCGTAGGTCCGTGGTTTAAGTGCAACATGACCGATATCATGGCTGCTTTAGGTCTGGTGCAGATGAAGCGCTACCCTGCTCTGCTGGCGCGGCGCCGCGAGATCATCGAGCGTTTTGATGCGGCCTTCAAGCCCCTTGGCGTGGAGGTACTGAATCACTACAGCGATGAGCATATCTCCTCCGGACACCTCTATATCACGCGGGTGCCGGGCATCACGACCGAGCAACGGCAAGAGATCATCGTGAAGATGGCGGAACGCGGTATTGCTACCAATGTGCATTACAAACCGCTGCCAATGATGACCGCTTATAAGAATATGGGCTTTGATATCAAGGACTTCCCGAATGCATATGCCCATTTCGCCAACGAGATCACCCTCCCGCTGCACACGCGTCTGACCGACGAGGAAGTGGCCTATATCATCGAGCAATACACTGATATCGTTCGTCATCTATGATTCGCCTTTGTGATATATTGTTCAGCTTCTTCGGCCTGTTGTTCCTCAGTCCGCTGTTTATCATCGTAGCTTTATGGATCGTGCTGGATAATCCGGGTCCGGTCTTCTATCGCCAACAGCGTGTGGGCAAAGACAACAAGGACTTCGGTCTGCTTAAGTTCCGTTCCATGCGTGTGGGAGCCGATAAGATGAGTCTGATCACCATCGGTGACCGCGATCCTCGTGTCACGCGCGCGGGATATTATATAAGGAAATACAAACTCGATGAACTGCCGCAGTTATGGAACGTGCTGGTGGGTGACATGTCGCTTGTCGGTCCTCGTCCGGAAGTGCGTCGCTATGTGGATACCTATTCGCCGGAACAGCAGAAAGTGCTGTCCGTTCGACCGGGTATCACCGATCACGCCTCCATCGAGTACATCGACGAGAACCGTTTATTGGCTGCATCAGAAGATCCCGACAAGACCTATATCGAAGAAGTGATACCGGCCAAGATTGCCCTCAACATGCGCTATATCAACCACCAGACACTTGGTGAGTATTTTAAAATCATATTCCTTACATTTGCAAAAATTATTCGATAATATATGGAAAGAAGAGTAAGAGTTCGTTTTGCGCCATCCCCTACCGGCGCGTTACATATCGGCGGTGTGCGTACCGCTTTGTATAACTACTTGTTTGCCCGTCAGCACGGCGGCGACATGCTCCTGCGTATCGAGGATACGGACAGCACACGATTCGTGCCTGGCGCAGAAGAATACATCCTCGAAGCCTTAGAATGGTTAGGTATCGGTATCGACGAGGGTCTTCGCATGCGCAACGGTCAGATTGAGAGCGTAGGCTCTCATGGTCCCTATCGTCAGTCGGAGCGCCGCGAGATCTACCATCAGTACGTCAAACAGTTGCTCGATTCGGGGCATGCATATATCGCTTTTGATACGCCCGAGGAGTTGGAAGCCAAGCGTGCAGAGATACCCAATTTCCAGTACGATGCCCGTACGCGCATGCAGATGCGCAACTCGTTGACCATGGCAGCTGAGGATGTGAAGGCACTCATGGACAAAGGGGAGAAATACGTCGTGCGTTTCAAAGTGGAACCCGACGAGGACGTGCATGTACATGATCTCATTCGTGGCGAAGTGGTCATCAACAGCAATATCCTCGATGATAAAGTGTTGTACAAATCCGCGGATGACCTGCCTACGTACCATTTGGCCAATATCGTGGATGACCATCTGATGGAAATTTCCCACGTTATCCGTGGCGAGGAATGGTTGCCTTCTGCCCCACTCCACGTGCTGCTCTATCGTGCGTTCGGATGGTCGGACACCATGCCCCAGTTTGCCCACCTGCCCTTGCTGCTCAAACCCGACGGAAACGGTAAACTCTCCAAGCGTGACGGCGACCGTCTCGGTTTCCCGGTTTTCCCACTCGAGTTCCACAACCAGAAAGACGGCACCGTATCCAGCGGTTATCGCGAGAGCGGTTACCTGCCGGAGGCTGTCATTAATTTCCTGGCATTGTTAGGATGGCACGGCACAGGCGATCAGGAGCTCTATACGATGGATGAACTGATCAAAGAGTTTTCCCTCGACCGCGTATCCAAATCGGGTGCTAAATTTGACTTCGAGAAAGGCAAATGGTTCAACCACCAATACCTGCAGTTGCGTAGCAACGAAGAACTCGCCGAAATGTTCCTGCCGACCTTGAAAGAGAAATTACAAATCACCAATGACCAATTACCAATCGACAAAGCGATGATTGCTAAAGTCATCGGTTTGACGAAGGACCGTGTGAACTTTGTGCCGGAACTCTGGGAACAGACGAATTTCTTCTTTGTGGCACCCACCGAGTACGACGAGAAATCGCTCAAGAAGCGTTGGAAAGAGGATTCGCCCAAACACATGAACGAATTGCTCGAGGTCTTAGAAACAGTCAGCGAAGAGGATTGGCATAAAAATGAACAAATGGTAAATGACCAAATGGTAAATACACTTTGGCATCTTGACAAAGTAGTCATGCCTTGGATTGAAGCCCACGAGTACGGTGTAGGTATCGTGATGAACGCCTTCCGTATCTGTCTGGTCGGCGCAGCACGTGGTCCGCATATCTGGGCCATCACCGATGTCCTCGGCAAAGAAGAGACCCTGGCACGTGTACGTACCGCTTTGAAAATTCTAGGATAACCTAGGTCTACCTAGGAATACCTATGACTCCAAAGGAGGCTTTGAAAATATTTTTCGGCTACGATGATTTCCGTCCCTTACAGGCGGAGATCATCGAGTCGGTTTTGGCGGGTCACGACACACTCGCCCTGATGCCTACCGGCGGTGGTAAGAGTATCTGTTTTCAGGTGCCTACCCTCGTCAAGGCGCAGACGAACGAGAACCAACGGCTCTGCCTCGTCATCACACCGCTCATTGCGCTCATGCGCGATCAGGTAGCCAACCTCGAGGCACGTAATATCCATGCCGCGGCCGTTTATACGGGCATGAGTTGGGACAAACAACGCGTAGCGTTGGATAACTGTCTTTACGGTCCCTACCATTTCCTCTATTGTTCTCCCGAGCGTCTTGAATCCGAGGAGTTCCGCAAACGGCTGGCAGACCTGCCGATCGGTCTGATCGCCGTTGATGAAGCGCATTGTATCTCGGAATGGGGCTATGATTTCCGGCCTTCATATCTGAAAATAGCCGAAGTACGCAACTTACTGCCGAACGTGCCTGTGCTGGCGCTGACTGCCACAGCAACACCGGAGACCATCGATGACATCCAAGACAAACTCGGTTTTCGTGAGCACAACGTCCTAAGGAAATCTTTCCACCGCGAGAACCTCAACTATATCGTGCGCCGCACGGACAACAAACCAAAACAGGTTGCACATATTCTCTCCCGTGTGCCGGGTTCTGCGATCGTCTATGTCCGCAACCGCAAACGAGCCCAAGAATTAGCTCAATGGCTCAATGAACAAATAAATGACCAAATGGTAAATGGTCAAATGGTAAATTATTACCACGCAGGCCTTACGACCAAAGAGCGCAACGACCGCCAAGCCGCATGGACACGCGGCGACACCCGCGTCATCGTAGCGACGAATGCTTTCGGTATGGGTATCGACAAACCCGACGTACGGCTTGTCATCCATTATGACCTGCCTTCCCATCTGGAGTCGTACTACCAGGAAGCAGGACGTGCCGGACGAGACGGTCAGACTGCCTATGCGGTGCTTCTCTTCGATCCTCAACAAGACCCGGCGAAGATTCGAAAGCGTATCATCGATACCTATCCGCCCAAGGAGTTCGTAGAGTCTGTCTATCATAAGACCATGGATTTCCTGCAGATAGGTGCAGGGAGCGGACTCGGACATCGTTTTGCGCTGCATATCGATCAGTTATGCCACGTCATGAAACTGCCGGTGCTGCAGACCTACTCCGCCCTGCATATCTTGACGCAAGCCGGATATATCGATTTCGAAGAGGAGCATGAGACCCAACCGCGTGTGCAGATACTTGTGCCGCGTCATCAGTTAGGAGACTACAACCTCTCCCGCGAGCAAGCGGAGTTGCTGGATGTCCTCATGCGCTCTTATACCGGCATCTACACCGACTTACAATACGTCCGCGAGGCAGATGAAGTAGGCAATCACCAATCACCAATCACCAATCACCAATTATTAGTCTCTTTGGCGCAACGCGGCATCATCACCTACATACCCCGTTCGATCGGATGCAGCCTTACTATGACAAACGAGCGACAGACAGAGATCTATCTATCGCCCGCTATCTTCGAGCAGCGCCAAGAGCGCTTCATTTCTAAAATCAAAGCGATGCTGGAGTACGCCGAACAGACTCAGTTCTGCCGCGAGCAGTTATTGCTTGCCTACTTTGGTGAGACCGACGCTGTCGCTTGCGGACACTGCGACGTCTGCCGTGCTCTGGCTGCTGACGCTGTCCACTGAGGCATCTTCACCTAGCAACTCACGCATCTCCGCCATCTCGGCTTCACTCACCGTCTTGCGGTCGTTCACACCCATCAACGGACCGAAGAACACTTTCAGTAAGGCACGTCCGATCACTTTGTTCAGATTGAACTTCGGACTTCTGGCATCGCCCGTTACCGGCACGTCGAGGATGATCATATCTTGCGCGGAGGTCAGCATCTTAAAGCCCGTCCGAACAGGGATGTTCTTATACGGCGCTTTTGAGAACTTGTCTTTCTTCCCTACCCGCGGATGATCGATCACGATTTTGTTCGTGCCGTTCATCTTACCGCTTACCACGTCCATATGGCTGTCCACGTTCAAGTCGCCGCCTTCCAGACGGTAGCCTGTGTAGTTCCGGCATAACGCATCAAAATCACTCAACTGCACACCGGTCAGTTTGAGGTTCGCTTTGGTATCCTGGTTCGCCAGGTCCATACCACCTGTGAAATCCGCTTTCACTTTGGCATCAGAGGTCAGGGTAGCCTCGACCGTCACACTGTTACGACCGTTGGTTGCGATGTTCGTGCCTTCGACCTTCAGGTCCTTTACCGCATACTCCCATTCGTGGTTCATCGAGTAGTCGTGATAGGTCAGGTCGTGTCCTGTCACACGCGCTTTCTTCGCCATCCATACCAGCGGCTTAGCCGGTGCTGCATCATTAGACGAAGTCGTAACATTAGACGACGCAGTCGTATCACTCTCGGCTCTTAGCTCTTCACTATTCACTCTTCCCTCTTCCGGCTGCTTCAGCAGTCGTGAGAGCGTATTCCATCCCTCGTGCACCTCGTACTCACCGGTGATACCGTCGATAACCAGACTGTCAAGGATGAAGGTGTTCGTGCTCAGGTCTCCTTTGTTCAGCACCAGACGCAACTCATCCATCGCGGCCACTTCGTCGTTATGCGTGTCGCGGATGCTCATGCCTTGCATCGAGAGGCGGCCTTTCATCTGGATATTGTTGATATTTTCCAACGAGCCTTCCACCAACACGGAACCGTTCAGTTTCGCCCCCAGACCACTCACATTGAGGTAGTCCTGCACGAGCGGCAGCACCACGTCCGTGTGCACGTCATAGAGGTTGAGACGCACCGCGTAGTTATTCGACTGCATCCGGTAACCGGCGATGATACCTACCCGACCACCGGTTGGCAGACCGAACTCCAGACCGGCATTCGTCTGCGTGTTATCGAAGAACAGCCCCGGTACGGACAACGAGATATCCTCCAGTTTCCACTGCTTATGCGTCACCACGTCGCGGTAACGGATGGAGCTGTTGTTGATGCGGATATCGTCCAGGAACACCTTCCAATTGCTGGGCGTGGTGTCTGCAGGTATCGAATCCGGACGACTATACCGCTCGATGATATCCGTAAAGTTCAGTCGGTCGTTGCTCTTGAGCACCTGTCCGTTGAAGCCGTCCAGATGGATCGCACGGATCTTCACGCGTTTGGCCATCAGTTGCGGATAAGCGATCTGCACGTACAGACGTTCAAAAGAGACGAAGTCCGTCTCGCCGTTCTGCTCCTTGCATTGGAAGCCTTCGATCGTCACACCACCCCAATACGGGTTGATAATCACCTGGTCTGCGTGGAGCTCGCGTCCGACGATATCCATACCGTAGTTATTCACCACGTACTTCGCCACCGGCGAGGCGATCGCCAGAATCAATGCAAAGAGGAGCACTATTACTAGCGCTCCCCATCCACATATCTTCCAGAATGTTTTCATTATTCTGCAGCTAATGTGATACGGCGGAAGTCAATGATCTTCACACCTTTTGCTTTGAGGATATCCTTCACGAGCTCTTTGCTCTCGCTCATGATGTAAGCCTGCTCAACGAGAGTGTTCTCTTTGAGGAACTTACCCAGACGACCTTGTGCGATCATCTCAATCTTCTTAGCTTGGTTAGCGAGGTTAGCCTCTGCCTCTACCGGCACTTTCGCACGAATGTCACGCGCAACTTGAGCCTGCTCCTCGGTCAACCAACCCTTAGCGGTGTTGGAAGCGATATGGTCGTCGCTGTCGCAGTGAGCCGGGTTCAGACCAGCCTTGCGCAGTGCGTTCTCAATAGCTTTGTTGATCTCGTCCTGTTTGGTCTTCTCAACAGCTACTTCGAGCTCGTGCTTCTTCACTTCTTCACTTACGTGATCAGCGTCCAAAGCGATCGGCGACATAGCAGCAACCTGCATCGAGATACCGTGAACGGTCTCGTGGTCTGCACCTGCCTCTGCAGCAACGAGCGAGCTCAGTTTGTTACCGAGGTGGTTGTAAGCATCTACTACAGGTGCCTCCAGGCAAGCGTAGTCAGCCAGCTCCATCTTCTCACCCGTTACGCCGGAGCGCTCCGTGATGATCTCTGCAACCGTGAAGTTACCGATCTTGAGGTTAGCCAACTCCTCTTTCGAGCGTACTTTGTTATCCAAAGCAGCATCCAGAATCAGTTTAACCATACCTACGAAGTCCTCGTTCTTAGCCACGAAGTCGGTCTCGCACTTTACTCCAACGATAGCGCCGAAGTTGTCTTTTACCTTTGCCAGTACGCAACCTTCCGAAGCCTCACGGTCGCTACGTTTTGCTGCGATAGCCTGTCCACGCTTGCGGAGCAAGTCCTTCGCAGCCTCGAAATCACCGTTTGCCTCTTCGAGGGCCTTCTTTACGTCCATCATACCTGCGCCGGTAATATCGCGCAGTTTTTTGATATCAGCTAATGTTACTGCCATAATTAAGCCTCCTCTTCTTTAGCTTCCTCTTTTCCCTCAGCTACTTTCTCAGCCTCTGCCTTCGGAGCAGCCTTGCGGATACGTTGACGACGCTCCTTCGGTGCCGGTGCCTCTGCAGCAGCCTGCTCCTCAGCTGCACCTTCGTCAGCCTTCTCTACCTTACGCTCCTCGAGACCCTCTTTGATTGCCTCGCATACAGCCGTGAGGATGACGTCGATAGCCTTCGTTGCATCGTCGTTTGCCGGAATCACGAAGTCGATGTTGTTCGGGTTCGAGTTCGTATCTACGATACCGAATACAGGAATACCCAGACGGTTAGCTTCTGCAACAGCAATCTTCTCTTTGATCACGTCTACTACGAATACAGCGCTCGGCA
>CAMHSB010000016.1 GCA_946187695.1 uncultured Bacteroidales bacterium
GTGAGGTGGAATGGATGTGGGATGCGAAAAGTGCGACGTACAAGTTTTTGGAGATTAACACGAGGGCGTGGAAGTGGCATACGATAAGTAATCAGCTTGGGTTCTCATTTATTGGGGCGCTGATAGACTTTTTCAATGGAGAAGAAAATATCGAAAATAAAGGCGAAAATAACAAAAATAACAAGATAGATAAACCAAAAAATATAGAAAAAAATGAATTATCAGATACTTGTAGTATCTCTACCGAAACAGATTCTCATTCTGCTTGTATGCAAGCATCCAGACAGTCTGACAATCCGTTCCGCTCAATAGACTCTGTTGCACAGACTCTATCTGATAATTCTTTACAAAAAATGCCCAAAAAGGTTTTCAAAGCTGATGGAAACGAAGAAAAGAAAGTGGCATGGTGTGAACGGTTGACGGACTGGACGGTGGTGGCGAAAGAGATACTGCATGGACGGATGGGGGTGAAAGAAGTATGTGCGTCATATAAGATTAAGCATGAGAGTGCGGTGTGGTCGTGGAAGGATCCACTCCCTGCGATAATGTATATTTTGCTGAGTCCTATTTTATATGTAAAAAGACATTGATATGAATATTTGGATTGATATAGCGCATATACCGCAGTTTAATTTTTACAAGCCGTTGATGCGGGAACTGTCGGAACGTGGACATCAGGTGTATCTGACTGTGCTCGATAGAGGAAAGAATGCAAAGATAGCCAAAGCAGAGACTGCCGGATGGGAAGGTGTGAACGTGGAAGTGATTGGCAAACACCGGATGAACAAATGGTCGGCTATCTGGGATGCGAACCTGATGCGTGCCATCAAGTTATGGCATTGGGCGCGGGGGAAGAAGATTGACATCGGTTTCTCGAACGGGATGCTGCTGGCATGGGTGTGCAAAATGAAAAAGATACCGAACTACTCGTTCGGAGATGATCCGCAGACATTTGACAGGAAATGGAAGGAAAAATGGAACACGGAGTGTAACTTCTGCGTGTATGAGGACGAGACGATAGAGGTACCGTCGCATGTGTTGCGGTGCACGAAAGAATGGGCGTATCTCAATCCTCGGACTTTCGTTCCGAAGGTGGAGGTATTGGAGAAATATGGGGTTAAACCGAAGGAATACATGTTCTTACGCGAGGTGAGTGTCGGGACGATCAACTATGCCGGACAAGCAAGCGGGGCGATACTGGGAATAAAGGATTTGATACCCACGGACATGCGGGTGCTCTTTTCGCTGGAAGAGAAGAAGCGGCGAGGTGAATATCCAGTTGATTGGATTCTGCTGCAGGAGCCGATAGAGGATATACACAGTCTGATATACTATGCGGCGGGGTTGGTGTCGTCGGGTGATTCGATGGCGCGCGAGGCGGCGTTGTTAGGCGTACCGTCGTACTATCTGGGGATACGGTATGGAATGCCGGCGAATGCGGCGGCGAGCAAGGTGGCGAGTTTGCAGAATCAGCGGACGATGCCGTTTGAGGAATGGATAACATCGCTTCCAACCAATCCGGCAGAGTGTGCAAAGAAGCAAGATGCGCTGCGGAAACACATAGATGATGAGTTTATTGATATAAATGGGTATATGATGGAGTTGGTGGAAGGAGTTAAGAAGTGAATGAATAATACAAGTCCACTGCGTACTCAACGGTTGCTCAGCGTGGTGGGGAGGAATAGAGCGACTATAAAATTATCGGTTATGGAATACAATAAACCTACGATTGTTGCGCAGAGCACAATGCAGATGGCTGATTGCAGAAAAGGTCCGTGTGGCAGGCCTTCATGCAGCAGTAAACCATCCGGAACGCATTGATGTTATCGCGTGGAATGCGGTAGCAACAGGTGCTACCGCATTTGTTTTGAATCTATTATGTTTGTACGAAGACGACCATATATTATTTATCGAGCCTATCCAACGAAGGGATATCTGACAGATAATCGCAATTTTGGCTACGATACTGCTGCGAAGAGTTGCTTGAAAGTGGGAGATTTATTGATTTCTCATGGAGGAAGCATATTCTATTCTCAGTTGAAGGATGAGTATAGAAGTGTAGATGAGATTGCAAGAAAACTGACAACAATCTTTACGGGTGTCAGCTATGAGGTGCTACTCGAGGATGCTACTGTTTTTTATGCAGAGTTAGCAAGAAAGGGATTTGTTGAGTGTGTAGAGGATATGAATGCAGGAAAGTCATCCAATTACTTTTCGTATGACAATTACGAGCCTTGCATTATTGAAGCAGAGTCCAATGCCACGGTTGAGTATAACGAGGTGTTTGCGGGAGAGTATAGCCTAACCCGTGTTCATGTGGATATCTCCAGTCGATGCAATGAGAACTGCGTGCATTGCTATATTCCTGTTGAATGCAAACGCGGCATGATGGATGAAGATATGTTCGATAAGGTGCTTGCTCAGTGCGTTGATATGAAAATTATCAATATCACATTGAGTGGTGGTGAACCGATGCTGAATCCACATTTGAAATCATTTTTGATCAAATGTTGCGAGGCAAATTTATCCGTAAACATTCTATCTAATCTGACCTGTTTATCTGATGAGTTGTTGGATGTAATTGCTTCAAATCCATTGATTTGCGTTCAAACATCTGTATATGCTATGGATGCGGATGTACATGATTCGGTTACACAACATAAAGGGAGTTTCCAAAAGACAATAAGTGCCATCCGAGAATTACATAAACGGAACGTTCCGATGCAGATTAATTGTCCGATTATGAAGCAGAATCTTCATAGTTATCGAGAGGTGTTGGAATTTGCGAAATCGCTGAATATAGAGGCGAATTCGGATTATACATTGTTCGGGAGTTATGACTCATCCGGAATAAATCTTGGTTGCAGAATAACGAAGGCTGATATTGAAGATATTCTGGATGCTGACTATACGAATGCGAATGTATATGATGAGGCAATACAGGTCATTAATCAGAAGAAAGTAGGCGATGACGAACCAATATGTACGGTATGTAAATCATCGTTATGCATTTCGAATACGGGAGATGTGTATCCATGCGAGGGGTGGCAACGGATGATATTAGGAAATCTCAATACGATGACATTAAGGCAGATTTGGGAAGATTCACCATTGACAAAGCATTTGAGGGGATTGAAGTATCGTGATTTCGGAGAATGTAGTGTTTGCCAAGATCGGAAATATTGTACGACATGCTTGATTATGAACGCTAATGAAAATGGAGGCGACTACATGCAAGTGAATCCCTACATGTGCGAATTGGCAAGGATAAAAAAGCGTATTATAGAAGTGAAGATGGGTAAAATAGCGCGATATTGATTACAAAAGTTAAATATTTTGTAAAATTTGGCATATACATTTGTATATGTCATTTTTTTTTTGTAATTTTGCGTGCAAAATTGTGTAATAGATGTATAGGAAGAATAAACATATAAAAGCAAAATGAACGAGCACAAGTTAAACAGAAATAATATATCAACATGGGCTCTGATGTTGTCAATTGTAGCCATATTGCTATGCCTACTGGTATTGATGCTATGGATATTTGAAGTTATACCTCATTCGGTTATTACGTCAGAAACTTTTATTGGCGCATGTGTAACGTTGTTATCCATTATTGTTACAATAGCGGTGGGATGGCAGATCTTTAATATCGTAGAGGTTAAGTCCACTATAAGAGATTTTAGGCAAAAGCAAGCAGAGGTTGATAAGCTCCAGAATCAACTTCAAAAAGAGATTAGCAGAATAGGTGGTGACTCGGAATACGATATGCACCATTCAATGCATCTACATGCAATAACGTTGGCTTTGCATTGTGAAATAAAGAAAAGACATGATGAGGCATGTTATCATTGTTTTGAAGCGTTGGCGGAAAGTGTCCAAATGAGGGAGTTGATGAATGTTGACAACATATTTGAAATGATTCAAGTCAATATGGGTGCTGTTGTGACTCCGATAAATCTATCCGTGTTAGACAAGCGCGACCTCAAAGAAATGGAGCGTATTATTCGTGACTCAAAGCATTATTATTTGTTTGCGGATAAGTTTGAGAAGGCCATTGCGGAATTCTACAAGAAAACTGCATAGAATTTGTACAATATAATTAAGGCTATAGTAAATTATAAACGAGATGAATAGAACGGATTTTATTAATATTTTTTGGTCTCGTTACATGATGATAGAACGTGATTTTATACACCTGTCCGAATATGTAAAGATCGACGAAAGAAACTATAGCACATTTTCAAACGAGATATTAAAGCAAATCTTACTAGTTAATGTGGAATTTGAGAATCTTCTCCATCAAATAGCTATGGAATTGGGAGTGGCATCTGGAACAATGGCAAATTACAAAACCATGCTGTTTGATACTTTTCACTGGGATTCAATTGTGAATCAAAAAGTCAAAGTGTTGAATACAAGTATTGAATTGGAGCCCTACAAAGAATGGTCTCAAATTGGGAATGGTGTATTTTGGTGGAGCGCTTACGGAGAGTTAAAACATGACATGATTGCTAATTATACAAAGGGGAATCTCAATGTTTTATTGTATTCATTAGCGGCATTGTATATCTTAGAACTATATGTTGTTAAGTATATAGGTGACAAAACCAAGGATATGGACGTACCCAATGATATTTCGAAATTATTTGAGATCTGTAATTTGGAAACGCAAGACTATGTGTATGCTTTTGAGACTTATGGAATAAGAGAATCCGAGATAGAAGATATGTTTAAAAATATTTAATGGAAAAACGCTAATTGAAGTTAGAAATCATGAACATCTTGAGCAGTCTAAACGTATATACCAAATCAATAGAGTCATAGACATGAATAATAACGAGAGTAATATCATCATTTATAACACCATCGATGGAAAGGCGAGTGTGGTGCTATATGCGCGTGACGGAAGCGTGTGGATGAACCAAAATCAGCTTGCTGAACTTTTTGACACCTCTGTGCCAAATGTGTGCATGCATATAGCTAACGTGCTGAAAGAAGGGGAGTTACATAGAAATTCAGTTATTAAGAATTACTTAACAACTGCCGCAGACGGTAAGAATTATGAGGTGACGTTCTACTCGTTGGAGATGATCATGGCTATCGGTTTTCGTGTACGGAGCAAACGCGGTACGCAGTTCCGTATATGGGCTAATCAGCACCTGACGGAGTATCTGGTGAAGGGTTTCACGATGGATGATGAGCGGTTGAAGAACCCCAACGGAAGGCCGGATTACTTCGATGAGCTGCTGGAACGGATACGCGAGATCCGTGCATCCGAGAAGCGATTCTATCAGAAAGTGCGGGACCTGTTGGCGCTGAGTAGCGATTATGACAAGACAGACAAAGCGACTCAGATGTTCTTTGCCGAGACGCAGAACAAGCTGTTGTACGCTGTGACGGGACAAACGGCTGCGGAGATCATCGTGGGTCGTGCGGATGCGTCGAAGCCGAACATGGCGTTGACGTCGTGGCAGGGGAGTATTGTGCGGAAGGGCGATATTTACACGGCTAAGAACTACCTGCGGCAGGAGGAGATAGACGTGCTGAACCGGTTGACGACGATGTTCCTGGACTCGGCAGAGTTGCGTGTGAGAGAGCGGAAAGACCTGACGCTGCGTTATTGGCGTGAGACGGTGGATTCGCTGCTGAACTTCCAAGGGAAAGTGGTGCTGCAAGGTGCCGGGAGCATCAGCAACAAACAGATGGAGGCGCATGTGGACGCGGTGTACGAGGCGTTTAATGCGCGGAGGAAGGCATTGGCTGCTGCGGAAGCAGACGAGGCAGACAAGGAGTTGTTTGCGGTGACGGATGGTTCTTCTGAGTTGGCTGCGATAGAGGACGCTGTGGAGAAGAGGGAGAAATAAATTGGAAAATTAAAGAGAATATGAATATATCGATTTTTGGATTAGGGTATGTCGGATGCGTGGGAGCTGCGTGTCTGGCGAAATTGGGACATCGGGTAGTCGGTGTCGATGTGAATGAAAACAAAGTAAGGCTGATCAATGAAGGCAAGCCGACGATTATCGAGGAAGGGATTGCGGAACTGTGTGCGGAGGCGCATGAGAAAGGGTTGATGTCTGCCACGATGGATGTTCGGGAGGCGGTTCATAGGACGGATGTTTCTTTCATAGTGGTGGGGACACCGAGTTCGAAAGAGGGACACTTGAATTTGAACTATATCTATGCGGTGGCGAAGCAGATTGGTGAGGCGCTGAAGGATAAAACTTCAGCTATTGGAGATTGTAGATTGGAGATTGGAAATTTAAAGCACATTATAGCCATACGATCGACGGTGCTGCCGGGAACGAATGAGAAAGTGGGGGCGATCATTGCTCAGGCGAGTGGACTGGTACGAGGGAAAGATTTTACCATCGTCAGCAATCCGGAGTTTTTGCGGGAAGGGACGTCCGTCAAGGATTATTTTAACCCGCCATTGACGCTGGTGGGTACCGACATGCCGGAAGCAGAGGCTGTATTCCGAGAGATCTACAAGGGCATTGAGGCAGAGTTCATCTGCACAGACATCCGCGTGGCAGAGATGATGAAATACGTCAACAACACCTATCACGCGCTGAAGATTGTGTTCGGCAACGAGGTGGGGAACATCTGCAAAGAACTCAACATTGACAGCCACAAAGTGATGGAGATCTTCTGCAAAGACAAGCAACTAAATATCAGTCCGTATTATTTCAAACCCGGTTTTGCGTATGGCGGTTCGTGTCTGCCGAAGGACATGAAGGCGCTGAAGACGCTGGCGCATGACCATTACGTGGAAGTGCCTGTGATTGAGGCGATCGGCGAGTCGAACGAGTTGCAGAAACGTCGTGCGGTGCAGCTAATCATGGCGCAAGGACAGCGCAAAGTGGGTATTCTGGGCCTGTCGTTTAAGTCGGGAACGGACGACCTGCGTTGCTCGCCGATAGTGGATGTGGTGGAGAGTCTGTTGGGCAAGGGATTCGAGATACGGATTTACGATAAGAACGTGAAAGTGAGTGAGTTAACCGGCACGAACAAGGATTTTATCATGGCGAAGATTCCGCACTTGCAGCATTTTGTGACGGACGATCTGGAGGCTGTGTGTCGTGAGAGCGATGTGTTGGTGGTGACGAATAAAGAGGCGGAGTTTGCGGATGTGCTGGGGCGCTGGCCGGGGAAGACGGTGGTGGATCTGGTGCGGCAGTGGAAGGAAGTTGACTACGATGGACGGTATGAAGGACTGTCGTGGGGAGATGTGAATGCGAACCGTGAGGGGCAAGAGGCGGATGTGAAGCGCGATTTCCGGCAGACGGAGTTTTAATTCGTCTGTCTCGGCACTAAGCCTAGTTGGCATGGAAGATTGATTGTACGGGGTTCTTAGCCACAAGGGCACGATTATTTCTTGACGTGGTTTATTGAGGAGTGGCCGGAGAGTGCGGAAGAGACACGTAAGGCAGACAGCGCATGGTGGGATAAGTTTAAATGATGTAAAAAAAAAAGATTTTTATGATTAATACAAAGCAAATAGTTCGCGCATTGTCAAATCCTCGAATTGATAGAATTGGTTTGGCTTGTGAAGTGATTTCATCAGCATCTTCATATAAAGAACTTCAACAAATTGTTAAGCAAATACCATTAATTCATAAAGGATTATTTAAGTTTGCATATCTTAAAAGAAAAGATTATGCACATTTTAATCAAATCTGTTACCCAATCATATCAGATTCGATGATGTCGTATGTTAGATTCGTTGTATATATAACGGAACTATACCATCAAGAGATATGTCAGTACATTGAATTAAGAAAAAAATACGAGATAGATGTACTAAACGGTCAGTATGAACAGGCTCGTTGTAATCTGGAGGCCATTAATTGTGTTGTGGGGCATTCGTATTGGGGAATGGAACAAAGTATTAAATTAGAACGTTGGGCAAATAATGTCAGTGCAAGTTCGCAAGCTTCCCAGAATATAATTCAAGAAAATCAGAAATTGTCAATTTTTTGCAATTTCTTCTTTAATACATCTAGTATTGATTTTTCATTTGATGATGTAATACGGATAATGTATAATCTGTTGTCAGGAATGAAACATAAAGATGATGATTTCTATCAATACTTTGCTTCTCTTACTATTCCTTACAACTGGTCATTCTCTGGGACAAAATGGATACAATATTATACTCAACTTTCCATAGTGGACTTATACAATAGTCTAATAGATAATATATGGAAACTCGAAGATTACATAAAGGACAATGAATTTAATGAATGTATAAGTCATCTTATTGAGTTAACCAAAGATTCTTATCTGATTAAGTTTGCATACATACATCAGTTGATACCATCACCTTGTTTAAATGAGATGACTCGTACTAATATTATGCAATGTTTCACTCATTCTGATTACGAGAAGGTGATTGAATTAGGAGAAACATACATACAGAAAAACCCCACGGATTTTGAAATAATGGATTATGTTACAAGATCATATATCTTATCAGAGGCGTCGTATCAGACAAAAGTTACAGATAATAATTCCATTTTGCAACAAATCAGGTATAACTATCATGTGTATTTGACACATGAAGATCAATATAAAGTGGCTGAAAAAAAATTGAGGACAATATGTTTATCATTATATTCATTCCATTGTTGTAGATACCTGTTAAATGTAATAGACGAACAGGAACATGCTCTCATTCCCGATATATACAGAGATACATATCAACATGTACCATTTCAGAGTCTATTTGATATTAAACGACAAAGATTACATGATTCATTAGATGGGCAGATGATGAAGTCGTCTAAAAATGAAAAAATAGTATATAATCCGGCTCATGAAATACCATTTATATTCCTCAAAAACGATATATTTGCAAATATGGATATTGATGCGGAAGATTTTTCTATAGAATCTATCGCACCCTACATGAGAGAGTGTGCCGCTAGTACAATATTTTCACACTATATAGACACCCAACAGTGGAAGAAAGCGGTGTTGTTCTATGTGAAACAAAAGTTGGAATATAAGAATTTAGAGATTAAATATGATAAGTCACAATTAGAGACTTTATTTCAGGACAATGTTTCTGGAGATATGCAAATTCCATTAGAGATGTCTATCTTTTATACGATGATAGATGCCAATGCAGGGACTCGTTTTATAGCATATAAGCATTATTTGAAGCAGCTACAAGTAAATTGTGCATCAGAAATAATCAATATTAATACTCCGAAATTAAATTATTTCTTAAAATATGTGGCAGATATTCGCGTATTAGAGTTGCATGTTCGTCAATTTGATACTCAAGACCAAGTTATCAATGAGCGAATAAATATTTGCAATAATCTTTTTTCTGTAACAAAAGATAAGGAACTTGCAAAGGAAGTGGCGGATTTGGTAAAAGGGCAAGAAATTAAAAAGTTAATATCTACTATAGACGAAAGTAAAATCTATGTAGATGAAGAAGGATTGAAGAAGACAGGATTAGAAGAAGAACGTATTATTTTTGCTCTATATCAATCCATGGATTCAAAAGTTCAGGTTCCTGACAGTATGTTGGATTTTTATAAACAAATAAGAAAAGGATTGGAAAATGACAAACAACAAATACTAAAAAATCTTCCTGCAGATACATCGCCGATTAATTACAAAGTGTCGTTGTTTGAACAGTTATACAAATCGATAAGGCAAAAATTTTTATTGGATTCCAAATACGGTTTGGAGTTCTTCTTAAGCACACGTATACGTCATGGTACTTTAGTCAATCAATTAAGGAAACATTTTGAGGAATATAGTTTAATAACCAATCTCATCGATGACAACCAATATGCAGTCAATATAGAATGGATAGACGAAAAGTTGCAGTTGTCCGGAAAAGAGAGGGCACAAATGATATCTGCATTTGACCAGTTCACGCGAATCGTAGATGAAATAATTTTGTCTATAAAGAACGAAGTATTACAAATATCGTTTGACGAGCATAATATTGAGAAAGCCGAGGCTTTAGATTTTTCTCTAAATACAGAAATCCAAAATATATTAGATTATAATTGTAAAGAATGCGAGGACGTTGATTTTACTTCCTGCATAGACGGAATGTTTCAATTATTGTGGAAACAGACAGAAGATAACTTGGAAAAGATTAAAATAACTCTAGAGCAAAAACATCAGATGCTTAATCAAGCATTGACAAATTTAGCATCGCAAGTGCATAAATATACGCGAGAGTCAACAGCATCAAAATCATTGTTAGAGACGATAGCTATGTGCTCTACGAGTCTGCAAGGTGATTTCGCGGTTGTAGAGAAATGGTTGCAACGAAGGGACTTGAAAGATTTTGATTACAAATTTCAAAATGTACTAGATACATGTACTTCTATCATGAGTAATATGAATATGAAATTGACGCGTTGCGATATTGACATCAATAGTGAGACGATATTTAGAGGCAAGTCATTTAATTATCTTTATGATATTACTCATGAATTATTAAATAACGTATTTAATTACCAAATACGCTCTCATGAAGAGCTTGAATGCAAAATTGTTGTAAAAGAGGAACAGGAGATTCTTCATATTCAAGTAAGTAATAAATTATTAGAAGAAGATATCACAGTTCTTAACGAAAAGATAAAACAAAAATCCAAGAATGATAAAGGTGTTCAAGAGGCCAAAAAGGTAATCTGCGAAGGAGATTCCGGAATACATAAGATAACCAATATTGTTTCATATTCGTTACGTGATCAACATAATTCATATCGAAACTATATCAAAGATAATTGGTTTGTAGCAGATGTTAAATTATATATTAAGAATTTGGTATAATGAGAATATTAATCGTAGAAGATGATGCCGAAAAGGCAAAATCCATTGAGAGTTATATATCAGAGAAATTCAGTTCAATCTCAACAAATGTTGTTCAGTCATATCATGATGGTGTTGAATATGCGATGAATGGCAAATATGACATCATAATATTAGATATGTCAATCCCAGCATTTGAAGGCCAAGACAGTTGTAGGGGGGAAACGTTAAAAAATGGAGGCGAAATAATTGTCCGCGAATTGCTTGATGAAGATATAAAATTCAGATGCTTGGTTATTACTCAATATGAAACATTTAATAACGAATCATTAGAAACAATAGACAAGCGTTTACGCAAACTATGCGGCAATTCTTATCTGGGATGTATCAAATACGATACATATAATGATGATTGGAAAGATAAACTTAAAAACGTACTAGAAAATGTTTTCGGTATTAATAATTGATGATACAGATGGTAAAGTTAAAGCATTGAGGGAATTTTTTGAACGTTTTGACTTTATAGATGCCAATGATATTGATGTTGCTGAATCCTATAATTCAGCAATCAGGTTTTTGGGGGATAAAATGTATGACTTGGTAATTTTGGATTTGTTCTTGCCATTGCAAAAGGGAGATACTCCTTCTGCGGAACATGGAATGAGTCTATTTAAATGCATCCGAAACGATGAAGACATATTTCGACCATTATATATCGTTGGTTTTACCAAGGAAATACCTACAGACGCACAGCGAGATGAATTTAAAAAGAACATGTGGTTCTTAATAGAGTCAAAGGAAAATTCCAATCAGTGGCAAGAGGCTTTGGGTAATCTGATGGGACACATGCGGAATGCAAAATTAGGACTGCAAAATACAATGTGCTATGACTATGATGTCGCTATTATAACAGCTTTGCAAGTACCTGAAAATGACATGCTGAAACAAGTTATAACGGAGCAAGATAAGTGGCGATTACTAGCGGTAAAGCATGATTTATGTACATCATATTATAGTACAACTTTGCAAACAAGTAAGCATAACAATATTAAAATCGTGACTTGCTTTTCGAATCAAATGGGAGGAGAGGCAATATCTTCATTAACAACAAAAGTTATTTATCATTTCCGTCCCAAATATGTATTCATGACAGGGATAATGGCGGCAACAAAGCATGAAAATGTTAATCTAGGAGATATTATAGTAGCGCAAGAAGTGTTTAATGGAGCAAGCGGAAAGATTAAGGATGGGGCAAAAAAACAAGATGCGAAGATTCAGCTAATTCCGGATTTTAAACACTTTAATACAGATCCATCTTTTTTAAATATCGTAAGCAATCTTAAAAATAACAAATCATTATTGCACGATATTGTAGATGGTTTTACATCGGAGGGATATAAACCAGACACAGAGTTACAAATCCATACAGGACCTGTGGCATCAATGCCTGCAGTTGTGGTAAGTACAAAGCTTGTTAATTCATTGGTCGGTCATGTTAGAAAATTGGTTGGAATAGAGATGGAGTCATACGGGATGTTTTATGCTGCAGAGAATTCGGTTGAGCCTCGACCTAAACTAGTTGCAACGATAAAATCTGTATCAGATTTTGCCGATGCGCAAAAAAATGATTCATGCCAATTGTATGCAAGTTATACTTCTGCTGCGTTATTGAAATATATATTAATTCACATGTTACCATATTAAATTAGCAAAATAGGATTGTCATTACACGTGAATCTGTAGTATATTTGCAGAGGGAGAACTGGTAAAAATGAGAAAAAAATTGGGAATTCCGAATATTCTGTCAAAATTACCAGGCCCTCTGCTTGTAAGGCAGAAGTATTGAAGCGGCAAATATTTGGGCGGCTTTTTTGCATTTTTAGGATTTTTGTGGCTGAAAACTTGCAGAAGTCGAAAAAAAATAGTACCTTTGCAGCCGCAAAGGTTTTTTTTATATGAATACGAATTTTGGATTTGTACGAGTGGCGGCAGCGGTGCCGAAGATGAAGGTGGCAGACTGCCGGTATAACGCGGAGCAGATTAAGCTGCAGATTGATGAGGCGATTGCGGAAGGTGTGGAGGTGATCTGCTTCCCGGAGTTGAGTCTGACGGGTTACACCTGTGCGGACTTGTTCTTCACGCAAGCCTTGCAGCAGAGCAGTATGCGGGAGTTAGAGGCGTTGTGCGACTACACGCGCGGGAAGGCAATTATCGTGCTGGTGGGGGCGCCGCTGCAGGTAGATAACGACCTGTTCAACTGTGCGTTCGTGATGACGGACGGTGAAGTGATGGGTGTGGTACCGAAAGTGAACCTGCCGAATACGGGTGAGTTCTACGAGAAACGGTGGTTCACGAGTGGCCGTGCCGCGCGTGAGTTCACGCCCGGAGGTGTGGCACCGCGTATTCCGAAGATAGAGATCTGGAGCGGAGAGGTGCCGTTTGGTACGGATCTGCTGTTCTGCACACGAAACTATACGTTCGGTATCGAGATATGCGAGGACCTATGGAGTCCGCTGCCTCCTTCGACGCAACTAGCTATTCAAGGGGCAGAGATCATCTTCAATCTCTCGAGTTCGAACTGCATCATTGGTAAGCATATTTTCCGTCGTCAGATGATTAAGCAGCAGAGCGCACGGGTGCATTGCGGATATGTATATACCTCGTCTGGTGTCGGTGAATCGACCACCGATGTGGTTTTCTCCGGCAGTACGTACATCGCAGAAAACGGCGATATCCTCACCGCAGGAGAGCGTTTCCAGCGGGAGAGTACGATGATCATCCAGGAGATTGATATTG
Organism: uncultured Bacteroidales bacterium; assembly: GCA_946187695.1. GTDB lineage: Bacteria > Bacteroidota > Bacteroidia > Bacteroidales > Paludibacteraceae > Colicola. The sequence goes on from CAMHSB010000016.1 coordinate 13,588, forward strand.
AGCGGTTGCGTACGGACCGGCAACGCAATACGAATTTCACGAAGGATAAAGCCGGGCATTACCGCCATATCAATGTCGCACCGATTGAAAGGGAAGAAGATTTTACGGAGTCCATACACCGTACGTTCTCTCCGTCGCCGTTCTTGCCGAAGAAAGGCAAGGAGGATCCGTACTGCATGGATGTGTTTTCGATCCAGACAAGCGCACTGGCACGGCGTTGGGAGCATACGCATTCTCAGACGGTGGTAATCGGTATATCCGGTGGTTTGGACAGTACGTTAGCTTTGCTCGTGGCTGTGCAGACGGCCGATCTGCTGGGCTACGACCGGAGTAGAGTGGTTGGCGTGACGATGCCGGGATTCGGTACCAGCGATCGGACCTACCAGAACGCGCTGCAGCTGATGGAAGAGTTGGGTATTACCCACCGCGAGATCAGTATTTGCGAGGTGACGACGCAGCACCTGAATGACATTGCGCATAACATGGATATCCATGACGCGACCTACGAGAACGCGCAAGCGCGTGTGAGAACGATGATTCTCATGGATCTCGCTAATGAGCTGAACGGACTGGTTGTCGGAACGGGTGACTTGAGTGAGTTGGCGTTGGGCTGGTGCACCTACAACGGCGATCAGATGTCGATGTACGGTATCAATGCCGGCATACCGAAGACGCTCGTCAAGTATCTTGTGCGGTATGCTGCGGAGAACCTGTACGGTGAGCCGTTGCGCAGTATCTTGCTGGATGTGGTGGAGACACCGGTGTCTCCGGAGTTGCTGCCGACCGACGAGAACGGTGAGATCGCGCAGAAGACGGAGGATAAGGTAGGGCCGTACGAGTTGCATGATTTCTTCCTGTTCTATTTCATGCGTTTCGGTTTTACCCGTGAGAAGATCAAGTACATGGCATGTCAGGCTTTTGAGGAGCAGTACGATGCTGCGACCATCGACAAATGGCTGAATGTGTTCATGCGGCGGTTCTGCACGCAGCAGTTCAAACGTTCGGCGATGCCGGATGGGCCGAAGGTAGTTAGTGTGAGCCTGTCTCCGCGGGGCGATTGGAGAATGCCATCAGATGCCGCATGCATCTGAATTTATGATTTTTGATTTATGATTTCAAATTTAAATTATCCGATACCCAATACCTTTGGTATTGATGCGAAGGCGAGGTTGTTCGTCGAGTATTACTCGCTGGATGAGTTGCGGCAGGTGCTGAAGGAACATAAGGGCGAACGGGTGCTGCATATCGGGCAGGGTTCGAACTTGTTGTTTACTAAGGACTTTGACGGAGTGATTCTGCATTCCGGTATGGCGCGTGCGAAGTTCCTGGACGATGAGATGGTGGAGGCACAAAACGGCCTGCGACTGGACGATATGATCTCCCAACTGACGGATATGGGGTATAGCGGACTGGAGAAGTTGAGTCTGATCCCGGGTGAAGTAGGGGCGAGTGCGGTGCAGAACGTAGGAGCCTATGGCGTGGAAGCGAAAGATGTGATTGAGCGCGTGCATACGCTGGATGTGGAGACGCTCGAAGAGCGGGTGTTTAGTAATGCGGAGTGTAAGTTCGGGTATCGCGACAGTGCGTTCAAACATGAGCTGAAGGACAAGTATATCGTGACGTCGGTTGTGTATAAAGTAAAACCCGGGGATGCCACCAAGACCCGCGAAGAGATTATCGAGACGCGTAATGGCAAGTTGCCGAAAGTAGGTGAAATCGGTTCGGCGGGTAGCTTCTTTATGAATCCCTTTGTGCCGGAAGCGCAAGCAAAGGAACTGCTGAAACAATATCCCGACATGCCGCATTTTGAGACGCCGCAAGGCGTAAAGATCCCTGCTGCGTGGTTGATTGAGCAATGTGGCTGGAAAGGCAAGATGCTCGGTGGGGCACAGGTTTGGCCCAAGCAACCGCTGGTGATCGTGAACGCCAATCATGCGAGTGCTCAGGACATCATGGATCTGGCCAAACAAATATCCAACTCAGTGCACGAGAAGTTTAACATACGTATTAACCCCGAAGTAAATTATATCTGATATGGCAAGTTTTGTAGTAGAAGGAGGACATAAACTGCACGGCTCGATCACGCCGCAAGGTGCCAAGAACGAGGCGCTGCAAGTGCTATGTGCCGTGCTGCTGACCAAGGAGACGGTAGTGATCAACAACCTGCCGAACATCCTCGATGTCAATAACCTCATTGACCTGCTTGCGTCGATCGGTGTGCGTGTGGAGAAACTCGCTAAGGGCATCTATGCCTTCACGGCGCGTGAGCTGGATACGGCATATCTGCGCAGTGCCGATTTCCTGAAGAAATGCAATAAGTTACGCGGCTCGGTGATGCTCATTGGTCCGTTATTGGCTCGTTTGGGCGAAGTGACGTACGCCAAACCCGGAGGCGATAAGATTGGTCGTCGGCGCCTGGATACGCATTTCCAAGGCATGGTCAATCTGGGGGCTACGTTTGAGTACGACCAGAATCTGTTGGCGTATCGTTTCGATGGGAAGCACCTCAAAGGCACGTATATGTTGCTGGACGAGGCGTCTGTTACCGGTACGGCGAATATCATTATGGCATCTGTGCTGGCCGAAGGAACGACGACGATTTACAATGCCGCTTGCGAACCCTATTTGCAGCAGCTCTGTAAGTTGCTTAATAACATGGGCGCGAAGATCAGCGGGGTAGGCAGTAACTTGCTGACGATCGAAGGTGTGAAGGAACTCCATGGGGCGCAACACACGTTGCTGCCAGATATGATTGAGGTGGGTTCGTTCATCGGTATGGCCGCGATCACGGGTTCGGAGTTGCGCATCAAGCATGTTAGTTACCACGATTTGGGTATCATCCCCGATGCTTTCCGTCGGCTGGGTATCCGCATCGATGTGGATGGTGACGATATCATTGTTCCTGCGCAGGAGCACTACCAGATTGAGTCCTTCCTGGATGGTTCGATTCTAACGGTAGCTGATGCTCCATGGCCGGGTCTGACACCGGACTTGTTGTCTGTGTTGCTCGTGGTGGCTACACAAGCAAAAGGCACGGTACTTATTCATCAGAAGATGTTCGAGAGCCGTCTGTTCTTTGTCGATAAACTGATCGACATGGGAGCACAGATCATCCTCTGCGACCCGCACCGCGCGGTGGTGGTAGGTCATGACCATCAGCGACAACTGAAGCATAATAACATGACGAGCCCCGATATCCGTGCCGGTATCGCGATGCTGATTGCTGCAATGAGTGCCGAAGGCACGAGTAAGATCGACCACATCGACCAGATCGATCGCGGTTACGAGGATATCGAGCATCGTTTGAATGCAGTAGGGGCTAAGATTAGGAGAGAGGAATAAAGGTTATGGGTTATAGGTTAAAGGTTATAGGCTTTTTACTATGCTGTTTTTTCGCTTCGTTGCAGGCGCAAATAATGGAGCCGGTGAAATGGACTGGAGAAACGATAGGAGATAGTGTGCGGATCCGGGCAGCGATTGAGCCGGGCTGGCACATGAATATCATTGAATTCGGGGAAAGGGAGTTCGAGGAGGAGTTCGCGGATTCGTTTGTGATCACGTTGGCTAAGGAGGAAGTAATGCCGATACGGTACAATGCGTGCGATGATAGAATGTGTACAGCACCTGAGGTATGGGAGTATAAAGGGATAGAGGACGCTTCGCTACAGGACGGCAATAAATCGCCTACAGGGGATAGGTCGTTGTTTTGGATCTTTGTGTTGGGATTGTTGGGTGGATTGTTGGCGATCTTTACGCCTTGCGTGTGGCCAATTATTCCGATGACGGTGAGCTTTTTCTTGAAAAAAGGCGGCGGAATCAAAGATGCGGTGTTATACGGCTTGAGCATTATTGTGCTGTATGTGGGCCTGGGACTGTTGGTGACGCTGCTTTTTGGGGCATCGGCGCTGAATGACCTAAGCACGAACGCGGTAGTGAATATCTTCTTCTTTCTGCTGTTGGTGGTGTTTGCGCTGTCTTTCTTCGGGCTGTTCGAAATCACACTGCCGGATAGTTGGTCCACAGCGCTGGATAATAAGGCGCGTAGCACGGGTGGGGTCCTGAGTATCTTGCTGATGGCGTTTACGTTAGTGATAGTATCGTTTTCGTGCACGGGACCTATTATCGGCACGCTGTTGGTAGAAGCGGCTGGCAAGTCTTTGTTGGCTCCGGCTATAGGAATGTTGGGCTTTGCGATTGCGCTCGCTTTGCCTTTCTCGCTGTTTGCTATGTTCCCTCAGTGGCTCAAACAAGCACCTAAGTCCGGTGACTGGATGACAAGTTTCAAAGTGGTGTTGGCGTTCCTTGAGTTGGCGCTTTCGCTGAAGTTCTTGAGTGTGGCAGACATGGCATACGGGTGGGGTATATTGCCGAGATGGCTGTTTATCGCTATTTGGATTGTTTGTTTCCTGGGCATAGGAATCTATCTTATATGGGATATATGGAGCGTATCGACCCCACGTAAAATCATCCGTGCGATCGTGATCATCCCATCCCTGGCCTTTGCGTTTTACCTGGTACCGGGTCTTCGCGGCGCACCGGTAAAAGCGATCGCTGCCTTTGCTCCTCCTATGGAGATAGAGGGTCGCGAGGTGTTTAACGATTATGAGGAAGGACTAGCCTACGCACGTCAGGAAGGGAAACCGGTTATTATTGATTTCACCGGCTATGGGTGCGTGAATTGCCGTAAGATGGAAGCGTACGTGCTGGATGATGATAGCGTGAAGGCGCGCTTGCAGAACTATGTGTTCATTGAGCTGTTTGTGGATGACAAGCGTGACGGAATAGGGGATGAGAACTCGCGTATCCAGCGAGAGTTATATGGTGCCAATGCGCAGCCGTTCTATGTGCAGCTCGATGCGTACGGGCATCAAGTGGCAAAGCCGATGGCGTTTACGACGGACCCGATGGAGTTTATTAATTGGCTAATTTATTAATTATGATACAAAAAAAACAATATGATACAAAGCGTCCACCGGAGAAGGAGATGATCTTCGGAATAAGGGCCGTGATGGAAGCGATTGATGCGGGTAAGGTGCTGGATAAAGTGCTGATCCGCCGCGATATGAGTTCAGCGATCGGCAGAAAGTTGCTGATTAAGTTAGAAGGAACGGGTACGCAGATCCAGCGTGTACCGCTGGAGAAACTGAACCAGTTCACGGACAAGAACCACCAGGGCGTGATCGCTTTCCTGAGTCCGATCGAATTTACGCCGCTGGATAGTCTGGTGCAGAGTCTGTACGACGAAGGCAAGACTCCGCTGTTGATGCTACTGGACGGTGTAACAGATGTTCGTAACTTCGGTGCTATTGCACGTACCTGCGTGTGCGCAGGTGTACACGCGCTGATAATAGGTACGCGCGGGAGTGCGGCGATCAACGGCGATGCAGTAAAGGCCTCTGCGGGTGCGTTGCATAGTTTGCCGATATGCAAGGTGGAGAACCTGCAGAACGCATTGACCTATCTGCGCGAAAGCGGACTGAGCCTCGTAGCTGCTACCGAGCACACGGACCGCAACTACACGGAAGTGGATATGACGGTGCCGACCTGTATCGTGATGGGTTCGGAAGAGAAGGGTATCTACGAGGAGAACCTCAAGCTGTGTACAGATCAGGTTCGGTTGCCGATGACCGGAGTAATCGAAAGTCTGAACGTGAGCGTGGCAGCCGGTGTGTTTATCTACGAGGCGGTGAGACAGCGGAGCGCTAAATGATTGCAGGAAGAATGAAGCGACTATTGTGGATAATAGGAATATGGATGAGTGTCTCTGCCGTTGCGCAGGACACGATTCCTATGTACCTTCATCCCGTGGACAGCGCTTGTTTTTTTCCTGTAGAGGACGTACAGATACCTCCTATTCACATCGCCGAGCCGCGTAAGAACTGGATCAACAGACTGTTAGATAGAGCCGATCGTTTCTTTATGAAGAATGTCGATCCGAACTATCTTATGTTGCCGCAACATCGTTTTCGCATAGCGATTAGCGGTGACTGGGGGAGTGTTTATACATCGATGCATTGCAATGACATTCCTTATTATGAGAACGTCAATATGAGTCTCGGCTCCAATATAGCCCCTAAATTGGGACTCGTTTTCTCGTATCGGAATACGAATATCGGTTATTCTGTGGACCTGTTTCGCGGGTATTCGAACTTTAAGTTTTCCATTCTGCAGAATGGTTTCGGAATAGAGCTCTTCCGACGTAAGACCACGTTCTCCGGAGGAGGTATTGAGTCTTCAGGAACAGGTGGCAAACTGGAAGTTGGAAGCGGTGACATAGCTACGACGACGTTCTTCCTTTCCGGCTATGTGGCGCTTAACCGGCGTAAGTTCTCTATGCCTGCGGCTTTTAACGCTTCGTTCATTCAGCGCAAGTCGGCAGGTTCTGCTCTTATCGTGGCGGATTTTATCTACTCCCGCATGGCGCTTTTGAGCGATGCGCTGGTCTCGCGAACAGGAGGCGTCAATGAGATGGAACTTTACCAGATAGCTATCGGAGCCGGTTATGGGTATAACTACACGCCGAATAAAGGGAAGTTCCTGTTGCACGTTTCGGCAACACCGATGTTGGCTGTCTTGAACCGAATGATCATTACCGGCGATGACCGGATGTTCATGCCGGATGAAGCAGGTTATAACCTTATTCTCAGCCGTAAAATCAAACCCGAGTTCCCTGTTTATATCACGGGACAAGCGAAAGTGGCGTTGGCGTATAATATATCGCCGCGGTTTGTGTTGGCATTTAATACGGTGGTGAATAATATCCGTTTCAAGGCGAAAGATCGAATGATTGCTACCGGTTCTACCAGTACGCTTACCGATAATCCCGAGATACGCATGAGAACGATGACTTGGGACTGGAATGCCGTGCTTTATTTCGGAGTCCGGTTCCTGTAAATGGTAAATGAGAAAATGACTAAATGAGGAAATGTCATGACCGTTTTATACGAAGATAACCATATTATAGCCGTCAACAAGACCTGCAACGAGATCGTGCAGGGCGATAAGACGGGCGACACGCCGCTGAGCGAGATTGTAAAAGCTTATATCAAGGACAAATACAATAAGCCCGGTGAGGTGTTTCTGGGTGTAACCCATCGTCTGGATCGTCCCACGAGCGGGGTAGTGCTCTTTGCTCGCACATCCAAAGCACTGACGCGTCTCAATGAGATGTTTAAGTCGCACGAGCAGATCAAAAAGACCTATTGGGCGATTGTACAAGGCTGTCCCAAACAACCCGAAGCGAGGCTCGAAAACTGGTTGATTCGTAACGAAGCGCAGAACAAATCGTATATCGTCAAACCCAATGCCAAAGAGGCGAAACAGGCTGTCTTGTCGTATAAGACGCTCGTGAAGGGCGACCACTACACGCTTTTGGAAGTGAACTTAGAGACCGGACGTCATCACCAGATACGTTGTCAGTTGGCGGCTATCGGTTGTCCGGTGAAGGGCGATCTGAAATACGGCGCCAAACGTTCGAACCCTGACGGTGGCATTTGTCTGCATGCACGAAAAATTGAATTTATTCACCCTGTAAGTAAGATACAACTATGCATTACAGCTCCCGTACCCAACGATTCATTATGGCAGCAATTGGCTGCCTCTGTTCAGTAATCGCATCCGCAGCCGTGTTGCCGGACACGATCGTGGCTTTCCCGGGTGCCGAAGGATTCGGTAAATATACTTCCGGTGGTCGCGGAGGTAAAGTGGTGTATGTGACGACGTTGGCTGACGATGCCAATGGAGAGACGGTAGGCTCGTTGCGATGGGCGATTAAGCAGTATCCGAGTGAGCCGTTGACGGTGTGTTTTGCCGTGACGGGAGAGATCCGGTTGGTGGATCGGTTGTATTTCGATCGTCGTGAGAATTTTACGTTAGCCGGCCAAACAGCGCCCGGAGCAGGAATTGTTATCACGCACAATAAGGTGGAATTCGGCAATTCGAAGAATTTCATCGTCCGCAATCTCCGTTTCCGCATAGGGCGCTACGATGTGAACGGTAATAAACTGGAGAAGAACGCGGTAGGAGCAGAGAACTGCGAGAACTATATCTTTGATCACTGCGAGTTCGGCTGGTCGATGGAGGAGAACTTTAACACGAACGACAGTCATTTCTTCACGGTGCAATACAGCATCGTTCATGAGGGTCTGTATAATGCCGGGCATAAGAAAGGCGTACGTGGTTACGGATGCCAGTGGGGCGGTTCTCCGGCCAGTTACCATCATAACCTGTTAGTGAATAACAATGCCCGTTCGTGTCGTTTTAACGGGGCGCAAAATCAGGATTTTGTAGTCTATCTGGACTATATCAATAATGTGCAGTATAATTTCGAAGGCGGTTCCACAGGTTGTTACGGGGGTGAGAATACGGCGAAATTGGACAGCGGTGAATATAATGGTTTGAACTCAGCCCATGAATGTAATTTTATCCATAACTACTATAAGGTAGGACCGAATACCTCGGGCAAGAAATATTTTGTTTCGGTAGAGAAAGCGCGTTCGGGAGCTACCTCATGGGGACCGAGCCAATGGTATCTCTCCGGTAATATGTTCGAAGGGGCAGATGCTGCTACTACGGATAACTGGTTGGCTGTGAACGTGAAGTCCTATACCCAAGAGGATGTACGTGTAGATACGCTTATTCGGCCGCAAACGCCTTGGTGGAAATGGACGGAAGATTCTATCTACGGACGTTATGATTTCGATAAGTATGCCTATGCGGTCGAGGCTTATGAGACTGCTGAACAAGCGTATGCCACCGTGATGGACACGGTGGGCTGTTTCCCGCGAGATCATGTGGGATTGCGATTGATCAGCGATACGCGTGCCGGTACGCACACGTATGTAGGCAGCAAAGGCAAGAAGAAAGGTATTATTGATTCCGAAGAAGATGCCGAAGGTTTCTATGCTTATATAGAGGTAGCACCCTTAACGGATACGGACCTAGACGGCATGCCGGATGTATGGGAGATCGCCAACGGCTGCGACCCGAATGTGGCGGACAACAATGTGCGCCATGCGAGCGGTTATACGATGCTCGAGATATACCTCGACGATGCGATGCATGATAAACTGCCGATGGACGATGGGTATAAGCCTTCTGAAGAAGGAGTTGATAGTGTAGAGTTTAAAGTTGAGAGTAATAAAATACTCCGCGACGGACAGATCTATATCCAGCGCGGAGCAAAGATCTATACGATAACCGGATTACCGATTATCGATTAGAGATTATCGATTAGAGGGGCAGGTAGATGACCTGTTTGGTTTCGAACCACTCGCCTTTGAACCAATCGCTGCAGGGGGTAACCTCTGCAGTTTTTATGTAGGGTGCAATCTCGTCTTTCAGGTCACCGCCTTTGAGCACGACGAGACCGTTCGGCACAGCGTTGCGGTGCTTGTTGGAGATATTCTTCTGCACTAGCTTTACCAAGTCGGGTAGGGGCATCACGGCACGCGAAACGACAAAGTCGAACTTCTGCTTCTCTTCCTCCACGCGCTCTTGTTTGCAAACGACATTCGTCAACCCAAGAGCGTTTGCTACCTCTTTTGCTACCTTGATTTTCTTCCCGATGGAATCGATTAGCAGGAAGTGACACTCCGGAAACAAAATTGCCAACGGGATACCCGGGAAACCGCCTCCAGTACCGACATCCATAATGGTCGTGCCGGGTTGGAAGGGCAGCAGTTTGGCAATCGCTAGCGAGTGGAGCACATGATGCTCGTAGAGGTTGTCGATATCCTTGCGCGAGATGACGTTGATCTTGCTGTTCCAATCGCGATAAAGTGCGTCAAGCTGAGCAAACTGCTCAGCCTGACGATCACTTAGTTTGAAATATTCAGAAATGATCATTATTCCGCCATGTTGGTGAATACGTTCTGAACGTCCTCGTCCTCTTCGATCTTGTCGATGAGTTTCTGTACGGACTCGCGTTGCTCGTCGGTCAGTTCCTTGGTGTCGTTCGGGATACGAACAAACTCCATCGATTGGATCTCAAAGCCGTTGTCCTCGAGGTATTTCTGCATGTTGACTGCCTCGTTGAAATCGGAATAGATGACGATGGTGTTCTCTTCCTCGTCCACGCCGAGTTCCTCTACGCCAAAATCGATGAGTTCCAGCTCCAGTTCATCCAGATCGATACCGTCCTTCATCGTAACAGTGAAGCAAGCCTTACGATCAAAGAGGAACTGCAGACTACCCTGTGTACCGAGCGTGCCGCCGAACTTGGTGAAGTAGGAACGGATGTTCGCTACCGTACGCATGTGGTTATCGGTGGCTGTCTCCACGAAGATCGCGATACCGTGCGGGCCGTATCCTTCGTAGTTGATCTCCTTGTAACCCTCCGAGGATTTATCGGTAGCTTTCTTGATAGCACGATCGATATTGTCCTTCGGCATGTTCTCGCGCTTGCACTGTTGGATCAGTGCACGCAGACGCGGGTTGGAGTCGGGATCCGGTCCGCCCTCACGGGCTGCAATCGTGATTTCCTTGCCTAATTTGGTAAATGTGCGGGACATATGTCCCCATCTTTTCAGTTTTGTTGCTTTGCGATATTCAAAAGCTCTTCCCATAATATATAAAATTTAAATTTTATTCTGCTTGATCCATCACGGTCTCTATGTGTACTTCCTCGAACGTGATCTTGAACTCAACGCGGCGGTTCTTTGCACGACCTGCCTTGGTTGCATTGTCTGCGATCGGTTGATCCTGACCGTAACCTACAGCCGTGAGGCGTTGGAAGTCCACACCTTGCGCAATCAGGTAGTCACGTACGGCGTTGGCACGTTTCTCCGAAAGCTCTTGGTTGACTTCGGCCTTACCGGTGTTATCCGTATGACCTTGTACCTCAACGATGTAGTTGGTGTTGTCGATGAAGATCTTAGCGATCTGGTTCAAGAGCGGGAAGGACTTCGATTTGATCGTTGCCTTACCGGACTCGAACTCGATACCTTGCATTGCTTTTTGGAGCAACTGACGTACCTCGCGTTTGAGTTCCGGACAACCCTTGTTCTCTTTCGGACCGGCTACCGTCGGGCACTTATCCTGGTAATCAGGTATGCCGTCGCCGTCGGAATCGAGTACGCAACCACGGGCATCCACATAGCCGTGAGCTTCTGCCGGAGTACCCGGACACTCATCTTTCCAGTCTTCTACACCATCACCGTCGGTGTCTTTTGCGCAACCGAACTCATTGACCGTAGCACGGGCTTCTGCCGGTGTTCCCGGACACTTATCCATATAATCGGGCACGCCGTCGCCGTCGCTATCCAGCGGACAACCCTTGTTGTCAATCTTACCATATGCCTCTTCCGGTGTATTCGGACACTCATCCAGATAGTCGGGTACACCGTCACCATCGGCATCACGCGGACAGCCGTGTCCGTCCGTCTGACCGTAAGCTGCCTCCGGTGTTCCCGGACACTCATCCATATAGTCGGATACACCGTCACCGTCGCTATCCAGCGGACAACCCATTTCATCCACGTATCCGCGTGCCTCTTCCGGAGTATCCGGACACAGATCGCGGTAGTCTTCTACACCGTCACCGTCCGTATCCTTGTCGCAACCCACGGAGTCAACATACTGAACAGCCTCCGGCAAAGTGTTCGGGCACTTATCCAGGAAGTCAGGCACACCGTCGTTATCGGCATCCACCGGACAACCTTTCTTATCCACTTGAACACCCAGCGGGGTATTGGGACATGCATCGATCTTATCCCATACGCCGTCCTTATCCGAGTCTTTGCGGTTGGAGCCCCAACAGATGGAGAAACCTAAAGCGAGGTTGAACATCTTCGTCTTGTCAGGCAATGCGTAGGTGTTCGTTCCCGGCATCTTGGCATAACTGGTCGGGATATAATCCATAGCCAGCGTGAGGTTGATACCGTCGTACGGCATGAAACCGATACCGGCACCGATATTGCTGTACTTACCGTTGTTCATCAGCGAGTAGGTAGCCGCGATATTGAACCAGTTCACCGGACGGAAAGCAAAACCGAAGGTGACCTCTTCATACAAACGCGCATTATACAAGCGCGTAGCAGATACGACACCCAGACCGATGCGGTTATCCCAGAAATTAGCGTCCAGACCTACATTCAAACGGGCAGATGTCATACGCGCGAATCCTTTCTTACCGGTATTGGAGAAGGTGACACCGGTCAACATATTCACCAGATTGTTCGTCACCGTATCCATCAGCATCTGCGTGGAGAAATTGCCTTCTGCATCCTGGTACTCGCTATATTCCACTCTGCCGACACCTTCGAACTTCGCTTTCGCGCTATCCATGGCACACTCAAATCGGATACTTCTGTTCCAATAGATAAAGCCGAGATCCGTCAATGCGGCACTGATCTGCAGTTGTTTGATCGGCTTCCATGTGAAACCGATGTCCAAGGCAGCACCGTAGCCGGCAGGAACAATCATCTTCTGCCAGTTCTTCGAGTCAATCAATTGCTTATAATCTACTTTGGAAGCCGTGCCTACGCCATTGAACGATTCGTAGATCTCTTTTCCGGTTTTGTTGTTGGCAAACTGTTCCAGATAATCTACATTGATCGGCGCCGCGATATCCAGGTTCATCTGGCCGTTTAATTTCCATGCTTCCTGGTTGGCATAGAGGTTCAGGGTCTTGGCGTTCAGACCTACATAAGCCTGACCTAACAGGACTTTCAGTTTACCACCGAAAGTCCAATGCTCGTTGATCTCGTGGCTGTAACCTCCGCTTACCTCTGTGTAGGCGGTGAGGCCTTGACCCATACCTGACAAGCTGATCGTGTTGATACCTCCGGAAAGGTCCGTGAAACCGCCACCGAGCAGTGTGCTAAACAAGGTTTTCGGAGTCGTCTCACCCATCTCGATACGCTCGTTGATACCGATCGTCACATAGCCTTTCTCCTTCACACGGAAACCCATGTTCAGTAAGCCGATGTTCATGTCGCCGTTGAAATACAACATGCTATGCAGTTGCTTGAGGAACTTCTGTCTGTCGGTTCCGGGGTAGAGCATAGTTACGGTCTTTTTCTGACCCGGGTTGGCCGGATCATCGATCGTGTAGATTGCGTCGCTCATCGTCAACGAGTTATTACCGATACTCATCTCCATCCAACCCAGCGGCGTGAAGTTGATATAACCTCTGCTGACCGGTTGGAAGGCCGGGTTGATGGTATGACGCATCGGCGCGTTCTCCAAGAAATAGAGCGTCGTCACTTGCTGTGCGCTCGCACTGATCGCGAACATTGCCACAAGGGCTGAGAGAATATATTTTTTCGTTTTCATGATTCAGCCCTCCTTATTTCTTGTTAAAATTGAGTACCGCTTCCACATTGGCTGTCAATCCGACTTTGATGGTTACATCGTTGTCTTCGGTCAGTTTAACATTGAAGTTACCCTGTTTGTAAGCATAGTCAAGCGTCTGGTCGTCCAAGATCGCTTTGTAAACGATTTTCTTGATTTGCGGGAACATATCCAGGTGCTCCTTGTCCAACTCGGCAATCATCGTGGTCTCACCCGGCTTGGTCTGCGACCACTTACCGTAGTCGTACGCCATGGTCGGGGTATCCAGATAGATGGTATCGGCAGGGAAGATCAGGAACGGTTTGCCCTTGTCGTGCGGATCCATTATCATATTTCCGTTGGCGTCAAAGCAACGCATCGTCACTTTCAGATGCAACGGGATGGTGTTCTTCGCCATCAGCACCGCTTTCACGTTCGTGGACTTGAAGGATTGAATGACTTTTGCTTGGTCCTTAATCGAATCGATGCTCATTTGACTCAGGTTAACTTCCGTCGTATCCGGATAATCGATCCATACGCCCTGGTTGAAGATGAACGGCAGCGTACAATGCGTCTCTACATTAATATTTGTGTTCGGCGAAATACGGATCTGCGGCGTTTCCATTTTGTTGAATTTAACGAAGAAACGGAAACCTAACTTTTGAGGCGTCTTACGGAACATCTTATGAATCTGTCCCTGTTTGATCTCTTTGTTGAAAGTAACCGACATATTCGTTGAATAAGTGCCAGGTTCACTGCTGAGGGGCAAATACTCATGTGGATCAAAATAGTGATAGAACAATCTTCTGGCTTCGGGAGTGCCCGTGTCGGAGAATTCGGCATAGGTCGTGTCGTTGTTCGCGTCCAGTGTGAACAGATAGGTGTTTTCCAGAAAAAGCGCACCGGCAATCTGCGTGACGATATCGGCCTTAACAACCGGCTCGGCAAACGGAACCTGCGCTCTGGTCAGGAAGTCCAACTTACCCCAGCTCTTGCCCATATCGACTACATCTTCTGCGTGCATGTGCTTGGACGGCTCGAACATTCCCCATATAGCGGAGAAGTTGAGGAAGCGAACACCCATGCTGTAGATAATTCCGGAAGCCGGAGTTACGCTGATAGGCGTACCTGCCGGGATCGTGAACTTGAATTTGATACCGAATGAACAAGTGTCATACACGTTATTTTCATAATCAATTGGTTCTATCGGGTTTTTGTTTTTCATCATGTCCAGCGTAAATTTATCCACCGTCATCGGAATCGTATCGCCGTCTTTGTAAGCGGGAGCACCAGCTTTACGAGGATAAACGACCACGTGGTTGCCGGTCGGACGATCGAAACGAGGACCGAGATCCAACACTACGCTGTCCATCCAAGCAAAACTGAACGGACAATTGTACGAACTCATCACCGAATAGAAGTCGGCATCCTCAATCAACGCTCTATCCAAACGCTCCTTGATGGTTTTATCCTTGTTGATACCCGTCAACGGCATATCGACCGGGAAATTGAATTCCACTGGAATGGCCACCGGAGTAGTGAAATTACCACCGGAGAAAAAGTCCGGCATACCGGCGTCGGCGCAATACTTACTGATCGCTGTCGCCAACTGGTTGTAGATCTCCAGCGTATCGCAAGCCTTCGAGAGGTATTGCGCGAGGTTCATCTCGTGGTAGTCACGGCGAAAGACCGTGTCCAGTTTCCACGTCAATACGCCTCGGTTGGCCTGAGAGTCCACATACAGATTTTCAATGTTTCCAACCATGTCGAAGATCGTCATGTGAACGTTACCGATCGGCAGTGCGAGACCCAAGCCCACTTCAGCAGTCGTGTCGATGTTCTGCAGGTCAATCTCCGATTTACAACCCGACAACATACCGACTGCCAAAATAGTAATAAGTGCAAGTAGATGTTTAAATTTCATACAAATTATAGATTTTGTTTGTTAATAAATTCAATATTTGGCCGCAAAATTACAAAAAAAAATCCATATACGCAAATAATTTATAATTTTTCTAAAAATTATCGCAATATATAGATTTTTTCGGTTGCTCGGGTCACAGCCGTATAAAGCCATCTCAGGTCATCGGGTGGGGGATCGATATACACGTGCCGCCACTGTCCGCCCTGCGCTTTATGGCCCGTCACGCAGTAGGCAAAGCGTACCTGAAGGGCGTTGTAATACGGCGATTCGTAGATCTTTTTCACCAGCTCTTTCTTGTTCCGTATCTCCGGATAATCTTCCGCGATGCGGCTAAAAAGGGTCTTCTGCAAATTATAATTGGCTTCCGGACTATCCGTCTTGAGGGTGTCTATCCAGATCATCGCCTCAATCTCCCAGTTATAATCCACCGAACGCAGACTCGCGCGGGCAAACTCAAACCCGTACTGCTCATGGCGGTTATACAGCCGCTCGATCACGAACATGTCGCCGTTGGCGATAAACTCCAAGTCTTCGTATTCCTTCGCCCAGAAATAGTTGTTCTTCGTCACTAACAGCCGGTCGCCGTTCGATACATCCTCCTCTTTATACAACACCCGCGCACGCACACCTCCGTTGTACAGGTTCGTCATCACATTACTGCGCGTGACGATCAAGGTCTCTTCCGGTCCTACTTCCCGCCAACTGTTTTCCAGGTACTCAATCACCTCATCCCCCGGCACTTTGATGATATCGCGTCCGTTCGGCTGAATGGTCCATTCTTCCTTTTTTAATCTCCCGTCTCCGATCTCCAATCGAATCCTAGTCGCCTCGCTCAATATCCCGCTATCCAAGGCCTGACGGGCAACTTGCGTGAGTTGAAAATGGGATACGGACAATCCGTATGTATGTTGCATATAGGAAGCGTCCAAAGCCGGGCTGAGTTCGCTGCCTACAGGGGGTAATTGCGCATCGTCGCCCAAGAGCAACAGACTGCAACCCTGTCCGTTATACACGTAGCGCACCAGATCGTCCAGCAGGCATCCGCTACCAAAGGTCAAGTTATCCCGCTCACCACTCAGCATCGAGGCCTCATCGACGATAAAAAGGGTGTTCTTGTGCAGATTGTCACTTAACGAGAACGCCTCGCTGCCCAACTGATTTTGGCGGTAGATCTTCTTGTGGATCGTATAGGCTTGCTCCCCCGAATAACGGCTCAGCACCTTGGCGGCCCGACCGGTGGGGGCGAGGAGTACACAGGGCTGCTTGAGCCCCTTCAAGGCACGCACCAGCGCACTTGTCACGCTGGTCTTACCCGTACCGGCGTAACCGCGCAGGATGAAGGCTTTGCGTGCATCGCGACTCACCAGAAAAGCCCCGAGGGCCTGTAGCACCCCGGCTTTTTCCTCGTTCGGTTCAAACGGCAATTCCGCCTTGATACGTCCTATAATGAAGTCTTGAAGCAATTTTTTTTCAAAAATATTTGGTCAATTCAAAAAAAAGCAGTACCTTTGCAGCCGATTTAGAGCAAGTCCTATACGACCAGCTCCCTCTGAACTCCCCCAGGCCTTGACCGGAGCAAGGGTAAGAGGTTGTAGCGGTGCGATGTAGTAAGCTTGCTCTTTTTTTTGTG
Organism: uncultured Bacteroidales bacterium; assembly: GCA_946187695.1. Taxonomy (GTDB): domain Bacteria; phylum Bacteroidota; class Bacteroidia; order Bacteroidales; family Paludibacteraceae; genus Colicola. The sequence goes on from CAMHSB010000016.1 coordinate 30,414, forward strand.
CTTACTCGACACATTGACCGGCAAAATTATATACATGTCCGTTCCGCAGTATCCATAACTGCCCGTCTTTCAGGATCTTACGACACGCTTCACTCTTCACTCTTAACTCTTCACTCTCAATCTCCGTGGACATCGTATATGCCTTCCATGCATCCGGAATGCCGTAGCCGTACTGGTTGCTGTCGGGGTGCGTATAGCGATCGGACGAACGCAAGATACGTTCGCGTATCTGCATCGCGTTCTCATCCGGCAGCGCCGACCAAACACAAGCGGCCATGCCCGCTATCAGCGGCGCCGCAAAACTGGTGCCGTTACCGTACATACTGAAACCGAACGGACTGTAGATCGCCGCGTTCACGCCTACCGCACACACCTCCGGTTTGATTCTGCCGTCTGCTGACGGACCGAAACCGGAGAACGCACCGATCATTCCTTGCGTGTCCACTGCACCCACAGTCAGGATGCTGTCGGCATCAGCGGGTGCCATGATCTTGTGCCATTCTTTATCGCCCGAATTTCCCGCTGCCACACAGACCAGCATGCCCTTCCGGGCAGCAATCGTCGCCGCACGGCTTACCCGCGTGGTCTTGCCGTCCAACGCCGCATAAGACAAAGTCCAATCGGCACGATCGAACTCGGCGTAACCCAACGAAACGGAGAAAATATTCACGCCCAGCGAATCGGCTTTCTCCAGTGCCGCCACCAGGTTATCCATCTCTTTGGGACTCTCCGTCATGTTTTCCTCCGAGCGCATCAGATAATAGCGTGCCTTGGTGGCTGCACCGTAATAATCGTCCGCGATAGCGGTGATCGTACTCAGACACATCGTGCCGTGATCGCCCGGCGAACCGTAGAAATCAATCGTCTCGTCGGTGAAATCAAAATGCCCGAGTTCCAAGTGCTGCCGAAAACACGGCAAGGTATCCGCACTCTGAAAACCGTTGTCGCAGATCGCCATCACGATGCCTTGTCCCTCGTATCCCGCTTCGTGCAGCGGATGCAGATTAAAGAGCGCCAACTGATCATCCGTCATCCGGTCCGTCGGTACGCTTCTTTTGGGCATCGCCATCGGCTTACTGTCGTCGCGTGTCAGTTCCACGTCCGTCACAAAAGACAAGGCCTGTACTTTGGCTACCAATTTCTCGTCTTTGATCTCGCACGTCGCGCCGTTAAACCACCGGCTCGCATGATGAATCTTCACGCCCATACGACGCAGACTGTCCAGGTACATCGGACTGACCGGATAGTCCATCTGGTCCGTCGCAATGCCCCATTTGGCGCGCTGCTCCACGGCACGCTCAGACAACTGAGGCGCGGTCTTCTCCGGCTTGTCCGTGAAGGATACGAAATAGACGAAAAACAGGATTAGCGCAAACATAACTGTACTACATTCTCTACATGCTGCGTGTGCGGGAACATATCTACCGGCTGCACTTTGGTCACCTTGTACTTGGCATCTAACAGCGCCAAATCCCGTGCCTGCGTCGCCGGGTTGCAGCTCACATACACGATCCGTTTCGGCGCCGCATTGAGGATCACATTCACCACATCTTCATGCATTCCCGCACGCGGCGGATCCGTAATAATGACATCCGGACGACCGTATTGCGCCACAAAATCATCATTCAAAATATCCTTCATGTCTCCTGCGAAGAAGAGGGTGTTTTCGATTTGATTGATCTTTGAGTTGACTTTGGCATCCTCAATCGCCTCGGGCACATACTCGATTCCGATCACCTGACGCGCTTTGCGACTGACGAAATTGGCAATCGTGCCGGTGCCCGTATAGAGATCATAAACCAACTCGTCGCCCTTCAGTTCCGCAAACTCACGCGCCACTTTGTACAACTCGTAGGCCTGTTCGGTGTTGGTCTGGTAGAACGATTTCGGACCCACCTTAAACTGCAAGCCCTCCATCTCTTCCATGATATGGTCCTGCCCGTAATACACCTTCACATCCAAGTCTCCGATCGTGTCGTTGTACTTTAGATTCTCCACGTAGAGTAGGGCAATGATTTCTGGGAATTCTTGATGCAAGAATTCCAGAAAATTTGAAATTTGAGATTTGAAATTTGAAATCGGCTCACCAAACGATACCACGAGCATCAACTCCCCTTTATGGTTATTGCGTAGGATAATCGTCCGCAACAGTCCCTCGTGCGTATGTTCGTTATAAAACGTGAGCCCGTGCGTGCGAGCGTACTCGCGCACGCCGTTGCGGATCCGGTTATTGATCTCCGGCATCAAGTGACATTCCTCGATGTCCAGCACCTTGTCAAAACAATTGGGGATATGGAAGCCCAGACCGTACGAACTATCTACTTTGTCCAATCCTCCTGCAGCCTCGATCACCTCCCACGGAAACCACTTCCGGTCCGCGCAGGTGAACTCCAACTTATTGCGGTACTCGTAGATATGCTTGGAGCCGAAAATAGGGGAGATCTCCGGCAACTCGATCTTACCGATACGCGTCAGGTTATCCACGATCTGCTGCTGTTTGTATTGCAACTGCTCCGCATAAGGCAGGATCTGCCATTTGCAACCGCCGCACACACCGAAATGTTGACATTTCGCCTCACACCGTACTGCACTTGGCTTCACCACCCGAAGCACTTTCGCTTCCATGAACGAGTGTTTCTTCTTCGTGATCTGCAGATCGACTATATCGCCCGGCACGCAATTTGGCACAAAACACACGATGCCGTCAATGCGCACGATCGCCTTTCCTTCTGCGGCAACACCTGTTATTTGGACGTTCTCTATGACCGGTAAGTTTTTCTTTTTTCCCATAATACACCGATTTAGGCCGCAAAGGTACAAAAAAAATTGCACATATCAAAAAAATTGTAAAATTTAATCGAAAATACTTGTGTATTTGGAAAATTTTAACTAATTTTGTGCCCGATTTTGAAACAGGACGAACAACAGTGGAGTTTGACCATCACGCCGAAGGACCGACTTTTGGCTGTCGATTGGAAAGAAATATGGCGCTATCGCGACATGTTTTTGTTGTTTGTGGCGCGTAATTTCCGTACGGCGTACAAGCAGACGATCCTCGGTCCGCTCTGGTTCATCATTACTCCGGTGCTCTCCGTCATCGTTTATGTGACGGTCTTCGGCGGCATCGCGAACATCCCGACGGACGGCGTTCCTCCCATCCTGTTCTACCTCTTGGGCATCTCCGTCTGGGGCTATTTCGCCAGCTGTTTGAGCGCTACGTCTAACTCCTTCGTGAGCAATGCGGATATCTTCGGAAAAGTCTATTTCCCCCGTATCATCATGCCGCTTGTGGCGGTGACGACCAACCTGCTGTCCTTCGCCATCCAGTTGCTTATTTTTACGGCCTTCTACATCTATTATGTAGCAACCGGCACGGAACTCGTCATCCATTGGCAGATCGTGCTCTTCCCGCTCCTCATCGTCCTTCTGGCCTTGATGGCAGTTGGTTTCGGTATGATCTTCTCGTCCATGACGACCAAGTACCGCGACTTGCAGATCATGCTCGCCAAGATCATCTCCCTTTGGGTCTATATCACGCCGGTCATCTACCCGTTGAGCATGGTGACGAACCCCAAACTGCATCTCGCAATGAGTCTCAACCCCGTGACACCGGTCATGGAGGCGATCAAATATGCGCTGCTCGGTCAAGGTCAGTTCTCTTGGCTCTGGCTCGCCTACAGCGCCCTGTTTACGCTGATATTGTTAATCTTCGGCCTTATGCTCTTCAATAAGGTCCAAAAATCGTTCATGGATACCGTATGACGCAGGATTATTGGACCACAGAGATCTCTCCGACCACCTTCTCCAAAGGGCTGGGCTTGAAGGAGTTATGGCAGAAGAAATACCTGATTTGGCTGTTCGTCAAGCGCGACATTACCGTGCAGTACAAGCAGACCATCTTCGGTATGGGCTGGTATTTCATCTCGCCGCTCTTCACGATGTTCATGTATATCGTGGTCTTCGGTCGCATTGCCGGTATCCCGACGGATGATATCCCGCAGCCGGTGTTCTACCTGAGCGGTATCTGTCTTTGGGAATATTTCTCGGAGTGCCTGACGGCCGTCTCTAATACCTTCCAGACGAATGCCAACCTCTTCGGCAAGGTCTATTTCCCGCGTTTGGTATCGCCGGTGTCGGTGGTGGTGTCGAAGCTGTTCCGTTTCTCGCTGCAGTTGAGTACGTTTGTCTTCGTTTATATCCTCTATGCGGTCAAGGGCGTTCATCTGCATCCGAATGTGTACCTGCTACTCTTCCCGGTGCTGATCCTCATGATCCAGTGTCTGGCTTTAGGGCTTGGACTCATCGTCTCCTCGTTGACCACCAAGTACCGCGACCTGACGAATTTCTTCGGCGTCTTCGTCTCCCTCTGGATGTACGCCACGCCGATCGTTTATCCGCTTTCGTATGTCACCAACCCGACGCTGCATAAGATCATGCTCTTTAACCCGATGACAGCCATCATCGAGACCTTCAAATACGGGGCGTACGGGGCAGGGCAGTTCAGTTGGACCTACTTAGGCTACAGCGCAGCGATCATCGCTGTACTGCTCTTCATCGGCATTGCGATGTTCAATCGCAAGCAGAAATTCTTTATCGATACGATCTGATTAGTAAACCGGCACGATCTCCCGTTTCAGACGACGGGTCATCTGGTTTTTGCTGAACGGCTTGACACCCTGTGTCTCAATCCCTGTTACGTGTTGGGTCGCTTGGATAACCAAGGGGATCTCTACGTCCTTGCTGCCTACGATAAACGCATTGCAGATCATGTTTTTCTCTTGCGTATAGACGTGTCCGTCCTGCCGCTGGTAGATCGTGTTCAGTTGCACGTTGCCACGCAGCCTTTTCAGACGGAATTTCTCGATCTGTTGCTCGCTCATATTCACCAGATTGAGCATCTGCAGCTGGTCCTGATTGAGTTTGATACCGAACGGGATCGTCACTTTCACCTCCGCTTGCTCCGAAAAACGGCGTACCGCGTACGTGTGCGAATCGACGATATAATGGCGCTGGAAAGTCATCTTGAAAAAGCCTAAGTATCGGATCACGCGCTGCGTGTGGGTCAGCACCGTCTCACCTTCCGACTCATTGCTCACCGTCCAGTGCTTAGTGTCCGTCATCGCTTGCTCGAAAGCGTACCGCATGTTACCGATCGCGAACAGCGCCTCATGCACTACTACACCGCTATCCACCGCATTGGCGGCCCTACGCAACATATTTGCCGGCGCACCCTTCGGCGCACTCTTCTGTTCCATCCGCTCCAGGGCCTGACCCGCTAAAATCGAATCGGCTTGGGCACGCTTGCGGGCATCGAAGAAACGTTTGCAGAAACGCCCTTGGAACTGTACCGAGTCGCGTCCTTCCTTGCCTTGTTCCGGCAATACGACGATGTTCGCAATCATCTGCTCCATGCCCCACGGGCTGTCCGCGCTGCTCATTTTGACATCACTCACCACCGCATATTTCGTGTTCTCGTCCGGGAACTCTTCCTCTAATTTTACATACACCGCGTGGAGTAGGGTGCTCATCTGCTTGCGCTTGTTGCGTTGCTTGCTCTTCTTGGCCGCTACCACCGTCTCCTGCAGCGCAATCGGCTGCTCTTTCAATACAAAAGTGCGGATGCTGTCCCCGCTAACCGCTAACCGCTCCACGTTCACCGTCATTTTCTCGTATCCGATACACGAGAAGATAACCCGCATGTCCGGTGTCAGATTCGCCTCGAACGAGAAATAGCCGTCGTTATTGGTCGCAGTACCCCATTCGGGAGCTATTTCCGGATAAACCGTCGCGTACGGAATCGCCTCTCCTTTCTGATCCACGACCCGTCCCGAAAACGTCATCACCACCGCTACTATGAATAACAATGTCTTCATTTTATTTTAATTCGCCGACAAAATTACTGCTTTTTTTTGAATTGTGCAAGAATTATTTGCATATATGAAAAAAATATATTAATTTTGCAGCGCAAAATGGGTTAACCAACTAATACTAACTAAAAACACAATTCTATGGAAGATTTAACAGTCTTGATGTACGTCGTTTTAGCGGCGTCGGTGTTAGCGCTCAGTTTTGCCTATTATTTCTATCGCTCGATGTTGAGCAAGGAGGAAGGCACAGAGCTCATGAAGACCATTGCTTCGCATGTCCGTAAGGGCGCAATGGCGTATTTGAAGCAGCAGTACAAGGTAGTAACGATCGTTTTCGTGATCCTGGCTGTTGTTTTTGCTGTTATGGCAGCGTTTAATCTGCAGAACGGTATCGTATGGTTCGCGTTCCTGACCGGTGGTTTCTTCTCCGGTTTGGCAGGTTTCTTTGGTATGAAGACGGCTACCTACGCATCGGCGCGTACTGCCAATGCAGCGCGTCAGAGTCTGAATGCCGGCTTGCAGGTCGCTTTCCGTTCGGGTGCCGTAATGGGTCTGACGGTGGTTGGTCTGGCATTGCTGGACATCGCCGGATGGTTCCTGGTACTTAAGTACACGGGGCTGCTGGCCCTCGTTGGCGCAGAAGCCGATCTGATCACGATCACTACCACCATGCTGACTTTCGGTATGGGTGCTTCGACGCAGGCCTTGTTTGCCCGTGTCGGTGGCGGTATCTACACCAAGGCCGCTGACGTAGGTGCGGATCTCGTCGGTAAGACCGAGTACAACATCCCGGAGGATGACCCGCGTAACCCCGCTACGATTGCCGATAACGTAGGTGATAACGTAGGTGACGTAGCCGGTATGGGTGCGGACCTCTACGAGTCCTACGCTGGCTCTATCCTTGCTACGATGGCATTAGGTGCTTCGGCCTTCGCTTTCTGCGAGCAGATGCAGCTTAAAGCCGTCCTTGCTCCGTCGCTCATCGCTGCTTGCGGTGTACTGCTCTCGATCATCGGTATCTATCTCGTGAAGACCAAAGAGGGGGCAGGTATGAAAGAACTGCTCCGCGCACTGGCTATCGGTACCAACACGGCTGCTGTGCTCATCGCGGCAGTGACCTTCGGTATCTTTGCTTGGCTCTTCGGAACGGAGACCAGCCAATGGTGGCAGGTATCCCTCTCCGTTGTTGTGGGTCTGCTGGCCGGTGTGATCATTGGTCAATCGACCGAGTACTACACCTCGCAGTCCTATAAACCGACCCAAAAAGTATCCGAGAGCTCGCAAACAGGTCCGGCTACCGTTATCATCAGTGGTCTGGGTCTCGGTATGCTCTCGACGGCTATCCCGGTTATCACCGTAGGTGTAGCTATCATCCTCGCTTATCTCTGCGCCAACGGTTTCCATATTGAGTTCAGTGCAGCTAACCTCTCGATGGGTCTGTACGGTATCGGTATCGCCGCTGTCGGCATGCTCTCAACGCTCGGTATCACCCTGGCAACGGACGCTTACGGTCCGATCGCTGACAACGCCGGTGGTAACGCCGAGATGTCCGGTCTGCCCGCTGAGGTACGTCAACGCACCGATGCCCTCGATGCACTTGGTAACACGACGGCTGCTACCGGTAAAGGTTTTGCGATTGGTTCTGCTGCCCTCACCGCACTGGCTCTGCTCGCATCCTATGTTGAGGAGATCAAGATCGCCCTCATCCGTACCGGCGAAGCATTGCCGAACGGAGTAGAGGCAGCGAAAGCGACCCTCGTGGACTTCATGGAGGCATACAACGTCAACCTTATGAACCCGGTAGTGCTCGTAGGTATCTTCATCGGTTCGATGATGGCCTTCCTGTTCTGCGGTCTGACCATGAACGCTGTCGGCCGTGCCGCACAGAAGATGGTAGAAGAGGTACGTCGTCAGTTCCAGACGATCAAGGGTATCCTCGAAGGCAAGGCTGATCCTGACTATACCCGCTGCGTAGCTATCTCCACCAAGGGTGCGCAACACGAGATGCTGTTGCCGTCCATCCTCGCCATCATCGTTCCGATCATCACGGGTCTCGTACTCGGCGTAGCCGGTGTGCTGGGGCTGCTGATCGGTGGTTTGGCAACAGGCTTCGTACTCGCAGTCTTCATGGCCAATGCCGGTGGTGCATGGGATAACGCAAAGAAATACGTGGAGGAAGGTCATTTCGGCGGCAAGGGCTCCGATTGCCACAAAGCTACCGTGGTTGGTGACACCGTAGGTGATCCGTTCAAGGACACGTCGGGACCGTCGCTCAATATCCTCATCAAGCTCATGTCGATGGTATCCATCGTGATGGCAGGTCTCACAGTAACCTACCACCTGCTGTAAAAGCTATCCTAACGCTATTAAATATGTAAAATATATGAAAAAAATCATTTTGGGTTTCTCTCTTTTGCTTTCCGTTGCTTTGCAGGCGCAAAATAGCATCTCTCACCGCCTAGCCGGCTGGGGGCAGATAGGCGCATGCACACGACTAGAAAACATAGGAAAGGTAGGTAGCAGTGCTTTTAATATATCCGGCTGTGGCGCACTTGGAATTGGTTATCAACTGGCTTATGGCAAACTGCTATTTACAACAGGTCTGGAGTTCTCCAGTATGAACTACAAGGAATCCGGTCTATACACTCCGGAAGCAAAATGGAGCAAGCCTTATCACTTAGGCTATTTGCAAATCCCTGTAATGATAGGAATGGAACTGCCTAATTGGTATTGGCAGCTCGGCGGTAAAGCAAGCTATGCAGTAATGCAGTTGGGAGAAAACAAAGTAGTTCCTTTGCGTGCTGGTCCGGCAGCAGAGATAGGTATGACATTTGACCGATGGTCGAGACCAAACATGCACTACAAACTTGCAGTCTTTGCAGAATCCGGTTTTTTTGACAGACGTACTTCGTGGACCACTTGGCTCAAAGCGGACTTCAGTATTGGCCTCAAATTTACCGTCGCATGCTCCTTTTCCGGAACTAAAGAATAGTTGTTAAACAGTAGGAGCATTAATAAGAAAAGCGCCCCACGGCGCTTTTCTTATTTATAGAGGAATCGTTTGATGGACCGTTTGGGTGTGTGCTCGAACGGTTTTTCTTGCACCTCTATATCCGCTACCTTGCTGTAACTCGGAATCAGACTGTTGAGCTTCTGCAGGTTCGCTTTCATCAGGGCTTGGATCTCTTCCAGCGTCATGCGCTTGGTCAGTGTCTCATCGGGGAAGACGAGTGCCACCAACTTACCCTCGCGCTCCACGATCAGCGATTCGCCCACCGCTTCCTGGTTATTGAGCTTGTCCTCGATTTCCTCGGGGTAGATGTTCTGTCCCGAAGCGCCCAGGAACATCGTCTTGCATCGACCCTTGATATAGATGTTTTTCTTCTTATCCAGTCGTCCCAGATCGCCCGTACGGAGCCAACCATCTTCGGTAAAGGCGGCTTTGGTCGCCTCTTCGTTCTTGTAGTACCCGAGCATGACGTTCTCGCCTTTGACGAGTATCTCACCAATACCGGCCTCGTTCGGCTGATCGATCTTCACCTCCATGTTCATTACCGGCACGCCACCTGTACGGGCCTTGAAATACTTCGGCGGGTTACCACCGATCAGCGGACCGCACTCGGTCATACCGTAGCCTATCGACAAGGGGAAATGGATGTCCATCAAGCACTTCTCTACTACCGGATTCATCGCCGCACCGCCGCAGATGAAATACCGCAGTTTACCGCCAAACGCATTGCGAAGACCGCTTTTTACGCGGCTCTTGAGCAAATCGCCAATACCCGGCACGTGCCAGAATGTACGAATAGCCCACTTGCTGAGCGTCGGGTCCAGTTTCGTTTTGTAGATCTTCTCGATCACCAACGGCACCGTCACCACCAGGTACGGCTGTACGTCGTTGAGAGCCTTGAGCAGGATAGAAGGCGTCGGACTCTTGGTCAGGAAATAGATATGCGTTCCCGAACTAAGTGGGTAGAGTAGTTCGCAAATCTGACCGAACATATGCGCCAGCGGCAGCATCGAAACGAGGCGCTGACCCGGATCAACCGGCAGCATCTTCATGCCTACCTCCACGTTGTTGCTCAGACTCCGGCCGTTCAGCATCACCCCTTTGGGGTGACCCGTTGAACCCGAGGTGTAGTTGATCAGCGACACCGCCTCCGGATCGGCAGAGAAATAGATATCCTCCGCTTTAATCTCATGCTTGTATTTGGCTTTGAACAGTTGGTCTATCTCTTCTTTGGTCGGCACGTGCTGTCCTTTGGCTTCGTACAGCGGCTGCCATTCCACCAGCGACAGTACTGCCTTCATCTTCGGAGGCATCTGCTGGTGCTGCAGGTCTTTCCATACGTACGGTCCGACAAAGAGAAACTCGCTGTCCGAGTGCTCCAAGAGATGGGTGATATCCTCGGCCGTGAAGTCCTGCAAGATACTCACGCACACCCCTTCATAGGCGGCAATCGCCAGATAAGCCACTGCCCAGTTGGCGCAGTTTCGCCCGCAGAGTGCGATCTTATCGCCACGCTTGATACCCATCTGCTCGAACAGCAGATGCAAGCGAAGCATCTCTACCGCCAAACCGCCGAAGGTGTACTCGTGATCTTCGTTGTAATCGGTCAACGCCGCATCGTTCCATTGATGCTGTATGATTTCCGTCAGATAATTCAAATAATGCTTTGTCATAAGTATAATACCTTTTCGGCGGCAAAATTACAACAAAAATTTCATATATCCAAATTTTTTGTATAAAAAAAGACAAGCGGGTGGTTTCACAATCACCCGCAAGCTTCGACTCCCGAAGGAGTCACCATACTTACTCACTTATTATTTACAAACATTATGGGCACCACCCCATAATGCGGGTTGCTACACCGTACAATTACTTGTGAGCATTGATCTCGCAAGCGGGTCTTGTGCGAGCGAGTCGCCAAGACTTACTTGTACAGGTAGCGTTTGATAGAGCGTTTCGGCGTCTTTTCAAACTCCGAAGCTACTAATTCGATAGCGCTGACCGGACTGTAGGTCGGGATCACTTTATTGAGCGCCACGCGGTTCTCTTCCATCTGTTGCGTCAGACTCTTGGTGCCCAAGAGCTTCTTGCCCTCATTCGAGGTGTCGGGGAAGACAAGCGCTACGAGCTTACCCTCACGCTCGAGAACGATGGATTCTACCACGCACGGCATCGAGTTCAGTTTATCCTCGATCTCCTCCGGATAGATGTTCTGGCCCGAAGGACCGAGAATCATATTTTTCGAACGGCCGTGGATATAGATGTTACCCTCTTTGTCCAGTACGCCTAAGTCACCCGTACGCATCCATCCGTCCTCGGTGAATACGGCCTTGGTGGCCTCTTCGTTCTTATAGTAGCCCTTCATGACGTTGACACCCTTCACTTGGATCTCACCGTCCTTGCCGATCGGATCTTCCGAGTCAATACGTACGTGACATTGCGGGAGTTCTTTACCGCAGCTGTGGAATGCATATTTCCACCAATCCTCGTAACTGATCAGCGGGCCGCACTCGGTCATACCGTAGCCAACGCAGTATTGGAACTTGATATCGTGCAGCACTTGTTCTACCTCGCCGTTCAGCGCAGCGCCACCGATAATCAGGTAACGGAGTTGACCGCCAAAGGTCTTGTCCAGCCCCTCTTTGACCTTACCGCGGATGACATTCTTGAGGAACGGCGTCTTCCACATGATCTTAGCCAGCGGACTGCTGATCTTCGGCAGCACACCTTTCTTCACGATCTTCTCGATCACCAGAGGCACGGTCAGAATCATGAACGGCTTCACTTGTGCAAAGGCTTTCATGAGCACCGTCGGGGTGGGAGCTTGCGTGAGGAAATAGATCTCTGCGCCGTCGCATACCTGATACAGGAACTCGAACATCAAACCGAACATATGTGCGATCGGAAGCATCGACAGCACTTTGTCACCCACTTTGTGCGGGATACGCTGCAGACCGAACTCTACGTTACCGCTCAGGTTCAGATGCGTCAGCATCACGCCTTTCGGGTTACCGGTCGAACCGGAGGTATAGTTGATTACCGCCAACTCGTCGTAGTTATCGGTCGGGTAGTGTACATCCTCAATGCTTACACCGTTCGGGAAGGCTTTCTGGAATGCTTTCTCTGCGCCCTCGTATTTCTTGACGAACGCTTCATCAGCCTCTACGATCGACATCTCGTCCATGAAGATAGTGGCCTTCAGACCCTTCATCTGCGTAGCGTCAATCTTCTTCTTTACGTTCGGGCCTACATAGAGCAGAACCGCCTCCGAGTGATCTACCAGCGAGTAGATACCCTCTGCCGTAAAGTCCGGAAGAATCGACACAACAACGGCTTTGTAGGTCTCCGCTGCCAGGAACAACAATCCCCAGTTAGCACAATTTCGGCCGCAGAGCGCGATCTTGTCGCCCTCTTTGATACCGCATTCACGCCAGGTCACATGCAGCTTCTCAATCTCAGCTGCCAAATCAGCGTATGTATAACGGTGATCTCCGTCCAGATCAGTCATGGCCAGACGGTCCCAATGACTGCGCATCGTCTCCTGGAGATACGATAAATAATGTTTTGTTGCCATCTAAAATGATCTGTTTTTCGTTTTTGTACCCAAAATTATCAAAATCTCATGCAAAGGTACTGCTTTTTTTTGAAATTGCAATAACTTTCCTGCATTTTTTTGCGTTTTTAGGGTCGATTTCGGGTATTCGGAATATTTTTTTTTGCAAATTTACTATTTTTGCCCTTGTTCATAACGGTCCAAGGCCTCGTTCATCAGTCGTTTGCCGTCTGCGATGATCTGCTCCGCTTTGTCGAAGTCAAAGGTATTGTACGCATACTGGCGCATGACCGAGTGTACATCGGGTGGGGTGAGCTGGCAGGCAAGGATGGTATTACGCTGGATCTGCATGTCCGACATACGGTCGAGGATACTGAAGAAATTGACGCGTTTCAACTGCTGCACCTTGGCCATCGCCCCTTCCAGAATCTTGAATGGTGCATTCGGTGTGCCCTCTTCCGGCATGGAGTCCTTACCGCTGATATCGGCTGCCACCAGGATATCGCCCTCTGTACGCTCTACCACATGCAACGGCAGCGGATTGAGGATACCACCGTCAATCAACAGACGTTTGCCCATTTGGACGGGTTCGAAGAAAAGCGGGATACTGATGGATGCCCGTACTGCCTCAAACAGACTGCCTGTGCGAAAGACTACTTCTTCCGTGCTCTGCATGTCCGAAGCTACGATCGTGCAGGGGATATTGAGCTCCTCTATCGGCCTGTCCGGCACCACTTTCTGCAACTCCTGAATGATCCGTTGTCCCTTCACAAGCGAGTTACCGCTCAGCAGGTTGATATCCATCATCCGCAGGATGAGCTGCTTATCTACGCTAAGGAACCACTCCTTGGCCTCTTTCATCTGACCGGCCGCATACATGCCGGCGATGATCGAACCCATCGAGCAACCGGCTATACTCGTGATCGTATAACCGCGCTCCTCCAGTGCCTCTATTGAGCCGATATGTGCCAAACCGCGCGCACCACCGGAACCCAGAACCAATGCTACGTTTTTACCCATTACACCTTACACTTTACACAATTTTCGCCGGTTGCAGTTTCTCGCGGATCTTGATATAGATAATGTTCTCTTTCTTGGCGAACTCGGTTTTTACGTATCCCATACCGATTCCTACTTTGGTGTTCGGCAGCATGATTCCGGAAGTGACGTTACCGATAATATTGCCGGTTTCATCGCATATTTCGTAGCCGTTACGCGGGATCGCGCGCTCCAGACATTCGAAATGTACCAGTTTGCGTTTCACGCCCTCGGCTTTCTGCTGTTTGAGGAAATCGCGATCGATGAAATCTTTGGCATCGAGCTTCGTGATCCAACCCAAACCGGCCTCTAAAGGCGAGGTGGTGTCATCAATATCGTGGCCGTACAGGCAGTACCATTTCTCCAGACGGAGGCTGTCACGTGCACCCAGACCGATCGGCGCCAAGCCGAAAGGCTTACCTACCTCGAACAACGCATCCCAGATCTGTTTGCCTTTGTCGGCAGGGAAATAGAGCTCGAATCCACCGGCACCCGTGTAGCCTGTGTTCGACAGGATCACACCCGGTACACCGGCAAAACTCCACTCGCGGAAAGCGTAGTAATCGATGGACTTCAGATCCGCATCGGTCAGCAGCTGCAGCAACTCGGTCGCTTTCGGACCCTGTACCGCCAATTGTCCGTAACGCGCACTCGCGTTCTCGAGTTTCAGATCGGCATCGTGGAATTTCTCGTCTTTGATTTTGTTTACCCACATCCAGTCTTTGTCGATGTTACCGGCATTAACGACCATGAGGTACTTGGTGGTCGAGTACTTGTAGATAATCAAATCATCGACGATACCGCCTTTGCCGTTGGGCATGCAGGTGTACTGTGCTTTGCCGGCAGGGATGACCGAGAGGTCATTGGTGGTGATGTACTGTAAGAAGTCCAAGGCCTTCTCGCCTTTAACCCAGAACTCGCCCATGTGGCTCACATCGAACACACCGACGCCCTCACGAACGATCATGTGCTCTT
>CAMHSB010000017.1 GCA_946187695.1 uncultured Bacteroidales bacterium
TGTTTCATAAAATAAACCCCAAAAGTTTTTTGTCTAACTTTCGGGGTTCATTTCAGCTGAGCGCTATTTTTTTTGTCCCCTATTTTATTGGGAATTATTTTTTCTTGAACAGATTCTTGAGGCTATCGAACAGACCAGCCGGTGCTTCACCTACTGCCGAAGCTGCTTCTCCGGAGAACGGAACGAGTTTAGCATCTACGAGCTCATCTTTCTGCAACGGACGGAAGTTAGCGTATACCGCCGGCGTACCGCAGATGGTAACGTGGGTGATGACTTTGTCCTGATAGTCAAAATAGAAAGTCTCGTTGAGCAGGAAGTCTGCATTGAACTTCTTGAGCGCAGCTGCGCGTGCGGTCTCTTTGAGTTCCGACTCTGTAGCCTGGGTGTTACCGGTACCGAATTTGAGTTGTGCACGCGGTGCAACAGGCTGGATGTCAGCAGCGATCGTCTGGTAGAACACAGCAGGTTTAGCAGAAGGCTTAACAGCCAGCATCTCGCGTTTGTTGGTCTTACGATAGGTAGCGTACTTACCCGGGAAAGCGGTGAGGGTGAATGCGCTTACTGCACCGTTGTTGATGGTAACGGTGTATTGCTCGCCAAAGAGCACGTCCATCTTCTCCTGACGGAGCATTTTCTCTTTTGCCAGTTTGAGGGCAGACTCTTCGTTCTTACCAACCAACTCTACCGGTGTGAGAGCAACCGATTTCTTAGCGGAATACTCCATCTCAGCAACGGTCAGGGTGTTGAGCGCAACGCGATCCGGGGTGCGAGCCTGTAAGAGCTCTGCATCGGGATTGAACTCAAAGTCAGCCTCTGTCATCGGACGGAAGGACTTAATGGAAGCCGAGTAACCGGTAACGGTGATGGAAGTCATCTTGCCGTCCGGACCTTTGGCGGTAGAGAACTGCGGAGCGAGCATCACGTCTCCGTTGACGGTAGCAAGTGCTTTGGCTACCACAGCTTGTTTCTGCTCCTCTGCATTGAGGGACTCGAGCTCATTGGCATACGCAGTAGCAGTAACGCGGGTAGCGCGTACATCGAGTGTAGCCAGAGTAGGGATACAACGAATGCTCTTAGCCAAATCTACGCGGGTAGAGGTAGCTTTCGTCATGCGGGTACTACCACCACAAGCGGTGAACATCAGAGCAACAGCGGCGATTGCAACGCCGAGAATCAAATGTTTTCTCATAATTGTGTCATGTATTAAAAGGGTTTGTTATAGAATTATCTTTTTCGGGTCTTGGCGGCCAGATGCACTTGCAAGGAGATGTACATTCCTTGCGGCACGATCATGGTGTTGCCCTTCACGGGGTGACGGTACTCCGCCTTTAACTCCAGCGGTACGTATGGCGTCGGGGTGAACATGAATCCCAGACCACCGTAAGCACCAAAGAAGAAGTTCTGCTCTGGTATGGAGGAGTCTGGATAATAACTTCGGCTCATGGTAGCCCAGAATTTGCTCAGCTCCACTTCGATACCGCCGTACAATTCTACCGCCAGCCATTTGGCGCAGGGGATGTAGAATTTCATCGCCGGTTTGTATGCAAACCACATGGTCTTGAATTCTGCATTGGTGATGGACGTTTCGGTTGAACCTCCGCGCTCCAGCGTACTGCCGAAGTCCTCTTGGGAGTTGAGACCCATCTCGAAGTTAAACATCTGCATGCCGAAGCATTTAACACGCCATTCGAGGATCTCGAAATTGAGGGTATGCCGTTTGAAGAAAGTCTCCGTCGGGCTGTTGTAGAGGCCCTTATCCAAAGCAAAATAGGTGGAGTAACCGACGCTGAGGATGGAGAGTTGTTCTTGTCCGTTATGCTTGTAGTAACGGTCGAAGATGTTCTCCTTCTTGGTCTCTTGCTGGGCGTTCATTTGTGCTTCGGAGGCTGCAAAACGACGCTCTTCTTCCAGTTGAGCTCTTCTCTCGGCTTCGGCTTTGGCTTTCGCGCGTGCCTCGGCTTCCGCTCTTGCGCGTTCCATCAAGATAGCATCTTCGCGTGCACGCTCTTCCTGAGCCGCTTTTTTCTGCTCTTGCAAACGACGCAGTTGCTCTTCCTGCTCGCGTTGTACCTGCATGATAGAGTCCGCTTTGGCTTGGGCGATACGTGCCGCTTCTTCGGCTGCTTTCTGTGCCTTAAGTGCTGCGTTCAGGGCGCTGTCGGCGGTTGCTACTCCTCCACCAATCGTCTCTACGGTTGTCTCCAGCACCACCGGTTCCGTTACGGCCGGCGCTACCACTGCCGTTCCTGCTGCCGCTGCAGCAGCTGCAGCCGCGGCTTCTTCCGCCGCCAGACGCTCCCTTTCAATACGAGCGGCCTCTTCGGCGGCCTTACGCTCTGCCTCGAGACGTGCGGCTTCTTCCGCAGCCTTGCGCTCTGCTTCGATACGTGCAGCTTCTTCCGCAGCCTTGCGCTCTGCTTCGAGACGTGCAGCTTCTTCCGCAGCCTTGCGCTCTGCTTCGATACGTGCGGCCTCTTCGGCTGCTTTACGCTCTGCTTCGATACGTGCGGCTTCTTCTGCTGCTTTACGCTCGGCTTCGAGACGTGCAGCTTCTTCTGCTGCTTTGCGCTCTGCTTCGAGACGTGCAGCTTCTTCTGCTGCTTTGCGCTCGGCTTCCTTGCGCGCTATCTCTTCCTCATCCTCCTCCAGCGTCAAACCGTTCTGCTGCTGTTGCTGGGGCTGCACAGACTCGGAACTGGATGAGCGACTCGGCTTGGGTTGCTCCACCGGCTCGCTCTTGGTACGCGAGGGTGTCGGCTGCGGCTTCTGGTCATTAAGGAAGAGTTGTTCTTCTTCCTCTTCCACCACCATCGTCGGCGCGGAGGTTGTAGCAGGTTGGACTTGCGGCGTGACAGCCTTCTCAACAATCTGCTCTACCACGCCATTCTCATCTTCTTCCAACAGGAGAATCTGGCTGTGAGCACACAAACTGATCGCTGTGATCAGTATCGTGAGTAAAAAGAATCGTTTTGTGTTCATATAGGGTACGAGTTGTTTGTTACAAAAACCTTTGCGGCGCAAAGGTACTACTTTTTTCTGAATTACGCAAGTATTTTTGGTTATTTTTTTCGATTTGTAGGATATTTTTTATGATTACCACGTTTTCGGGTCTATTTTAGTGCCGTCGGGCAGGATGGGTTTGGTGAGAATGGTGACCCAATTCGGTCGACCGACGGAGCGGTCTTGGGATTTGTATTCGTAACTATTCGGACATTCTTTGCCTTTGGTCAGCCCTGTGTGCCAAGCTTCGGGAACAAGTACGTCGTCGTCCCATGTAGTATATGCCCAGACGGTTTGTCCCCACCAGCGCCAGGGACGCGCCAGCCAAGTCCGTTGGGGTACGGGCGATTGGATATGACAATGCCAGAAGAGCATGCCGTGTGCGATACTGTCTTCGGTGCCGCTTCTACCAGCTGAGATATAGCAGTTATCGTGTTTCTCGTCGGTGACGTTGGCGATGATGGTTGCATGATCCACCACTAGTTTCATGGCTCCGAAGATAAAATCCACGGCTCCGGACAGCACACCGCCTTTCCAGTAGATCGATGCTCCCTGATCGCCGTACAGCGCGTCTTGTTTACCGATTGCCGTACAGTTTTTGAGGTAGGCATTGGTAGCTGTTTCGGTGAAAGAGATTGCCGCGGCTCGTTCGCGGTAGGCGCGTTTGGCTACCTCGGTGGAACCTACCTCTTTCGGACGGGTAGGCATGACTTTCTTCGGCCGCTCTTTCTCCGTCCAAGGCATGTCCGATTGCGAGATATCAACGAGGCTGTCTTTGGCCTCTTTCTCGCTTACATAGAGGTTAAACGAGTTCTCGAAGATGATATTCTCCGCATAAAAATCGGGTGCGGTAACGAGTACGGACGCATTCCAACGGCGTGTACGGCTGCCGCCGTAGTTCGGGGAGTCTCCCATCGAGGCGTACTGATAACCGTGACCGTAGTACCATGTAATTTTTGCCGGCGCTTTCTTGGACGTTCCTTTGAGTCGGAGACCCGGAATGTCGATGGTCAGTTCTTCCTGGTAGGTGCCCGGCGCGATATAGATGGTGGTGCGTTCCCCGCGATCGGCATAGACAGCCCGTGCGGAGTCTAAAGCCGCGTTGATACTTTCGCCTGCGGCGACATGCAAAACAAGAGAGAAAAGAAGCGCTAACATTCGTCCACGGTCATTTGGCAGGTTTTACAATCAAAATGGAGCGCGAGCACTTTGCCTGTACGCAAACGCAGATAACGAGGTTCCTTATCCTTTGGATAAGGATTGAGTTTGCGGCAATGCCCGAGTTCAAACAACAGGCAGTATCGGCAAGTCATCAGATGATCGTATTGCGTCTCCATTCGTTCAAGATGCTAATGGGTATAAAATAGGGTGCGCTCTCGATGCGCACGTTGCGCGCTATATAAGGTGTATCGCCGAGTTTGGACAGTTGCGTGCGGATCGTCTCCAAAGCCTTTTCGGCATTCTTCGCCGGCTCGTGCGCGTACTCGAACATACGTTCCTTATTGCCTATGCGCAAGCTGAATCCGTTTTCGGTCTCGCGGAAGAGTATATCCACGGGAATACGACGCTCGGAGTGCAGATTCTTAACGAACTTGGTATCCAAGTTTCGGTATAAACGGTTAGCGGTTAGCGGATTAGTGGTTAGTGGCTTATTGATCTTGATGAGGTTTCCTTCGACACCGTTGACGGAGAAGCCTTCGCCGCCTATTGTGAGGCCGTCGCCGTTATGAAGCACAACGCCTTCTTGGAGCCGCACACGGAGCGTGTTGCCGTGAGCTTCCAGTACCTGACCGATATACTCTCCGGTCGATTTGGGTGTATCCCAATTGGCCATAGGACGTGTGCGGCCGTGCATGAAATAATCGGTGGCGCCTCGATGGAAGGTCTTTTCCGGATTCGGTTCAAAACTGCGGCTGATAACAGAAGTCTGTTTCCTGAAGGCATCCAATTTCTCCCGATAATAAGCTACGATATTGGTGACGTAATCGGCATCTTTGAGGCGGCCTTCGATCTTAAAAGTCGTCACGCCGGCGTCAATCAGTTCTTGCAGATACGCACTCCGGTCCAGGTCTTGTAGGGACAAGACATGCCGCTGATGAATCGGTTGTCCGGTCTCGTCCAGCACCTCGTTCATGGACTCGTCCAACACGTCGTACGCCATGCGGCAGAACTGGGCACAGGCACCGCGGTTGGCACTACGGTTAGCAAGCACTTCGGATATATAGCATCGTCCGGAATAGGAAACGCACAACGCACCATGTACAAAGGCTTCGAGTTCGATGTCGGGCACGGCATCATGGATGGCGCGTATCTCGTCAATGGATAGTTCGCGAGCCAGAACGGCACGTTTGAAACCCAAGTCACGCAGGTACGCCACGTGTTCAGGTGTGCGGTTATCGCATTGGGTAGAAGCATGCAGACGGATAGGCGGCAGATCGAAATCGAGCAGGTGCAGGTCCTGAATGATAAGCGCATCGACACCAATCTCATAGAGCCGGTGAATCATCTGTACGGCATCTGCGTACTCCTCGTCGTGGAGCAGAGTGTTGACCGTCACGAGCACCTGTACGCCGAAGGTATGAGCGTATTGCACCACCTCTGCCAGGTCCTCTATCGAGTTGCCGGCCGCCTGTCGCGCACCGTAAGCAGGCGCACCGATATAGATAGCATCTGCACCCGCCTGTATCGCGGCAATCGCTACGCTTTTGTCGCGCGACGGAGCGAGGAGGCTAAGCGGTACATGACGATGCCCGCGGTGACACTCACGTTCATCGAGTGCTTGGTTCCGTATTGAGGTATCTCGATACATTGACTGCAGTTATCTACGATTTCTTGTTGTACTCCGAACACTTCGTGCCCAAGGACGACGGCTACTTTCTCCGGCAGTCGTTCCGCCGCCTCTTCGAGGGTGATGGAATCATGTGCTTGTTCGACGGCATAGACGGTGTAGCCTTCGGCTTTCAGGGCCTGGACGGCCTCCAAAGTGTCTTTGTAATACTGCCATTCGACGGATTCTTCGGCTCCGAGTGCGGTCTTATGAATTTCGGCATTGGGCGGGCAGCAACAGATTCCGCAGAGTACAACCCGTTCAATCCGCATGGCGTCTGCGGTGCGGAAGACTGCTCCCACATTATGCTGGCTGCGCACATTGTCGAGCACCACCACGAGCGGCAGTTTGGCTGCCTCTCGGTACTGGTCGACGTTCATGCGTCCCATCTCGGCTGTGGTCAGTTTCTGGCTCATAAAGAAAAAGGTAAATTTACGTGCAACACACGTGCCTCTTCGTCTATCTCTACAATAAAATCTTCGTGCAAGGGCAACATGCGACCGTCTTCGAGTTCCGCGAAAATATTCATCGTGCTATCATCTACTCGCCCGATCTTTCCTATGGTCAGATCACCATCTACTACGGTCCAACCTTCAAAATCCACCCAAGCCATCTCATCTTCCTCTATCTCCATATCGCATTTGGGTACAAATACCTCTTCTCCCATAAGGGACGCTATCTCTGATGAGCGGAAAGGAACAAATAGTCCGTCGCGCTGCACGAACACGAAGTCCGGCAGGTCTTTGTAATGGGTACGTTTGAGTACGCCGATGGATATCAGATCTTCTTTGCGGATCATTGGCTGATGGTAAGGGTGTTGGAAGAGGAAATAATCTGAAGCCTTTTGAGGGTCTCTTTGCTGATACTTTTCTGCGGCATGGCGGTGCCTGACGCTAAGTCGTATTGCTCTCCGCAATGCGGGCAGACGGCGTACATGCCGTCGATGGTGCAGCTGTTTCGCATCCCGTGACCGGCGCAATAGGGACATGCCATATCATAGGCATCATAGCCGTTGACACTCACGTACACCAGCACACCTCCGTAGCCGTACATGTTATCGCCCAGCGGATAGATCCACTTGCCGTTGTATGAGAACCCGTCGGGGTGCACCTCAATATAGTCTCCCTGTGACTTGTTGCGGAAATGCACAAACTCACCCAGGTCCATGTTGATCTTCACCCGCACGGGATAGACCGGAACGCTGGACTTGAAAGTGGTGCCTTCGCAGGAAGCCAACAGCAGACCCACCGCGAATAGTATCAATTGTTTCCCGAGACGCCGCATATATGGATGTCGTAAATCAAGGTAGAGTATGGCGGGATATAACTGTGGGTCCCTTCCGTACCCTCGTTGCCGACGGCGTTGTACTCATCGCCGTCATCCACTTTGGTCTTGTCGTAGGCCAGGTAGTAAGGGATGAACAGACGAATGTCGCCGTTGTTATGGATTAGGCAGCAACCCTCAGCAAAGCCGCTGATGACCGAACTCAAAGCGAACGTAGCATGTCCGCGTTCGAGTTCATTGCCGTTAATGAGTTTGAGCACGTAATCGCAAGTGACATAACTCGTTTTGTTGGGCTTGGCATCCAAGGGAGTAGGGTCTGCGAGTATCTTGTACTGCAGTCCTGTCGAGGTCTTTTTGACCTGACTGTCCTTGGCCGCGTTCTGCGTGAGCCATAACTCATTCTGCGTCTTCCAGTCCACCCAGTTGTTCTGCTTGCAGCCCACCAGAAGGAGTACCATTACTATGAACATAAGCGGGTGTCGAACCGCTCGACTTATTTTGCGATCCATAATTCGGGATTTAGAATGTTTCTGTCTTTGTATATTTGGAAATATAATTCCGTTTTCTGATCCTGTTCGGGGTCGGTAAAGATGGTACCGATCGCCTGTTTGGTCTCTACCTTATCGCCCTGTTTGACGCTCAGGCTCTTGAGGTTCGAATAGACGGTGCGGTAATTACCGTGTTGCACGATCACGGCATAGGTGCCGCCCACCATAAAGCAACTCGTCACTTCTCCCTTGTATACCGCGCGCGCTTTGGCTCCTGCAACGGTCTGCAGGTAAATACCCTTGTTATCCATGATCACCTGCGAATAGACGGGGTGCTGTTGTTTACCGAAATGCCCCGAGATCATACCTTTCTCTACCGGCCACGGCAGGCGACCTTTGTTGGCCTCAAACCCGCCTGCAATCAGTTGTTGATCCTTGGTAAGTGTCGTCTTGGAGGCTTTCTCCGCCTCTTTGCGCACCATCTCATCGATCTTCTTATTCAACTCGTTGACCTTCTTCTGCTTTTGTTGAAGTTGCTTGCTCAGGTCTTTCTCTTTGGTCTTGAGTTGATTGAGCATGTTCTGCTGCTTGCGTTCGTCGCGTTTGAGATTCGCCTGCTCCCTTTTGCGCGAAGAAAGGGCCGTCTGTTTGTCATTCTTGTTGGCTTGCAGCAGATCATTCTGGATATCGATCTCAGCCTGCGTATCTTCAATACGACGTACCTGTTGCTGACGGAAATGGGCGAACTCCTGCAGATACCTCGCACGGCGGGCTAATTGTTGGAAACTGTCACTACTGAGCAGGAATAAAAGAGGCGACTGCTGTACGCGGGCAAAATGACTCTTGCGAATCATCATCGCGTAGTCGTTCTTATAGCCCACCAGCACGACCTGCAACGAGTCACGGGTGTTTGTCAACGTATTCATTTCGCGGTTGAGTGCCGTGATCTCATTGTCCAAGGTACGAATGAGCTGTTTCTGATTCTGGATGTTCTTGCCCAACAACTCCAATTTATTCAGCGTCGCCGTCTCGTCCTTTTTGGTCTGTTTGAGCATTTTGTTCGTCTGCTCGATCTCTTGCTGCAGCTTCTTCTGCTTTTTCTGCAAGTCCTTCACGCTCTCGCCAAAGGCGGGAACAAGGAATAATGAGCAAAGAGCAAAGACTAATATGTTTCGTTTAACAGCCATTTCGTTATATCTACTTGTTGGTATTTGGTGAGCGGTTGGCTCGTTACGCGCACCGGTACATCCAGTTTACGCGGATTATAGTCCATCACGAGTTCAATGGTCTTTTTGCCAAACAGGTACTGCAGGCGTGCTTTCTGTTCGCCGGTGGGCAGTTCCGCGCTACACAACTGCTGCAGGATATCCCAGTTGAGGCTTGGCGTGAGCTTGCGGTTGAGGTCCGCAAAACGCGCCTTGGCATACCGCCCCTGCATCTTATCGATCGCGGTTAGCTCCATGGGGGTCGCTTCGAGACGGATCATCTCCATGCCTAAAATGGGCATCACACTGATCACGATCATTGAGTCCCGCACGGTCTGCATCGTGACGTTGGCCGACACTCTATTGTCGTCCGTCGTTACCGTCGCCCGTGCTTGGGTGAGGCAGGTGTGCCATGCAGGAGCGGCAGGCTCGCTAACCGCTGACTTTTCACCGCTGACCGTTTTCTTCTTCGTCCCGCAGCCTACCAATACCAGTAGTGCCAGCACATATACTATGTTATTTAATCGCTTCAAGATGTTGTTGTATTTCTTCTGCGTCTCCTTGGGCATTTTGTAGGGCTTTGGTGAGATAGAACTTCGCTAACTCGTCCTGTCCTTTGAGGTGCAATATCCAGCCGTAGGTGTCCAGAAAAACGGGGTTGTTCGGTTGCTCGCGAATAGCGAGACTACTCATTCGTTCCGCTTTGTTCAGATCGCCTCCGTGCGTGGCCAGATGGTAAGCGTAGTTATTGAGTACCATCGCGTTGTATGGATCCAACTCCAATATCCGTTCATACTGCGCATACAACTCTTTTTTCTTCGCCTTCGTGTGTTCCAGTAACTCCAGCCGGAATAACTGAAACCGCAAGTTATCCGGGTCAATCTTCAGGTAGTCATCCACGGCCTTAATGGCTTGTTTGGGTTTGTTCTGCATGGCGTAGATACGGTACCGCGTGATCGCACTCATCTCGTCGTAGCCATTTTTCTCATCCAGCACGTCCCGTATCTCTAAGGCCTTCTTCCAGTCCTCCTCATGGACGTAGATGTTCATGAGCTGATCTAATAACTCATCCGGTGCATCTTTCTTGCTTAGCGCGTAGGCGCGCTCGTAAGAAGTTTTGGCTTCGTTATCATGGCGCAACGCACTCTGCATCGCCCCCAGGTAATAGAGCGTCTGCGCATCATCCGGCTTGAGCTCGTTACAGAACTGCAACAAGACGTACGCCTCGGGGTACTGCTTGTTGTCAATTGCCTGCCGCGCCGCGTACCAGTAGTACATGAACTGCGAAAGCAACGCTACCAATATGACTTTACTTCCGACCACTATGCCCAAATCCGCCGGCACCGCGCTCGGTGTCGCTCAGTTCTTCTACTTCCACCACTTCCGGTGTCTCATGTTTGGCAATCACCATCTGGCAGATACGTTCCCCCGGCTCGATGGTCTGCGGCTCGCCGCTAAGGTTGATCAGGATCACGCCTACCTCGCCTCGGTAGTCCGCGTCTATCGTACCCGGGGTGTTGAGCACTGTCAAACCGCGCTTGAGCGCCAAACCGCTACGCGGACGAATCTGTGCCTCGTAGCCTGCAGGCAACTCAATGAACAGACCCGTCGGGATCAGTTTGCGCTCCATAGGAGCCAAGGTGATCGGTTCCGCGATGTGGCACCGTATATCCATTCCGGCCGCCTGGGCACTCTCGTACTTCGGCAGCGGGTTGGAACTCTTATTGATGATCTTCAATGTCATAGCTTAGAATCGTTTCTCCACGAGCACGTGCAAGCCGTCCTCGATAATCTGGATGTGTATATCTTTCTCCATCTCCACCGGATCGCCATCAATGTGGAAGGGCGCTGCCTCTTCACGCTCGAGCGTCACTTCTTTCGCACGAATCGTGTCCATGAAATGACTGTCATCGATGCTGCCGGTGAAGAGCCGTAAGGCTAGGCTGGCGCTACCCAACAAGGCGTTGCTCGACATCATCATGATATCCATCTTACCGTCTTGCAGGCTCGCTTTCGGCGCAATCATCGCCTCGTAGCCCCACTGGTTCGCATTCGCGAAAGTAATCAAGAAGGCTTTGTGCGTTACGTCCAACCCGTCGCCTACGAGATGATATGTCTGCGGGTGATACGAGAAGACATCCTTGATGATATTCTGGAAATAAGTGGCAAACCCGCGTTTGTTACTACCGGCAAAATGATCTGCTATCACGGCATCAAAACCCGTGCCACACGTGCTGACGAAGAGTTTACCGTTTGCCAAACCGTAATCCACGGCAATCGGTTCGCTGTGGTTGATCATCTCCAGCGCTTTTTGCGGACGAATAGGTATGTTGAGGTGCCGCGCAAACCCGTTTCCGCTACCCATCGGCAGGATACCGAGCGCCGTTGCCCGTTCACCTTTCAGCTTCATTTTCTCGCCCTTCACCAATCCGCGTGCCACTTCGTTGACCGTGCCGTCGCCGCCTACAGCCACCACGGCATCAAAGCCCATGCGGGCAAACTGATACGCCAACTCCGTTGCATGACCCGGACGCTCCGTAAAAACAATATTCGGCAACCACTGCGCTGCATCCAGCGTCTGCATGATCAATTTCGGCAACTTACGCTTTGCGTTTTGCGTCTCCTTACTTCCCGAAACTGGATTGATGATAAAAGCTATATTTTTCATAAGCACATATTTACGCAATCTAAATCGGGTGCAAAGTTACAAAAAAAAAATGATTTGTGCAAATATATACCGTAAAAAATGGAGAGAAAATCGCGTTTGGGCTTGCATATGTCAGAAAAAAGCAGTACCTTTGCAGCCGCAAAGGTTTTTTGCAGTGCTAAAATTATTGTTTATGGCTAACACAAGACAAGAAATTATTGATGAGCTCAAAGCGTTGCTTGAGCAGAATGAATCGGCTATCAAAGAGCAGGTGGATCATCTCAAAACTCAGTTCTATACGATCGCGGACGATGTAGAGGAACAAGTGAATCAACACGAAGAACAATTCAAAGAATTGTTGGCGATCTACAAAGCCAAGCGGGCAGAAGAAGCTGCCGCGCAGGCAAAAGAGGAGAAAGAAAACCTGGCCCGCAAGCGCGCTATCCTCGATGAGATGCAGCAGATGGTAGAGGGTGCCAATGCCGACGGCGTGATGGCGAACTTGCAGAAAATGCGTGAACTTCAGGCCGAATGGAAGAAGATAGGTGTCGTTCCGGCTACCGAGACCCAGGCGATCCGCAAGGCGTACCAGCAATATCAGGAGCAGTTCTATGACCTGGTGAAGATCAATATTGAGTTGCGGGATCTGGATTTCAAGAAGAACCTCGAGCTCAAGACCTTGCTGTGTGAGGCTGCAGAGAAACTGCAGAACAACGAGAATATCGTGGAGGCATCCCGTGCGCTGCAACAACTGCACGACGAGTGGACAGAGATAGGTCCTGTAGCCCGCGAGTTGCGCGAAGACCTGTGGAACCGCTTCAAAGCCGCTTCGACCGTCATCAATAAGAAACATCAGGCCTATTTTGATGAACTGCACAACCGCGAGAAAGCGAATCTCGAGGCCAAGCAGGCGATCATCGAGCAGATGAAAGCCATCAACGAGCCGATCGTCAACGGAGAGCCGTGGAATGCCAAACAGTGGGAAGAGGCGACTGCCAAAGTGCAGGAGCTGCAAACCGCTTGGCGTAAGATCGGTTTTGCACCCAAGAAAAACAACCAAACCATCTACGAGGAGTACCGCGCCGAGTGCGACCGCTTCTTTGCTACCAAGAAAGAGTTCTTCATCGAACTCCGCGAGCGTCGCAAAGAGCGTGAACAGCGCCATAAAGAGTACCTCGAGCGCCAGAAAGCCCGTGAGGAACGTGCTAAAGAACGCGAAGAGCAACGCAAAGCCTTTGTAGCCAAGGGCGGTGACAACCTCCGTCGCATGCACGAGCGCCTCAAACAGGATATCAAGACGGCGGAGAATAACATCCTCTTCTTTACGGCGAAGTCCAAAGGAGCCGACAAACTGGTTGCCGGCATGCAGAAGAAGATCGATGAACTCAAAGCACAACTGGCTGAGGTAGAGAAGAAACTGGACGAAGAATAAAGGCGAATGGCTGTTTTAATCGATTATAAGAATGTAGAGATCCGGCAGGCGGATCAGATTGTACTGCATGACCTGACTTTGAAGGTCGAAGGTGGCGAGATGATTTACATGCTGGGTAAGGTAGGTAGCGGTAAGTCCTCGCTGATGAAGACGTTCTACGGTGCTTTGCCTATCGCTGCCGGTGAGGCGACTGTCTTGGGCTACGACATGACCCGTATCCGTCGCCGTAAGTTGCCTTACCTCCGCCGCCGACTCGGTATCATCTTCCAGGACTACAAACTGTTGACCGACCGCTCCGTGGAGGAGAACCTGCTGTTCGTGCTCCGCGCGACGGGTTGGAAAGACAAGAAACTGATGCACGAACATGTGCGTGAGGTGCTGGAACAGGTGGGTATGGAGACCAAAGCCTACAAGAAACCCTACGAGTTGTCCGGTGGTGAGCAGCAACGTGTGGTGATTGCCCGCGCGCTGTTGAACAGCCCGGAGATGATTCTCGCGGATGAGCCGACCGGTAACCTCGATGCCGAGACCGGAAAAGAGATCATGGATCTGCTCTATGCTATCTCGCAGGCCGGGATCACCGTGCTCATGTCCACCCATAACCTTCAGTGGCCCGAACTCTATCCGGGACGTAAACTGCTTTTCGAAAATGGCGAGATCCATTAACGCAATACAGGATGAGCTCATCGAGGAATTCGAATGCCTCGAGGATTGGTTAGACCGTTACCAACTCATCATTGACTACGGCAAGGAAATGCCCCAGATGCCCGAAGCCGACAAGAACGACAACAACCTCATTGACGGTTGTCAGTCCAAGGTGTGGTTCACAGCGCGCATGGAAGAGGGCAAACTGCATTTCACCGGTGACTCCGACGCTATCTTGGTGCGTGGTATCGTAGCGATGCTACTGAGTGTACTCAGTGACCATACTCCGCAAGAGATCATCGACGCCGACCTCTATTTTATCGACGCGATAGGCCTGCGCGAGCACTTGAGTCCGACGCGCAGTAACGGGGTGGTGGCGATGCTTAAACAGTTGAAATTATACGCTTTGGCGTATCAGTCGAAATAAATCTTCTGCGATACGTTCATCCGATTCTTCATCGCAGATATCGACATCAAGAATATGGTGCGCTTGACTGTAAAACGGTTCACGCGCTTGCAATTGAGGAGCTATGAATTCGAGTAGCTCCTTTTCTGTGCGCCCTTGCAATACCGGGCGCTCACTCAAGTCCGTCAGGCTCAGTCGTTTGGCCAGATGTTCGGGTTTCCAACGGATATAGATACTCGTGCCTAACTCGTTGAGACAGTCCATGTTATCTTCCCAGCACGGATAACCGCCGCCTGTGGCATAGATCACATGCTCGTACGGTACCTGATCCGCGATATCTTCGACCACGTATTTCTCTTTCTTGCGGAAAGCCTCCAGCCCGTAACGACGGATATACTCCGCCGTGCTCAGACCGTGAATCTGCTCAAACGCGTCATCCAGATCCACGAAATGCCAGCCGAGCTTATCGGCCAGCAGCCTGCCGGCAGTCGTCTTGCCTGCCCCCATGTAGCCTACAAGGTAGATTGGTAGTTCCATGTGTCGTTATCCTTCCAAACGATACGGCCGTTTTCGATGGTGGCCAGCGGGAAGATAGAAGAGAAGGGTGGGGTAACCGTTTGAATCAGTTTCCACTCCTTATTATATACGCGCGCGCAGGATGAACACTGCGGCGCACAGGCCGTGAAGACCACGAGAATCGAATCGCCTTTGTACACCTCCAGCATCGTGCTGTCGGTCAGGGCGATCTTCTCATACACGCTGTCCTTTTCCAGTATCTGCGGGTGACCGCCCATCTGGATCAGATCAGCGATCAGACTCAATGATAAGAGCAACAGCATAAGCGGCTATTCCTTCTTCACGACCGACAAAACCGAGATGCTCCGTGGTCGTGGCTTTGAGACTTACTTGGTTGGCTTGAACCCCCATGACCTCAGCCAGACAAGCCTGCATGGCGTCGATATGCGGGTTTAGTTTCGGAGCCTGAGCACAGATCGTGATGTCGCAGTTGCCTAATTCGTAACCTTCCTCACGAATCATCGCCATCACCCGACGCAACAGGATCTTCGAGTCGATACCCTCGTACTCGTTGCCTTTGGTGTCCGGAAAATGATAGCCGATATCGCGCATGGCGGCGGCACCCAAGATGGCATCGCACAGGGCGTGAATGACTACATCTGCGTCCGAATGACCGAGCAGACCTTTATCGTACGGCACCTCAATCCCCCCTAACCACAGTTGGCGGTCAGGGGAGAATTGATGCACGTCATATCCGAAACCTATACGGGGTATCATTTTTTGTTATTAACCAAATCCTTGATGCCGTACAGGTCGAAGCCAAGCGTGAAACGCATCGTCTGGTCAAGCGGGTTGGAAGCCGCCAGACCGACGCAATACGATACGTCCAGACTTACGATTGAGAGATGGAAACCGGCACCGAAAGTAACGTAGTTACGGTTTCCTTTGTAGTAGTTCTCGTAGCTGTAACCGGCACGAGCAAAGAACTGCTTGTTGTAACTATACTCCAGACCTACGCCCCAACGAACCTCGTTGAACTCCTCTTTGCTGCCACCCGGAGCGTCAGCGAACGACATGAACCAACCTCTGGCGGAGTTGAGTGCCGAGTAAGCGTCCTGACTCATCTGCCAGGTCTTCTCATCTTCCGGATTGAAGCCTTCCGTGAAGCGCGATTTACGGCTCGGAACGAGCATCTTGTTTGCCTCTACGTTGAAAGTAAGGAAGTTATACTTGTCGCAAGGCAACTCATAACTGGCACCGATATTCATGGATGCCGGGATAAAGTTCTGCGTTACCTTGTCATAGGTCATCTTGCCACCTAAGTTCTTGAGCGTGAAACCCAAGGCCAGATGACTCGTACCCATCGGTAACTCAAACGGTTGACGGTAGTACAGACCGATATCAGCGGCCATCGTCCATGCCGCGTACATCTCCTGCGAACTTCCTGCCGTCGAGCTGTTGGCGCCGTTGTTGAGGTCCGAGTAGAGGAAACGTACCGCTACCGACATCGACACATACTCATGCAGTTTGCGGAAATAGCTCAGGTCGAGGGCCCACTCGTTCGGACGTACGTCCTGGATCTTGTCGCCGTTGGCATTGGTCAACGCCACGTCACCCATCGAGAAATACGTGAAGCTGGCACCGATACCGCCGGCCAGGTCACCAAAGTTATAGAAACCGGCGAGGTAAGCCAGATCGATATCGCTGACCAATTTGCGCAACCACGGAGTGTAGTTGGCCGTGATACCGCCGTTGGTATACATATACGCATACTTGGCAGGGTTCCAATACTGCGAGTTAAAATCAGCTTCGGTAGCTACACCGACGTCACCCTGACCTGCCGCACGGGCGTCAGGCGCAATCGACATCGACGGCATAGAGGTAATCAGCGGGTTCATTGTCTCGTCAATAGCCAGTACACTTGCACTGAAGCATACTACAGCTGCGAGCGATAAAAAGAATTTTTTCATTTTGTTGTTATGGTTGTTTTGTTAATTTCAAAAAACTAAAATCTAATCTCTAAACTTTTCAAGCGATATGTTTCATAGGCTATCTGGTAACTATAATTTTTCCCGAGGAAGCACTGTATTTGCTGGTCTCGGTTTTGATTCGTATCGTGTACATATAAACACCCGGTTGCAGATTCAGTTCTGCCATATTGATCGAAAGATGATCCGGGTTGGTTTCTGATTGCGAATAAAGGAGCTGACCGTTGATGTTGGTGATATACACGTCCGTATAAATCAACTCGTCCGGCTGGTCGTAGCTTACGGCGATATTCAGGATACCTGCCTGTTGTACGGGATTCGGATAGGTCGTTACCGAATAGATCGACGGATCGAGGCCGGTCTCCACGATGAAGTTGAGTGTCTGGGTCGTGCTGTTGTTCATCAAGTCCCACGCACGGAATCGCAAACTGTGCGCACCGTTAGCCAGCTGCGGCATCAGGTAATTGACTTGTCCCGACTGATAACTGTCTTCCGCAGCTGTGAAATATTCGTTGAGTGTATAAGTTTGCTTGGGATCGTTATCCACCACTAACATCAGGTCGTGACCGATACCCGCACCGGCGGTGTTGATGCCGTGCTCGTCACTCAGGTCCGCGAAGAAACGCGGGGTCGGGTAGGTCCGGTCACCGTTCTTGAAGCCGATATTGTTCAGGTAGATGTTCATCTGCGGGCCTGTCGTGTCTGCCGCTACGATCGAACCTGTACCGCCGACAATGAAATCGTGGAAATGACCCACCGCTTCCTCGTTGTAGGTCGGGTCGTGCGCATAATAGACGATACGTCCGTTGCCGTAGTTATAACGGATATCCTTGGGCACCATGAAGGTGTAACTGAACAAGCCGTTCTTCACTTCGGTAGAGCCGCTGAAGATCATGTTCGGATAGTCGTTGTACGGAATCTCATTCGGATTATCGGACTTGTCGTCGTTGTCGCGGGTGGTGATAACCTGCAACTTGTCGTACACCGTGATATCCACCTTACCGTTGAAGTCCGATACCAACGCGCTGTCCTCGTCCACCACCTGACCGTTTACGTGCTGCACGCTTAACGCATTGAGCGTATCCATCTGCGTGGTCGTCTTCAACCAGTAGTCGGTGGGGTAGTTCAGGCGCAGAGCCGGATCACCCAACAACAGGTACGCCAGTTTGTTGCCGTCGTTATTGAGGGCGTTCTTACCGGCCATTAGCGCTTCGCCTATAGTGGCCTCGTAATGGAACGTGTTCGTGTGCTTGAACAGCTCTTTCGATACGGCACGGTTGAGTTGGGTATTCTGCTCCGCATATACCGTTCGCGTGGCCGCGATGATACCGATCGCACCGCCATTCGGATTCATCACCGCTACCTCTGCCGCACAACGGCGACCGCTGTCAAACTGGGCAAAGTTACACGTCACAAACAACCAGAAGCCTAAGTTCTTGTTGTTCAGTTTCTCGATATCTTTGAGGTTCAGCACCGACTCGCTCGTCACGCCGTTATAACCGCCGTGACCCGAATAGTCGAAGAAGAACACACCGTTCTTAAGCAGGTTCTGCACTTTGTTTTTGGCAAGCGGATAACTCTCACCGCTCGCGTTCACCTCCTGCGGATAAGCATCGAGGTAGATCTTATGTACGATGAAATCGGGGTTCTGGATACGGATCTGCTCGGCGCTGCCTTCGGCGGTGTAGGTATGATCCCCACGGTCTCCGTCGTCAGCCAGATACGCCAACTGGTTCTTCCATTTGCCCGTTTCGGCGTTCTCCATATAGTGCGTGATCTTATCCACCACTTTCGATGCATCTTCCACGCTCTCCACCGGCAGACGACCGACACTGATATCCATCTTGGCGGCGATATCGCTCGTCCCTTCGTTGTCGTCCAACCATCCGAAATAGTCATCGCTCGCGTAAGCCTTCACCTCGTTGGTCGAGTTATCCGATTGGTAGGTGAGTAGCAGTTTGCTTCCCGAGTTAGGCAGCAAGCCACGGTTGTCAAAAGAGCCGTGCCCCATCAGCAGCAACCAGCGGGGTTTCTGACTCACGTTGCCATTCGCACGGTCGTACAGCATCTTCATCAACCACCGGTAAGCGGTCGCGTCCGGGGTACCCGAAGAGAACTCATTATATACTTGCTGGTCGGTAACCACCGCCCAGGTGATAGCCTGTTTGGCTTGGTGCGCTTGCGCCAGACGACGTGACTCCGCCTCAAAACCCTCAGGACAGATGATTACGTAGTCGATATTACTCAAGGCGTGCAGGTTCTGGTTGCTGACCGTCCCCTCCGTTTTCGCACTCACGTACGACGATCCGTTCTGTCGCACGGCTACGTACGTGCGGGTACCGTTCTGGTTAGAACCCGTCCATTGGAGCTCTGTGCCGCTTAAGGTCGTCGGCACGCGCGTGATAGCTCCCAGATCCGTTACATCCCAAATCTGGATTGCACTGTTGGCGTTCTGCAGATGATACCGAAGCAGCGTGGATTGTCCGATACCTTCGTTCGTGCGGATCTCCATCCAGTCGCCCGTCATGCGCAAGGTACTCGGGGTGTTGACTTCAATATAGTTAAGCCATCCGAGCGCACTCGACGACTCGGCATTGCGGAACGTTATCTGCACCTGTTGTTGACTCGACTGCGAGGTTCCGGATAGCAATATCGCACCCGTCGTCGCCATCGTGTAATGGTCCGAACCCGGGTTGATGGCCTGCGACTGACTGCTGCCGCCGTTGAGCGTAGCGCTGAACGTAGAGACGGTCGATGCATAGCATGCCAGATCGATATACACTTGTGTCAGCTCACTCGTCACTGCATTCGGCGTCGCCAGACTGAACGTACGGCGTTGGTTCGTGCCGAATTGCTCGCCGTAGAACGTCTTGCCGCCTCCCGCTATACCGGAGCGGTCCACCAAGTTCAAGGAGTCTTTGTCATGAACCTGCAGCTGCATGAACGTCGTCACTTCCGTCGGCGTACCTGTCACGGCTTCACTATATGTCGGCGCTAGCATGTTGCCTACGTTGTCCGTCAGGAAATAATAACCTTTGTCCGAATAGGTGTTGCGCGTGTGCACAAAACGTTTCCCGTCATAAGCCCAACTGATCGGACCCTGTACGTAGAAAAGAACGTAATTCGAGCCGACATATACCGGTACTTGCGGCAGGTCGTCTATCTTGCTCTTCTTGAAATCTGCATCTAACTGTCCGCCACCGAAACCGAACACGCGCAACTGCGTCGGCTCTATGCCTGCAGCACGGATCTCATCGAAACTCATGCGGCAGACACCGCTACTTGGCACACTGACTTTCACCCACTTGCCATTCGCCAGAACCGACTGCGCGGCATAACTGTGGATACCTGCCGTCATCGACAGGCTGAAAGCTAAAAACAGTACTATGGACAGTATCTTTTTCATTTGATTTTACAATATAATTTTTCTTCGCCGTTGACCTCCGTGCGAAGGATTTCTTCTTTCTGTACGGGCCGTGGAGCCTGCTTCGTCTGGATGTAAATGAGGTCCCCTTGTCGGATCGTCATCACCTTACTCGCTAACGCAATCGCGTCCTCAGGCGTCAAAACTAATTGGTCCAAAGTCCAATCTCCACTATTCATCCACTCTCCAATCGCCAACGAGTAATCAAATCCCAGCGCTTTGGTCCACGGTTTTCCGGCTGCTGCTAACTCCTGCGCCACGTCCAACGCAATAAAATCCTCCCCGGGCGCAACCGCATCGTAGTAACGGTCGGCAAACTTCACCGCAATCTCCTTCCCCAAACGGCTCACGCGCAAGATCATGCACGGCGTTACACCCACTTCCTTCGTCCAATCGGGCATGAAGAACGGCTTGCGACCATTCAGCAGACAACTGTCGCCTTTGAGCACCATTTCCGTCTCGCCGTTGTTATATACAAAACCAATGATCTTCATTTACCCTATATTGAGCGTGCAAAGGTACAACTTTTTTTGCATATATGCAAATAAAAATGCAAATTGGACTCTTTTTCTTAAAAAATGTGAGTGAATGTACTCTCTTACACGAACTACTTAGCACGTATAAACAGCTGTACCGGGGTGCCGGTAAAGTCCCACCACTCTCGCAGTTTGTTCTCCAGGAAGCGTCGATATGGCTCCTTCACGTACTGCGGCAGGTTCGCGAAGAACACAAAGGTCGGAATCTGAGTGTTTGGCAACTGCGTGCAGTATTTGATCTTGATGTATTTGCCTTTCCATGCAGGGGGCGGGTAGTTCTCGATGAGCGGCAGGAACTTCTCGTTCAGCTGCGCGGTCGGCACTTTCTTGTTCTTGTTCTCATACACGTGAATCGCCGTCTCCACCACCTTGAAGATACGCTGTTTGGTCAGCGCACTCGTGAAGATGATCGGGAAGTCCGTGAAAGGCGCAATACGTTCGCGGATAGCTGACTCGTACGCTTTGATATCCTGATTGGTCTTGCTCTCGATCAGGTCCCACTTGTTGATACAAACGACCAGTCCTTTCTTGTTCTTCTGGATGAGCGAGTAGATATTGAGGTCCTGCGCTTCGATACCACGCGTCGCGTCGATCATCAGGATACACACGTCCGAGTTCTCGATCGCACGAATACTTCGTACAACCGAGTAGTACTCCTGATCTTCCGTCACTTTCGCCTTCTTGCGGATACCCGCGGTGTCCACGAGGTAGAAGTCCTTACCGAACTTGTTGTACCGCGTGTAGATTGAGTCGCGCGTTGTACCCGGGATGTCCGTCACGATGGTCCGCTCCTCGCCGATAAAAGCGTTCAGAATACTTGACTTGCCGGCATTCGGACGACCTACGATCGCAAAACGCGGCAGGTCTTCCAACTCCTCGTCGCTGTCATCTTCCTTACGGAAACGGCTTACCACTTCGTCCAGCAGGTCACCCGTTCCGAGTCCGTTCTCGGCGGAGAGGATGAACGGCTCACCCAAGCCGAGCTTATAGAACTCCGCCGCACCGTACTGGTTCTCGAACGTATCGACCTTGTTGACGCAAAGGATGGTCGGTTTCTTCGCCTGTCGAAGCAGGTGAGCCACTTCCATATCGAATTGCGTCACACCTTCGTTCACGTCCACCACCAGCATCACCACGTCTGCCTCACGAATCGCCAGATCCACCTGACGGTTGATCTCACTCTCGAACGTGTCGTCGCTGTTGACTACCCAACCGCCGGTGTCGATCACGGAGAACTCCCTACCGCACCATTCGGCCTTACCGTACTGACGGTCACGCGTCGTTCCCGCCGTATTCATCACTATCGCCCGACGCGTTCCCGTCAAGCGGTTAAACAGAGTCGATTTCCCAACATTAGGACGACCCACTATAGCCACAATATTCGCCATAGATCTATTATTTTTTATTTACAATTTTTACATTCTTTGTTGCAGTCCTCGCAACTGTCCTGACCGCAATGCCCGTGACAACCGCCGCAACCATGCGGGTTGCGTATCGCTTTGAGCTCGCCTTCCGTCACATCGCGGATCTCGAGAATCTTACCCGTAAAATGCAGGTCCTCCCCTGCGTACGGGTGGTTGAGGTCGATGGTCACCTGATCGTCTGTAATCTCGCACACCTGTGCTTTGACGATTTGACCGTCCACGGTGTTCATCGGAACGATCGCACCGACATACACGCGCTCCTCGTCAAACTCACCGTCGCCGTTGAAGAACATCTTCTTCGGCAGGTCCATGAGCCCTTCCTGGATGTACTCGCCATAAGCCTCTTCGGCCTTGAGCACGAAATCGAAATTGTCGCCCGCTTCCTTTCCGGCCATCTGTGCCTCGAAAGCAGGGAGCATCATTCCTTCACCCTGACACCATACCAGCGGAGCCTGCTCCGTGGCTTGTTCCATTAACTCTTCTTTACCTTCTTCGCCGTTGATATACAACGAATAAGTTGCCTTGACTACTTTTAAATTCTCTATCATAACTTTAACCGCATGGCTGGCTTGCTCCGGTTCTAAACCGGCTACCACCATGATACTCTGCTATTTGTACTTTGGTTACTATTTTTATCATATTTGAGATCCGCCAGAATCGACGCGTTCACACCGATGTGGAAAGTATAACTCTTAAACGGCCCGATCGGGTTGATGCTCGCCGTCATGTTCCAACAGTGCAGATCGCGACTGATATTGAACGTACAGGACGTCACCTGGTTCGTGTCGAAATTATATGTCATGTTACCGCTCACTTTCCAGCCCTGACCCAGACCGATATTTCCGCTCAGCGTCAGGTAATGCGACAGCTTCATCTTGTAGTACATCTTCTCGTAGTCAAACTCGCTGCCCGGCGAATACGAGAGCGAATAACTGATAGACAGGCTCCACGGAATGTTCGTCCGTATATAACCGTCGTCCACCTCTTCTTCTTTCTTTTTCTTGGGCTTGGCATTTGAATCCAATCCCTCCGCGTCTTTCTCGATCGACGCCATCTCTCCATCCTCGGTGTTCTCTTCTTTCACTTTTCGGCCTGCTAACTTATCTCCCCATTTGCGGAACAGATCGTCGGAGAAAGTATAACTGAAGTTCCACCTTAGACCGCTCCAGTGCGGGAACTTACCGTTGTGCCAGTACTGCTTGTTCGTGCGCACAGGGCGTCCGTAGGGATCCAACTCGTACATGTACGGATCCAGCGTCGTGTTCAGGTTCAGACTGTAGTTGTTCAGGAACGGGAACTTCAAACGCAGGTTCACCTGGAACAGACTCCAGTTCATCGAGTCGGCAGCGAAGTTATACGCACCGCTCACGCCGAACTTATCGATGATGCTCACCACCTTATACGGGTTCTTACCCGTCGTGTCTTTGGAGTTGAACATCTTCATCTCCAGGTTCTGATCCAGACCGAAATTCAGCGTTCCCGACATACCTCCTGCCGGCGCATTGCCGTACGCGGCGTTCGGGAAACGGGAGATCTGCCGGCGGATTGTCATCGGATTGCCGGCATCGTCCGTCTTCTGGATCTTACGTCCCGTGATACTGTCCGTGCCCGAATAAACCGGCTCGTCGTAGTTGTTGTAGTACCCCCAACTGTCCTTGCCGAAGTCCGGGTGATACGTCATGCTGATATGCGGCGTGAACACATGGCGGAATTTCTCCACCTTGCTATGCGGGAACAACTTCTTGAGCGGCGTGTAGAAACCATAAATCTTGGTCTCCATACTGATGCCGGCATCGAAATCAAACACGTTGTAGAACCCGTAGGTCGTGTCGCGCTGTGCTTCCTGCAGATCGTCGTTCCAGGTGTTGTTCACGCGCTGGAAATACATGCGGTCGCGCATACTGAAACTCGGGGTGACGGTCAGGTACTTGAACAGCACAAAGCTTGCGCTGATCGGCACGGAGTGACTCAAACCCGTCGTCCAGTCCTTGAGGAAATTAGACGTCAGGAACTCTCTCTCTTTCATGTTACCGCGGTTCACTATCTTGCCGTTCATCGCGTAACTCATCTTGATCTTCTCGTACCATTTCTCCTTGCCGCCAACAAGCCCCTTCCGCTTGAGCGTCGCCTGACGCCACTGTTTGAACGGGTAGATACTGTTCATGTTCACCGTCAACTGAGGTGCGGTCAACGAGATGGTCGAGTCGCTCGTTCGTTGTGTCAGACTCGCCGACATACTCAGGTTCCACGGACTGTCCGGGAAACGTTGCGTGTAGGTCACCGTACTGCTCTTCGTGTTCTCCGAATACAGGTTCGGGTTGTAATAGCTGTTGATATTGCTTCGGTTATAACCGCTCGTGGCGAAGTTTACACTCGCCGAGAACGTACAGAACGGATTTGCTTTCGAGTCCTGGTTGTGCGACCATTGGACGCTGAAGTTCCTGCGCGACTGATAATCAGGCATGCCTTTCTCACTCGTCACGTCGTTGCGGTAATTGATACTGATACTTCCCGAGAAATGGTACCGCCACACATATTTGGATCGGGCACGTACGGCCCACGTTCCGCGGGAATAGATATCGCCTGTCGCCTCCAGATCCATGTAATCGCACAGCGCGAAATAGTATCCGAAATTGCTCAGGTACAGACCACGCGTGTAGTCGTCACCGAAGGTCGGCATGATGATACCGCTGGAGTAGGAACTCGTGAAGGGGAAGAATCCGAACGGGATTGCCAAGGGTAACGGTACGTCACCCACCACCATGTAAGACGGACCTGCTGCGATATAATCGCCCGGCTTCACTTTCGCTTTGGTCATCTTCAGGTAGAAATGCGGGTGCTCGTGATTGTCGCAGGTCGTGTATTGGCCGCCCGCCATCATCATCTCGTTATTGCCCAATTTCTTCGTCCGGTCGGCGATGATATAACCCTCTCCTTGCTGGGTCACTACATGCCGGATATATCCCTTTTGCGTCTTCAGATTATACGTGATCTCGTTCGTCTGGTACTCGTCCTTGCCGTCCTTGAACACCGGGCGACCTTTCCATTCGTACTCCAGACTGTCGTACACACCGCAAGCATATATCTGACTCGAGTCGATGTTCATCCGCACGTAGTCAGCGGTCAGTTCCATGTTCTCAAAATGCAACTCGCCCTGACCGTGCAAGTACGCCGTTCCGTTCGCCATCATGATCATCGAGTCCTTCGACTCATAGTGTACCGGCGCTGTCAACGAACTCTTTTTCTTCGGCGTGTACTTCGGCTCCTCTATCTGCGCCGTGTCAATAAGTGCGGTGTCTATTCGGGTCGTATCAATTCTCGCCGTATTGATTCTTGCTGTGTCGATTCTCGCCGTGTCAATACGCGCAGCCTCCACCGGTATACTATCTACCGGTTGTTCTGCTCTCGCAGCTATTCCTGCGAGCAACAAAATCGCTGCTATAATATGTCTACGTACACGTATACGCACAATACCGCAAATTAAAATCGGGCGCAAAGGTACAACTTTTTTTTGACATACGCAAGCGCCCGCGCGTTTTTCCTTGCTTTTTTCTTCAAAAATTTGCCCATCTCAAAAAAATATCGTACCTTTGCAGCCGAAATGAGGGAGACGATTGTTATATTTGACCTCGGCGGGGTGCTGATCAACCTGAACGTCAACCGGTGTATGCACGCCTTCGAGGCGCTGATGGGCGAGCAGAATATGCGTGCTGTCTTGGGCATGGACAAGCACGGCGAAGGCGTGAAGGCCGTGAGCATCGCGACCAAGCAGCTGATGGCGGACTTCGAACGCGGGATTATCAAGCCTGACGCTTTCATTGCGCAAGTGCTCCGTTTCTGTCGCCCGGGCACGACCGCCGAGCAGGTGCTGGATGCCTGGATGAGCATGCTCGCAGACCTGCCCAAGGAACGCCTCGACATCGTCGATCGGGTACGAGCAAAAGGGCACAAAGTGTATCTGCTTTCCAACGGCAATGATTTGCACTTCGATTTCATCAATAAAACCTATCAATTGGCGCCTCATTTTGATGCACTCTTTTTGTCGCAAAAGATGCATATGGCAAAGCCTGAACAAGAGATATATCACACTGTAAATACGCAGATTAGTTCGGATATTTCCAAAAAGACAAATGTTCTGTTTGTCGATGACATTGCCGCTAACCGCGAGGCGGCGGAAAAGGCCGTCGGTTGGACAACTTTCCCGAATCTGGAAAGTTTGATTTCCTACCTCGATTTGTAAAAAAATCAATAAAAATTTGCACATATGCAATTTTTGTTGTATCTTTGCACGCTAATTTTGGCGTAGTATGCAAAGAACGGAAATTTCAACGATGGGTGAGTTCGGGCTAATCAAGCACCTCACCAAGGATATCAAACCCCTGCAACCGAGCACGAAAAAGGGCATCGGCGATGACTGCGCAGTCATGGATTTCGGCACCAAACGTGTGCTCATGACGACCGACATGTTGCTCGAAGGCGTGCATTTTAATCTCGAGTACGTGCCCCTCAAACATCTGGGCTATAAAGCGGCCGTAGTCAATTTTTCGGATATTTACGCGATGAACGGAACCCCGACGCAGATCACAGTGAGTCTGGGTATCAGCAAACGTTTCTCGGTGGAGGACATCGAAGCCCTCTATTCGGGTATTCGTCTCGCGTGCGAGCGCTATCACGTCGATCTAGTCGGCGGCGATACCTGTGCTTCCATGACCGGTCTCACGATCTCGATCACCTGTCTCGGTGTCGCGTCCGCCAAGGATATCGTTTATCGCAACGGTGCCAAACTGAACGACCTGATCTGCGTTTCCGGCAACCTCGGCACGGCTTATATGGGTTTGCAACTGCTGGAGCGCGAGCGCCTGGCAAACGCCGAACAACCGGATTTCTCGGGCAAAGAGTACCTGCTGGAGCGCCAGCTCAAACCCGAAGCAAGAAAGGATATCTTGGAGGGTTTGCGCAAAGCCGGAGTCAAGCCTACGGCGATGATGGATGTGTCGGACGGACTATCGTCAGAATTGATGCATATCTGCTCGCAGTCTGGCGTAGGCTGCTGCATCTACGAGGACAAGTTGCCTATCGATTTTGCGGCGGCGCAACTCGCCGAGGAGATGAACCTCAATATCGTGACTTGCGCCCTGAACGGCGGCGAAGACTACGAGTTGCTGTTCACCTGCTCGCTCGACGACTACGAGAAACTTATTCCGGTGGAGGACCTCTATATCATCGGTCATATCACGAAACCCGAATACGGCTGTAATCTCATCGGCCGTAATGGCGAAGAAATACCCCTCAAAGCACAAGGATGGAACGCTTTTCAGTCATAGTACCGGTCTTCAACCGCCCGGATGAGGTGGCGGAATTGCTGGAGAGCCTGACGCGGCAGTCTTTTCACAACTACGAGCTGATTCTCGTAGAGGATGGTTCGTCCGTTCCTTGCGAGCAGGTGGTAAAGACTTATGCGGATCGGTTGCCGGTTAGTTATTATACGAAGCCCAACAGCGGACCCGGGCAATCGCGTAACTACGGTGCGGCGCGTGCCAAAGGCGAGTACCTGCTTATCTGGGACTCGGATATCCTGATTCCGGAAGGTTATTTCGAAGCGATCGAAGCTTTCTTGCAGGCGCAGCCGGTTGATGCTTTCGGTGGTCCGGATCGGGCACACGAGTCGTTCACTGACGTACAGAAAGCGATCAACTATTCGATGACCTCGTTCTTTACGACCGGCGGTATCCGCGGCGGCAAGAAAAAACTCGATAAGTTCTATCCGCGCTCGTTCAATATGGGTATCCGTCGCGTGGTGTACGAGCAGTTAGGCGGTTTCCGCGCCATGCGTTTCGGCGAAGATATCGATTTCTCATACCGTATTGTGGAAGCCGGTTATACAACCGCGCTTATCCCCGATGCCTACGTCTATCACAAGCGTCGTACGGACTTCCGGAAATTTTTCCGGCAGGTGCATAACTCCGGTATCGCACGAATCAACCTCTCGATTCTGCATCCAGGCACGCTGAAACTGGTGCATACCTTACCGGCGCTCTTCACGCTCGCCGTGATACCGTTTATGCCCTTGATGCCGCTCTATGCCTTAGCCGTTTTTGCGGACGCTTCGATCCGGAATAGCTCAGTGAAGATAGGCGCGCTGTCCGTTGTGGCGGCATTCACCCAATTGATCGGATACGGAACAGGCTTTATCGGAGCCGCGTTCCGGCGCTATATACTGAAAAAAGACAACAAAGATGCCTTTACGGCGAATTTTTATAAATAATCACGAGAATGCAAAACAATGCCATTATTGAGCGGGCAGCGGAATGCCTGCAATGTGAAGCGAAGGCTATTGAATCCTTGATTTCGCGTTTGGACGATCAGTTCTTGCGCGCGGTGGAGTTGATCCGAGACTGCCAGGGAAAGATCGTTGTGACGGGCGTAGGTAAGTCCGGTCATATCGGCTCGAAGATAGCTGCGACCTTGGCGAGTACCGGTACGCCGGCATTCTTCCTGAATCCCTTGGATGCCTACCACGGCGACCTCGGTATGTTAGGCGAGAAAGATCTCGTCTTGGCCATCTCCTATTCCGGAGCCACAGAAGAGTTAT
Source organism: uncultured Bacteroidales bacterium (assembly GCA_946187695.1). Taxonomy (GTDB): domain Bacteria; phylum Bacteroidota; class Bacteroidia; order Bacteroidales; family Paludibacteraceae; genus Colicola. The sequence goes on from CAMHSB010000017.1 coordinate 28,415, forward strand.
TACGGTTCTTGCCGCTCATTCAAGCCAAACATATCCCCATCATCGGCATGTCGAGTAACCCCAACTCGCTGTTGGCGCAATACGCGGCGGTACACCTGAATATCGCTGTGGAGCGGGAAGCCGATCCGCTGAATCTGGTGCCGACATCCTCGACGACAGTGACCTTGGCTTTAGGTGACGCGCTCGCTTGCGCGCTTATAGAGGCGGCTCATTTCCAGCCTTCGGACTTCGCGATGTTGCACCCGGGTGGAGACCTTGGACGCAAGTTGCTGGCGAAAGTAGAGGATGTGATGTTCACGGATAACTTACCTTTAATCGCTCCGAACGCGCCGATGAGTGAGGCGATTGAGATCGTTACCAACGGTAAACTTGGCGTGGGCGTGGTAGTAGAAGGGGAGCAACTGGTCGGTATCATCACCGACGGCGATATACGTCGTGCCATGCAGCGACTCGGTCAGGCGTTCTTTACCACCCCCGTTTCGGATATCATGGCGCGTCATCCGAAGACCATCAGCCGTAAGGCCCGGATCGTGGATGCAGGAGAGATGATGAATCACCATTCGATCCACTCCCTCGTGGTCATGGACGACAATGCCCACGTCTGCGGTGTCATCGACTCCTTCTCTTGCTTGCCCGGCACACGATTCTATCATTAATTCGAATAAAGACGATGAAAGCGATAAAACTTTTCTTGACTGACGTGGACGGATGTCTGACAGACGGCGGGATGTACTACACCGCCGAAGGCGAGGTGATGAAACGTTTCTGCGTGTACGACGGCATGGGTATGGTTTGTCTGCAACAAACGGGTATTCGCTGCGGTATCCTCACTTCGGAGAACAGCCCGATCGTCAAGGCACGTGCCGAGAAACTGAAGTTGCAGTACCTCTATCTGGGAGTCGGCAGTAAGGTTAATCCTAATTGCTTGACCAAACTCCAGGCTGCGCAGGAGATATGCAAGGAGTTGGGTATTTCGTTAGACGAGGTATGTTTTGTCGGGGACGATATCAATGATGTGGAATTACTCTCCGCTGTCGGCTACCCCTGTTGCCCACCTAACGCTCGTCCGGAAGTGCTCGCCGTGCCGGGTATCCATGTGTTGAAAACTCCCGGCGGTCAAGGTGCGATAAGAGAAATCGCAGATGAGATTTTGGCAGGACGAGGGTAGGTGATAAGTATGGTAATAACCAACGAATAACCAAGGAATGACTAAGGAATAACTAACGTTTTGAAGCAGATCCTTAGTCAAAAAGAGCTAAAAAAGTTTTTAGAAAGAAACAAAATAGCGAAGATAGATGCAAGCGATAATTTTAGCAGCTGGAATGGGTAAGCGCTTGGGCGAATATACCCAAAATAATACAAAGTGCATGGTGCGTGTCGGAGGTGAGACGCTTATTGAGCGTGTCTTGGGACAGTTAGATAAACTAAAATTGAGTCGCATCATCATTGTAATAGGATACAAAGGGGCAGAACTGAAAGAGTATCTATCAGATGTGTCTGTTAAGACTCCGCTTGTGTTTGTGGAGAATCCGATATATGACAAAACAAATAACATCTACTCGTTGTATTTGGCGAAGGATTATATGCGTGAGCAAGATACCTTGTTGTTAGAGTCGGATATTATCATGGAAGATGCCGTATTGACGAAGTTAGTGGAGCATCCGTATCCAGATTTGGCTTTGGTGGATAAGTACGAGAGTTGGATGGATGGAACAGTAGTAACGATAGATGAGGAGAATCGTATCCAACGTTTTATTCCTAATAGTCAGTTTAGATATGAGGAGATACCGGATTACTACAAAACTGTAAATATCTATAAGTTCTCACAGACTTTCTCTGAACATATGTATGTGCCGTTCTTGGAGGCCTATAGTGTGGCGTTGGGGAATAATGAGTACTACGAACAAGTCCTGCGTGTGATCACGATGTTGGATAATTCGACATTGCGTGCGCTTCCTCTGGAAGGCGAACAATGGTACGAGATAGACGATGTGCAGGATTTAGATATTGCTGAATCGATTTTTACGGACAAGCAATATGACTTATTGGCTTCGCGTTACGGAGGGTATTGGCGCTATCCGCACATGTTGGACTTCTGTTATTTGGTTAATCCTTATTTCCCGAATCAACGTTTGCGTGATGAACTGGCAGCTAGTTTTGATAGGTTGTTAACGGAGTACCCTTCCGGACAATGCATCAATAATTTATTGGCAGCAAAGGATTTTGGAGTAAAACAAGACTATATCATGGTGGGTAATGGTGCCGCTGAATTGATTAAAGCACTTACATCGCAGATGTTAGGTAAAGTGGGCATCGTTCGTCCAACCTTTGAGGAATACCCGAACCGCTTAAAGCAGGAACAGGTAGTTGTGTTTACGCCGAGCAAGAAAGATTTCCGCTATACAGCGGATGACTTAATGGTTTATTTTGCTGATAAACAGATTTGGTCATTAGTCCTGATAAATCCGGATAATCCGACAGGCAACTATATCCCATATGCTGATTGTTTGCGCTTGGCGGAATGGTGTCAACAAAAGGATATCGTGCTTGTGCTCGATGAAAGTTTTATTGATTTCTCAACAGAGCATCCTACTTTCCTTTGTAACGAAGTACTGGAGAAATTTGACCATTTGGTAGTGGTAAAGAGTATATCCAAATCGTACGGTGTACCGGGATTACGTTTAGGTGTGTTGGCAACCTCCAACCAGAGCCTGATGATTAATATTCGCAGGGAAGTAAGTATATGGAACATCAATTCGTTTGGAGAGTTCTTCTTGCAGATATTGGGTAAATATGAGAAACCGTATAAGCAAGCGATGGATGAGTTCCGTGAGGAGCGCGAGCGGTTTGTGAAACAATTGAATACTATCTCTTGGCTGCGAGTATTACAGAGTGAAGCTAACTATGTGCTGTGTGAAGTAACTAATAAGTATACACCGCGTGAGTTGGCTGTTAAATTGCTGAAGAATTACAATATCCTTATCAAGGATTGTACAGGTAAGTGCGGAGGCAATTATATCCGCTTGGCCGTACGCGATATGGAAGATGATAATATGCTTATTTTTGCGTTGAATAATTTATGAAAACCATTTGTATCTGCGGAGGTGGAGCTTTAGGCTTGGTTGTTGCCAGCGTGTTGTCTAACACGCATCAATTGACCGTACATATGCTTACCGCTCATCCGCAGAAATGGAGTCATACTATCGAGGCGGTGGATAATGAAGGGAAGATTTATCAAGGGAAATTGGATAAGATATCTTCTAATCCAGAAGATGTTATCCTTCAGAGCGATATTGTGTTGCTTTGCTTACCAGGATTCTTAATTGAGAAAACGCTTAAACAAATAAAGCCGTATATTACCAAACAAGCGATAGGCAGTGTGGTGAGCAGTACCGGTTTCTTCTTCCGTGCGCACGAGATATTTGATAAGGAGTCATCTTTGTTTGGATTTCAAAGAGTACCCTTTATTGCGCGCTTGGAAGAGTATGGACATCGTGCTGCCTTGCTGGGTTATAAGAAACAACTTTATATGGCTTGTGAGAACTTGCCGAAAGATTTTGTTGAACAATGGTGCACATGGTTGCATACTCCTATATCTCCACTTCAATCCTATTTGGAGGCTTCGTTGAGTAATAGTAATCCGTTGCTTCATCCGGCTCGTTTATATGGAATGTGGCATAATTGGGATGGGAAAGCCTATCCAACTCAAGAATTATTTTATGCTAATTGGGATCAGTTTAGTTCGGAGATATACATTGCTATGGATAATGAGTTTCAGCAACTATGCAAGAAGTTGAATGTTTCTGTGGAGCCTGTCTTAGAATACTATGAGAGTTCAGATGCGGACTCATTGACGCACAAATTAAATTCCATAGAGGCATTTAAGACCATTCTTTCACCCATGACAAAAACCGAGAAAGGATGGATACCGGATTTCAAGAGCAGATACTTTACAGAAGATTTTCCATTTGGATTACAACTGGTAAAGGATTTAGCCGTTGAACAACATATAGAAACGCCCACTATGGATCGTGTGTTGGAGTGGGGACAGGGAATGATAGATAACAATGTGGCATACAATTAAAACGAAAATAAATCAATTTGTAGGTATCTCCTTGTGGGATAGTATCTATAAAGCATTTACTTTCCGTGATTTCTCTATCGCGGCATCTTCTAAATGCCTGTTACGCAAAGTGTCTAAAGTACGCGGAGCGCAAACACGGAAGATAGAACAACTTCATAAACAAAGTAAAGCACGTGTGCTGTTTTTCCTACAAACGCCTTCGGTCTGGAAATACGATGCCCTTTATCAAAAGTTAGAGAACTCGGAATATTTTGAACCGCTAATTGTTGTTTCTCCGTATAACGTACATCTTAATTATGACACAGAAGAGTGTTTCAGAGTCATGCGTCAAACAGAAGAGTTTGCTCTTGAGATGGGCTATAACTATGTGAGCGCCTATAATTGGGAGAAGAATAAATGGCGGGACATTAAGAAAGAGTATCAGCCAGATATTGTTTTCTTTACTAAGCCCTATAAAGATACACTTCCTCAGTACCATATATATAATTATGGAGATGCTTTGACGTTATATGTCCCTTATGGGATTAATTGCATGAATCTTTATCATAATAATTATGAATTACCATTTCAGTCGTTATTATGGAAATTGCTATTAGAGACAGATTTTCAGAAACAATATGCAGAGCAATATGAGAAGAGTCATGGGGATAATGTGGAGATAGTGGGAGCTCTGGCAGAAGAGAAATTGATGCAGAAGGAGTACGAGGCGAAAGATGTCTGGAAGCCGCAAGAGAAGAAAAAGAAACGGATTATCTGGGCTCCACATCACACGGTGGATTATTTGTTTAATTTCTCTAATTTCCTCAATTATTGCGAGGATATGTTGCGGCTGGCAGAGAAATTTCAGAATGAGATACAGATTGCTTTCAAGCCGCATCCTGTGCTCAAGTTCAAACTGATCAATCTATGGGGACAGGAGAAGACGGAGGACTATTATAAGCGTTGGGCGAACCTGGCGAACGGACAGATTGAGCAAGGCGATTATATAGACTTGTTTAAGACTTCGGACGCGATGATCCACGACTGTGCGTCGTTTACGGTGGAGTACCTCTATGCGCAAAAGCCTGTATTGTTCCAGATACGGGATGAGAAAGTGAAGGAGGAGTTCAATTCGTTCGGGCAGATGTGTTTGGATCAACACTATCTGGCATATTCGATAGAAGAGACGGAGAAGTTCATCCGCGAGGTGGTAATCGAAGGGAAGGACCCAAAGAAAGCAGAACGAGAGCAATTCTACAAGCAATACCTCTATCCGAAAGACGGAGTGATGCCTTCGGATAAGATATTTGAGATTCTGAAAAATGCAATTGGGAAGTAAGGATTTCATGAATCAGCAGAGACAATCGAACATAGAACTATTGCGTTTACTGAGCATGTTTGCTCTGCTATTTTTGCATTTTTATACGCACATTCTTTTGCCATCTGAGTCGTATGCGGAGCAGACTGGATTCTGGAAGGATTTTCCTATCGTGCTGACGTCATTAACATCCCTTCAGGTCAATATCTTTGTTTTAATATCCGGATGGTTTGGGATACACACTACGCCTAAGAAGATAATCGGTTTCTACCTCCTATGTGCGTTTTATGGGGTCTTTACTTATCTTTTGTCATTAGGCTTTGGTCATTCCTTTTCCTTCCGTGATTTAGCCATTTCCTTTATGCCGTTTTCTGCCTTAGGAGGATGGTGGTTCGCTAAAGCCTATTTGTATTTACTGCTCTTGGCGCCGCTATTCAATAAGGCGATAGAATATATGTCTAAGCGTGAGTTCCTGTATGTATTACTTGCGCTTGTGTTAATCAACTCTTATTTTGGATTCTTCTTCAAACTGGACATTAATAAAGACGGCAACAATTTCATGCAACTGATGTACGTCTATTTTATAGGACGTTATTTGGCTTTGTACCTGAATGTAGATAAACTCAAATTACGGAAATGGACATCAATCATCAGTGTTGGCAGTGTCGCACTATATGCGACAGTATGGCTTATGAACGACAACTATTTGCATCTTGTAAAACCCTATACATTCTTATTAAGAAATAACCTTTGGTCTGTATTTAATTCAGTTGTTATATTTTTGTTTTTTACGACTTTACGATTTGAGAGTAAAACTATTAATTGGCTGGCAAAAGGAGCATTTGCAGTTTATCTGGTACATGAGAGTGTCTGGATTGCTCCTATCTGGCGTAAATGTTTGACCGATATATATATGTATATATATATACCATTCCGGGGCTGGCTTGTGGTGGCTGCCATCTTTGTCCTCTATTTCTTCGGAGTTCTCTGTTTAGATCATCTCCGTGTTTTAATAATTAATCCGATAGAGAAAAGTTTAGATGAATGGTGTTCAAAAATTATTATGCATTTAAAAAAACTAATCATAAAATGAATAAAATTGATTGGAAACAGATTTGGCAGCAGGCTTGGCCGCATGTGGTGGCGATTGCAGCCTTTGTGTTGATTTGTGTGATCTATTTTGCCCCGGAGTTCTTTGAGAACAAACAACTGCCGCAGGGCGATGTGCAGAGTGGAGTAGGCATGGGACATGATGCCGCGCTCTACCACGAGAAAACGGGCGAGTATGCCGATTGGTCGAATGCAATGTTCAGCGGCATGCCGCATAATTATGCGTATACGCAGCCGTCCAAGAGCATCTTCCGTCCGATCGAGAAGATCGTGCGTATCGGTTTGCCTAACCATACTGCTGCCCCCTTGTTCCTCTACCTGCTGGGATTCTACATCTTTATGCTCTGCGTGGGCTGCAGTCCGTGGATGAGTATCGTAGGCGCAATCGCTTTTGCCTTGGCTTCGTATAATATTATCATTATTGATGCCGGTCATATCAATAAATGTCTGGTTATTGCAACCATGCCGGCGGTACTGGGCGGTATCATGCTTTGTTACCGCAAACGCTACGTGGCAGGTATAATTGTTACGCTCCTTTCCTTGGGTCTCAACGTCTATTGGAACCATCAGCAGATATCGTATTACCTGCTTTTGATGATTATTCCGTTAGCGATCGTCTATTTCATTTCGGCTATCAAAGAAAAGGAAGTGAAGGACTTTTTCATCGCATCTGCCGTGTTGCTGCTGTGCGCGGTACTGGCAATCATGCCGGCGGCCGATAAGCTCATTCCTACGATGGACTATACCAAAGAGACGATGCGCGGCGGTGCGGTCTTGCATAACGCTGCCGACAGCGAAGCCGGTAAATCGGGTCTAAACCGTGATTATGCCTTCCAGTGGAGCTACGGTAAAGCCGAGACCATGACCTTGCTGATCCCGAATTTCTACGGAGGAAGCAGTAACTATCCGCTCGGAGACAAGAGCGAGACCTATCGCACCATCAAGAAATACGCCGGCGCTTCCCAAGCCAAACAGTTTGTGAAATCCGTTCCGACCTATTGGGGTGACCAGCCCTTCACGTCCGGACCGGTCTATGCAGGCGCGATCATCTGTTTCCTGTTCCTCTTGGGCCTGATGGTCGTACCGCAGAAAGAACGTTGGTGGTTGTTGGCTGCGGCTATCATCGGTATCGTGCTGTCCTGGGGACGTAATTTCCCGAGCCTCAATAACTGGCTCTTCGACCACCTGCCGCTCTATAACAAGTTCCGTACACCGAGCATGGCGCTCGTGATGACGACCACCTCGATGGTTATCATGGCGATGCTGACCTTGAAGGAAGTGGCCGAACGCAAGGTGACGCTCAAGCAGCTTGGTATCGCCGGCGGCATATCGGTTGCTTTGTGCCTGCTCTATGTCCTGACACCGAGTCTGGCCGGTTCCTTCACGGCGAAGGTGGATGCCCAGATGCCCGACTGGTTGGTGGGAGCTATTATCGAAGATCGTCAACATATGCTGACGGCAGATGCTTGGCGTTCAATCGCGTTTATACTGCTGGCAGCGGTGAGCATTGTGGCTTATCTCAAGGTGGAGAAGATGAAACTTGCCGCGCTGGTCGCTATCATCGGAGTGCTGACGCTAATCGATCTATGGGCGGTGGATAAACATTTCCTCAATGATGACCATTTCATCCCCAAGAAACAACAGGTATGGACGCCTTCGGAGGCCGACCGACAGATTATGGCGGATACCGATCCGGACTATCGCGTGCTGAACTTGGCATCGAACACCTTCAATGAGTCCAAGACCTCGTACTACCATAAGTCCATCGGCGGATACAGCCCGGCTAAGTTGCGCCGCTACCAGGATATCATCGACTATTATTTCTCCGGTCGCCTGAATATGAACGTACTCAACATGTTCAACACTCGCTATGTCATTACCCAGCAAGGGGTTCAGTATAACCCGGCGGCTTTCGGCAATGCATGGTTTGTGAAGAATATAACTTGGGTAAACACGCCGAACGAGGAGATCGAGGCGATCGCCGATGCAGATTTGAAAGCAGTTGCCTTCATCGATACCTGCTGGCGCAGTAAAATACAGAGAGAAATGGCCATGACGCAACCGGCGAAGATCGAGTTGACCAACTATGCGAATCCGGGTAACTTGTTCTACGAGAGTGAAAGCACCGAAGCCGGTTTAGCCGTCTTCTCGGAGGTGTATTACAAGACCTGGCGTGCGTTCATCGACGGCGAAGAGGTACCGGTTATCCGTGCGAACTATATCTTGCGTGCGATTCAAGTACCGGCAGGCAAGCATCAGATTGAGTTCCGCTGCAAGGATGAGTTGTTGCAAAAATCGCAGTGGATTACTATCGGAGCGTCTTGCCTTGTTGTTCTGGTTATATTACTGCTTCTAGTATTTCGAAAGAAGATTGAATAGTCCATGAATCTGCTCACGATCAATAGCTTTAACTGCTCGGCGCAGGCTTCAGGTGGCGTCAACCAAACGACGGTCGCGCTGACGACGTATTTCACGCAACAGTGTGGAATAAATTGCTATTTGGGCTATTTTGAAGATATACCGACACACTTTGAGCCCCTGCCGCTCTTCAAGGGACGGATCTTATTGAACCGCCATTTTGACCGCGAGGCGTTTGCGCGTTTCCTGACGGACAACCGGATTGATATCGTGCAGGTAAATTTTCTCAAGAAGCATAATCTGGTCGTCATGCCGCAACTCTATGAGACCGCGCACCAATGCGGGGCGAAAGTGATTTATGCTTTCCATATGTGTCCGGGTTTCCAGCTGCATACTTACGGCTCGTACGAGCGCACCAAATATGGCTGGTTGCATCATGATAATGCACTTGCGGAGACAAAGAAATGGTTCTTGACCGCCACGCAAGCCCTCTGGAAACCGATCGGCAGGCGTTTGCTGCAAAGCAAATATCGGATTCCGTATGCGCATTGCGACAGGGCGGTCGTGCTTTCGAAATACTATTTTGAACCCTATTGCTACTATGCCGGCGTTCCACAAAGTGATAAGATGACGGCGATATGTAACGCACTCCGTTTTGATCAATTTGCCTCTACAGCAGATATAGCAAGCAAGGAGAAAACCGTCATCGTGGTAGCGCGTTTTGATGAGGATACCAAGCGTCTCTCGCTTGTGCTGCGCGCTTGGAGAAAGATAGAACAGGACGCTCGTCTGAAAGAATGGAAACTGCAGTTCGTCGGGGATGGCCGTGATATGCCGTTCTATCGCTATCTGGTGGATACATGGCATCTGCAGCGCGTGGAGTTTACCGGCCAGCAGAACCCCTTGGAGTACTATCGAAAGGCATCAATGTTCCTCATGACCAGCACCGCTGAAGGATGGCCGTTGGTGCTGTCCGAAGCCATGCAAATGGGGGTGCCGGTGGTGGCTATGGATTCGTTCGGCTCGCTGCATGACCTCGTTACAGACGGACAGAACGGCAGGATCGTTCCCAATAACGACCTGCCGGCATTTGTGGATGCCATGCAAGCACTCATGACCGACACCCAGACGCGCAACGCGATGTCGCTGCATGCCGTGGAGGGTACGCATGCGTTCCAGATGGATCGTGTGGCTGCCAAATGGCTCGCGTTGTTTAACGAAATACAATCTGCTTGATATGATCTCAATTATCACGATAACCTATAATGCCGAACGCTGGTTGGAGCGGACGATGAAGAGCGTGCTGGCGCAGACCTGCACGGAGTACGAGTATATCATCGTAGATGGCGCATCGAAAGACGGTACGGTGGAGATCATCCAGCGCCTGGAGCCGCAGTTCAATGGAAGGCTTTCCTGGAAATCCGAACCCGACAAGGGGCTCTATGACGCGATGAACAAAGGTATCGCGCGCGCAAAAGGGGACTTCTTGTGGTTTATCAATGCCGGCGATGAGATTTTCGCACCGGACAGCTTAGCGCATATGGTGGCTGCGGCTACAGCGGACACCGACATCATCTACGGCAAAGCCTGTATCGTCAATGCCGAAGGAATCAAAGTGAGTGAGCATCATAAAGTGACGCCGCCCGATCTGCAGCGCAAGCATCTCCTGAACGGTTTGGTGGTGAGTCATCAGGCAATCTTGGTGCGCCGTTCGATAGCTGGTCTGTATGATACGAACTACCGTATCTCTGCGGACTTCGACTGGTGCATCCGTGCAGTCACAGCATCGCGCAAGAACACCTATCTCGATGAGTATGTTTGTAAGTTCCTCACGGCAGGCGTGAGTCAGAAACAAAGAAAACGCTCTTGGATAGAACGTTTTCATATCATGCGCAAGCATTTCGGATTAGTTACAACCCTTTGGGCGCATTTCTTGATCGCCCTCAAGTATCCTTTCTCGATCCAGTACTGATCACCGGATCATCTTGCGAATCGCGCACAACTCCTCGCGTACACGCAGCAAAATCTCCAGCGCGGCCTGCCGTTCGTCGGAGTGTTTGTCGTTAGCGATCAACTCCTTTCGAATCGCCTCAATACGTGTGATCTTGAGTTCGTCCCGAATGTACTTGATGCGCTTGATCAATTCCTGCTCCTCACGGGTGTAGTACCGGTTTCCATGACCGTCCTTACGAGGACTGAGCTGCTCAAACTGCTTCTCCCAATAGCGCAAGGTCGGGGCAGGAACACCTGTCTCTGCTATCGTCTCGCGGAGCGAGTAATATATCTTCTCCTCTGCCATTAGTTACGGACTTTCAGCTTTTTGCCTTCGCGAATATTATCGCTCTTCAGCCCGTTCCATTGTTTGAGTTGCTTGACTGAACAATGGAATTTCTTGGCAATGCCTCCTAAGGTGTCACCCCGTTTGATCGTGTAGTACGTCACGCCGTTGACGCGGTACGCACCGCTGATGGACGTCATCTTCGCCATGTCGATCTCCGCGCGGCGGTTGTTGATCAGACTGTCGGCTTTATAAGCGATGATCGAGTCCTGCATCTCGATGAACGGTCCTACTTTATCGGCCGGCAAACAGAGCGCATAACTCTTACCTCCGGGTAGGATATCCCGTGAATACTGTGGGTTGAGCCTCCGTAACTCATCCATCTCGATGCCTAAGTTCTGACTCACCTGATGCAGGTGCATCCGTTGGGTCGTACGAATGGTGTCGGTGAGAAGTGTTTTCTCAATCGGCGCTTTGCAGATACCGTGCTCCTGACCGTAGTTCATCGCGTAGTTGGCGGCAATGAAGATCGGTACGTAGTTACGGGTCTCCAAAGGTAGGTACGGATAGATCGACCAGAAATCCCGTTTTCCGCCGGCTCTTCGGATCGCCTTATTGACATTGCCCGAGCCGCAGTTATAGGCGGCAATGACCAAGTTCCAGTCGTGGTAAATAGTGTACATCCCGCTTAAGAACCGACATGCGGCTTCGGTCGAACGTATTGGATCCATTCGCTCGTCCACCAGCGAGTTCACCTCCAACCCAAACAACTTACCCGTCGCCGGCATGAACTGCCACAGACCTGCGGCACCCGCATGCGAACGGGCCAAAGGATTCAGCGCCGACTCGATGATCGGCAAGTACTTCAACTCGTACGGCAGGTCATAGCGACCTAACACCTCTTCGAATAGCGGGAAGTAATACTCACTCATGCGCATCATACGCGCCACCTGTTTCGGATTGCGTCGCACGTAACGTAAGATGAACGCGCGCACGCGCTCGTTATAAGGCAACTCAATCACGCAAGGCAGCGCCTGCAGACGTGCTTTATACACCGAGTCGGGTAGGATAGTGGTGTCATGCACGGCTACGCAGTCGGTCGTGTCCAACCAGCGCAGACTCCAGTCCAGCGTTCGCATCTCGATATCCGTCAGGTCGCTGTCGTTCCACAACGCATAGAACGGTATCACCGGCACGATCGTATCGACTGTGATTACACTGTCTGCCACCTGCAGCGGAACCAGCTCCAAGGACTCTACGGACGTGCTGTCCGTCAAGAGACTGTCCGCTACTTGCAGGGGTTCTGCTTCCTCCACCATTTGTGCGCGCATACTAAAGGCCGCGCACAGCAAACACATTATAAGAAAAATCTTTTTCAAAATTGTATAGCTAATTTAATTTCAGCACTCCGTTGGCGCTGGATGTCATAATAAATCTGCGGTTCAACATTGAGCGTCAGATCGGGGGATATATCGTAGTCAAACAGCTGCGCATCCACATACGCATCGATCATACTCAGCGCATACACGATCACCGTTGCCAAGATCGAGTAGTCCCGGTACCGCCGGTAGATGCTCTGCTGGTTCTGGAGCGTACTCAACCACTTGCTCGATCCGCCCACGCGGGTCAGATCATAACCATCCGGAATCACTGCAATATAGCTCTTACTCGGATCTTCGCTCACCGTACCCGCCTGGATGTCGTTATACAGGTCAATATAAGCCCTCTTGTAACTCGTATAGCGGTTGTTGTTCCATTGGATGGCATAGCCGCATCCCATGAACCCGCCGTAAACGATCGGCAGCTTCCAGTAGGATTTGTTGTAGATCTGTCCCGCTCCGGGCACAATCGCCCCGAGCCACACCGCTTTCAGCGGATCGGGCTTGTGAAAGAACACACTGTCTTGCGCTTCCTCTGCCACCATCGGCAAGGTCAGCAACGCCATCAATATGATACTAATCCACCGTTTCAACGCAGACGCTCAATAATACGTTCTAATTCGTCTTCGTTCCCGAAAGCAATCGCCACCTTACCGTTCCGGATCTGGATCTTGAGGCCGTTCTTGTCGCTCAATTCTTTCTCCAACGCGGCATAAGGATTCTCGCCTTTCGCCTTCGGTCTCTTGCTCTCTTCCTTATCTTCCTGTGCCAGCTCTTCCACTTTCCGTACGGAGAGTCCCTCTTTGAGGATACGCTGGTAGAGCGCCAACTGCCGCTCTGCAGAAGGCGTAGCCAAGATAGCACGGGCATGACCCATGTCGATCTTCTTCTCTTTGATACCTACCTGGATTTCTGCCGGCAATTTGAGCAGACGCAGGTAGTTCGCTACGGTGGCGCGTTTCTTGCCCACACGTTCGGACATCCGCTCTTGCGTCAGGTCGTATTCATCCATCAGACGCTGGTAAGCCAACGCGATCTCAATCGCGTCCAGGTCCTCACGTTGAATATTCTCTATCAGGGCCCATTCCATCACCTGCTCATCCTTTGCCGTGCGGATATAGGCAGGGATACGCTCCAGACCGGCCATCTTGCTGGCGCGGAAACGACGCTCACCGGCGATGATCATATAACTGCCGTCTCCGTTGTCGCGCAGCGTGATCGGCGAGATAACTCCGTGCTCGCGGATCGAGTCCGCCAACTCCTGCAGCGCCTCTTCATCGAACGAACGACGCGGCTGATCCGGATTGGCAACAATAGCGCGCAACTCGATCTCCGAGATCGAACTGCCGCCGTTGGTATCTACATGCGAGGTGTCAATCAATGCATCGAGACCTCGTCCAAGTCCTGTCATCTTTTTCATTTTTGTCGTGCAATAAGTTCTTTGGCTAACGCCATGTAGTTCTTCGCTCCCTTCGAACTGTAATCATACTCGAGCACCGACACTCCATGCGAAGGTGCTTCGCTCAGACGGACGTTACGCATGATGATCGTATCGAACACCAAGTCCCCGAAATGGCGTTTTACCTCTTCGTACACCTGATTACTCAACCTCAGACGGTTGTCGAACATCGTCAGCAGGAAGCCCTCGATCTTCAGTTGCGGGTTGAGTTTGGATTTGATGATCTTGATCGTGTTAAGCAATTTCGCGATACCCTCCAGCGCAAAGAACTCGCTCTGCACGGGGATAATCACCGTATCGCTTGCCGTCAAGGCGTTGATCGTAATAAGTCCCAAGGACGGACTGCAGTCGATCAAAATATAATCGTACTCGTCCCGAACCTGATTCAGGATATTCTTGAGCAACAACTCGCGCTGCTCCATGTTCAACATCTCAATCTCTGCTCCCACCAGGTCGATGTGACTCGGGATCATGTACAAGCCCTTCATGCTCGTCGCTACGATCGCTGCGTGCGGATCCACGCCGTTGATCAGGCACTCGTAGATCGTGTTGTCCAACGCACGAATCTCGACGCCCAAACCCGATGAGGTGTTCGCTTGCGGGTCCGCATCGACTAGCAGCACTTTCTTACCTAACTTCGCCAAGGCGGCAGCTAAGTTAATCGAAGTGGTCGTCTTGCCGACTCCTCCTTTTTGGTTTGCTAATGAAATAATTTTACTCATATCTGTTTTATAATCGTTTCTGCCTCTATCTCTCGGCAGGCATAATTGCCGTACCGACAATGGTTAATTCCGTGACACGTACAAGGCCGGCAGCGTAGGTCGTTCCGCTGTATGATATCGTTCGGATCTTGCTTCCAACCCATGAATCCGATCATCGGGTGGGTGGCGCACCAAACGCTTATCGCCCTTACTCCTACCAAACTGGCCAGATGTTGGTTGGCACTGTCCATGCAGATCATCACATCCAGCATCCGCATCAGTTCCAGCTCCTCTTTGAGCTTCAGTTGCCCCGCCACACTGATCGTTCTGGGAAACACCGTGGACCACTGACGGAGCATCTCGCACTCAATCTGACCCGCTCCGAAGAGGAAGACCTGCGTGTGCTTGTCTTTGGTCAACTGCTCGATGATGTCTTTTGTCACGCGGTATGGGATCATGTTTGACCGGCATTTGGCAAACGGTGCCAGACCGATCCATCGTCCTTCTTTCGTCCCGTAACGCTCGGTAATCTTCTTCGCTGCCGCACTGTTCTTCGGTAAGGCCACAAAAGCGTCGTCGCTCTCTAACCCTGCCCGTCTGAACGCATCGGCATAACGGGAAAACTCCGAGGGTAGTTGCTTTTTGCAGATGCCTAACTTGGTGATCAGATGTTTGTGAAACCGACCGTAATGCACCCTTCGCACTTTCTTGCCGCTCCAAGCCATCAGCAGGTCAAACAGCCGTGTCCGAGGTAGGTCCTGTAGGTCAATCACTACATCCACTTCGTCCCGCAATGATTTCCATAAATCCCATACGCCTTGCCAGTCGATGTGGTTGTCCACCTCGCGAAACCTCACGTTGGGCAGCATGGCGAACATAGACGCCAAGTCTTTCTTGCTGGCCACAATAAACCGATCATTCGGATGACGACGACTCACCGAAGCAATCACCGGTACGGTCATTGCCACGTTGCCTAAGGTCGCCAAACGAAGGATCAGATACGTCATTTACCTTTACTTAAGATCTGTGATTTTACTAAAATCCTGGTCTCCGTAATCGAGGTTCTCGCCACCCATACCCCAGATGAAGGTGTAGTTATGCGTAGCGGCAGCCGAGTG
>CAMHSB010000018.1 GCA_946187695.1 uncultured Bacteroidales bacterium
GAGGGTATTAAGGTACAGATCTCCGGTCGTCTGAACGGCGCCGAGATCGCACGTAGCGAGATGTACAAAGAGGGTCGTACCCCGTTGCACACGCTGCGCGCTGACATCGACTACTGCCACGTAGGTGCTATCACCAAGGTTGGTGTACTCGGTGTTAAGGTATGGATCTGCCGTGGAGAAGTGTATGGTAAGAAAGACTTGGCTCCGAACTTCTCGCAGAAGCAAGAGGCAGGCCGTCCCGGCATGGATCGTCGTGAGGGCCGCGGAGATCGCAAGGGCTTCCGCCGCAACAAAAAACAAAATTAATGTTTAACCGATTTGTAGATTAGAACAGTTATGTTACAACCTAAGAAAACAAAATTCCGCCGTTGCCAAAAAGGCCGCATCAAGGGCTTCGCTCACCGCGGTCAGGAGTTGGCATTCGGTTCGTTCGGTATCAAGAGTTTGGGTACCGTATGGTTGACCGGTCGTCAAATCGAGGCAGCCCGTATCGCCGTAACCCGTTATATGCAACGTCAAGGTCAGGTTTGGATCCGTGTATTCCCGGACAAGCCGATCACCAAGAAACCGTTGGATGTCCGTATGGGTAAAGGTAAAGGTGCTCCGGAAGGCTTCGTAGTACCATTGGAACCCGGTCGTATCATCTTCGAGGTAGAGGGCGTAAGCTACGATGTAGCAAAAGAGGCATTGCGTCTCGCCGCTCAAAAGCTGCCTGTGACCACTAAATTTGTCGTAAGACGTGATTACGACGCAACACAAAATGCTTAATTTGGATTATGAAAACAGCTGAAATCAAAGAATTAACGACTGCTGAACTCCAGGAGCGTCTGGCAGCAGAGAAAGAGGCGCTGGTACGTCTCAAGTTAAATCACAGCATTTCTCCGCTTGACAATCCGTTGCAAATTAAGGCTGCGCGTCGTAATATCGCTCGCCTTGCAACTGAATTGCGTGCAAGAGAAATTAACAAGTAAAAAACGACAAAGACAATGGAAAGAAATCTTAGAAAAGAGCGCGTGGGCGTAGTTGTTTCCAACAAGATGGAGAAGACCATCGTGGTCGCTGTTCGTTGGAAAGAGAAACACCCCATCTATGGCAAGTTTGTCAATAAAACTCGCAAGTTCCATGTTCATGACGAGAAGAACGAGGCAGGTATCGGCGATACCGTACGCATCATGGAGACTCGTCCGTTGAGCAAGACCGTGCGTTGGCGTTTAACTCAAATTATCGAAAGGGCTAAGTAATTATGGTACAACAAGAATCTCGTCTCACAGTATGTGACAACAGCGGTGCAAAGCAAGCACTCGTTATCCGTGTTCTTGGTGGAACCAAGAAACGTTACGCCAGCCTGGGCGATACGATCGTAGTAGCCGTTAAGGGCGTTATCCCTTCGAGCGATATCAAGGATGGTACGGTTAGCCGCGCTATCGTAGTTCGTACGAAGAAAGAGGTACGTCGTGCTGACGGTAGTTACATCCGCTTTGATGACAACGCATGCGTGTTGATCACCAACGCCGGTGAACTCCGTGGCAGCCGTATCTTCGGTCCGGTGGCTCGTGAGCTGCGTCAAACAAACATGAAAATTATTTCTCTGGCACCTGAAGTGCTCTAATCATCTAAAACGTTACAGTAATGGCAAAATTACATATCAAAAAGGGTGATACCGTTTACGTAAACGCAGGTGCTTCGAAGGGTCAGACCGGCCGCGTGCTGGAAGTGATCGTTGACAAGCAACGTGCTATCGTAGAAGGCGTCAACATGGTATCGAAGAGTACCAAGCCCAACGCAAAGAATCCGCAAGGCGGAATCGTTAAACAGGAAGCTCCTATCCATATCTCGAACCTCAACGTAGTTGAGAACGGCAAACCGGTACGTGTTGGCCGCGTGCAGAAGGATGGCAAGCTCGTTCGTGTATCTAAAAAAACCGGTAAGGAGATCTGATTATGAATACAGCAAGTCTGAAGCAAGATTATCAGGAGCGCATCGTGCCCATCCTGATGAAGGAGTTCAACTACACTACTGTTATGCAGTGCCCGAAACTCCAGAAGATCGTCCTCAACCAGGGTCTGGGCGAGGCTGTAGCCGACAAGAAGATCATCGAGGTCGCTCTCCAGGAGATGACCGCTATCGCTGGTCAGAAAGCAGTGGCAACTGTTTCGAAGAAAGATATCGCTAACTTCAAGGTTCGTAAGCAAATGCCGATCGGTGTTCGCGTTACCCTCCGCGGTCAGCAGATGTATGAGTTCCTCGAGCGTCTCGTTCGCGTAGCTCTGCCGCGTATCCGCGACTTCAAAGGTATCGAGAACAAGATGGACGGCCGCGGTAACTACACCTTGGGTATCACCGAGCAGATCATCTTCCCTGAAATTAACATTGATAACATCACCAAACTGCTGGGTATGAACATCACGTTCGTCACCACAGCTAAAACCGATGAGGAGGGCTTCGCACTCCTGCGTGAGTTTGGTTTACCGTTTAAAAAGTAATTCAGACTATGGCAAAAGAATCAATGAAAGCCCGCGAGGTAAAACGCGCTAAATTGGTTGCTAAATACGCAGCCAAGCGTGCACAACTCCTCAAGGATGGTGACTATGTAGGGCTCCAGGCCCTTCCGAAGAACGCAAGTCCGGTTCGTCTGCACAACCGTTGCAAAATGACCGGTCGTCCGAAAGGATACATGCGTGCATTCGGTCTCAGCCGTATTCAATTCCGTGAGATGGCCTCCAAAGGTCTGATCCCGGGCGTAAAGAAAGCGAGCTGGTAAAATTAACATTATTAAATATTGTCCCGACAGGCGGGATTAATTTAACAACAAAAAAACAATGACAGATCCTATTGCAGATTACCTCACTCGATTGAGGAATGCTATCAAAGCCGGCCACCGTGTGGTTGAAGTACCGGCTTCGAATCTGAAGAAGGAGATCACTCGCATCTTGTTCGAGAAGGGTTATATCCTCTCGTACAAGTTTGTCGAGGATGGTCCTCAGGGCACTATCAAGATTGCCCTTAAGTATGATCCGCTGAACAAAGTGAACGCGATCAAGTGTTTGAAACGAGTATCCACCCCGGGTCTCCGTAAGTATGTAGGCTATCGCGAGATGCCGCGCGTACTCAACGGCCTCGGTATCGCTATCCTTTCGACCTCGAAAGGCGTGATGACCAACAAAGAAGCGTTGGCTCAACAGCTCGGTGGTGAAGTGTTGTGTTACGTTTATTAATAAGGAGGAACAGCTATGTCAAGAATTGGAAAACTTCCTATCGCTATCCCCGCAGGTGTTACCGTTACGGTAAGCCCGGAGAACGTAGTGACCGTTAAGGGTCCGAAAGGTGAGCTCAGCCAGGCTGTTGATCCCCTGATCACCGTAACCGTAGAAGACGGCGTTTGCCACGTTACCCGTCCGAACGACGAGAAAGAGGCACGCGCTAAACACGGATTGTATCGCGCTTTGATTCATAACATGGTCGTTGGCTGCAGCGAGGGTTACAAGAAGACTCTTGAACTCGTCGGTGTAGGTTACCGTGTAGAGCTCGCTCAGCCGCAAGTGCTGAACTTCTCCCTCGGTTATACGCACCCCATCTATCTCGGCTTGCCGAAAGAGGTGAAGGTAGAGACCAAGTCGGAGCGTAACCAGAACCCGCTCGTAATGCTCGAGTCCGCTGACAAGCAGCTTCTTGGCCAGGTATGCGCTAAGATCCGCTCGTTCCGCAAACCGGAGCCGTACAAGGGTAAGGGTGTTAAGTTCCAAGGTGAAATCGTACGTCGTAAAGCTGGTAAGTCGGCTGGTAAATAATTAGAAAGGAAAAAAGTTTATGATTAAGAAAATCGCACGTCGCCTTAAAATCAAGGCATCGATCCGTACCAAAGTGAATGGTACTGCAGAGCGTCCTCGTCTGACGGTTTTCCGTTCTAACAGCCAGATTTACGCTCAGGTGATCAACGACTTGGAGGGTAAGACCCTCGCAAGCGCATCATCGCTCGCTATCAAAGACAAACTGACCAAGACCGAGAAAGCCGCTGAGGTAGGTAAACTCATCGCAGCTGCTGCTATCAAGGCCGGTGTCAATGAAGTAGTATTTGACCGTAACGGTTACCTGTACCACGGTCGTGTTAAAGCTCTCGCTGACGCAGCTCGCGAGGCAGGTCTCAAATTCTAATAAATTACGACAATGCAAAGAGTTAAATCAACACAAGACCTCGAGCTCAAGGAGCGTCTGGTCGCTGTCAACCGCGTAACGAAAGTTACCAAGGGTGGACGTACTTTCACTTTCGCAGCTATCGTAGTTGTTGGAAATGAAGATGGTATTGTAGGTTACGGTTTGGGTAAAGCAGGTGAGGTGGCTGCCGCTATGCAGAAAGCTACTGAGGCTGCCAAGAAGAACCTCATCCAGGTGCCTGTTCTCAAGGGTACTATCCCTCACGAGCAGTTC
Organism: uncultured Bacteroidales bacterium; assembly: GCA_946187695.1. Taxonomy (GTDB): domain Bacteria; phylum Bacteroidota; class Bacteroidia; order Bacteroidales; family Paludibacteraceae; genus Colicola. The sequence continues at coordinate 4,426 of CAMHSB010000018.1, forward strand.
GCTAAGTTCGGTGGTTCGCAGGTTTACATCCAGCCCGCTACGCACGGTACCGGAGTAAAAGCCGGTGGTGCTATGCGTGCCGTTCTGGAGTCTGCAGGCGTTCACGACGTATTGGCGAAATCCAAAGGTTCGTCCAACCCCCACAACCTCGTCAAAGCTACTATCCAAGCTCTCGCTGAACTGCGTGACGCTCGTACCGTAGCTGCTAACCGTGGCGTAAGCCTCTCTACAGTGTTTAACGGATAAATTCTTCTACAACTATGGCAAAGATTAAAATTCAACAAGTACGCAGTACTATCAAATGTCCGAAGGTGCAGAAGGAAACCATGCAAGCGCTGGGTCTGCGCAAGATGAACGCAGTCGTTGAGCACGAAGCTACTCCCGCTATCCTGGGAATGGTAGAGAAGGTAAAGCACCTTGTTAAAGTTATTGACTAACCCTAAAACGAAATTGACATTATGGAATTGAATAATTTAACCCCTGCTGCTGGTTCGGTTAAGACCGCTAAGCGTGTCGGCCGTGGCGCAGGTTCGGGCCTCGGTGGAACTTCCACACGCGGTCACAAGGGTGCTAAGTCGCGCTCCGGTTACAGCAAGAAAATCGGTTTCGAAGGTGGTCAGATGCCTATGCAGCGTCGTCTGCCGAAGTTCGGTTTCAAGAACATCAACCGTGTTGAGTACAAAGCAATCAACCTCGCTACCCTCCAGGCTCTCGCTGAGGCTAAGAAACTGGAGAAGATCGGTTTGGTTGAACTCCACGAGGCTGGTTTCATCTCCAAAACCCAACTCGTTAAGATCCTGGGTAATGGCGAACTGAAAGCTAAACTGACCGTGCAGGCTAACGCTTTCTCCAAGAAAGCCGAGGAAGCTATCCTCGCAGCCGGTGGCACTATCGAGAAAATTTAATTAACAATCGATTAAAAAAACTTCGTGGTCACGTAATCACGAGATCACGTGATCACGAAAAATCGACAAAGTTATGAAACTGATTGAAACATGTAAAAATATCTGGAAGATCGAGGACCTCCGCAATCGTCTGCTGACCACGGCTCTGTTCGTGCTCATCTATCGTTTCGGTTCGTTCATCGTTCTCCCGGGTATTGACCCAACAGCCTTGACTGCCCTCAAGGGTCAGACGGCTGGTGGTCTGATGGCGCTCTTGGATATGTTCTCCGGTGGAGCCTTCTCCAATGCGTCTATCTTCGCCCTGGGTATTATGCCGTACATCTCTGCTTCGATCGTAATCCAGCTGCTCTCTATCGCAGTGCCTTACTTCCAGAAGATGCAGAAAGAAGGCGAGTCCGGACGTCAGAAGATGAACCAGATCACGCGCTATCTGACTGTGGCTATTCTGCTCTTCCAGGGACCGAGCTATCTCGTTAACCTCTCCGTGCAGATGGCGCAAGCAGGACAGCCGCTGGCTATCGGACTCAACTGGTTCACTATCTCATCGACCATCCTCCTCTGCGCGGGCTCTATGTTCGTCATGTGGCTGGGTGAGCGCATCACCGACCGCGGTGTTGGAAACGGTATTTCCTTCATCATCTTGATCGGTATCATCGCTCGTCTCCCGGGTGCATTTGTTCAGGAGTTCTCCAGCCGTCTCAACGACGCCGGTGGTGGTCTGATCGTGTTCCTGTTGGAGGTCGTTATCCTCCTCCTCGTGTTTGCTTTCGCAATCATGTTGGTGCAGGGTACACGTCGTATTCCGGTGCAATACGCAAAGCGTATCCAGGGTAATAAGCAATATGGCGGTGTACGTCAGTACATTCCTCTCAAGGTCAATGCTGCTAACGTGATGCCGATCATCTTCGCACAAGCTATCATGTTCATCCCTATCGCTATCGTAGGTTTCCGTGCTTCGGAGTCCAATGCCTTCGTACAAGCGTTCATGGATAACAATGGCTTCTGGTACAACTTCGTATTCGCACTGCTCATCATCGCTTTCACCTATTTCTACACCGCGATCATCATTAATCCGGTTCAGATGGCAGAGAACCTGAAGCTGAACAACGGATTCATTCCGGGTGTGAAACCGGGTAAGAAAACGGCTGAGTATATCGATACTATCATGAGCCGCATCACGTTGCCGGGCTCTATCCTGCTCGCTATCATCGCTATCCTGCCGGCGTTCGCGCGCCTGTTCGGCGTGTCGATGGGCTTTGCACAGTTCTTCGGCGGTACGTCCCTGCTCATCATGGTAGGCGTTATATTGGATACTTTGCAGCAGATTGAGAGCCACCTCCTGATGCGTCACTATGACGGATTCTTCGAGTCCGGCATGCGTATCAAAGGCCGCTCCGGTGCTATGGCTTACTAATTTTGTCGGCTTAGGTGAATAAATTTGAAATCTCAAATGATATTTCTTAAAACAGACGAAGAAGTAGAGCTGATGCGGGCAAGCAACATCCTGCTTGGTAAGACCTATGCCGAAGTGGCAAAGGCTATCAAGCCGGGTGTTACTACCGCCCAACTGGATAAGATTGCCTACGAGTTCATCATGGACAACGGTGGACGACCCGCCTGCCTCGGTTACGAAGAGTACCCAGCTACCCTCTGTACTTCGGTCAACGAAGTGGTGGTACACGGCATTCCTTCGGACAAGGTCATCCTTAAGGAGGGCGACATCATCTCCATCGATTCGTCCATCGAACTCAACGGCTGGCACTCTGACAGCGCTTATACCTTCCCGGTGGGGGAGGTTTCACCCGAAGTTATGAAACTCCTTCGTACCACGAAAGAGGCGCTTTACCTTGGTGTCGAGCAGGCTGTCACGGGCAAACGCGTGGGCGATATCTCGTTCGCCATCCAGAACTACTGCGAGCGTGCAGGCTACGGCGTAGTACGCGAGTTCGTGGGACACGGTATCGGACGCGATATGCACGAGGAACCCGATGTGTGCAACTATGGTCGCCGCGGAAACGGCATTGTCCTCAAGTCTGGTATGACGCTCGCTATCGAGCCGATGATTACCCTCGGACGTCGTAACGTCCTCATCGAGGAAGACGGCTGGACTGCGCGCACCATCGACCGCAAACCCGCCGCACATTATGAATTATCTGTGTGCGTGCGTAACGGCAAAGCCGATATCTTATCCACTTTTGACTACATCCAACAGGTTTTGGGAGACAGATTCATCTAAGTTTAACAAATAGTAAACCCATTAAGCTTATGGCAAAACAAGACAGCATCGAAGTAGATGGAACGGTAGTAGAGGCACTGTCCAACGCTATGTTCCGCGTACAACTCGAGAACGGACCGCTCATCATCGCCCACATCTCCGGCAAGATGCGTATGCATTACATTAAGATCCTCGCCGGGGACCGCGTCAAAGTTGAAATGAGTCCGTACGACCTCACGAAAGGACGTATCTCCTTCCGCTACAAGTAAATTAACTAACAAAAAGAAATGAAGCCTTGAGCAAGTCGAGCGAAAGCTTGCTTTCGCAGCTCGACGCAGCCAAGACTCCATAAGAAAAACCCGAGTTTTTATTATGAAGGTTCGAGCATCAATTAAAAAACGCAATGCCGATTGCAAAATTGTACGTCGCAAAGGGCACTTGTATGTAATCAACAAGAAGGATCCGAAAATGAAGATGCGTCAAGGATAAGCGCATTTCCTTCGAAAATTTATCCACGTTATTAATCGTAATTTTTAATTTTTAATTTTTAATTACAAATATTTATGGCTATAAGAATTGTCGGTGTAGATATACCGCAGAACAAATGTGGCGAAGTCAGTCTGACTTATATCTACGGAATAGGTCGTTCAAGCGCAAAGAAAATTCTCGCAGAGGCAGGCATTGACCCAAGCATCAAGGTAGAGAATTGGACGGATGACCAAGCAGCTAAAGTCCGTGAGATCATCGGTGCTAAATTCAAAGTAGAAGGTGATCTTCGTTCGGAAATACAATTGAACATCAAACGCTTGATGGATATCGGTTGTTACCGTGGTGTACGTCACCGTATCGGTCTTCCCGTTCGTGGACAGAGCACCAAGAACAACGCCCGCACGCGCAAGGGACGTAAGAAAACTGTTGCAAACAAAAAGAAAGCAACGAAATAATCGTTCCTTAGGGATAAGAAGTAATGTTAAACCGAGTCTGAAGGTCGCAGCGTAGTCTCTAACGACTAACGACTAACGACCAACGACAAAAATAATCTATCAAGTATTATGGCAAAGAAAGCTATTGCAGCTAAGAAGCGCGTAGTGAAGATTGATGGCGTTGGCCAGCTTCACGTGATGTCTTCTTTCAACAATGTAATCGTTACGGTTGCTAACGGTGACGGCCAAGTAATCAGCTGGTCTTCGGCTGGTAAGCAAGGCTTCCGTGGCAGCAAAAAGAATACTCCGTACGCAGCACAAATGGCAGCAGCTGACTGCTGCAAGGTCGCATTCGACCTCGGTCTGCGTAAAGTTAAAGCATACGTTAAGGGTCCCGGACAAGGACGTGAGTCGGCTATCCGTGCTTGCGTAGCCGCTGGTATCGATGTAACTGAAATCGTTGACGTTACCCCGATGCCGCACAACGGTTGCCGTCCTCCGAAACGTCGTCGTGTCTAAGTTAACGTAAATCCATCCAAATGGTCAAATGGCTCAATGAGCAAATAAATGACCAAATGGTAAATGAACAAATCGTAAATTTATAAAGTTATGGCAAGATATATTGGCCCAAAATCTCGCATCGCACGCCGTTTCGGCGAGGCTATCTTCGGCGAGGATAAGGTGCTTGCAAAACGTCCGTACGCACCCGGACAACACGGCGTTAACCGTCGTAAGAAAAACTCTGAGTATGGTACTCAGCTGGCTGAGAAGCAGAAAGCTAAATACACCTACGGTGTACTCGAGCGTCAGTTCCGTCTTCTCTTCGCGAAAGCAGCTCGTACCAAAGGTATTACCGGTGAGATCCTGATCCAGCTCCTCGAATGCCGCCTGGACAATATCGTTTATCGTCTCGGTATGGCTCCTACTCGTGCAGCTGCTCGTCAACTCGTTAGCCACCGCCACATCACTGTGGACGGCAAAGTAGTGAACATCCCTTCCTTCGAGGTAAAACCCGGTCAGGTTGTTGCTGTTCGCGAAAAAGCTAAATCACTTGAGGTCATCAATGAGTCCCTCCAGGGCTTCAACCACGCTAAGTACGGTTGGCTCGAATGGAACGAGGCCGACAAGGCTGGTAAGCTGCTCAATGTTCCCGCTCGCGCTGAGATTCCGGAGAACATTAAGGAGCAATTAATCGTTGAGTTGTACTCTAAATAATCATTAAATTCATGGCAATATTAAATTTCATCAAACCTGACAAGGTGATAATGTTGGATTCGAGTGCGAACAAAGGTATCTTTGAGTTTCGCCCACTCGAGCCGGGGTATGGAATCACGATAGGCAACGCGATCCGTCGCGTACTGCTGGGTAGCCTCGAAGGCTACGCCATCTGCTCTGTCAAGATCAGTGGTATTGATCATGAATTTGCTACGATCCCCGGTGTAATCACTGACGTTACCAACCTTATCCTCAACCTCAAGCAAGTACGCTTCCTGCGCAAGGAAGGTATGGAGGAAGAGACGGAGACGGTTAAACTCCATGTGCGTAAACAACGTACGTTTATCGCAGGCGAGTTGAATACGGTGCTCCAGAACTTCGAGGTGCTTAATCCGGATCTGCGTCTGGCAGAACTCGATGACAGCGCTGACTTCGAGATTGAGCTCACCATCAACAAGGGACGCGGATACGTGCCCGGTGATGAGAATCGCAAGAAGAACGATCCGATCGGAACGCTCGCTATCGATTCCATCTACACGCCAATCCGTAACGTCATGATTTCGGTTGACCAGTATCGTGTCGAGCAACGTACCGACTACGAGAAACTCACCCTTGAGATTACAACTGACGGCTCTATCACGCCGCAACAGGCGCTGACCGAAGCCGCTAAGATCCTTATCTACCACTTCATGCTCTTCTCCGACGAGCGTATCGTACTCGAAGAGGAGACCAAGAAGAACAGCAACGCACTCGACGAGGAGATCCTCCGTATGCGTCAGTTGCTCAACCAGAAGCTCCAGGATATGGACCTCTCCGTTCGTGCTCTCAACTGCTTGAAACAAGCAGAGGTGGATACACTCGGCGACCTCGTACGCTACCACCGCGCTGACTTGCTCAAGTTCCGTAACTTCGGTAAGAAATCCCTCACCGAACTCGACGAACTGCTCGAGCGCAACGGCCTCGCCTTCGGTATGGACATATCGCGTTATCACGTGAACGATTAATTTTTAATTTTTAATTTTGAATTTTTAATTTGAATTATTATGCGTCATAATAAGAAATTCAACCACCTTAGCCGCAAGGCCAACCATCGCGCAGCGATGTTGTCCAACATGGCCTGCTCGCTGATCATGCACAAGCGTATCAGCACGACCCTCGCTAAGGCTAAAGCGCTCCGTATCTACGTAGAGCCGATCCTCACGCGTGCCAAAGAGGATAACATGAACAACCGTCGTTTGGCTTTCTCCCTGCTCAAACAGAAAGAGGTCGTTACCGAACTCTTCCAGAATGTAGGCGAGAAGATCGCTAACCGTCCGGGTGGTTACACTCGTATCCTCCGCACAGGCTTCCGTCTGGGCGATGCTGCTGAGATGTGTATCATCGAGCTCGTTGACTACAATGAGAACATGCTCAAGGAGACCAAGAAAGCTGCTAAGAAAGCTACCCGCCGTGCCGGCAAAAAAGCCGTTAAGGAAGAAGTAGCTGAGGCAGTTGCAGAGGCACCCGCCGCTGAGGCTCCCGCAGCTGCTCCCGAAGCTCCCGCTGCTGAGTAATTCTTAATTCTTAATTCTTAATTCTTAATTTTTAATTTTTAATTAAGAGTTATGTTCTTAGATGTTAATCAACATAACGAAAACGTGACAGACCTCGCCAACGCCAAAGTTGGCGAGTCTGTTACTGTGAGTGGCATGATCCATAACGTCCGTGTCACCAAGTGGGGCGGTTTCATCGTTCTCCGCAAATCGCGTGGTCTCTTGCAGGCTGTGGTCTCCAACGAGACCTCCAAGTTCTTCGACGAGAAGGGCGCAGAGATCGCGATGAACGATTTATGCCGAGAGATGGCGATCACCCTCACCGGTACGGTCAACGAGGCCAAGATCAAAGACCCCGCAGCCTTCTACAACACCATTGAGATCGCTGTGTCCGAGGTGCGCGTCCTCTCCCGCCCGACAACCGCCGAGGTGGTGGACATGAACGCCCTCAAGTTCGGCGACGAAGAGACACTCCTGCGCTACAAGTTCGACAACCGTCAGGTCACCCTCCGCAACCCGCGTGATATGGCGATCCTCAAGGTACAATCGACGATCGCACGTGCCTTCGGCGAGTTCCTCTCGGCCAACGGCTTCACCCAGATCTTCACCCCGAAGATCGTGTCCGAAGGAGCAGAAGGAGGCGCTAACGTCTTCAAGATGGATTATTTCGGCAAGCAGGTCTATCTCGCGCAGTCCCCGCAGTTCTACAAACAGATCGGTGTCGGCGTTTACGAGCGCGTCTTCGAGATCGCGCCCGCCTACCGCGCAGAGAAACATGCTACCTCCCGTCACCTCAATGAGTACATCTCCCTCGATGTCGAGATGGGCTTCATCAAAGGACAGGAGGACGTAATGACTCTTGAAGCGGCATTGCTCCGCCATATCATTGCCGTCGTAGAACGCGACTGTGCGCACGAACTCCAGCTCCTCAATGCGGTCAACCCCGTATTGCCCGAGCAGGTACCGGCATGGAAACTGAGCGAAGTGCACGAGATCCTCTTTGAGAATAACTTGTGTGAGGCGGATCACCGTGGTGAAGACGACCTCGCGCCGGAAGAGGAACGTGCTATCTGTAAGTACGCTTTCGAGAAATACGGTTCGGACTTCGTGTTCGTAACGCATTTCCCGAGCGAGCACCGTGCTTTCTATGCGATGGACGATCCCGAGGACCCGTCGCTGACACTCAGCTTCGACCTCCTCATGAGAGGCCTCGAGATCACCTCCGGCGGACAACGTATCCATAAAGAAGCCGACTACCGCGAGAAGATGCTCCGTCGTGGCATGAACCCCGATGCGTTCCATTTCTACCTCGATACCTTCAAGAACGGCATGCCTCCTCATGGAGGTTTTGCAATCGGTTTGGAGCGAATCACCGCTTGCTTCCTGGGGATTGCGAACGTCAAAGAATGTTCGATGTTTCCGCGAGACATCAACCGCGTAGCGCCTTAAGGGGTGTTTTGTAATATTCAATTGCCAATTTTTTCGAATATTCGAGAAAGTTGGCATTTTTTTTGTTTATGTAAAAAAAAAGTTGTAACTTTGCGCCGATTTTAGCCTGTGCGCTGCATATGTATGCATATATGTACGAGACCGCAGACAGAAAATAAAGTTAATATAAAAACAAAAAGATATGATGAAAATGAAAAAATTATTATTAAAATTATCAATGCTGCTCTTCGTGCTTGGGATGAGCGTGAACGAAGCGTGGGGACAGATTAGTTTGGGGGATATTGACTTGCAGAATCCCGCTACTTGGTTCTATGTCAATTTGGAGGCGAAAGTTTCCACTCCGGCTTGTGGTTCTAACCCGGGTCTGGTGAAATTGAACTACACAAACACCAAACGTCAGCAAGATAACCCTTGGATTACAGGAACTAAACCGGTCAATCCGTATAAGGACGCGGCTGAGATAGAGGAGGATTTGAATGAGAAATGGCAAAATGCGTTCTATGCAGGTGATGGCGCGGCTGCATCCTACGAAGAAAAGCCCGATTATCCGACAGCAGAAGAATCTGAGGGCTGGACTGAGGCGCAAATAACGGCTGCAGCAACTGGTTTTACTACCGGTTGGGACTGGGCTAAAGCCGGGCATGATTATAGTAATTATCCTCAGAACCCTTATACTCGTCAAGCGGACTTGAAAGGTCGTTGGGATGCTGGGTATAATGAAGGATTGAATGCCGCAGAGAATGGACAGGAGAAACAAACTCCCGATGTGAGTGGTTTGGATTCTGACCAAGCGCAAGCCTTAATTGCCGGTTATAATGCGGCGTACGATTGGTACACGGCTGGTCATTATTTGAATACCATTACCGGTGAGTCTGTCGAGGAATATCAAACGGCATGGGGTGCTTCGGCGAACCTGAACGGTTATGCCTTGGTCCATATGGAAGGAGTGGATTCTGTATTAAATGGTATGTTCTCTTCCTATGCTTATTTTGAGGCAAAGGTACAAGAGAATGACGGTTGGTATTTCACCGGCTGGTCGTTCACGGAAGGTGAGAGTGATCTTGGCGGCGCAGTAGATACGGATACTCCGAGCGACAAAGGCAAACTCTTCAAGATCTTCCCTGCCGATGATCCGGGATGGGCTAATAAATCGCAGGAGTATGTTTATGCTACTTTCAAACCGGTCATGGTTGCCAATTATGCCGTTAATGGTACGATTGATTTGATTCCCGGTAATGGTAATAGCGGCAATAATACCGTTATCTTTGATGTGCAGGGAGATCGCGTCAGTGCAGATGACTTTACGGCTTCGGTTGCATCATCTGCTACGGAAGGTTATGCCGGACACGGTTCTTGTGTGGCAAGCGTTGCGTTGGTAAACGGACAGATTGTAGTGACGGTTACTTACACCGCTTCGGATGCGGCTTCCGGTATCTATCGTGCAAATGTAACGTTGGCTTCTAAGTCGGGTTGCTCTTCGTTGACCGCCCCGATGTACGTGCGCGTTTCAGCAGCCGCAGGTAGTCAGGCTAGTTTGTACAATGGTAAGGCAGAGCCGGCAAATTTCGTGAAAGCTGGTACACTTGCTGCAATGATCAGCGAAGCAACCGCAGAACAAACTGTTGCGCTCAATGCTGATTATGGGGATATGGTTATTATCAGCAACGATGTGACCTTCGATCTTAATGGATATGAACTCAGCAATAATTTGGTTGTTTCCGGTGGTAATGTAACGCTCGCATATAGTAAGTTCGGCGGAAAGATCACCAAGACGGTAGCTGTTCAGAGCGGTGCAACGCTGACATTGAATGGTGGTACGATTGAAGTGAACGGGAATGGTAGCCTGTCTAACCCTGCAGATGCAGTTGTTGCTGTGAATGTGGCTAATGGCGGTAAACTGATCCAGAACGGAGCAACTATTAGTGCAACCGCCTTGACTTGCTATGCTATCGGTATCAATGTCGATGGTGAGGCGGAAGTAAAAGACGGTTCTATTACCGTCCATGCCGGCATGACTGCTGCTTTTGCGGCACAGGTAAGTGCAACGGGTAAGTTGACTACTACCGGCGGTGCATTTAATGCTTCTGTTAACCAATCACATAATCCGTCAGCTAATCCGGCAGACCAATCCACTTGGTCAAATGCGTATGCCGTTTATGTAACGGCTACAGCCGGTGAAGCAATTATCAAGGGTGGTACGTTCTATTCGACCTCCTCGTATGACGGTGCATTCGCTGTATGTGCATTAGCTACGTTCGGTAAGTTGACGATTGAGAAGGGAGCCGTTGTATCGGCACATACGGTCAGCAGTGATCCCGTGGCTTATGCAGTAGGTACTATGGGCGATGCAGACTTGACGGTTAATGGCGGTCGCTTTTCGGCTACCTACGTAGACGCAGAGCAAGTAAAGCCCTGTCCTCCGTTCCTGTGTGCAGACTTTGCTAACATTGATTTCAAAGCAGGAACGATTAAATCCAATACCGTCTTTGTTCGTGAGGAGGGCATGTTCCCCAAAACGATGACACTGGTAGAACCGAGACTGTATAACCTGACCTACAAAGGCAAGGATTACTTGGATGGTTATCGCTACCTGGCTGTTCGTGATGGTCTGGACGCAAAGGAATATGGCATGCAGGCTGCTCGTATCGGTACGACGGGATATTCCTCTATTGTAGATGCTATTGCATATGCAAATAACAATACAAACAAGGATGTCGTCATTATTCTTCAAAACGATGATGTTTTGCCGGCCGGATATTACACGATACCGTCAAAAACTATGTTGATCATTCCTACGAAGAATGAGCAGGAAACCGGAAATACGATTATTCCGAGAATCTCCAGCACAGGCGGTGCGGCAGAATATGTACAGCCTACAGCATACGTGACGCTCACTGTAGCCCCGGGAGCAAATATTGACGTACATGGTACGATAGAAGTTTCGGGTACTCAGCGTTCAAGCGACGAGTCGTATGCATCACTTCCTTATGGTCCATGTGGATTTGTGAATATGCAGGAAGGAAGCCGCATGACAATGCAAGATGGATCAGAACTTCGTGCATGGGGCTTCATTATTGGTAAAGGTGAGACGGATGTACGTCGTAATGCAACCGTCCGTGAGCAATTCCAAATGGGAGACTGGAAGGGCGGTTCTACTTCGTTCGGTATGTTGGATGATCCGAGACGTGTCTTCCCGCTGACACACTATTATATCCAGAATATTGAGTCTCCGTTCAAGTATCATCCGGGAGCTGTACTGAGTACAACTACGTCTGTCTCTGCTACATTCGGAGGTATTGCTGTGACAGCATCCGCAAATGATATCAAAGTGGTCGGTGTCAGTGGACGTGACGCGGCGATGTTCCTTATGGATAACGAAGCAGATGCGGATAATACCTGGGTGCGCAAGTGGTATGATGTAGAGAATGACCTGCAAGTATATGACGTGAACAATAGCGCCCATATCGGTTCGATGGTACTGGATCTCGGTAAATTAGGCAATATGCCTTTGGTGATGAACTCCGGTTATTTCGTGTTGCCGATTACGTGTAACATGAAGATTCACTTGCTTTCCGGAATGATGGACTTTACGCAGAATACGGCTTTGCTGCCGGGTGCGGAAGTGGAGATTGACAAGGAATCAACCGTAACTGTCGTTAAGAATAATGATAATAGCGTATTATCCGGTTCGCTCTATATCTATGATGCAGACCAATGGGATAAGTATGCCTACGATGAAAGTGCCAACGGTGGTATCAAATATACAAAACCGGTGAAGTATGCAGCCGGTTTCGGAGGACAACCGACCGCACGTGCTGATCAGTTCTACAATCAAGAGAAACTGAAAGACGCATCTATCAATGTACACGGTTCGTTTGCTATCAATGAAGCAAATTGCTTCTTGTACACTTCAGAGGGTGGCGCCAATATCTTCTCTTCCAACGAAGATGCCGGTACATTCGTGTTCAATGAAGTCGGACCGACAGAAAGTACTCAAGAACAAGTTTGGCAGGTAAAGAACCGTAACGAATACAATGACGGTCATTACTTTACTGCAGCCCAACTGAAAAACAAAGAGGAGCACGACCCTGCCTTTACGCAAACAACTGGATATGGAGTAAATTCTTCGTTGTGCTACATGGACGACGAATGGCGCTACCGTATGTTCTTTGATTGCTATGCTGCAGATGTTAATATGGCAACTTATGTAGCACAAGTTGCTCAGTATGGAAATATGCAGCCTCTTGAATTAGGCAAGGCCGTTGAGCATATCTATATCAAGCCGCAAGAGTGGGTTGAAATCAGTGGTATAGCAGCCATTAACTATGACGAGAATCCGTATGATCCTTATCTGGAAAGTGTAACCGGTAATGCAGACCATACCTTCAGCGATGCAGCCGGTGCCGGTCGTCTCTTCATAAAGATGGATAATTGCCAGTGGTGGGAAGTGGAGAAAAAAGATAACCTCTACCATTGTATCCACCCGGAGAATGATACTTACTACTATTGGGTAGATGAGGTGATTGATAAACATGGATCCGAGAACCATGAAGATTGGGATGTTACTCCTGGTTATTGGGCTGAGCAGAAGTTCACCATCACATGGAAGAACTGGAATGGTGACATCATTCAGACCTATTCAAAAGCGGAAGAAAGTTATGTTGACAACTATGAAGTTACCTACGGCACGATGGCTGAGTTCCTTGGAACCAACCCGACTCGTGAGTCGAATATCGATTATACGTATGACTTTACGGGTTGGACTCCGGCGCTTGGTCCTGTAACCAGCGATGTAACTTACACGGCTACGTTTACCGAGAAACCGCGTAAATACACCATCATCTTCTGCCAGGAAGGTGGTGTAGAGATAGAGCGTCAGTTCTTGCCCCATAACGAGGTACCTGTATGCGAAAATACACCGACTAAACCGGGCCATACTCTTATCTGGACTCCGGCTATTGCAGCCGTAACGGGCGACGCTACTTATACGGCTACTTGGGTAGAGAATCCGCCTACGGAGTATGAAATTACATTCTTCGACTATGATGGTGAAACCGAATTGAAAAAAGGCTACGTCAATGTAGGTGAAATGCCTGTTCCGCCTGCACAGGTGAACGGCAAGCCGGCTACGAGAGAGTTTACGTATGAATTTGATCATTGGTCACCGGCTGTAGAGAAGGTTTCGGCAACCAGTATCAAATCCTATACGGCTGTCTATCGCGAAGTAGCAAAGACTTTCCCGGTTAATTTCTACTTTGAGCAACAAGACGCAGAGCACAAGATTGGCGCAACGCAATTCTTGGAAATCGGACAAACTCCGGTTATCCCGGATGACGAGCGTTTGCAAAAGACCGAAGACAATGCGAATGTTTACCAGTTGGTATGGACGCCGCAAATCCAGACCGTCGTTGGTCATGCAGAGGATTATACCTATAATTATGTAGCATCCTACACCTCCACCCCGAAGCAGTACTCGCTTACGCTGAAGTGTACGCCTTCCGGTGCGGCTGTTGTTACTGGGGCGCGTGCGGACTATGTATATGGCGCTACGCCGACTGTTACGGTGAAGGCAAATACCGGCTACAACTTCGTTAGCTGGAGCGATGGTGAGCCTATCGGTGATCCGGACGAAGATGGTGTATATTCTCGTGAAGTTACCATCAATGGCAACATAGAGCTGACTGTTGTATGCGAGTGTCCGGATTGTGACAAATCCACGATCATATGGAAGAACGAAGCCGGAGATGCTGAATTGGCCACGGATTTGGTTCCTGTAGGTTCAGCTACCATTTACCATGCTGCTACTCCGACCAAAGAGAACAGTCTCGACGGTCAGTACTCGTACACGTTCTATGGTTGGACTACTGAGGCTTACGAAGGAGGCATGAAATATAAGAATGGTATGACGCCGAAAGTGGCAGCAGCAGAGCAGACATATACTTACTATGCTTGTTTCACTCCGGTGATCAGACAATACAATGTAGCCTTGAGTTCGAACATTCCGAATGTGTGCATACTCGTAGGCTCAGGAACCTATAAATATAGTGAGTCTGCTGCTAACGCTACCGTAATCGTTTCCGGCTACGATGCCGTTAACTATACCTTCGACGGTTGGTATAAAGAAGGTGTACGGGTAAGCACCGCTGAATCGTATTCTTTCGCCGTCCAAAGCGATGTGAATCTGGTGGCTAAGTTCACGCCGGTAACCTATACCATTACTTGGAAGAGCGAGAACGGAGGTAGCACATTGGAAACAGACGCTAACCAAGCATATGGTGCAACTACGGCATTTAATGGTGCAGAGCCGATGAAAGATGCTCATAGTTTCATCGGATGGACGACCGCTGCCAACGGTGAGGGTTCGTTCTATGCGAAGGGTGCTACTCCTGCCGTATCCGGCAATGCAACCTACTACGCATATTTCGCAGAGAATACAAGAAGCCTCGAAATTGGTGCTACAGGTAGCGAGACTCTGACAGAGGCTACGGATTATACCACCTTCACGATCACTTCGAATGGCGTGAATTCGGGTCAGTTGATCAATGCGAATAATCTGTCCTTGTTAGGTGAGGCAATCTTCAAACTGCAACCGGCAAGCGCAATCCCAGCTCGCACATGGTATGCCGTAGCGGCTCCGTGGCAGGTAAATGTACGTACCGGTATCTATGCGGACGGAAGAAAGTTGAATGTAGGTATCGACTTTGATATCATTGAGTTCAATGCCGAGTCGTATGCTGTCAACGAGACCGGCGAAGGCAATAAGAATATATGGAGATATGTAGAGGAGAACGGCGGCGTAATGATGCCGGGTAAACTCTATATGATCTACCTTGCTTCGGCACAATCGTCTCTTGAGTTCCATAAGACCGGCGGCGGCATCTCGACGACTACCTTGTCTCTCACCACGACCAGCGGTAGCGGCGATAAGGCGAACTGGAATGCGATTGCCAACCCGGCATTGTACCATGCGGACCTGAATATGACAGTAATTGCCGATGCTTCGCAAGATGTACTGCAATATATCAATGGCGGATACACCCCGACTTCGGCTTCCAATCTGATTGTGGGCGCTCCGATCTTTGTACAGGTCAACAATCCGCAATCTACGGTAAATGCCAATGTACATGGTGGAGCTCCTGCACCGTATCGTCGTGCACTGCAAACACAGACTGCAGCGAACCGCTTTGTCGTTGAGATTGCACGTAATGGCGTGATGAACGACCGTCTGATTGTTCAGACTGCTGATGAGAAGGATAATACCTACGTCATTGGTCAGGACCTCGCTAAGATGGGCGTTGGTACCAAGACCGCTCAGATGTGGATGGATCGCTATAACACGAAGCTCTGTAAGAACACCGTTGAGATGGTTAATGAGTCTGCCGAGTATCCGCTGAGCATCTATGCTCCGGCTAACGGAGAGTACGTGCTTACGGCTGCACAACATAGAGGCAATGAGGTGCTCTATCTCACGCGCAACGGCGAGGCGATTGCCAACCTCAATGACGGAGATTATACCTTGTTCCTCAACCGCGGTAACACTTCGGAATATGGTTTGCGCGTAAGCGTACGTAAGGCTCCGCAAGTAACCACCGGTATTGACGAAGCTGTCGTAGATGCACAAGGCAAGATCCGCAAAGTGCTTGTGAACGATAAGGTATTCATCATCCGTGGTGATAAAGCATACTCAATCGATGGTCAAATGGTAAAATAAGGAGGAATCATTATGGAAAAGAAACTATATAACAGCCCTCTTACTGAGGTGGAGAATGTAATAAGCACCGAGTTGATGCACTTGAATTCGCCAAGTCAAACCGAATTCCCGGGCGGTCCTGCCGGCGCACCCAAGCGCGATCCGAATTTGTGGTAAGATCGATTATCAAAAAAATCGCATGTACAGAAATGTATATGCGATTTTTTTGCCCGAACGCTTGCGTATGTCGGAAAAAAGCAGTACCTTTGCCGCGCGAAAAGATAGATTGCTATGAATTATCATTGTAAAGTATATGGCATCTTGACGATGCTGGTGATGTCTGTTCTTATGTATGGGCAAGCAGACACCATATCCGTGGCGGAGCGCAATGCGGCGCAAGGGTTTAACGACACGATCGATCGCCTCGCCCCGGATTTCGTAACGGTGAGTTTATGTATCGCCGATCCGACAGATTATAAGGAGGATGCGTTGGGCACTTCCGGGCATGCCTTCTTGCGATTACAGTGTCCTACCTTCGATTTAGATTATTGCTTTAGTTACGAGGGTGAGCGCGTAAACGACAACATGTATCGATATTTAAGTGGGAAAACCAAAATGGGTATGTTTGCTGTTCCTACTCCAGAATATATGGAGGATTATCGTCAATGGAATCGCTCCGTACATGAATACCGACTAAATATGCCGCCGGAGGCAGAACAGCGTCTTTGGGAGATCATGGACAATCATCTGACTCAAGGCATTGTCTTACGTCAGGATTTGAATAAATACGGCTGTGCAATCACAGTAGTAAGATATGTGAAGCAAGCACTTGGCGATGAACCGATTATTTATGCTCCTAACCCTGAGATGGAGCATATGACGCGCCGAGAGATAGGTTATCGTTCGCTGGTTAATCATCCGTGGCTACGATTGACATCGATGATCTTTACGGACAATAAAGCTGATAAGAATCTGCCCATCGATGAGAAACTGATTATCCCGGCAGATTTGGCAGCAGTATGGCAACAAGCCACCCTAAACGGTCAGCCATTCGCTACTTATGTAGGAGATATCGTAGAAGGAGCACCATTGGATAATAGTAAGCCGTGGTTCACTCCGATATTGGCGACTATCTTGATTCTCCTGATCACTATCGGCTTTGCTTTTACGCGCTATCCATATTGGGATTGGTTTTTGCTGGGCATACAAGCAATTTTCGGTTGTGTGTTACTATTCTTATGGATAGTCATGCGCGAGTTTGGCGGCGCAGCCTATATTATGATGGTGCTCTTCAATCCGCTACCGCTGATCTTTTGGCGTTGGAGACGCTATTGGTCACTGCCTTACGCAATAATCCTCCTGATAGGAACTATTGTGTTACTCTGTCTTCCGCATATGTTGGTTGATCCGGCTATCTTGGTACTGACATTGGCATATATCGTTCTTTTTGCAAAAGACACCGTTAAAGAGCAAATATAAAATCTCCAATGTCAAATATCCAATCTCAAATATCCTATCCCCTTTTGCCATATTCACAGCTTGTTTTCGATATGCTCAAAACGAATCCCGAGATATATTACTCGAGGCTCGGTATGAGAGTATATAAACGAGAAGTGGATGTGGAGCGATTGAAGAATGCGTTTGAACAAGTTCTTCGCAACCATACGGTCTTCTCCATGCGTGTGGATGGTGACGGGAAGCAGGAGTATTGTCCGTCAGATGATATATGGCATGGGCAATATTATTCAGTTGATTTCCGCGATGAAGGAGAATATGTGCGGATAAATCTGGTTTATAACCGTATCTTAGGCGATGCACTGAGTGGATATGTGTGGTTAAATGATTTCTATTGTGCCTATCAGGGACTACCCGTACAACCGGATAACTACCTTGAGTATCTTGTGCGCGTTGAGCAAGAGAAACAATCTATCCGCTATATCGCTGATAAGGAATGGTTAGAGCGTGAGTATGGCAATGTGACCTGTCCCGTTCATCCGCATACGGATGTTCCTTTGGAGATTCCCTGTGTTCCAAAGGAAGGAACGTTATTGGAAGATTATAGCGATTTGAGAGAGAAACTGAATGCGTTGGGAAACGAGCAACTCCTTCCGTTGACTGCTATTTTCTCTTTGGCATCTGCATTGGCAATCATGGAGTATAATGGCACAGACGAGGCAGCACTTACGTGGGCATACGACGGACGTGAGACAGTTGAAGAACAGCATATCTATGGTAGTCTCCATCGCGATATCCCGTTTCGTACTCGAAAATCTCTAATCGAGAATCGAGCATCAGCTATTCGACTCGCTCGTAAGCAGTATCGCGAGGGAATAGCGCATAGCATATATCCTCTAACGTTGACCAGGCCCTATACGGGCATTTGGAACTATGCGCTTAATGTTTTGGTGCAGCCTTCATTGGAACAAATATTAAAAAACTGCCCGTTTGTGATAGCGGTGGTGGAGTCGAATGAAGAGCCGCAGGTAGCATACGCTTTGCTGGATGTGGAGATATATGATGAGGCTCAATTTTACATCAACTATCGTTATTCCGCCACACATTACAAACCCGAATCGATACAAAAATTCGCAGCATTAGTACATAAATATGTTGAATGGCTTATTGGCTAAATATCCAGATTTGTGTGCTTCGCTGGAAAAGGAATTGCAGCGCGCAGCAAAAGAGAATCCGCATTTGGAGACCAATCCCGTGCGGACGATAGCGCAGTGGTGCGCCTATGTGGAGCGTTTCGCGCATTGTATGCCGTGGCAAGCGATGGATATAGGTGAAGACCATTCGTTCTTCCGCCGCATTGACCAGAACATCGGCTATTTCTATTTTCTATTAGGTGACTTGCAGTACGAGCCGCGCATAGCGCAATGGCTCAAAGAGTACAACATTGCCTGGGGAGAATGGCTCAGCAGTTCGGAGAGCTGGAATGACGAATATTATCAACTCGCGCGCACGGACAAACGCTTCGAACTCGATACCGATCGCTACGAATCGCCCGATAACTGGCATAGTTGGAATGATTTCTTTGCGAGAAGATTGAGAAAACCATACACCTTACACCATACACCTTACACCTTTATCAGTCCTTGCGACGGAGTTATCGCCGAAGAAGGACTGATAAAAACCGCTTCAATAGCCAACTGGCTTGATTTGTTGGGCGACAGCCCGTATCGCGAGACCTTTGCAGGAGGCGAAACGACCCATATCGTCCTCGATGTCTTTGACTACCATCGTTTCCATATGCCGTGCGATGGTACGGTATTGGATTGTCGCACGATTCAAGGCATCCACGCCGGAGGCGGTGTCATCATCTGGGACGAAGAGCAGGGTAGGTATCGCTATGATCAATGCGGTGTGACGGATTTCCAGATGCTCGAGACGCGCGGCGTGCTCGTTCTCGATACCAATGACTTCGGCAAGATCGCCATCGTTCCCGTCGGTGTCCAACAAGTCAGTTCCGTTGTGTGGACATTTCCAAATCACCAATCACCAATCACCAATCACCAATTAACTCAGGGCACTGAGTTAGGCAAATTCCTCTTTGGCGGCAGCGACGTCGTTCTTTTCTTCGAACCCGGTCGTGCCCCGCGTATTACCCCCAAATCCGTCAAAGTGGGCGAAAAAATCGCCTAAACTCTTGCGTATATCAAAAAAAAGCAGTACCTTTGCGGCGCAAAGGTATTTATTTTATATGAAACGATATGCATTAGTAACCGGTGCAAGCCGTGGAATAGGACGAGCCATCGCCATTGAGCTGGCGAAAGACGGCTGCTCGATCCTCTTGAATTACAAATCCAATCATGCTGCGGCTCAAGAAGCTAAGCGCCTCATCGAGCAAGCCGGAGGCGAAGCAGAACTCATGCCCTTTGATGTCAGCCAACCGGATGCCATTAATGCGGCTCTCGATAAGTGGTTCGCCGCTCACCCGGATGATTATATCGACGTGCTGGTTAATAATGCCGGTATAGTGGACGACGAAATCATGCTGATGATGGAGCCGGAGCAATGGCATCGCGTGATAGACGTGAACCTCAACGGTTTCTTCTATTGCACCCGTCGTGTGATAGAAGGAATGGTGATGAATCATCACGGGAGAATTATAAATATTTCTTCCATCAGCGGACAAGCAGGTTACCCTGGTAAAGTTAATTACTCGGCAGCTAAGTCAGCTATGATAGGAGTGACAAGAGCTTTGGCGACCGAGTTAGCTCCACGCCATATAACAGTTAACGCCGTATCACCTGGACTTACTGAAACAGATATACTAAAACAAAGTCGAGAATATACTCGTCCTGAATTTATGGATGTTAAAAACTATCCTATGCGCAGACTTTGCAGACCGGAGGAAGTTGCCTATTTGGTTAGTTTCCTTTGTAGTAATCGCTCAGACTATATATCAGGACAGGTAATAGGTATTAACGGAGCCGCATTATGAGACGGGTTGTAATAACAGGAATGGGCATTTGGTCTTGCATCGGCCAGGACTTGCATACCGTGATGGAGAGTCTTAAGCAAGGCCGCTCGGGTATCATCTTTGATCCGACACGTATCGAGTATGGCCTTCACTCCGGTTTGGTAGGTAATGTGCCTCGCCCGGACTTAAAGCCCTTTCTTCCTCGTAAGTTCCGCGCTACCATGTCCGAAGATGCTGAGTATGCTTATATGGCAGCCCGTCAGGCATTTGAGCAAGCAGGTCTGTCTGATGAATACCTGCGTCAAAACGAGGTAGGATTGATTTTTGGTAATGATGTAAACATGCACATGCTGGACTATATGCCCATCATGGAGGAAGAGCATGATTCCATGTTGCTTGGTCCTTCTGCTCTTTTCAAAGGAGAAACGTCTTCGGTAACAATGAACCTTGGTACGATTTTCCATCTGAAAGGCATTAACTTTTGTGTTGGTGCCGCTTGCGCCAGCAGTAGCCATGCTGTAGGGTTGGCTGCGATGCTTATTCGGCAAGGAATGCAAAATACTATTTTGGTGGGTGGATCATGTATGTTAGATATGAGAGGATCTGCCGCAGCAGATGCCATAGATGCTCTTTCCCATCAGAATGATACACCGCAAGGAGCGATGATGCCCTTTGATACTAATCGGGATGGTTTTGTCCCCTCCGGCGGAGCAGCCGCATTAGTCCTTGAGGAATACGAACATGCAGTAGCCCGCGGAGCAACAATCTATGCTGAAGTAGTTGGCTACGGTTTTTCCTCCAACGGAACAGAAGAAATATCCGCCCCTTCTGCCGACGGTGAATATAGAGCGATGAAGCGCGCCTTGGATGATGCCGGCTTGCAACCATCGGACATCGACTATGTCAACGCCCATGCTACCTCTACTACCGCTGGCGACATCGAAGAAGCGAAAGCGCTCACACGATTGTTTGCCCCCCCTAATCCCTCTAGTGGGTCTAGTGAGACTAGTGCATCTAGTCCCTTCATCTCCTCCACCAAGTCCATGACCGGGCATGAGAACTGGATGGCGGGAGCAAGTGAGGCGGTATATAGCATTTTGATGATGCAGAATAACTTCGTAGCGCCGAATATCAATCTCGAAAACGTCATCGATGAGGCGAAAGACCTCAATATCGCCCGCGAAACAATATACACGCCCATCAACACCGTCCTCTCCAACTCCTCCGGCATGGGCGGTACCAATAGCGCATTGGTGTTTAGAAAGATCTAGTCTATCTAGAGCGTCTAGTCTCTCTAGAAAATAAATAATAAACGTAAATAGTATGACACCTCAAGAAATTCAAGAAAAGGTAAACACCTTTATGACGGACCGTCTGGAGTATGAACCGTCTGCCATCGCTCCCGAAGCAGAACTCAAACGCGACCTCGGTATGACCTCTCTCGATGCCGTAGAGACATCCATTTTCATCAAGCGCACCTTCGGCTTCCAACCGGAGCGTGGCGCTATCAAAACCCTCGTCACCCTTCAGGATCTCTACGACTATATAGCTAGAAATATCTAGTCCCTCTAGTCTATCTAGATTCCCTAGATAATCTAGTGCGTCTAGAGAGACTAGCCCGACTAGCAAAAAATACATCCTATGGAATACAATACCTACAACACCGTTCTGCGCCGCCCTGCCAATTGGAAAAACCTCTATTTCTACCAGAAATCCGACGCGCTCTTCCAAATGACGGTTATTTTCTGCGAGCGGTTTTTACCCAAGCATGGCGACCGCACTGTGGACCAAATGGTTCAGGCGAGCCGGAGTGGAAAGCAGAATATTGTCGAGGGCTCGGAAGATGGCATGACCAGTACACAGATGGAGATCAATCTGCTCAATGTGGCGCGGTCGAGTATTCAGGAGTTACAACGGGACTATAACGATTATCTCAATCGGAAGAGTCTCATCAGGTGGGACAAATCGCATGCCCGGTATGGGGATATGCTGACCTTTTGCCGCCAGCATAATACCTTCGAAGAGTATAAAGAACTAATCAACAAAATATCCGATGAGGAGTTTTGCAATCTGGCACTAACCCTGTGCCACATGGTGGACAAGATGATGACTACCTATCTGCACCAACTGGAAGAGCAGTTTGTCAAGGAAGGCGGCATCAAAGAGCGCATGCACGCGGCTCGTACCGGCTATCGGCAAGCCGAGAAAGATCGTCTTGAGTTTCTGGAGCGTGAAGTTCTCCGCCTGCAAAACATCCTCCAATCCCACGGAATAGACTACTAGTTCCTCTAGTGCATCTAGTGAGACTAGTGCGTCTAGTGAGACTAGTGCATCTACTTTGTCTAGCCCTCTATTCCCCCTTAATCGTCTATGACTGAGAACTACTTAAATATCCTCGCGGAGGCCATCCGCAATAACTGGGATCAACCCGCCCTCACGGACTTCTATCTGACCGAGGACGGTTCCGCCCAGGATACCTCTCGCGGCAATCACTATACCTACGGCGAGATGTACGCGGAGATATGCCGTGTTGCAGAATTGCTGACCAATCTTGGTCTGCAAAAAGGAGATCATATAGCCATCTGCGGAGCCAATTCCGCGCACTGGGTAATCGCCTATCTCGCTATCGCTAAGATGCAAGGCGTGTCTGTGACCGTCATGCATTCGCTTTTGCCCGAAGAAATCGCCCGTTTGGTCGATTTCTCCGATGCCAAAGCCCTCTTCGCGGATGCGGATTTATGGGAAGAATTGAAGAGTCTTCCCCTCCCGCAAGTCGAAAATATCATTTCCCTTGAAAATTTTGAATCTCTCGCATCCGGAACATCCATTATAGCTTCCAGTGCATCTAGTCCATCTAGTGTATCTAGTGCCTCTAGTGAGACTAATGCGTCTAGTCCCTCTATAGTCAGCTTTCCGCAATCGAATCCCGATTCCCTCGCCATGATTTGTTTTACATCGGGTTCTACAGGAGGAGCAAAAGGAATTATGCTATCCCTGTGTAATATGAGCAATAACTCCCAAAACATTATCGACGGTTATCCGGATGTTGAAAATAAGTTGTTCCTATCTATACTTCCCATGTCACATATTTATGGTTTTATGACAGAAATCATAGGGCAATTATTGAAGGGGAAAGACGTTAGGATTCTCTCGTCATTATTGACTATAAATAATTTGTATCGCGCTATTAAAATAACTAAACCATATGCACTCAGTATGATTCCGCAGATAGTTTCTGCTTTAATGGACTCGCATACTGATTGTATAGAGTTGATGTTGCGTAGCGTGCAACAAATGTATATTGGGGGGGCATTGTTTGATAAAGTCAAAGAAAAACAACTATATGCAGCAGGTGTCCCAATTTCTATCGGTTATGGTATGACAGAAACAGGACCGTTGATTAGTTATTCTATACATCCCTTATATCGTCCTAATACCTGTGGCAAAATCGTTTCCGGCATGACAGCCCGCATCTCCCCTGCCGGTGAGATCCTTGTCAAAGGCGAGAATGTCATGCTCGGCTATTATAAAGACCCCGAAGCCACTGCCGCCAAAATCGACTCTGATGGCTGGCTCCATACCGGCGACAAAGGTCATCTGGACGAGGAAGGTTATCTCTATGTGGAGGGTCGGCTCGAACAGGACATCATCGTTCTGCCTAACGGCGAGAACATCCGCCCGGACAACATCGAGTCTCTCATCAATGCCCTGCCCGAAGTCTCCGAGTCCATCGTCCTTGCCCGCGATGGTCGCCTCGTCGCCATCGTCGTGCCCTCTAGCGAATCTAGAGAGACTAGTGAGACTAGTGAGACTAGAGCGTCTAGTCCCTCTACCTCTCTCCGCCGCACTATCCTCCGCGCCGTCAATCCGCAGTTGCCGCTCTTTAGCCAACTCTACGATGTGGAAATCACAGATACCCCCCTCGCCCGCACCGAGAAACAAACAATAAAGCGGTATTTGTATAAATAATTTCTCAAAAAAATGCAATTTCTGCGTCTAAATCTTGCATATTTGAATAATTTGTAGTAATTTTGCGGCGAATTTCCGAAAAATAAGGAAAGATTTTGAAAATATTTCCTTGAATTTGGATAAAGTTTACTGAATATGGCAAGAAAAGAGTTATTCAAATCACTAATCGCATTGAATCAGGCAGAGTTGCCGTTCGAACGGATAGAACGGGAGGTTGTGCTGCCTAAGAAGCCGGAACTAATAATAACAGTTCCGGGTGTGCGTCGTGCAGGAAAGTCATCGCTGCTGATGTTAGCGGTGAATAAGTTATTGGCATCGGGAGTGAAGCGCGAACAGATACTGTGGGTGAACTTTGACGATGAGCGTATCGTAGGCATGCCGACAGAAGAGTTAGACGAGGTGCTACAAGCTTATCGGGAGATGTATCCGGAGATGAACCTGAAGGACGTGTATATGTTCTTCGATGAGATACAGAACGTTGCCGGATGGGATCTGTTTGTGCTGCGTGTGTTCAAGTCGTACTGCAAACATGTGTACGTGACGGGAAGTAATGCGAAGTTGCTATCGTCTGAGATATCTACGGCTCTGCGCGGATGGACGCTGGATTATGAAATGTTGCCGTTGAGTTTTCGGGAGTTATGCCGATTCAAGGGGATAGATGCGGATAGTCATTTGGAGAGTGACAAAGCGCGACGTTATGCCGCGATGGAAGAGTACATATATGGAGGTGCGTTCCCGAAAGTGGTGCTGACGAGTGATAAGTCGCTGAAGCTGCGATTGCTGCAAGGATATTTCAACACGATGCTGTTCCGAGACTTGGTGGAACGTCATAAGATAAAGAACATAGAGGCGCTGCGGTACTTCCTAAAGCGCGTGATGCTGAACCTGACGAAGACGACATCGATCAACGCGATAGTGAACGACATGCGTTCCAATGGAGTGACGGTAAGCAAGGATGATTTATATGACTGGGCAGACTGGGCCGTGGAGGCGTATATGTTTGTGCGGTATCCGAAATACAGTACGTCGTTGGTGAAAGAGAACCAGTCGCTACGGAAGTATTATATGATCGACACGGGAATGCGTCAAGCTGTGCTGATGCCGCAATCGGAAGACAAAGGTAAACTGTTGGAGAACATAGTGGCGCTGGAGCTGTTCCGTCGTCGGGGTGCGGACAAGAAGATATACTACTGGCAGAACGGACATGAATGCGACTTTGTGGTGCAGCTCAATGAGCGTGTGGAAGAGGTGATACAAGTGACGTGGGACATGGAGGACGAGGATACGCGGAGACGTGAGATAGATGGGGCGAAGGAGGCTGCGCGAGGGACTCGATGCGACAAGCTGACAATCGTGACACGGGACAGGAAAGAGACGATAGAGGAAGACGGATGCCGGATCGAGGTTGTGGGGATCGAAGAGTGGCTGACTCACTAATCAAGTGGCACCGTTCTTTGGCGTGCCGGATACGGATGCGGATACGATAATCGGTGATGTGCGTGATGCGGTGAGCGGTTGGCGACCTGTGGCGGGCAAGTTGAGCATATCGCGCAGCGAGCAAGAAAAATTAATTTATACGCCGGAAGATGGTGAACCGATTGGGATTTTATTAAACCCGAGATGAAACCAAAAGATTCGGCATGGCTATTATAAAAAAGTAGCATGACCATTTTGTCCTTTTTGTCCATTTGTCCATTTCAAATACCCGTAGTTTTGGACAATTTGGACAATATGGACAATATGGACAGTTTGGACATCTCAGAAAACTTCGTCAATTGCCGTCGTATTTAATACGACAATCAAGCATAGGAAAAGCATCTTTGATGCTTCCACCCGTTAGTTGTTCGTTCGTTGTTCCTTGGTTCTTGGTTAGTTGTTACCCATAGAACAAGCCAAGAGCACCTCAACGGCACAACCCTTAAATAGTAATTCATTAATTCAGTAAACTGTATTATGGCAATTTTTACAACAGCAGCCGGGATTGAAGATTTGACCGGCAAAAAGCAAATCTGCCAGTTTAGCAATTTCGCCCGGGCAGTACTTAGCCACAAGTAGCAAAAAGAGCGCTTCGGCGCTTTTTTTTGTGCGAAAATCCTTGCATATATCAAAAATTTTTAGTATCTTTGCACAAAATTTGAAACATATGGCAACGTACGACTTGGTAAAGCTATTTGACCAAACAAAAATCCGTGTGGTTTGGGATGACGAGAAGGAGAAATACTATTTCTCAGTAGTGGATGTTGTAGGTGTGATGACGGAAAGCGTTGATGGACGCAAGTATTGGAACAAGCTAAAACAGCGGCTTACGGAAGAAGGAAGTGAGTCGGTGACAAATTGTCACCAACTGAAATTGGTTGCGGCTGACGGCAAGCGTTACAATACCGATGTGGCTGATTTAGAGGGTATTCTGCGTATCATCCAATCCATCCCATCGAAGAAAGCGGAACCGGTGAAACGGTGGTTAGCGCAGGTGGGAAGCGAGCGGTTCTATCAGTTGCAAGATCCGGAGTTGAGTATTGAGCAGGCCGTAAAAGACTATCGCCGTTTGGGCTATTCGGAGAGTTGGATCAACCAGCGTATCAAGACGATCGAGATTCGTAAAGGATTGACGGACGAATGGAAGCGCAGCGGTGTGGAGAGCGAGTCCGATTATGCGGCGTTGACCGATCTGATGAGTAAGGTATGGAGCGGCATGACAACGCGCGAGTATAGGCACCATAAGGGTCTGACAAGTCAGAACCTGCGCGATAACATGACCAATATGGAGCTGCTGCTTAATGCGCTTGCCGAACAAACGGCTACCGACCTGAGTAAGGAACGTAATCCGGAAGGCATCGTGGAGGCAGCGCATGTGGCGAAAGACGGCGCAGAAGTGGCTCGTAACGCAAGAGCGGATATCGAGCATCGTCTGGGGCGTTCGGTCATTAGTAGCGAAAAGGCAATCGATCATATCAAGCCCCAAGACGAACTGCCGTTTGATAAAAAGGATAAGTAAAAAAGGCGCTGCGGCGCTTTTTTTATAAAAAAATCTTGCACAATTCAAAAAAAAGCACTACCTTTGCAGCGGATTTTGATTTTATTACTTTATAATAATCATAAAATAATAAAAATATTATTATTTTTATTGACTACTGGATTCAGCGGATGTATTAATTGGTGAAACGTTATTTCGAATATGACAATCATTCAAGATCAATATTTTGATGGGGAACGGCCGCTGTACGAGAGTAGGGGGCTGCGGCTGGAGCGTGTGCGGATCGGCGAAGGAGAGTCGGGGCTCAAGGAGTCGCGGCAGATTGAGGCCGTGGATTGCGAGTTCGAAGGCAAGTATGTCATTTGGGAATGTGAGGATGTGGAGTGCCGGAATTGTCACTTTGCCGAATCGGATCGGGCACCTCTGTGGTATGACCGCAATCTGCGGCTGTACGACTGCTTGATCGATGCGCCGAAAGCCTTCCGCGAAATAGACAACCTGACCCTCGAACGCATCCGAATGACCGATGGCGCGGAAGCATTCTGGTACTGCCGTTCCGGCGAGATCTCCGACCTCAAAATAGAGCAGGGCACCTATGCCTTCATGCATGCTAAAGATTTATCTATCAGCCAATTTTGGCTGATCGGCAAATACGCTTTCCAGTACGCCCGTAACATCGAGATCCACAATGCCATCCTCGATACCAAAGACGCTTTCTGGGAGTCCGAAAACTGCACGGTCTATGACTCCGAAATCAAAGGAGAGTACCTCGGCTGGTACTCAAAGAACCTCCGTCTCGTCCGCTGCCGCATATCCGGCACGCAGCCCTTGTGCTATAGTGAGAACCTGATGATGGAGGATTGTGTCCTCGCTCCGGATGCCGATCGACCTTACGAAAAGTCCACTTTTGCTACCTTTGTATAGCAAAATGCAGATTTTTTGCTTTTTTCTTTTAGTTTTCTTTTTTATATGAAATAAAAGCAGTAACTTTGCACGCTCAAAGTGCAAAGCTCGCTTACGTATACTTGCACATGAAGAAACAAAAGATACAAAAAGATTGAACAATAGAGGAGAAATAGTGATTTATCAAACGCAAGATGGTCTGGCAAAACTGGATGTCATCCTTGAGGGTGAAACCGTCTGGATTACGCAAGATCAAATGGCGGAGTTGTTTGATCGTGACCGAACGGCTATAGGTCGACACATCAGCAATATTTTCTCCGAAGGAGAATTAGATAGAAATATGGTATGTGCAAATTTTGCACACACCACTTCGCATGGCGCTCTTGAGGGAAAAACGCAGACTCGGATGCTGACGTACTACAACCTCGATGTAATTATTTCAGTGGGCTATCGTGTAAAAAGCAAACGAGGCGTACAATTCCGTCAATGGGCAACGCAGCGTATACATGAGTATATTATCAAAGGCTTCGCTTTGGATGATGAGCGACTGAAAGGGAACGGAGGAGGTGCCTATTGGCACTGGATGCGTTCAACGCGTCATGTGCGGTGTATAGAAAATAACACGAGACTTTAAGATAAACAATCCATCGGCCAATCTTGACCGATTCAAATATAACGAAAAATTAAAAGGTACAAAAAGATATGACAACAAAATTATTTAAATCAATGAATTTAATTCGTCGCGGGAGCGGGGCAAGCCTAAACCTCTTCCGCTATGCGGCGATGGTATTAGTGCTGCTTGCCCTCGGCGTAGGTAATGTCTGGGCACATAGCAAACACTATGGCAAGGCGGTGCTGCAGAATGCAACCGGTCATGGTACGGTGTATCTATCTACCGCTTCGGGAAGTAACTCCGGTCAGACAAGTAGTAGTAATCCCGGAACCGTAGGAGGACAATCATGGATCACATGGAACTGTGGCGAGTCTTCTAGTAATGATTCTAAAACCTATTACGCCCGTTCTTCTGCGGCAGATGATGGTTGGTACTTTGCCGGATGGTCAGATAATAGTAATGCGACATCCTATACGGCAAGTACAACAGGAAAAACATTTACTAAAGCTACATCTACAAACCAAAATAGTCCGACGACATCTACTATTTATGGTTTCTTCAAGCCTGTGACGGTAACGGGTGCTCCTGCCAATGTGAATATCAACCCTACGGATCCGTCGGCTACTTACAATGATGCAGCCGGAACGGTAGTATCTTTCACAACTGCCAATTCTAATAAGATAGGCGACTTCACTACTGCCGAAAGCGGAGATGCTCGATGGGTTATCTCTGCTTGGACTCGCGCCAGCGCTTCCAGTGCCACGTTTAACTACAAGTTTGTCGGTAATGGTTCGTATGGAACAAATAACCGCACATTCACAAAAGCGGTAACACTGACCTCCAAGGGTGATGCGTCCAGCACAAAGACTTGTACGTTGACGGCGAAATATCCGAATCCAAGGGTTATTGAGTGCAATGCAGAGGCGACCGACCTTACGATTTATCCCACCTTCAAAGCCGCGGATGCAACGCAGGAAGCGGTAGAGAAAACGGCTGTGTTTGATGTAGTGTATGCGGATAATGCCAATAACTTCACCGCTGCCTTCAGCGGAGCGACTGGTAGCGGTACGTGGACGGTAACTGGTATTTCTGTGGATCAGACCAACCAAAAAGCAACGGTAACCTATACCTTCAACGGAAATAAGGCGGTTGGTACCCATACGGCTGTTTTGACCTTGACTGCCAATAACTGCCAGGGTTGGGATGATACCAGCGCGGCAGGCGGCGCATCGGCAACTATTACGCTGACAGCAGAAAACACGCAAGAAGCAACTAACGATGCGAGCGTAACAACCACGGCGAACGTGACGACGGAATATGCTACTTTTGCTCAGGCACTTGCAGCTGCCAATGCCACTTCCGGCGCTACGTTGACGCTCTTGCGTAATGTGGATTTGGGTACTATTACCGCTACCAACAATATCACCAAGGCGATGACTATCGACCTGAACGGTAAGGAGTTGCGTGCGGCAGTCAATGCTACTTCGGTAGGTATCTTGACCATCACCAAGGCAGTGGCAGTTACTATCAAGGACTCGAAAACAGGTGGTAAGATTATCAACGAGATTGCCCGTAATAGCGAAATCCGTACTATCTTTGTTAATGCAGCAGGTGCCTCGCTCACCCTTGAGAGTGGTACGCTGGCTGTAAACAACCTTGGTCAATACGCTTCTAAAGCAGCAACAGTCAATGGTGTGGCTGTTACTGCATATACTTCTTGTTCCGCCCGTGTCATTCACCAGGTGGCTGGATCTACCGTCAATATCAACGGTGGTAAGTTGGATGCCAAGGGAACCCGTTCGGTATATGGTATCGTGCAGGGAAGTAGTGCGGCAACGAATAAAGCCGGTACCACCGTGCTGAATGTTACCGGAGGTGAGATAGCAGTGGAGGCTCCGTATAATGCATTAGGTATCTATGCGTACGGTAAAGTCAATATGAGTGCCGGTGTGATCAATACGCATATTACCACGGATTTGATTGATGCTGCTTACGCTGCCGACAATGGTAATAATACGAATAACGGTTACGGCTATGGTATTCAAATGAAAGTGTCGGTTAGTGCAACAGCTTCCAGTTGCTATTACGGTACGCTCAATATGACCGGCGGTACGATTAATGTAATCAGCGACCGCACGAAAGCAGCCTCTCTGTATAACTATGGTATTTATCTTGAAGCTGCTGCCACCGGTGTAGGCGCAGGTAAAACGGCAACGGATGGTACGCTGTCGCAAAAAGCAAGTGCCAAAGCAAGCATCGAAAATGCTAACATCACTGTACATTCCAATACGTATTACAGTTATGGTATTATCGTATATGGAAGTTATAACTCGTACGATAATAAATATTTCACCGTTCCGATTAAGAATTGTAACATTGATGTGCAAGCATATCTCTATACGTATGCTATATGTGCCAATGCTGCTGTCAATAGTACCTATGGCGGTTGCTATTGGGGAGATGTGGAATTGACCGGCAATACGGTTACCGCAGAGAGTGTGACGTCTCACACGGCTCATGCTGTTTTGGTGTCAGCTACGACAGCTCACATCTTCAAAGACGCCAATACGACCACCGCTCCTATCTACTATGGAGAGTATGCAGTCGCAGCGAAAGCGGTTATCAACAGCGGAACCTATACCGCCAAGACGAAAACAACTACTGCATACGCAGTTTGTTCCTCGACTCGCGCAAAGACGATCTATGATTCGGAAACCACGGTTGCTGCCAACCGCAAACCGGGCGGTAATGCCGAAGCCTATCCGATTGTGATTATTCATGGCGGTACGTTCCGCGGCGAAGCGACCACAACAACATCTCGTGCCGTTTCCAGCGGTGGATACACTACGATTGATGGCGGTACGTTTGAGGCATTCTCCACATCCACTACCGCATACGGATTATATGCTGTTAGTGGAAAATTAACAGCATCGGGAGTGACTATTTCGGCGAATGCTACCCAATATGCGTATGGAGCGTATGCTGATTGTGGTGTCCCTACAAACAATACTGCACAAACCGGTTTTGCGTATGCCGGTGAAATAGAACTTAACAACTGCGATATCACGGCTACGACCCGCACGAGCACGGAAGCTCGTGGTGTAGTTGTGAATGCAACAAATAAGAATCATAACTGGACGCAATTTGAAAAAGATAAAACATCCTATAGTTGGTCGGATGCAACCTATAATGCATACAAGAGTGTATTCCCGTGTACTGTTGAAGGACGCGACAATGTGGGTGTGGCTATTGCAGCGAAAGCAACGATTAACGGTTGTGATATTAAGGTTACAGCAGGAACGACAACTGCATATGGTGTTTATTCGACAGCCACTTCTGTTTCGGCTTATGCGGATGCAAGTGCTTCGCCTATCGTGGATATTAAGAATACCAAGTTTACGGTAAAGACCGATGGAACGACAAGTGCATACGGAGTATATGCCGGTGGTCCGACAACGATTGATGGATGTGACTTTACTGTTCAACCGAAGACAACCACCGCGTATGGTGTATATGCGTATGACAAGAAAACAACTATTACTAATACGAAATTTGATGTAAAAGGTACTACTACTGTATATGGTCTATATGCCAATGCAGCACTTGGTTCTACTACCGGTTGGGATTACCATGGTGAGTTTGAATTGGGTGAAGGCAACGACTTGACGGCTGCTGCAACAGCAGGTAATACATCTCATGTGCTGACGTTAATAGCTGCTAAGAAAAATATCAATACAGAGGGTAGCGCATTCAACGGAGATTATGCCAATGCGGCATCTGCGTTGATTACCGGTGGTAAGTACAAAGCGACAGCTACCGGAACGACCAGTTATGTATTGAATCTTTCTGCTCAACAGGTACAAGGCAGCGCAGTTTCTCAGCCGTCTTGTACGGTAGAGGGCGGTAAGTTCTGGGCATTGGCAAGTGGCGGTACGACGGGTATTTGCACGACCAACGGCGTAGCAGGCAGTATCCTCTTTAAGGGCGGTGTGTATAATGTAAATACGACCCTTTCCAAGCATATCCCTGAAGGTTACGAAGAAGTGCCTCTCGCAAGTGACAGAACAGAATACGGTGAAGGCTATCGTTATGAGGTGGACAAAGCCGGTATGCACGGTATCGATGTATGCCAGATTGGTTCGACCAAATATAAATCGCTGGAAGAAGCATTGCAGGTAGTTACTTCCGGTCAGGTAATCTACATGATTGCCAACTACACGATGGCAACCCCGGGGGACTATGTGCTTCCGGCAAATACAACATTGCTTATTCCGTATAAAACGGGTAGTGGTGCTGGTGCTACGACAGCTATTGGTAATTCTGCCTCTACAACTACATCGGCAACTACTCCTTCTTTATTCCGTAAACTAACTTTTGGTAATGGAGTTAATCTGATTTGTTACGGAACTATCGAAACGAGTGCACAGCAGAAAGCCAACGGTCAGTACAGCGCATGTGTAGGTATGCCATCTGGTCCTTATGGTCAAATACAGATGGATGAAGGTTCGCATATCAGCTTGGAGAGTGGTTCCCGTTTGAACTGCTGGGGATATATTACCGGTAAAGGGACCATCAATGTAAAGAACAATGCGACCGTATTGGAAGGTTTCCAGTTGGGCGACTGGTGCGGTGGTTCCAATGCTACTACGTTGACGGGTAGTTCCAATAAGGGCAAAGCATTCCCGATCACCCATTATTTCTACCAAAGCATCGAATGTCCGATTACCTATCGGCCAGGTGCAAAAGCATTAGGATCTACCCACGTAAATATGTCCTTCGTGGGAACAGTTGGTCAGGATGCTGTACCATTGGTGGGTACTTCCGACGCTATGTTTATCATGGATAATGTGAATGCCAGCGAGGATACATGGGTGATGAAAGACTACGATGAGACCACCGACTATTGTTATTGGACAATCAATAGTGGTGCTTCTATTGGAAACCTTATCGTTAACATCCCGAATGCTATGTCTGTCAACTCGGCAGACTATGTATTGCCAATATGCTCGAATATGGCCGTGGTGCTCAATTACGGCGAAGGTTCTATCGGGCAGCATGCTGTCTTCACGCCGGGATCGAAACTGATCATTAACAAAGAAGGTACGCTTGTTCTAAGTGGTGTGAACGTAAGTATGTTGGATCTTACGGAATATACCGGAGCAACTATCTATCGTGCTTCGTATTCTCCGACGTGGGGCACCACTAATCCTCGCAGCACAAGCGTAAATGATGCGGAAGTGTTTGTGCATGGTAAGGTTGAATTGAAAAACAACGGAGGTCTATATACTTCAGCAAGTGGAGCCAATATCCATTCCACGAATTCGGATGCAGGTCAAGTGTTATATACCTCGGCCGCACAAGGCGATAAGACGACATACTATTTGAAAAATGCCGCAACATCTGCTACTGCCGTTACGGTGAATGCTGCAAAATTGCGTAATGAAGATAATACCTATTCATCAACTGGAGGTACTGCTGCGGGTGATGTTTGGGTGTATGTGAATAGCAAATGGACCAAAAAGACAAAAGAAGGTTGCTTTAGTGTGGAGACGACCGATAAAAAACACTATTTTATTCAGCCTTCTGATGTAGTAGAAGTAAACTATCCGGCACAAAGTAACCACACCTATACTTCTGTGACAGGAGGTCGTGTGTTTGTTTGGGATGCAGATTGTTATTGGTGGGAAGTAGAAACAACTCCGACACCGGAGGGTTACTATAAAGCTACCACTCCGAACCACAATGGCAAGTACAACTATTATTACTATGATAGTTCTGCCGCATGCTGGAAGATCAAGACAATAACCGTTACTTGGAATATCAATGGATCGAATACCAATTATTCCGTAGGTTACGGTACAAAACCTGAGTGGTTAGGTGCTACACCGACCAAGAGTTCTTCGTCCTCCGATTATGTATGGAGATGGGATGGTTGGACACAAGGTAGTAGTACGGAAGTTATTGATAACAAAGAACTTCCGATTGTGACAGAGAATACGACCTTCACAGCGCACTTCTACGAGAAGTACTATGAGTACAACATTACGTTTAAGAACTCGGATGGTACTATCCTTGATTCGCGTAACTGGAGAGCGGGCACAACGCCTTCGTATGAAGGAACACCGACCAAGAATGCGACGGTTGACTATACCTATGAGTTTAATACAGAAAACCCGTGGACACCGGTAATTACAACGGTAAGCGGCTCAGCTACTTATACAGCGAACTACAAGAGCATCCCGCGCAAGTACACGATCACGTTCCTTAATTATGATATGTCTGTATTGGGAACGGCAGAAGTGGTCTATAACGGCACGCCGTCGAATGCGACCTATCTCGCTGCGGTGGCTCCGTTGACGGAGGATCCGTATAAGCCGGACAATAGCGCCTTCTCGTTTGAGTTCGCAGGATGGAGACTCCAAGGCGCAAGTGGCAACGGCTTTGCACAAGTGAAGGGCAATCAGTCCTATATCGCACAATACACCCAGACGTCTAAGACCTACCGTATTTCGTTTATGGATGATGATGGCGAGACAGAGTTGCATTATTTGTTACTCGAAGTCGGTCAAACACCGTCTTATACTTGGCCTAACCCGAGCAAATCATCAACTGCCGAGTGGACCTATACGTTCACGGGTTGGACTCCGGCTACTTTCGCCGTAGTGGAAGGTCCGCAGACATACGTCGCTAATTACAGCTCAACCAAACGCAGTTACACCATCACATGGGTTGACGGTAACGGTGAGACCTTGAAGAAGGAGCAGGTAGCGTATGGTCAGACCCCGGCATACACCGGTGCAACACCGACGAAGACCGCAACGGATCAGTACACATACACGTTCAACAACACATGGTCGCCCGCAATTGTATCTGTAACAGGCGCAGCTACCTATACCGCTCAGTTCGGTAGTACGGTGAACAAGTATGACATCACATGGGTTGACGGAAATGGTGCGACACTGAAGACCGAGCAGGTAGAGTACGGTCAGACCCCGGCATACACCGGTGCAACACCGACGAAGACCGCAACGGATCAGTACACGTATACGTTCAATAATACATGGTCACCTGCGATTGTATCTGTAACGGGTGATGCTACCTATACCGCTCAATTCGGTAATACGGTGAACAAGTATGACATCACCTGGGTTGACGGTAACGGTGCGACTTTGAAGACGGAAAAAGTGGAGTATGGTCAGACGCCGGCTTACTCTGGTGCTACTCCGACTAAGACCGCAACGGCTCAATACACGTATACCTTCAATAATACATGGTCGCCCGCGATTGTAGCGGTAACTGGAGATAAGACCTATACCGCTCAATTCGGTAATACGGTGAACGAATACACCATCACATGGGTTGATGGTAACGGTGCAACGTTGAAGACCGAGCAGGTAGAGTACGGTGCAACTCCTGCCTATACTGGCGAGACTCCGACGAAGACCGCAACGGATCAGTACACGTACACGTTTAATAACACGTGGTCGCCTGCAATTGTATCTGTAACAGGCGCAGCTACCTATACCGCTCAGTTCGGTAGCACGGTTAACGAATACACCATCAAATGGGTAGACGGTAACGGTGAGACCTTGAAGAAGGAGCAGGTAGCGTATGGTCAGACCCCGG
>CAMHSB010000019.1 GCA_946187695.1 uncultured Bacteroidales bacterium
TAACCTCTCCGGAAACAAGACCTTTGTACTCCTTAATGGTGTGACCCTCAATGGTGGGTGTAGTGGTAACTATCATAATCTACAATATTTGTTGTGCAATTACTGCGCAGGCTTCAGCATCGGCCAGCGCGTGGTGATGGTTCTGGAGGTCGTAGCCACAATAACCGGCAATATATCCCGGAGCGTTCTCCCGATGAAACGGGAGAAGCGGCCTCCGCCTAAGAGGGGGCTTTTGAGAGCAGACGCTTGAAGGTTTAAAATTTGCCGTCTCAAAATCTATGGCTACGAAGTTTTGCATCAGGCTTGAAAATCAAACTAATGATTCTATTCGTTGGTCTTTTCTATAAGTGCCACATGTCCGGTGGATTGTTGTAGGAGCACTCGTCCGTTTTGAACAATACTTGTTTCGCCGCTATACGCATTCCGCACATGCTCGCCGTCGGCGAAAGGAATCGGTATTGCTTTCGCGGTTTGCGGGTTCAAAGCGATAACTATCGTATCTTCGCCAAAGGATCGTATTACCGTAGTGGAATTCAGCATAGTCTGTTTTCCTACTCCCACTGCCGAATGATCTTTACGAAACGCGCACAACTTCCGATAGTGCGCCAAGAGCGTATCGTTAGGCGATGACCAATCATAGTCGCTACGGAATCCCTGTGCCATATCTACATTCAGAATAGCGTCAGACGTCTTACGCCCCACCTCGTCACCATAGAAGATCTGCACAGCTCCGGGGGAAAGCAAGAAACAAGTAGCGCACTTGTCCATATGCTCCATGTCTGCTTCACGGAAATAGGCATTATTTAGATAAGAGAACGGATACCATGTGTACCCTGCAGCCTGCCACACCGACATCGAATCGCTGTATGCCTGCCAAGTCTGCGCGATTGTGGTCAGGTTGCCATCCTTCGGGAAGACCATATTCACCATGCTATTGAACCCATTTTCTTCGTACAACGGCAGACGGGTGATATATGCATCGTCATAGTCGCCTGTGAACATGACCTCGTCTGTCCACTTGGAAGCCGCCTGCTCGGGGTGTTTGGCACGCCAACGGTTTAGCGCCTCGTTGCAGGCATCATGCAGTTGTTTCCAACGCCAGGGATGCACATAACCTACCACATCGCAACGGAAACCGTCGATACCAAATTCCTCTACCCACGCTGCGATAAACCGTATCACATAATCGTCCGGCGCAAGCGTGGTGTCCTTGCGCAAAGCTTTCATCGCCGGCCAGGTCCAAGCATCATTGTCATTGCCTTCGCGTGCCCATTTACGATGCAGGAAAGTTGGAAGTTTGACCGGTTCTGTCTTTTCGGTCAAGTAGTCCGGTAAGCCGTAGAGCGTCATCTGATACGGGTCATCCGTCTCCGCCGGTCGGCGCAACCATTCGGTAGTGTACCAATCGGGCTGATCGTACATGGTTGTCAACCACGCATCGTAGTTGATATCACGACGGTGTTTCACTGCCTCAGTTTCCGCCGCAATACCTGGCACCGTGGCAAAACCCTGCTGGATGGCATCTAAGTATGTCGGATAACCGATATCGTTGATGTTGGCTCCTTGCATCACACGGATACCTTGTGCATGCAGTTCGTCTATCAGCGCGCGATACTCCGCAATCGTACCGTAATTCTTATCCATCTCCGTATAGTCCAGCGGATAGTAACCATGGTAACCATAGTGTGGGAAGTCATTGACGACCCAACCGCTACCGGGAACCCAACCATGCACTTGCTCGTACGGATCGGTCAACCAAACGACATCCACGCCCAAGTCGGTAAAATATCCCTCTTTGGCTTTTTGCAAGAGTCCTGCGTAATCGCCGCCATGAAAGGTAGAAGCATTCATGCGCTCACTACCATAGTCGGTGCAGCGACCATACTGTTGGTCATTGGTGCTATCGCCGTTGCAAAAGCGGTCTACCAGCACAAAATAGACGGTAGCTTTGTTCCAAGCAAAACCATCTGCTTTTTTCGTCTGTCTGCACGCTGCAAACATTGTCGCAGCGATTGCAAGGATGATTAGTTTTCTCATATTATTTCTTCTTATTCTTTATACTTTCAGCAACAGTTTTAACCAATAAGGATCAAAATTCAAATCGTTCCAACTTCATTTGTCCGCATGCCTCAATCTCGGCGACATGTTTCTTGAACTCCGGCGTTGCGGAGTGAAGGTCGAGCGAAGCTTGATCCTTCCAAGTTTCGCAAATCATAAACACGTCAGAGCGGGTCGCGCTCTGGAATACATCATAAGCGATGCACCCGGCATGATTGCGGGATTTCTCAGTCAAAGCTACTGCAGCACGCAGAGCGTCCTTGTACTGGTCACCATCGGTGGCCTGAAAAAAGCAATTTAAGCGTATCATATTATTTGGTATATTTAGCGTGTAAATTGGCGATGATGTCCGCGAACTTGTCGCGGAGAGGTTGCGGCGAAAGCACTTCGGCTTCGTCGCCACGTCCTAAAATCTCCTGCATAAACTCAAAGTTCGGTGCAAGATGGAACTGGAAATCGGAATACTCTGCTGTGGTATTGATTTCCTTCTGCGACTTGTGGAGCGGAAGCGTGCGCAAGTACGAAACGCCTTTGCGTGCGACACGCACGACTATATCTTGCACCTCGTCGGCTTCGCCCATAGTCAAGCCGATGTAATCGGCAAAGTATTTCTTCACATCGAAGCCATCAGGAATGATATAGTTGGAATTGGTAGTTGAGACTTGCATGAAGCGGTCAAAAGCGTACGTGCGAATCTCGCCCGGATGATCCGAGCTTTCACCAATTGCATACCAACGCTGTTTATAGATACGGATGGCGTACGGTGCGAAGATAAACTCACGCGGTTCATGGGAGAAACTGCCATAGCGGATGATAAGACGGTAGCAGAGCTGCATGGCGTCCACGACCGTTTGCAGGTACTGCACACCTCCGGGGATGGTTTCATACATGATCCGCCCGTGCATGTTGGCATAGTCCTCCAAGGAACTCTCAACTGCAAGGCTATTGAGAAGCCACTTGCGAAACTCTTCATTCTCTTTGAAGGACTGCTCGATATAGAACTCACCTTTCTCGTTGGTGGCTATGCTCACGTCGAACAAATCCTCCAACTCATTCTTCATGTGATAGAAGGTACTGCGAGCAAGAGCCTTCTTGTCGTCGTTCATGGGCGAACTTAACCACCGCCTGCTAATCTCCGCTCTGGAGATTGGTCCGGACTGAAAGGCTCGCAAGAACCAAAAGTATTTCTTGAGTAATTTACCGCTGGTCATAAATCATTCCGTTAAATTATCGTCTGAAGTCCATATTGCTATGTCCTTTTTCTTAATTCCATCTAAAAAAGATTTGCTCCTTGCCGTATCGAAAGAGTATAGTTCACAAGGACATCTTCTATATCTTACGGCATATGGGCACGTAATATGCCTTTGTCCATTGCGGATAGTTTCTCTATAGTGCTGGCAAAAACTCTCTTTTTTGTATCGTATCCCACACTGTGTTTCGCCATTATTCAAGATAGAAGCTAATACTCCATCGTATTCATCCGTGCTCAGTTTATCTGTAGATAGTATAATTTCAAATATAGCTTTATGGTCAAACTCAACAGCCTCTCCACAGCAACTCTCGTCTATAACTGTGACTACAGGAGGCACAAGACCATGCATAAGTTTCAGGTGCTTGAAAGTGTATTGCGGTTCGGTATTGACAAAATCTTTGAAGCCATAGAAACGTATAGGAAGTTCGTCGGTATCTTCGGATTCAATGATTTCGCGCCATGCGTCCTTCTCAGTTGTGATTTTAATTTCGATGATATGGGCGTTGGAGTTTTTCTTCTCTTCGGTGCATTCGTGATTGACCCAGACCTCAAGAACAGTGGGCGGAATATTACATTCGCTGCTTGTCAACTTAAGGTCTGCTACATAGCGGCGCTTCCCCTCCGGTGTCTCTTCATAGAAACCTTTTTCCGGAGTACAAGTGTCATAGAACTGCTTCAGGTCTAACTTATACAGCCCATGAAAAGAACACTTTTCCCAATGATGATCTTGGCGTACAGAGCAAGAGTTGAACAACCGGCACTCTTGATAAGCGTAATACTGCACGATGAAAGTATCATTTTCATCAAAGCGCTTCTTCAGTACCGCTTTGGCATACTCGTGCAAGTAGCGGTTATAGTCGGAGCACTCGCTATCTTTCTCATGTCGGAAATGACGCTCTCTTTTCTCCGCAAGTACCGGAAAAAGTTGCCTACCACATCCGGCACATGTATAAGCGGTATCGCGCCTATTTTCTTGCGTAATATCGTCAATGAAAATAGGCGTACCTGCGTCTGAAATCGCGTACTTATATCTGTGCTTTAAGGGGTACAAAATAGTTATTTAGTTAATGTCTGATACATTTTAAACAACTCCGCTACACATTCGGATTCGGTCATCTTGGTAGAAAAACCATAGGCCGCCATAACAGCGCGGTCGTTCTCTTGGTGGGCTTTGCGCAGCTCCGGCGGCATCGTTACCTCATCGTAGAGATCCGCCAAAGAGCAATCCGGATATTTGGCGCGGGCATCCAAAATGGCTTGTGCGGTAGCCTCAATGCGGGCTTTCTGTTCGTCCGTCGGTGTCGGCCATGGGAAGTTGTTATAGACGAGATTCGCTGAATAGCTATAATCGCTTTTCAATCGTCCGCAAGTTGCTCTCATCCAAGCCATGTGGATATTAGATGTCAGCACACCAAAGTCATAGTTTGTAGCAAATGGAACGAGGAACAGTTTGCATCCTGCGATTACATCCGCACTTAATAATTCCATCGGGATATACCTACGACTTTCACTACTTACTTTTGGCAAAGCAATACAATCCGTATGGAAATCTACATTATAATAGCATAAACGTACGGGTAAAGTGGGCGTTGCAGCATAGCGTTGTGTGTCAGGACTCGGACAAGCCAAGCGGAAATCTTGAACTTTCTGTACACGTTCGTATACTTTTGGGCAGCGTTTTAAGTCGGCAGGGTTAGCATCTTTCAACCATAAACAATATCGAGGTTTACGGCTGATAAAATCTTTTCCCATCATGTATGGACGAATGAATTGCGCCGCTTGTGGTTCTACTGCGAGCAGTTCATCCTTTTCCTCTTCGGTCATCACAAAATTGCCGTCATCTTTAAAGTCGCACCCAAGATACATGGTGGGCACCTTCATTAACGGTTGTTTCCTTCCCTCGATATAAATAGAATCTGCATCTACCAAGTAGCCGTTTATATGTTTGCATTGTTTATACGTGCCATCTGCATTATACAAACGTGGTGCTTTCTTATTCGGTGCAATAGAGAATCCCACTATGACGCAATGCACATGTGCTTTTAGATTACTCTCGCTATCCCATCTAAAAGTAGGATAAGCAAAGTCAATATGTGCACCGCTTTCGCCTATCGGTCTCCAAATAACCGGCACTTGCTCGCCTTGACATATAGAATTAGTACTAACAAACGCAGCACGGATATTTGTTCCTTGCATCATGTCAAGAGACTTACGATACCAACAAGCCACATAGTCTAATACTCCATAGTTTTTCCATCCTTTCAATACAAAATCCGCATCAGCTTTTTGGTCTTTCCCCATCCATTTTGTTCCTATAAATGGAGGATTACCCATGATGTAGTTGAGTTTATCAGGGGCGATTACTTCTGACCAATCGACGCGGAGCGCATTGCCTTCGTGGATATAAGCATTCGTTTTGAGCGGGAGGAAATCGATGGCTCGTCCTGCAATAGCAGAGGTCTCTTTGAGGGTCTGGCTTTCGGCTATCCACAAAGCCGTCTTGGCGACCGTACAAGCGAAGTCGTTAATCTCAATACCGTAGAACTGGGCGATATTGACCTTGATGAGGATATCGAACGTGAGGATGTTTTCCCCGCCGTACATGGCTTGAATGACTTTGTTTTCGAGACGACGGAGCGAGAGGAATGTTTCTGTGAGGAAGTTACCGCTACCGCAAGCCGGATCAAAGAATGTCAGACTTGCTAACTTATCTTGGAAGGTCTGCAAGGCTTGCTTGCGAGGACCAGCTTGTTTGATCTCTTGAATCTGTGCGAACTCCGTTTTGAGGTCATTGAGGAAAAGCGGATCAATGACCTTGTGGATATTTTCGATAGAGGTATAGTGCATGCCGCCGGAACGACGTGTCTCCGGGTTCAAGGTCGATTCGAAGACCGCACCGAAGATAGTAGGAGAGATTTCACTCCAATCGAAGTCGTCGGAAGCTTTGGCAAGGATGAGTTCTTTGAGTTCGTCCGTGAAGCGCGGCACGATGATTTTCTCCTCGCTAAACAGACCGCCGTTCACGTAGGGGAAAGCGGCAATGTCCGGCTCCAGATATGGGTCGCGTTCTGCAATTGGTGTGTCGAGCAGCACGAACAAGTCCATGAGTGCGCGACGGAAATCGGTTGCGCCGTACTTGACCAGATAGTCGTGGAAAGCGGTGCGGCTGTTAAACAGACCTGCATCTTCGGCATAGAGACAGAACACGAGACGCACGCAGAGGATATTAAGGCTGCGGAGCGTTTCGGGACTATCTTTGTCGATGTATTGTTCGAGCAGTTTATCATAGATAAGACCGACCAATTCACCTGCCTTGACGGATACCTCCATCTCGCGTTTGAGATGTTCGTTGCCTTCGTCCACAAGGAACTGGAGACGATAGTACTCCTTTTCGAGGTTTTCGAGAAGGATCTTCTGCGGTTCGCCGTTCGGCTGCTCCATATCATAGACCCAGAACTCGCGGAAGTTACAGGTTACAATCCAACGCGGACGCTGGCTGTACGGCAATTCGGCGGCATAGCGTTTGGCTTGCTGAAACGGATTGAGCACAGATCCGTCGGATTGTTTTATTCCTTCAGCGAGATTCTTGCCCAACGATTTCTGTTCAATCATAACCTTGGTAGAAGGAATGAAACCGTCGATGAAAGAAGTATGGTCTAATTTGACTTGCTGCTCGAAAAGCAAGAATGAATCGACATGTTCAATGCCGAATACCTCTGTAAGCAAAGTAGTCCAAAACTTTTGACTCTCACCTTTCTCATATCCTTTACCTTTCCATCGATCGGCAAATTCTTTTGCTGCTTTTTGCTGTTGTACAGGAACCATAGTATCAATTTAATATCATTTGT
Organism: uncultured Bacteroidales bacterium; assembly: GCA_946187695.1. GTDB lineage: Bacteria > Bacteroidota > Bacteroidia > Bacteroidales > Paludibacteraceae > Colicola. The sequence goes on from CAMHSB010000019.1 coordinate 7,159, forward strand.
GGAGTATAGCGGACTCGAAAATTGCGCTTGCCGCAATAATCGTGCCCCCTCGTGGGGCTAAGAACCGCAGTCTCCTATGTGGAGCATGGGAGACTCGAACTCCCCACCTCGACACTGCCAGTGTCGCGCTCTAGCCAGATGAGCTAATACCCCATCAGTCCCGAAGGACTATTGCCTATATGAACCTTTCGGCTGTTCTTTATGTGAACATTTTCGCTCCTATGTGAACTTTCTATGTGAACCTATTTGGGGACTATTCAATTATTACCCAATGCCCGGCACTGGTGTTGCCCTCGCGAATTAAAACACCCTTCTTTTGCAAGTCAGCAAGATCGCGCCATATTGTGCGAGGAACTACTGACAAAACTTCTGACATTTGGTCTCCAGTAATAAATGTATTTTTCTTGATTAGTCCAAGTATATCCTGTTGTCTTTTAGTTAGTTGCACTTCTGACAAACTTCTGACAGAACTTCTGACATCACTACCCACAGAACTACTGACACGGGTCATCTTGATAAATTTGGTTCGCTCGATTGTCACTTGAACTCCACCACAGAAATTCACCACTTTGGGCATCGGAATACCTGCCTCCTCAAAGCCGCTGCGTATCTTTTGGTAACCTCGACCCCACGTATCAATGAAACCGGCTTTGAAGAAGACATTCGCAATCTTTGGGTTGCGTGGTCTGGATGCATGCCGCGCGAACAGAGTTTCTTGGTTGTATCCGTCCGGCAACTCTCCATCGTTCCAAATTTCAATACTGTCATCATAGATATGCATCTGGATGTCCGGACCTGTATAATCCTTATGCGCGATAGCATTATAAAGAATCTCTCGTAATGCCTCCTTGGGCATTTCAAGTTTTTCGTATCGCTGTAGTCCTTCAAAACGAACCGGCGAAATCAGGTACTTGGCTTTAAGTGCATCCATTATGCGGTCGGCCATTTGGATGAGATTCCCTTCGATGACATCTTGGAACATCAGGTCGGCTTCGTCGATACCGAAACGACCTATTTTGAACACAGCACTCGGATAATAGTGTTGAGGTTTTTTTCCAAATAGCAGGACGGCTGCATTAGTCAACCCACCATTCTCGTCCACCAAACCAAGGCTCGTTAGTACTTCTTCTGTCGATGCTTTGCGGAGATCATCCGGAACACGCTCGGCTTCAATTCCTTTATCGATAAAATAATCAATAGCCTCGCGGTCAATATCCTTGAGCGAAGCACGATCATTAATCACCTCGTCCCACGAGCGCCCCATTTTCTTAAGGATAAAATTTTGCAACGCGACTCCATTCAACTCCTGCAAGGTACTACCGGAACGTACGTAGTATTTGCCTTTGTAGCTAATGGGTACGTTGCTGGGAGAAACGGCTATCTCAATATAGTCCTTGCCTTCTTTGCTTAGGACATTCACGTCAGCCACGATACCAAGGAAAGAAACTACTTTGTTCGGTATATCTTCAGACAGTTTGTGAGCGTTTTCTATATCGCATACCTCGCCTTTGTCGTTCACACCGATATAGAGTTTGCCGCCTTGTGCATTGGCAAAGCCGCATAGCCATTTGACATACTCATCACGCCAGGACTCTTTGTACTCTACGTTTTGATTCTCGTTATTCATTGTTGAGATAATTTTCATAAAAAAGTGCGGACTGAGTGCTGCCACGACAAGGCATAGTTTGGGACACAGCCAACGGAATACAGCAAACAGCCCACACCGGAGGTGTAAGCGCTTGCGCTCGCGTATTCCGTTCGTCAACGTGTCCCTTTAGTCGTGACGGATAGCAAACGTCTTTTTCTAACATGTCAATGTCCTTTCCAGAGAGATATTCTCCCTATGGTCGAATATCGTGCTCACGAAAAAGCGTGCAAAATTACGAAAAAAATTCCACATATGCAAGAAAAACAGCAACTTTTCGCGCTTTTAGACGCAATTTGTGCGGTAATTCCTACTTTTTTGAAGAAAAAGTAACCTCACACCCCCTTAATTCGTGTCAATCACCATGCTCATCTACCTTGGCTTCAAAGTATTGAAGCCGCCGCTTCAGCTGCTCGATGGTTTGACACTTGAGGCGATCGGATGCCTCCAACTTCCGAATCCGCTTCGCTAACCGGCGCTTGTGCCGGGCAAGGGTTTTCGGACTGAGGTAGGCCTTACTCTTCTTCGAGCCTGCCCGATTTTTTTTGTAACTTCATGCTTTTACGCACTCAGATTTGGTTTAGCGGTGCTTGGCCTGCGCGCACTATGCGAACAAAAACAAGCACCATCTGCCAAATCCGCTGCAAAGTTACAAAACAAGTGTCCAATTACTTTGGACTGATTTTGAAAAAGTGCAAAAAATCTGCATTTTTCATGGAAATCGGGCGTTTTCAGGACGAAAATCATCCAAATCCGGAGTAATTTACGCTCGAAATGACCTCTTGAGGGAACTTTTCGCACCCAATGTACAAAGTATCGAAGGCATCCGTGCCATCTGTGCGGTGTTCGAGAAGATCTTCTTCGGACTCCGCAAGCTTCTCGCCGGACTTGTTTTTGTGGAAGCCATTTCGTCCGTTCACGACGCCGGCAGACTGAATTGCGAGAAGCAAATCATCGTTGTTCTGACGGTTAAAAAATGGCATCAATCTTTGCTTACCTTGGAAGGCTTGGTTGATCAACAAATACTTCTCGTCATGGCGCATCGGATTGCCCAAATAAACGTCCTGAACTGACCATCCGTGACGCTCAAATTCGTGCATGATTACCCAATGGAAATCTTGCGTGTTTACCGCATAATTACTGCCCAAAGCGGTGGTATCGTAGTAGAAAACGACCGTTTTGTTACGATGCTCTGAATAGTAATTGCAGAAGTCATCAACCAGCGCGGGAAGCTTCCGCTCGAACTTGACGTAGAAGGATTTGAGCACATTTAATCGGTTTCCGGAGGGTTGGCCGGCAACGATCCAGTTGATGTTTGCGTTGTAGTCCATACCGATACAAATGGGTGCGTCGGGGTTCACGTCACGGTCTGCCTGCGAGGTGAAAACGGTAGCAGGAACGTCTCCCGATAGTCCAACTACATTGGACTGCCAAAGGGTGTCCAAGTACTCAAAATTGGAAGCGTCGTACTTATGAGACTCCCTCATCGACGAATAGAAGCCATCCTTTGCAATGCCGATTTGCTTGCAGAGGATTGAGGTTTGGAAGGTAAGCGGAGTAAGATCACGCTTCATCTGCTTGATGTAGTTTTCGCCCAGGAGTTGCAAGTTCTCGATAGAAGAATACTCCTTGTAGTAAACGGCTACGGAGCGCATCTGATTGAGCTGCTTATCAAGGTGGCGTATCTTCTTGCGGAGATATTCCGGCGGCGTCTCATGTGCAGCAATAGCCTCCTTGACCTTTTGCTTCAATCGCCAAATCTCATAGACGGTGGCTTCAATCGTCCGGATAAGCTCCACGTCCATTTTCTGCTTGTAGTGCAAGAACCAAGATCCTTTCTTGGACTGCGGCATATCCGAAAGTATCATTATGGAGTGATTGAAGGAATGCTTGCCAAAGTAGGACTTGATACCGCCATTAGCCGGAAGGGTTTCCTCTTTCAACTTTTCATAGTCTATGAACTTGGCCTCGTCGATCAGAAGCCAAGAGAGCGTAAGCGAGTTGGAAGAGCCGGGGCGGTCCTGCGAAATAATGATAGCACGCGAGCCGTTATAGAAGGAGATAACGTGCTCGAAATCGGTAGGCTCAATGATAGCCGTGCCAAAGGACTTGGGCGGCTTCTTGCCTACGACATAGTGGATGTTAGGCAGCAAGCCCCATCGACGCCACGCGGCGAGCAGGCCCGGAATGGTGTTGGTCAGACCATGCTTGAACGTGGGTACAACGATACCGCCCGTGCTTCCCGGCATGCGTTGCATGTTGCGTAGCACGAAGGGAGAGGCGATAGAGTCCGTTTTGCCGGTACGTCGCCCGGCAACGATGACAGTTGTGTTCGCGCCGATGAGCTGCGTCAGCCGCTGCGGGGTGTTAAAATAGACACGTTTAGTCATGGGGCTGCTCCTCCGTCTTTGGGTTCCACATCTCTTCCTCCAAGTCGGCTTCCTCGTATTCGATATCTTCGATGTCAATCGTCTCTGCGCCATAGTGCTTGATCATCTGGTCAATCTTCTGCTGCAAGTTCGGAATGGGCTTGATACCGAGCACGGTCGGGTCATCGGTAGCCGTGAAGGGCTGCACAACTATCATTTCATAAGGCACAGCCTGCTCGTCCTCCAAATCTACACGATTGAACTTGGCATAGGAAGCGGCAGCTTTCTCCATCGTCTTGGTATCTTTACGCGCCTTTGCCATTTGATAGGTCTCCAATATCATCTCATTGAAGCGATAGCGGTGAAAGTCACGCGAAGCCTGCGAGAGCGTAGGTAACAATGCCTTAATCACTGAAAGGTCTGCATATGCTTGCGTTAAGCCTATGCCAAAACGCGAGCGTACCTCCCCGATAAACACCCTATCTTTCGCGTCCGGGTTCGACATGAACCACGTATATTCCTCCCGTAAACGAAGCAGACGCTGCACGGTCTCAGCAGGGTAACGTTCCATCAGTTCCGCTTCAGCGGTAAAGAGGTCACGCTTGGCTATTTCTACTGTCTGTGGTCTGGCCATTACTCATCATCCTCCATGTCTAAAAGGTTCTCACGAGCCGTCTGCAAAGCAAGCGGCGAGCCCACCTTGGCAAGAGTCATTTCTTGCTGGTGGAGCTGTACTTTACTTAATGCTTTCCCATGGCGGTACGCCGTAAATGCCGGATTGGACTCGTCTTGGATGTCCTGCTTAAACTCCTCAATTCGGACACCGAGAATGACGGCTATGTCCGTAGGACGGAGGTAGATAGACGCAAATTGGTCAATTTGCTGGAGTTGTTCTTCGGTGTAGGTCATGCTAAATTTCAGTTTAGGTTTGTGATACGATTAGTGATTTGCCGGTGCTTGCTCCGGCTGTGCTGCTGCCGACAGCCATTCGGCTTCATTGTACCGTAAATCGGTATAGATATCCACAGCCACTTGGAACGAAGCGCAAGCGCAACCGGAAGCGAAATACTCGGGTATCTCGGAGAAGCGGATGCGCGGATCGAGATACAGGGAGCGTTCCTGAAGCTTGGTCTGCTCCAGGATGAGCACCGACATGTATTGCCGGAACAGTTCCCGCATGGTATCGAAGCAATCAAGACGGGCTGCCATGTTTCCCAGTTGGTGACGCATGGCGAAAAAGACCGTCTTGACTCTTCGAGTGCGCGGAGAGTTGTTCAGCTCTGTGTAGCCCTCGGCGGTGTCAGAGACGCAGACGAAGGCGGTGGTGGACTGGAGGGAGGCGAGCGCATCCTCGAATCCCTGCAGACCACTCACTTTACAGAAGCGAAACTTCTTGTTCCGGGCAAGGATATTGGTGTCGGTTAAACGCTCGAAGAAGGATGTAGCATCCCAGTTGGAAACGGTTGTCATAGCGAGGTGGTTTTGGTTTCACGTTTCATTTCTTCATACTCGCGCGCTTGAGCGTCCAGCTCAACTAGGGCGCGGTGTACATCCATACGAAGCACCTGTGCTTCCTTTGTGATGTCGCCCTTGGTAAGCGCGCGTATCTGATTGTTCATCTGCTGCTGCAGGCGTTCCTGCATTGCTTCGGAGGAGGCTTCCTCTGCCGTTACGAAGAAATGCTTGTAGCGACGCGCTAACAACTGCTTGGCGGAAGCGTACCAATAGAAGATAGAGACGGCTTCCTCGGGTTCGAGTTTGACCGGCTCTTTGGATTGGTACAGGTACGCGGCCATCTCGGACAGCAGAGCCATGTCCTTTGTGACGAGATAACCTTGGTAGAGGTTTTCGAGGATGAGGAAGGCTTCGAAAGTAATGCCGGAGAGGTCAGCCTCTACCGGCTGAAGCTTTCCTATCAAAGGCAGGCGCACAGGTACGAGGGGCAAGCGTTCGAGCCAAGAGAGTTGGGAGATGGCCTCCGCTATCTGGAGAGACGTAAGGAAATACGGCTTTCCCTCGTAATGGCAGAAAATTCCGTCGGTGGTTTTCTGCACATCGGTTAGCGGTGCCCATCGGATGAGCGCGTAGGTTTTGAGTTCTGCAGCAGTGTAGTTCTGTGCAAGCAGATAATATGCGTAGCGGAGTTGCTTGGGCGTTAACTCCTGCCAGCATGTAGGAAGAATGATGTTTAGGTTCATAGTTTACGATTTATAAGTTAGCGATTACCACCAGTAGCCTCCGGAATCCTTGTGATTCTCGAAGGATGGGCGGCCGAATAACATAGAGGTGTACGAATCCTGCCACTCCGGAAAGATTGCCGGACGGGTGCGGATGCGTTGGACGGTGGAAAACATACGCTTGTAGTCAAGCGGTTTTCCGGCGAGCATTTCGAGCGTAGTTTGCCGCACGGAATCAATAATGGTACGCTCCTCGGCGGTTACCTGCTGCGTAAGCATATTGCGCCGTAACCGTGCCATGAGTTCTTCGGAGATAAAGTTTTCCGCCAGTTCCTGCTCGATATTGAGCACTTCGAGGCGCAAGGATTGATAGTGCGCCCATTTGTCCGAGTTGTAGCCGGCAAGTGGCCCAAGATCAAGACACGGCCAGAGGCTTGCGCCGAAGTATGAGGCTTGTTCCGTTTCGAGCCAGTCCGAACGGCGGGCGAGAGTTAAGAGAAGGTCGGAGGCAAGGTCATCGCGGTTTGAGAGGAGCGAGTCGATTAGCCGCTTCACTCGATCCGCGCTTGCCGGTACTACGTTCTGATTGGAAACAATGCCGAAGCCGTTAGGCGTGAGAATTAGATCGAGCGAAGGAATGGTGCGGCGGAAAGCATCGGTTGCTACGATATGGCAACAGAGGATGCGCAGGGGGTCGGTTTCCCCTAGTGCGGCAATGGTATCCATCAGCACCTCTCCCACGAAGTTACGCGTGAGCCACGCTTCCGCTTTGCGGAGGTAGAGGGCCATCTTATCGTATAACGATTGTTCGCCCTCTACAGTGGTGAGCGTGTTGGGGAGGTAGGTGCGCAGTTGGTCATCGTTTGAAATTAACATAGTTAGTTAAAGTTTAGGGTTGAGTGTTTAGGGTTTAGAGGTTTCGGGCTTGTCAGTAGTGACTTCTTTGGCATCCTTATGCTCATCGAGCGTAGTGAGTTGGATGAAGGGGCATGTGGGGAATGCACCATCCCAATGATTGAAGCGAATGAGCAGTTGGTGGGGATAGAAAAGAAGATCATGGTAAGGCTTCTGCAGGGCCTGCGCGATGGTGTACAGCTCGCGCTTGTCAGAGCCGGAGTTGTTCGACTGGCTCTTGCCCGGCACAGAACCAACGAGGTTCGAGTGTACGCGCATGGTGAAGCAGATGACGTTAATCGCTTCCTGGATGTCCGTTTCCCAGTCGCCTCCCTCCTTGGCATCATCGATGCGCTTGATAAGGACATCGTGGTTTTCTTCGCCGTTGGGGTTCACACCGAAGGAAGAGAACCATACTTTGCCGGAGTTCTCTGCTCCGGTAAGGAAATCGATTATACGTTGCTTCTCCTCGTTGACGCGTTCGAGCCGTTTCTTTTGGTCGGTAATACCTTCCGCGCGGAAGATACGCTCCCAATAGCGTTCGTTGACCTCTATCTGGTACTTGATAGGGGCAGCGTTCTGAAGCTTGGCTTTCTTGGCGGTGGTAATGAGTTGCTTGATATCATACCAGCGCGAATTGAAGATAGCTGCGTAATACGGTATAGGATAATAGGTATTGCGCGCGGTAGGTATGCGCGTGACGATGGCGAACTTACGTTTCTTGGTGCCGGATTTGAGGCGGGTTTGGAGATCGGACCAGGGATTGTAGATGTTGAGCAAAGGAATGTGCTCCACATCGGAAGGAGCGGTAGAGTGCTCCCAGTTGGCAAAGAGTATTTCCTTGCTTGTGCCGTCTGCCCCGGCAGGGGTGAAGCGGCAATTACAAGCCTCCTTGCGGAGCATGGTGGTAATACGCGTGCCGTCCTTGGAGAGGATGATGAGCGTGACACAGAAGCCGAAGTGTTTGAAATCAAGGCAAGCACCTAAGAAGTAGGACTGCATGCCGTTTTCAAAGAAGAAATCTTTGATTTGTTGCTGTACGGTGGCAGAGCATTCGCAGGTATCGTACTGGAGGCCCTGTCCGTAGCATACTTCGGCGTTCCACTGCTGGCAGGTGGTCAGTGTCTCGTCGGCTTCAATCTTCTTGAGCACGTTATAGGGCATGAGGTTGTCGGCACCCCAAGGAACGTACTGCGTATGTTCGTCGAGCTGAATAGGCGAAATCTCCCCGTCCTCTTTGAAGAGGGTTGTGGTGTCGGTGACGAAGATCGCCCGGGCTTGAAGTTGTGGTACATCGACCACTGAGTCAAAACAAAAATCCATATCTTGCAAATTTTGCTGCAAAGATATGGATTTATACGCGTGTGCGAAAAGACACGGTATTTTAGAGGCTTGATTTGGCTTGCTTTTCTTGTAACTCGGCAAATTGCTTTTCAGTGGCAAAGGCGAACTGCTGTGAGTTGTTTCTTTTGATATAGTAGAGATTTACGAGTTGATCCTTCTCAAAAAGTTCAACATCTTCCTTATGCTTGAAATCAAGCACTCCTACAGCCTCTGTACCTACAATCTCTACTATATAGCCTTTGGAACGAAAAGCTACAATTTTAGCCGTATATAAAGTGCCTTTTTCTAAAGGCGTTTGTTCGTCCTGATAGCCGGACATGGCGAAAGAAAAGCCGTAGTTTCCGACGGAAAAAGGAACTACTTCTATATAATCTCCGATAGCATATTCTTTGCTCCTTTCAAAAGATGTTACTTTCCCTTTTAGAGGAGTGTTGGGCAAAGATATAAGCAAGTAATCGAAATTAACTTTTTCGATAGGCGCAAGAAGGGGTTGGTTTGTTTGTAAGAAATTGGCGAAAGCAATTTTGTACTGCTCGTATATAGCAAGGGAAGCCATCTTCTTTGAGCGCTCCAAATCAAGTTCGGCTTCAAATACATCATCGGGCGTGAATGCAATATCCGTGGGCATCAAATTCCTTACTTGGAAGAGCAGAGTATATTCCTGCTCTGACAGGTATAGCAGATGATCGATAACCTTTAGCGTTCCGCGAAGTTGTATCTTTGTGGAATTGCCTGCCTCGTTAATAAGGGAATTGAACTCATCGTTGCCCAAAAACTCAAACACTTTGGCGCAAATTTTTCCGTCCTCCTTTTGGATGATGGAGAAAGTAACTTTGTCAGACAGTTGCCAAATCTGGTGTTTGGGTTTGAAAAAGTTGGACTTTTTGCAAAAATATACACGTGCTGACTCACCATCGGAATTGATATAGGTGATAAAACCATCAATTTCCGGATGCAGAAGGAATGATATTTTGCCTGTATATATTTGCTCCACGATTTTATTATCAAAAAATCGTGCAAAGGTACAACTTTTTTGCGAGAAATGCAAGTTTTGGAGCGAGAAACGAGCGAGAAAACGAAAAATGAAGCCAAAAAACAAGACAATATGAGAAAAACAAGGCGAATTGAAAGCCAAAAACAAAAACCTCCCAAGTTGCGAAGCTTGGGAGGCGGCTGCAAGAGCCTTGTTACAAGTTTGCAGACTTGTTACCTGATGGTATAAACTACGGTGTAGCCGTAGCCTTGGCAAATTTGTTTGCCGCGTATGGTATAGGCTACATTATAGCCGTAACCATTGCAAACTTTGTCATCGCGGATGGTATAGGCTACGTTGTACCCGTAGCCATCACATACTTTATCGCCCCGGATGGTATAGACTACGGTGTAGCCGTAGCCTTGGCAGACGTGGTCGCCACGGATGGTGTAAACTACATCGTAGCCATAACCTCTGCAGATGCGCGTGTTAGAGGAAGATCCTCCTCCGGGAGCAACGTCGGACGGCTCACAAGCGCAGAGGAACAGCAGGGCGAAAAGTATGTACAGGAGTTTCTTCATGTGGTTGTGAAACTATCTTTATTCAAAGATTGATTTCAGAGAGTTGAGGATGTTCTCCTCCAAACTAACATTAACAAACTCATAGCAGAGCGCATCAAAATCTTTCATCTCCTCGTTTTGCTTGTTGTTAATATAGGTTTCACGATTTACATAAGAAGGATTAACCAGGACTGCAACAGCATCTCTCGTTTCGGGGGTGTCCACTCTCCAGAACTTTTGAATAGCTTCAGGGATATTCAAATCGTCAAGGCTATAGTTCACACCATCTTTGCGTACATCGGTAACCTCAATGTCAAGGTCGTATTTTTGGTTGAACTTAGCTACGGTCATTCCATCAAATTTATCGCGGTCGAGATAGTCAATCTCCCAAGATCCTTCCGTCTTTTTCGAGATAGGTGAAGTATAGATACAACTCTTTGTCGTTTTTCCTCTTCCGTTGTCAATCTTAAAACTATAACTATAGGTGAACTTCACCTGCTCGATAGTACCGTCAGTTGGTGTAAGGTTGAAGCAGATGTAAGCATCTTGTACACCACCTATATAACTATAGTGTGTAATGTAGAAATCAGATAGCTCAACCGTAACAAAACGGGACAACGAGTTTTTCGCTTTGTAGTCTTCCCAATAGGCGACTTTTTCATCTACTTTCGCCAAGTCAGCAGCAAAAGTTTCGTCCCATTCCTGACTCCATTCTGCTTTGCGAGGAGCCCAATAAGCTGTGTCGTTCTCGCGACGTGCGTACTTGCATAAACGGCGATACGTTACATCTTTGTACTGCGCTTTCTGAACTTCTGAGAAGTTAACGAGGTTAATCATGGTACGGATGTTTTCGTACTCTTCTGCAAAAGCAGGATCGGCTTTAATAGCAGAAGCCAACTCATCAGTAGAGAGTTCTTCGAACACTGATTTGTTCGGAATTGGGTTGCAGGCAATGAACAGCGTGCAAACCATCAAGAAAAAGTAATTTGTTTTCATAATGCGATGTGTTTTGAAAAACGCTGCAAAGATAGTAAATAAGTGTCCAATTACTTTGGACAGATTTGAAAAAAATGCAAAAAAAGTGATTTTTTCCTCGAAAATCGCATTTTTTGCTATAAAAACACCTCCAAACCGTTGATTTTGGAGATGCAGACATCGCGGACGGTGCGCATTTCGCCGGAGCGGAGGAACTTGATCGTGCGCGTACCGGCATAGAAATCGTACTTGAGCGATATTACATTAGGGTAATGGAGAAGAGAACCATCAGACTTGAAAACGACCAGATCCACCGGATCGGGCCGGAGCATCATGGCTTGGGCTGTGGAGAGATGGATAGCATTCATTATTCAGCGATTTTTTGAGCGAATAACTCAGACAGTGGAACAGAGTGGTTTTGCATGATGTCCGTAAGGGCTTCATGGAAGGTAGCGAAAACAGTGGGATCGGTTGTCACGATAGCGGACTCGTTACGATTACCTCGGGTAAGATTTTGAGAAGTGATGATGGAGACCGTGCGAGCGGTCTCCTCGGAACGTATCAAAATCACCTTGGAATGGTTATCAGCCAAATAGGTGTGCTCTATGACGCGAGTGAGGAACGGCCAGAGCCGGAGCGTTTTCTGCGTGGCTTTGAAATCAAGGATGAGGTGGATGGTGTCCACCTTCCCTGATTTCTCAATGAAGAACAAGCGGCGCAGGAACTCCTCGGAGATAGAGAAGGAAGTCTGCCAAATGGTTGCCTTCCCCACCTGTGCGAGAACCCATTCCACGACGTCAGCCACCTGCAGGGTGTTCGTTAAGTAACACTGTAACGGACACTCTGCGAGCGGCTTTAGGTAGCTATCGATGGACTCGTTCCTTTTCACTTCTTAGTTTTCTTAGAAGTGGCCTTTTTCGTGGCGGGCTTTTTCGCTGCCTTCTTTACCGGCGTAGCGTTTGCCGGTTTCTCCTCCGTTTCGGTAGCGGGCGTGGGCTCCTGTTTCGGCGTGTCGTCGGCAGGGGCTTCATCCGCTTTCTTAGGCGTATTGTCTGCCGGGTGTTCCTCAATATGCTCTTCAGCCGTTTCTTTCGGCTGTTCGGGGAGCAGTGCGCCCACCTTAAAGTGGTCGTATTGCTCCCAGTTAGCATGGTAGCGCTTATCGAGGGCGATAAGCTCTTTGAGGAACGGATAACGCTCGCTATCGGGGCACGTGGAGTTCTCAACAGAGAGCAGCTGCAACTGCGTATGCAGGCGGCGCATCTGCTGCATGATGGAAAGGTTCTCCGCGTAGAGAGCTTGTATCTCTACGGGCAGTGCATCGTGATCCACGCGCTTACCTTTCTTGAACTCCTCGTTCTCGGAGGTGATATGATGCTCCTCCACGATGTGTTCCACCTGTGCGGACATCTCTTTGACCTCTTCGTGCGTGACCTGCTGAAGGTAGAACTGGTATTTCTTGCGCAGTTCGTACTCGATACGCGAAGCGTACTGTTTGGGACGACGCATGAAGTTCTGATACATGATGCGGTTGTTGGTGAGTTGGAGCACCATGAGTGCGCCCTCCTCCAAGTTCCGCTCTTCCGGTTTTGCGTCAAGATAAGCCTTGACTTTCGGCATTAAATCTTTCTTTAACATAGTTATAGGTTGTTGTTAATGCCCACGACAAAGAAAAGATTTTTGCCGAGGGGTTCTAATAAACGATACATGGCATTGAGGGTAGAGCCGGTAGTTACAAAATCATCGAAAATGATGAGGTTCGGTTCGGGCGGTAAGTACCCCAAATCGAAATCTACCGCTACCCGTTGGCGAGTGTGCGAGAGGGCAACGTCCTCGTAGTACGGAATTTGCAACCGGTTGCCAATTTCGGCGGCTATACGGCACGCAAAGTTCTGGGTTAGGTGTCGCCTCTTGGGTGACGGCACAATCGCCCAATGCCCATTTGAGAGGTAATTACCGAGCACCTTTTTGATAACAGGTGTGAGGTGATCCGCAAAGTACGTGACCATGGCATCATCGGCTTTGATGTCGGTGAGCTTTCTTCCCTTGATGGACTTCTTCCAGATGGAGAGGACGGGAATGGAGGCGTGCGGTGTGAGAGTCATCCGCTCAACGGAGAGATCACACCGGGCTTCACCGACGTCCGGTTTATGCCATCCGGCACGCTGTTTCTCTGCAAACAGATCCTTTGCAGGCGCAGCAGCATTGCCCGGGCCGGATTGCTCGGACAATGCTTTGACTTCATCTAACGAAAACAGGCTCATAGCTCATAACGGATTTTAGTGAAGGTGCCTCCTCCGCCATTGTCGATCCACATGTAGTACGTAGTACCGGCATGGAGAGTTGCTGAAGCATCGACCTCGACACTGGCAGCGTCGGCTTGAATGAGTTCGTTGAGTTCTGAATCGGCTATATGCAGGCGGCGATAATTGGAGTTATTCGAACGGAATGTAACAGTTATCACGCCATCGGCTGCAGGGGTATAGACGATAGAACGGCGTACTCCCGGCGTTCCTGCGCCATTGAAGCGCGCGCCATCGGTAGAGATATAATCTTTACCATCGGTAGCTTGCGCTCCGAGAATGGTGATGCCAGAGTAATCAACGGCAGGCACCTCGTCCGGCGCTTGAAGGGAGACTTGCTCCGTGAACGGAGCGAAGTCCCATTCAAGGACGGGGTCAGTCAGAGTCGTCGTCACCGGCGTTAATCGTACCCTCCTCGGTTTCGATTGTGCCCTCGTAGAAGGGTGCCGGCACGACGTCGGTTGCCTCGGCGTTGATAGTGGTGGATGTGGTACCGGTTGCACCTTGACCCAGATCCTGGGCAACGGTGGTTTTGGTGTTCCACTTATCCGAGCCGATAACGCGGTACTTGCCTTTCATGTCCTCCACAAGGAAGACGTTATCGTTATTGTTGAGGTAGGCGGACGCAGCGGAAGCCTCCTTGCCCACTGCCGGGTGAACGGCTGTGAGTTTGTTGAGCTGCGTTTGCGACGGTACTTCTCCCTGTGCCTCGGAAGTTACCTGCGACTTATCCGGGAGGATGTCGATGTGCTTCCAAGTAGCATCTGCGATAAGGGTGAAGTTGCCTTGATAAACGGCTGCCGTAGGTCGGCCAAGTTCATCGACAGGCAACGTAGGCCACTTGGCGATGTTGGACTTAGCGGTGTAGTACAGCCTGCGTTTGATACCGGGAAGTTCCGGCGTACCCTGACACCAAGACAGGGACTTTTGTAATGCTGAACAGTTTGGCATAGTTATAAGGTTTTTAATGTGTTAAGGATTGGAAGGGCTTGGTATTTCGTAAGAAATGCGGAGCTTGCGAACCCCTGCAAAGCCTGACCCGCTCAGCCCCGGAGAGCCGTGAGGCTCTGCGGGACTGTGTGGGGAACACCCTCCGGATGTTAGTCTGCCAACTCCACAACCATGAGGCGGCGCTTGTCGATGGACTCGAACTGAACACCGAAGAACATGGTGGCGATGTAAGACAGGATGAAGGGCTCGTACTCCTTGACGAGAACATCCTCGGCGTCGGACATCTGGTCGTAACCGACCAACATGTTTACTTTCGGACAGATGTGGATGAACTTGGAGTCTGCCTTGTTGTACATCGGGACGATGTGGAGGCGGTTATTGGAGCCTTCCACGGTTAACTGGTCGTACTTCTCATTATAAATGAGACCGGCGTGCGAAGCCTGATACGAATCGTTGTACATGTCCGCGAACTCCTGCGAGCAGTACATGTAGAGATCTTGTGCGCGCAGACGCGGGTCGAGCGAGCGCAGAATCTCCTTAGCGATGTCGCACGCATTGTCGGAGGTGATGGCTTCCGTGAGCTTCTTGTAGTTGCCCTGACCCGCTGCAATCTTGCCTGCGGTAATCTCTTTAGTGGTGATGGTATCGAAGCCATCAAAGAGATCGAGAGAGGTGTCGCCCTCCGGATTACGCACACCTTTCCAAATAGCATCATTCAGGTGCTCGGAAAGGGAAAGGGCAATGAGACGAAGCACATGGAGCGCGGTAGGCGCTTTCATCTGTCCGTCGCCCTTGGATGCAGCCATCTGACCGAGGACGGTAGAGATAGCCGAGTTAGGCTCGAACTTGGCAACGACCGAACCCATGAAGGTTTCCAAGGTACGGAAGTTGAGGTTGAGGTTGAAATCCGTGGAGCGCGAAGGCTTGTACGGACCGAATTGTGCCGTTCCGTTCACGGCTGCTACAGATTCCTTGTAGCGAATGCCCGGACGGGCAGTCATGAACTTGAGCGTGTCCTTGATGCCGATAATGGGCAACATCAACAGCTCGGGACGGTACTTGTGAGCAGCCTCCTGATAGGCTGCCAAATCAAATTGAAGTTTTCCTGGCATAGTTAAGATTTGATTTAGGTTAGAGACTTGATTGGCTTAGACCAGATCGTAGAGCTTCTGAGCAGCGTTCACGCGCTCGATAAACGAATCCATGGGCGAAGCACCTTCCGAACCGCCATCATTGACCGGATGGGTAGTAGAATCGCCGGGCTGCTTGTTGAGTTCTTCGATTTGCGCCTTGAGTGACGCGATTTCCTGATCCTTTGCTTGGATGGAAGCTTCAGCAGCCGTGAGTTTGGTTTTGTTCTCGGAAGCCTCTTTGAGTGCTCCCTCGATGGTGTCCAGTTGGGACTCATCGGCTGCAAACTTACCATCGGAAAGAGTGATTGCTGCCTCTGCCATCAGCAGAAGAGCAGCCAAGAAAGGGAATTTCTTCATAGTTATGGTTTGTTTGGGTTGGTTAACTGGTTCGGGTTCTGCCTGTGCCTGCTCGGCGTTGGCTTGGGCTTGCTCGGCTTTCTTGGAAGGCTTGAAGAACTCCGTGAGAGCGGCAATGAACTTCTGGAACTGGGACGATGCCTGTACGGGCACATTCGGGATGGGCATACCGACAGCAGCCATAGCGGAAGCTACAGCATCGGTGAGGACCGGCGCCTCGTCCTCCTCATCCGCAGTGACAGTGTCCACAAATCCCCATGTTTTGGCTTCTTCGGCATTGAGCCATCCACCGACTTTCATCAGCTCCAGCAACTCGGCTTGTGTTTTGCCACAGCGTTTGGCGTAGAGTGAAGCGACATTCGCATCAATCTTCTCCAAATCGGTTTTGAGTTGGGAGAGATCCTTGATCTGTTCGGCGAGTTGATCGGCATTGAGGGAAGCCCATTGGAAGAACTCGGTGGAGCATTTGTGAACCAAGTACATAGCAGAACCATCCATGGTAATCTCTTTGGCACCCATGGAGGCAATAGTGGCGGCAGACGCGTTCATCCCGACGAAATGCACATGCACATCGCCGTGATTACGGAAAGCGGAAGCGATAGTAAGAGCGGTGGCGACAGAACCACCTAACGAATCAATGAGAACATCCACACGTTTGCCTTTGTTGGCATCGAGGACGTTCTGCACATGGCGGCTGTCGAAGTCATAACCTCCGACGAAGCCGCGCAAGTGGAGATGGTAGTTTTTCATAGCACGGTTTAGGTTTGTGCTGCAAAATTACTACCATTCGCGCATATGCGAAAAGACCTATATTACTGCGCGTAGGTGCATGGTATCAAGCCTTTTGGCGCCTTGTAAGTGACGGTATAGGTAATCGTGGACGATTCGCCATCCGGCAGACCAAGACCCTGTGAGGACTCGATATAGGGGAACGGTGCTTCATGCGTGCCGATGAGAAAACGACGAGAGTTCACATCGGTTACAAGGAAAGCCAAAGGCACATGCTCCGGCAGTTCAAGCAGAGACTGAAACGATAGCTCAACGGTATCATTCCCGGCGCCATTGGCATTAGAGCGCGTACACGTGCATGTTGCCTCCCCGGTGAAGGGAATATCGACTGAAGGAGAAATGAGCGTTAAGGGAGTGCCGGAAATGGCCAGCAGTCCTAAATCGGAGGGGAGTTGTTGCGCATTGATATAGGCAATGGCTTTAATACCCGGAAGAGAAAAATGGTTATTCATAGCAAGGTGGAATAAACTGGAATAGAGTGGAACAAAATGGAAGGATTATCAAAAAACGTCCCGAAACTTTTAGCGAAAAAATCATTTTTTCTTCACTTTCGGAGTTTTTCTATAGACATCACGCCTGCGCTGATAGATTTTGAGGAGCGTATTGAAGTTGGTATCATCATACTCAATACAGTGATCCTCCATCCACGCGGTGACTAACAGATCAATGCGTGCCTGGGGTGTTTTGCGTCTGGCTTCATGGATATCCTCAAACAGCTCTGACTTGAAGCGGTAGCGAATTGTTTCCGCAAGATGATCCAATCCGGATTGCGGAACATAGTTGTAGTACTCAACCGGCTTACCGGTGAAAGAAGGGATGACGATAGCAATAGTGGCATCTTCCGGCACCTTTGCCGGAACTGCGTCCGGTTGTTTGGCGAGATGCATGTTGATCACATCGGACTCCTGTGAGCCACGAACAGGAACAACAGGCGTCGGGAAACGATAAATCTCACGGGGACAAGTAGCTTTGTCCCGGTTGTGAATTTGTGTACACTCATTGGCATACCACTGCGCCAGATACGGCGGAAGCGAGAGATAAATAAGGAACTCGTTCATAAAATAGTTAGGGTTTAGGTTCAAAAACGAGTGCAAAGTTACTAAAAACGAGTGACATACACAAGTCGGAAGCCCGTATAGTCTAAACAAATGTCATTCCGTCTAAAAAAAGTGCATATTTGATCTGAAAGGCATAAAAAAAAGAGGCGCCGACCTTCACAGGCAGGCGTCCTCGGGCAAAACTTTCGACATTATGAAAAATAAAACATGTAAAATCATCATCCTCTTTCGAAGACGATGCAAAAGTACTGCTTTACGAGGACATGGGAAAAGACCTCCGGTCGAGGAAGGCACCGGAGGTCGTCCAAAAGGAAAGCGGGTTGCCCCGCTTTGCCTTAGTTCCGGAAGATGTGCCCATCGACCTCGGTGTAATCGCCACCCGTATCGAGCGAGCGCCACACTGCCGAATAATCAATGCAGCATTGGAGCCACTGCGGCAAGTTCTTAAAGTAGCCGCACTCCTCGCAAAGGTTTTCGGCGAAATCTTCGGGGCTATTGTATTTGCCCTCATAGCGCTCCTCGAAATCTTCGAGCGTGCCCTCATCCCAATAGCCGAGGTATGCTTCGTAAGCTTCGCGGCGTTCCTCGCTAAGTGCGGCATATTCTTTGATTTTATCGAACGTGCTTTCGCCCATGCAGCCTTCACAATACCATTGTTCGGGGTAATGCTCGTAATCTTGGAACATGAGTTCCGGCTCGGCTTCGTTAGCGTGCAAGCGGTTGCAAAACTCCATAAAATCGTGGTAGTTCTCAAAGGTGGACAAATCAATCCACATGCCGTAGAAACTGCCGTTGTTGTACTTGGCATAGGTGCCACAATAGACTGCCGGATTGCTGTTCTCATAGTGTGCAGCGTGTTCGCGGATTTCGTTCTTGGTTAATGGTTCTCTGTAGTTCATAACTCTAAAAATTTTGATTGTTTATAAATGTTAGTTAATTAGTGCCAAACTTGGCTCGTGTACTCAAAATCTTCGTATTCCTCGTAAATATCTCCGAAATCGCTTTCTTCATTTGCGGTAATGCTGGAGCGGTGAGCAACCTTTACAAAACTTTGATTGTTGTTTGAGCGGCTTTCGAAATCGATACCAAATGAAATAGTTAGCTGTGCCATGATTGTATGTGTTTTAGAATTTAACATTTGCGTATAAAGCAGTTAGCGTTTGATATAACCTTTACGGTGCTTTACAAGTGTTCCGTGGGAGTGTTTGCAAGGTTTTCGAAACAAAATACTACCATAGGGGCGAGAACTGTTCGAAGAATGGTCTTGCCCCGGAATAATGGTGGAGATTTTTTTAGCGCCCAAAGTAGCGCCGAAACGTGCCCTGACCTTTCTAACTAACGGAGCGGTAACTAACTTTGCACCGGAAAGGATGTATCGAATAAACGCGGATCTGCTGCGTACAAATGTACTCGTTAAAAACAACAAGCATAGGCAGAGCAGACAATTTCCGTATCGGGGGCGAAAATCAAGCCCTCAAGTGACGAGCAAAGAAACATGGGAGGAAGAGACTGCCATCACGATTGGGTGGCGGGAATACTCGTATTGTGAGGCGTAGTTGCGCCGGTATTAGCATAAATGTTCATCATCTATGCCAATACGCCTCCTACAGGCGCAGCGCCCACATAACGGGTATGCCGGGAAGGAGCGGAGAAGTAACAGCCGAGCGGAGACTCGGCATGTTGAGGATGCCAGAACTGAATACTTGGAGGTCTGCCCGAAAACACGTTGAGCCGTAGCCCAGCCGTGGAAGTGTAGCGACTGTGCGCGGGAGAGTGATAGCAGACTGTGCTGCAGCAGGCATGTGAGGAGAGCGCTCGTATTGCAAGAGGCGTACAGTTGCGCCGGTACTGGGTAGGTTAAGAATTGCGGTCAGAACTGAACACTTGGAAGTCTGCCGCCATTCTCAACCGGTTTCGTGCCTGGTGTTCCGGGCAAAGAAAACCCAACTACTGGGGCAAATGCCTGCATAATGGGCGCGGAAGAGGGAGAGAAGGATGGAACAGCAAAGCGGAGGGAGTGACCAAGGCGAACGGTCAGAACTGAACACTTGGAGGTCTGACCGCGAGACTTAACGACCAAAGCCTTGCCGTGGAGAACGAACGACCGGAGTGAGGGAAGCCTGCAGCAGCTTTATGGGGTGGTCAAGCCGGACGCTCGCAGGGTGTAGATGTCAGCCGGTACAGCAAAGGGCTGTAAACACCCACCGGAGGTAATTGCAGCCACCGGCAGGTAGAGTGAAGGACGCAGCTGTTTAGTCAGGGCGAACAAACGTGACAGAAAAATGGGAGACCGTAGGTAAATATAAAAAAACTGCCAACCTGTGAAGGTCAGCAGTTTTCTATCGTCCGAAGATATTTCTTGGTGGAAATTACCAATTCAGCGGCTCATTGAGAATGTTGCCATCCGTCATGGGGCTGTCTGCATCGGTGAACGCATTCGCTTTGTATTGGATGCAAAGCATAGTCAGGTTCTCTTTGCCGGTGTTCTTCAACGCACGTTTGCCTTCCGGTGCAACACGTACCACAGCTCCCTCCTTAACAGGGAATTGCTCGCCGTCTACTTGGTACGTACCTTCGCCACGAAGAATGAAATACAACTCCTCGTGCGTTTTGTGCGTGTGAAGGAAACCGCTGTCTTGTCCGGGAACAAGTGTCTGGTAAGACAACTCTGCTCCGGTAGCACCCAAAGCCTGGCCTAAAAAGACTTTGCCTTTGAGGGTGAAATCGGGACCCATCGGCAGTTCGTGTTCAATAATCTCAGCAAAAGAACCTGCTGTTACGGCGGTAAAATTCTTGCCGCTCTTAATCGTTTCAATCTGTTTCATAATCGTATAATTTTTGTGTTTGTGTTTCAAAATCGAGTGCAAAGGTACTACATTTTTTCGACATGTGCAAGAGGTTACAAATAGGTGACATAGTAACCTTTTTGTCTATTTTTGCAAATACAGCACATTATGAAAATAAATTTTTATAAAAAACTTACTTTTTTTTTGAAACTATTGCGTATATCAGTATTTTATAGTACCTTTGCACTCGCAAACGAAATAAATTATGCAAAAGAAAGATAGTAAGAACTCAATGTTTGAGATGTGCCCGGTGCGTAGTGTCATCGCACGGTTTGGTAACAAATGGGGATTTCTCGTGCTTTTGGATATCAATGAGCACGGCACGATCCGTTTCAATGAACTGCATCGCGTCATTCCGGATATCAGCACGCGCGTACTAAGTAGTACGTTGCGCACGCTTGAAGCGGATGACCTCATCGTCCGCAAAGTTTATCCGGAGATTCCTCCTCGTGTGGAGTACAGTCTCACACCGATGGGCAAGGAACTGGTACCCATCGTGCAAGAATTGACAGCGTGGGCATCCAAGAACTTGCCGACGATTATGAAGCATCGTCAGCAGTTCGAGGAATAAGCTAATTTCGCGTTAGGGATTGGAAGGGCTACGGTATTGTGTAACAATGCGGAACATGTGAACCCCTGCAAAGCCCGACCGACGTAGCTCTGGAGATGAGTGGATCTGCAGAACTATGCCGGGAACGCCCAAATAAAAACAGTCGGACAAAATACTACGATAGCAGTCATGCTGACGAACAGGATGCCCGTCATCCGGAAGAGCCTGCGACCGGTCTGAAAAAAATGGAGGACTAAGCCTCCAATTTCATTTCATGAGCGGGTTCGGATTGCGCTTTGTTTTGCCCTGTGCGCGGGCTGCAAGCTCGGTAAACACAAGGCAATTCAAGCCGTAAATTTTCCAGTACTGCTCGTTATCTCCAGCGAGCTGTAATGAAGTCTGACCGTTAGCGAAACCCACTTCCGTCTCAACTACTCCGGCTATCTGTTTGAAGAAATGCTCCGTTCCCCAGAAACATCCTCCGGCTAAATATATATGTTTGTTCGTCATACTAACTCATTCAGTTCATTTTCTCGATAAGTGCCACGTGACCGCAGGATTGTTGCAGCATCACTTGACCGTTTTGAACGACGGTCGTTTCGCCACTATACGCATTTTTTACGCGGTCGCCGTCCGCAAAAGGAACCGGTATGGGCATCGCGGGTTGCGGATTCAAGGCGATGACGATCGTGTCTTTGCCCAATGCCCTCAGCACAGTAGTGGAATTCAGCATCGTTTGTTTTCCGGCGCCGACCGCAGGATGAGCTTTACGGAACGCGCATAATTTCCGGTAGTGTGCCATGAGCGTATCGTTAGGCGCAGACCAATCGTAATCGCTGCGGAAACCCTGTGCTGCATCCACATTCAGGATTGCGTCCGAAGTCTTACGACCGACCTCGTCACCATAGAAGATCTGCACGGCTCCGGGTGACAGCAGAAAACAGGTGGCGCACCGGTCCATATGCGCCATGTCCGCTTCGCGGAAATAGGCATTGTTCAGGTACGAGAACGGATACCATGCATAGCCCGCAGCCTGCCAAACCGCCATCGAATCGCTATACGCCTGCCATGTCTGCGCGATAGTGGTCAGGTCGCCATCTTTCGGGAACATCATATTCACCATGCTGTTAAAGCCATTCGCTTCATACTCAGGCAGATGAGTGATATAGGCATCGTCATAGTCACCGGTGAACATCACTTCGTCCGTCCACTTGGAAGCCACCTGCTCGGGATGTTTGGCACGCCATCGGTTCAGCGCCTCGTTGCAGGCGTCATGCAGTTGTTTCCAACGCCACGGGTGCACATAACCTACGACATCGCAGCGGAAACCGTCTATACCGAATTCCTCTACCCATGCCGCGATATACCGTATCACATAATCATCCGGCGCCAGCGTGGTGTCCTTTCGCAAGGCTTTCATCGCAGGCCACGTCCACGCATCATTGTCGTTGCCTTCCCGTTGCCATTTGCGATGCAGGAAAGCCGGCAGGCGAACCGGTTCGGTCTTTTCTGTCAAGTAATCCGGCAGACCGTACAGGGTCATCTGATACGGGTCGTCCGTCTCAGTCGGTCGGCGCAACCATTCGGTGGTGTACCAATCGGGCTGGTCATACATTGCCTCTAACCACGCATCGTAGTTGATGTCACGACGATGCTCCACCGCTGCGGTTTCCGTATCAATACCCGGCACCGTAGCAAATCCTTGCTGCAACGCATCCAAGTACGTCGGATAACCGATATCGTTGATGTTGGCTCCTTCCATCACGCGGATACCTTGCGCATGTAGTTCGTCTATCAGCGCGCGATACTCCTCAATCGTACCGAAGTTCTTGTCCATCTGGGTATAGTCCAGCGGGTAGTAACCATGGTAACCGTAGTGCGGGAAGTCATTGACCACCCAACCGCTACCGGGCACCCAACCATGCACTTGTTCGTACGGATCGGTCAGCCAAACAACATCTACGCCCAAGTCGGCAAAGTAACCCTCTTTGGCTTTCAACAAGAGTCCGGCGTAGTCGCCTCCATGAAAGGTAGAAGCGTTCATGCGTTCGCTACCGTAGTCGGTGCAGCGACCATACTGTTGGTCGTTGGTACTATCGCCGTTGCAAAAACGGTCCACCAGCACAAAATAGACGGTCGCTTTGTTCCAAGCGAAACCATCTTCTTCTGCCTTCTTTCCGCATGCCGCGAACATCGTCGCAGCGAGTGTAAGGATGATTAGTTTTTTCATAACAATTGATTCAGTTTATCTTCTCGGATGATTTTGGGTGCAGCCTTACCGGCTAATACCAATATTTTCTTACCGTCACGGTAGATATGCAACTGACGCGAACGAACGACAGCCGTCAACGTCGGGTCAGTCTCAATCTGCTCACGGATAGCGCGATACTCGCCATCCGGGGCAAATAACTTCCGCTGCAAATGAGAGCACATGTTTGTGGTGTCTATCAATTTCATGTCTCTTTAGTACAATAATTCGGGTGCAAAGGTACAAAAAAAATCTGATTTACACAAATTTATTTGTGTTTTTTAATAAAAATGATACGCTTTTTGTCAATTTATTGCCGGATATTGCACGCTCCGAGAAGAAAAGCGTTCATTTTGTTATCGCGTTAGGGATTGGAAGGGCTACGGTATTAGGTACTAATGCGGAACTTGTGAACCCCTGCAAAGCCCGACCGACGTAGCTCTGGAGATGAGTGGATCTGCAGAACTATGCCGGGAACGCCCAAATAAAAACAGTCGGACAAAATACTACGATAGCAGTCATGCTGACGAACAGGATGCCCGTCATCCGGAAGAGCCTGCGACCGGTCTGAAAAAAATGGAGGACTAAGCCTCCAATTTCATTTCATGAGCGGGTTCGGATTGCGCTTTGTTTTGCCCTGTGCGCGGGCTGCAAGCTCGGTAAACACAAGGCAATTCAAGCCGTAAATTTTCCAGTACTGCTCGTTATCTCCGGCGAGCTGTAATGAAGTGTGACCGGTGACGAACTCCATGTGCGACATGATTGTTTGACAGGAAGAAAGGATGGACTCCAGCTGCTCTTCTGTGCAGCGAACGAGGATTTGTTGAATAGGAATCATAACGATAAAGAATTTAGAAGTTATATTTATATGCTTCGGCTCTCATAGCCTCAAATTCAGCCAATGCCTTTGCAGCCTTGCGTTCGTGAGCCATTTCACGCTCTAACTGCCGGTAGAGCCAAGCAGCACGACCAAACATGTAATCACGCTCAATAGCCTGTTGTGCTTCAAATTCCTCTTTGGTGCAGCGGTAACATGTAGTGGAAACGCTTTCTTGATACGTGACTTTCTCACTATCCGAAACGGTGCTACACTCGAAATCAAAAGCGAGTTGTGTGTACTGTTGAAATGACTTTTTCATAAGGCTACAATTTTATTAGAAGGAAATGGCCACCCGCCATTTCTGACGGATGGCACTCTTTTCATTTATGCTTGACAAACTGCTTGCGGTACGTAGAAGTGTGTAACCGGGAAGAAGGTGTATTGTTCACCTGTTTCCTTGTTTACTCGACTGACGGGCTTGCCCCATGCAGGAAAGCGGGTGAGGTTGTTATCGAATACTCTGTAGCCCTCGCGCTCCCATTGTTCCCGAGTTTTCAAGATGGCGAGATTGTGCAGCTCTTTGTAGTAGATGCAGAGGAGATTGTTAATGCGCTCATCGGTTCCGTACTTGGCGCGTAACTCTTTGCAAAGTGCTCTTAAGGACTGACGCTCTGTTAAGGGTTGCGGAGCTACTTCTACCTTTACTTCGGTTGCCTGATTGTTCTTCTTAGATGCTTTCATAACTGTACTGTTTTTTGAATTGTTAGACATATTGTTTTGAGATTTGTTTCTTTTACAATGCTTTCAGAGTTGACGCAAGTGTAGTTCTCCATTCCGTGAAACAGCAAGACTTCCGAAAAATTTACTACCTCTTGAGGCTGGAGAAATTTTAAGCAACTACTTTGCGCCGGAACATGTTTAGCCTTGCCATACGGAAAGAACCAACTACCTTTGCATTGCTAAAAGGAACGACATAAATCTAAAAAAGCAATATGGCAATTCGGGCAGTAAAGAGAAAGCCAAGAGGAACTATATCGGGCAGAAGTGGGTAAGGAAGTGGTGAAGCCTCGAAAGAGAGGCTGTAAGAGCCCAAGCAAGCCGCACCAAGAGGACAAAGCGCATAATCTTTTGCACTACCAAAAGCCACATCGACATGAAAACAGGACAATGAGCGAGGGCAAAGAGCGGTAACAATAAAAGCGCAGTTAGGGGTAAGTTTGTAGAGTACACAAGTGCTACAGTTGCTACACTTCGGTATATCAATACATAACGCACCAAGAAGCATGTAGGCATGGCAATGAAAAATCGGAGTGACCTCCTACAACATGGCAATTAGTAGGCTATTGCAGAAAATTGTAGATAGCAGAAAAAGCTACATAAAGTACATAAATACTATGTTGTAGTATATGTAGTATATGTAGAATAAAAATAGTGAGAATAAAGTAGTATGCGAATGGCAAAAGAAAGCGACGAGTGTTACCCGTCGCACCCCTAAAAGCAGAATAGTACAAAGCAGGCCTACAAGCCCTGCCGGTATTGAGGTGACATGTGCTCTTCTGCGTATTGCCAAGCTGCTGAAATGGCTGCATCCACCTCGTGGACGGAATGACCGCCAAAGGTATTAAGAAAGGCGGTGTGAATTGCGGCTAAGTGCGAAATCAAAATCCTGAGTTGTACATCCCGGAAATGGTCTGGATCTTGTTTCTGGATGGCTTCCCAAACATCATCCAAGTTGCGCATGTAGTTGTCATCGTTCGAGAAAAGAACGAGAATGTCCTCGGAGAGACAGATTAACAATTGAAAGTTTTCCATATATGTAAAGTTTTGATTGTTACGAGTTCGTTTACTAAGGGCAAAAGAATGAGGCGCCGACTTTCCCAAGCAGGCGCACTCTAACGAGAGAATGAGGAGCCGACCCTCCCGAGCAGGCTTCCTCTTTGATATTAAACTGAAGCGTGGAGGCCGCAATGTCGACAACCTCCACGTAAGGAGCGGGCTATGGTTGTTCTTCGTCGTCATCGGCAGACTCTTCAATAATGTTCGTGGATGCGAGGGAGAACTCATATAGCTCGCATGTCATATCATAATCAAAGCAAAGGGCTTCCCCTACATAACGGGCGCGCTCTTTACGTGTGCCCTTATCATCGGCTACCTCCTTATAAACAGGCTCGCCTTTAATCATCTGTGTAAAGGCTTCCTTTGCTTTGGTTCCAATATAATCCTTCGACGCTTTAAGATATTGCTTGAGGGATGGTGTGGAAAGGAAGGACTCATTGTGCGATACGCAATAATCCTTGTACTCATCAAAGATTGAATTGCGGATAATAAGCACCGGCTTAACGCAATCAAGCGTGCGAGTGGTGTTCGTTTTGCTATCGACCTTGAGCGTGATCCGGTCCACGTAACGGATGTGAAAATCGCAGTCCTCCCAGAGGATGCCCTTATTGACAAGTAAGGAAACTGTTTTCCAGAACTTGGCAATTTCATTATTTTCACGGCAGTACTGGTTCTGCACCTCCATCAGCGTGCAGCACTCTTTATATACTACAGAGTAGTTAAATGGCAGATTGAGGTAATTCTCCAAGGTTTTGTAGGCAGCCAGTATAATCGCCCAGTTACCTAAGATACGGCCCTCCACCGTATCGGCGAACTGATGTGACAGTTTGTCGGTAACATCGTAGTAGGCATGCTGAAAACCTTGCTCAAACTGCGGCCTTAACTTGATGATATCAAGCGTGAGATGGCTGCACCCGCGTTTGCGTATCTCACGGAATTGTTCCATTTCGTGCATCTGTTCCTTGGAGAACTGTGAGGAGGAGAACGAGAGGAACACGAAACGAGAGAACAAAGCTATATCGCGGCTGGCCAGTTCCTGCCCGGACACGATAATGCCGCAATTCACTTTGGATGTTTCCCGCTTCTTGCCGGTATCGATGTTCATGCGGCTTCTGCCGACACTGTCCCAGAGACCTTTTAGGAACTCGTACTTATCCGTATCGAGACTGTTCCTAAACTCATCCAAGTGAACGAGTGCATTGGAAACCTGACCGACCGCTTCAGCTATTGTTGGGAGCGTGGAGGTGGTAAGGTTCGGTGCTTTGTTATAGGACATGAAAAACGCCATGAGCGAGTGACCCAGTTCGGTTTTACCAGATCCTTTAGGACCGAAAAGATTGAGGAGAGGAAAACCGGACACTTCCCGGAGGATGATATCACGGAAAAGCGTAGCGAGATAGAAGCAGATACCGACGATGGCCTTGTTTCCGAATACAGCAACCATTTTGGAAGTGTATTCATGCAAAGAGGCGGTGCTCCGGTTATCGTGGATAAAGCGCCGGTCGAAATCATTGAAGTTGTCACTACCATCATCGGTGACATGCACTTCTGAAAATGCCGGCAGGTAATAGTTGCCTTTATCTTCCGGAAGGCGCACAATGCCCAACGGATCGACCTTATACCACGAGCCACGGAAAGCAATACCGTTTCCGAAAGCAAAGAAGCCTTTATGGTTCCAGCCTAACTGCCTTATCAGTTCGGCTGTTTCGGTAGCCTTGTAGAGGAATTGCTTCAGCTTTGTGAGTTGGCTTTCTCCCACCAGCCACACAAAGTTGCCTTGGCTCTCCACTTTTGCCCGGAAACGAGCAAGGGAAGTGAGTTCTTCCTGCTGGAACTCAATCGTGAGTTCTACGCCATCTTCATTCTTCATCTTATACAGGCGCAATGCGGAATTGTTATCCCGCACATGGAAGAGTGGTTTGAGTGTAAAGTTAGACCACTTGACCGTAGCGCCATTGGAAGATGTGTAGTAGGCATTATGCCGCTCTATAAAGCCGAACTCACTGAGTACTGCGATGTCATCCTCATCCTTGGACAAGGACTGTCGCGCGCGCTCCCCGATGGCTTTGTCAATAGCCTTCTTCCATGTCTGACGACCAGGATAGATATTGTGGAGCGCGTCGATATACACCGGTATCTGTGATTCGATATCCTGACTGGCGATGAGATCAGCCAACTCATCGATGGCAATGGCATTGGCAGAGGTGGCTTGATTAGGGTCGAGTATCTTGGAGGCATACCAGATGATAAAATCTTTCTCGCCGGTTTTGTTGAACTTGTCAAAGGAAGTGAAATACGAATCAGGATCCTGCTTGAAGTATGAGAACTTCCGTGGAGAATCCTGTTTCTCTCCGACGGGAATCTCCTTGACCATCACACTGAAGCCCAACGAGATTGCTTTCTTCGCATTCTTAATGACGGCTTGGATGCCAATACCATGTTTATCACGGATATTGGTTGCTTCGAGATTGGGTGGGTCGGCATCCGGAATGAAGCACAACTTAGTAGTGCAATGTTTGAGCTGCCGGAGTTGGTTATCTGTCCAAGCCGAACCAAGACAAGCGACCGCGTTCTTAACACCGATTTGATGCAGACGGAGCACATCCGGCGCACCCTCCACCAGGTACATCACATCTGCACGGATGGCCGGGCCTGCAGCCACGTCCATTCCAAAGACTGTGGTGTCCTTGTCAAAGAGCGGCGTGTTGGCATTGTTGATATACTTGGGTGTATCATCGCCCTCTTTGGCTTTGATAGTGCGTCCGGTAAAGGCTACGTATCTTCCGGAGCGCTTGCGGATAGGAATCATGATCCGTCCGCGGAAGACATCGATGAGGTTGTTATTCTTGGAGTACTTGGCCATGCCCAGTTCCAAGAGCAGTTCGGCGGAGATACCTTTGGTATTGGCGTAGTTGATAAGGGCATCATACTTATTGGGAGCATAGCCGATACGGTATTGTTGAAGGAAATCCTTATCCCAGCGATTGGAGGCCTCTTCCAAGGCTTTCTTCGCTTCTTCGCTGTCATCCCATAGGGTAGAGACATAGAAATCAGCCACTACATCCATCGCATTGAGCAACACTTCGCGTTTGTGCTGCTCTTCGAGTTCCGCTTGAGATAGCTGTTTTTCTTGCTCTACAGGGATGTTCGCCATATTCGCAAGGTATTCGACCGCTTCCCGGAACGAATAGCCGTACGCTCTTCGCACGAACTGAATAGCATCGCCTCCTTCGCCGCATCCGAAGCAGTTCCAGAGACCTTTGGAGAGGTTGACATGCAGGGAAGGCTTCTTATCTGCATGGAAAGGGCACTTGCACACCAAATCGGCACCAGACTTTTTGAGAGTGATGCCTTTGGCTTCAAAAACGCGTTGGATGTTTGTATTGGAGCGAACTCGTTCAATAAACTCGTCTGAGTACATATTTACGGCTCCAGATATTGCGTTACATCGAACTGCTCCGCGCGCACGTGCTTTGCATTTCTATAACACGCGCCCGTGTGACGCCAAACGACTGTCACAGGATGCTTCTCCACGACCTTGATGTTTCCGATGAACTTTTCTGATTCTTCAAAGACCTGTCCTTTGACCTGTTTAACGAAGCCTTGAGTATTCTTCTTAAACTCGATAGCAAGTAGTGAGAAGCCGTCCAGCTTCTGCAGAGCAGGAAGCCACTCCTCAAGGATAAAGTACTCACGCTTCTTTGTTGGCTTGGATGTTTTCATTTCTTCCGAATGTTTCAATGATTGATTTAACTATTGGTGCTTCATCACGGTACACATTGCCGTACTTCATCTTATGGTAGAAAGTGGAGTACGCCCAACCGGTAGCCTTGCAAATTTCATCTCTAAACTGCGTTTTCAACCTATTTTTGCGCAGTTCGACATAAAAAATGCGAAAATTTTCAATTTTTTCCGGTAAAAATTTGCTCATGTCAAAAATATTTACTAATTTTGCAGCAAAATTACAACAAAAATTTCATATATGCAAATATACGAGCGAAAAAACGCACTTATAAATGCACATTTTTTAGACGGAATTTTTGTAATATCGAAGATATTAAACTGAAAATTGAAAAAGCAATGTTTGACGGTCAAATTGTCAAAAACTTGCTCAAAGAGAGTGGAAGACCCACGGCAGATCTGAGTGAACTGCTATATGGCAACCGGAAGCGTTCCGTGTCAAATCTCTTGGGTGAGAAGTCCAATCCAACTGCGCACACGTTGGAGCAGATATCAAAGTTCTTTGGTGTTCCCATTGATTACTTCTTCAGGGATGAGGAGGAGCAGAAACTTACCGAGAGTACACCGGTAACAGTGTACATGCGTACCATCATCGATACACAAAAGAAGCTCATCCAAGAGCAGGAAGAGCGCATCAAGAACTTAGAGAAAATAGTGGCTTTAAGAGAGGAAGAAATGAGCCTCTACAAAAGCAAGTAAATTGTGCAGCGGGCACTCGGAACTGCGTTCCCCAAAAGCGTTCCCCGAACTTTCCCCGCAAAACGTATAACTCTTTGAAATACTGATATTTAGAATAGGAAAAAATCTTTCCCCCGAATTTCGAAAAGTGTCCCAAAAATGTCCCGAGACGGGGGAAAAACGATATTAAACTGAATTGTTAAACGGCTGATATTCAGCAGGTTACGAAAACGGATTTGAGGTTCCGAGTGTCAAGGGTTCGAGCCCCTTATTCCACCCGCCTGAAAATCAGCAC